>NZ_CP096494.1:0-7839 GCF_056738645.1 Bacillus sp. PK3-067 | reverse complement strand
TATGCCTTCTCTTATTGCTGGTTGTATTGTTCAATAGATTGTTAAAGAGTATTGATAGTATAGAAGGATTGGTTGACACTACTTACAACATGAATGCAATGACATGATGAATGAACAAAGAGTGAAGGCTTTCTTCTATAGAGTATTACAGAGTGTATGTTATGAGTGGTTGTCAATGAGTAGCGAGAAGGGAAGTCATACTATATATAACAGGTGGTGTGTGTAGTGTTGCTGATACCTTCTATATAGGTTGCTTCTATATAACGAATAGAGGACGGTTGTATATATGATTAGTTGTGTTGTTCCCAAAAGGGTACTAAATAACTATAAGAGATATTGTGGTGCTGATAGGAAGGTGTGAGTAATGAGAGGGTATGTAATAGATAGAGAGTGATAGAGTCCAGCGACTCTTTTTTTATTTCTTTCAACTTTCTTAAACAAATTTAAAAAAACCTATTTACAAATGTTGATAGCCATAGTATAATAAGATTATAAGGAGGTGAGGCAAGGTGATGGAAACAATTAAAGATGTTGTAGCAATAATCGCTTCAGTGTTCGGAATCATAAACGTTGGTTTAGACATCCACACTAAAGCGACTAAGAAACTACAACAAAGCAAAAAGCGTAAACGTAACAAACGTAAACGCAAATAAGCAAGATGAGGGGAAGGGTTGACAGCCATATTCCCCTCATTACTATTATAACATCCGTCACCGAAAAATGATGAAGAAAATAAAACCAATTGATTTAACTGTATTTGTTATTTTATTTTTGTGGGCAATAGCCAATGATTTTAGTGTAATGACTACGTTGGATTGGATATGTATAGTTGCAGGGATTGTGTATACTATCATGTTTATAATTAAGTTATGTATGAGAGGTGAAGAATAATGAAGTATCATTTAAATTCTAGGGAAGAAGTCGAGAATTTTATCAGAGAAGAAGTTCTTATCACTTCAGAGGCGATGGAGATTTTAGGCGTTAGCCGTTCCCGTATGAGTGTTATGATTAAGTCTGGTAAGTTAACGCCAATTAAAAAGCTAGGGAATGTGAGTTTATTTCTAAAAGCTGATATAGAAGCCAAAAAAGAAGAATTAGAAGGATTGCGAGAAAAATTTCGTCCATATGACGAGTAAGAAGGGATTTCCCTTTCTTATTAAAAGTCAATCCAAATCTATTTAACATAATGAAATAAGCATGTTTTTCTCTTGAATATGTGTAAAAATATTAGGTACAATTTGTACTGTTTTTTTGTCGTTATATCGGAAAAATTAGTAATGCATACATCGGTATATGAAGGAGGACAGGAAGCCCAAAAAGGATTGAATAGAATCATGAATATTGGTAGGGAATCCATGTATATTTGTGTATGTCATTGCATAATTTGATTATCTATATATCTACTATCTTTATACATTATCCCTAGGACTCGACAAACGTTGATATAACAGCATTTCTATTATGACTACCTATAACATACATTATGTTTACTTTATGTGAAATATTTCACAATTATATTCACTCATGGACGTTCTTCACTGGGGAATCGTTTTAACTCGTTGTAACCATCGGGGGTACAACGGGGGGTATCGGGCGAAAAATAAAACCCAACAGACGATTTTTTTTGGTAACTTTTCGGCGTTTGGATACGACTTTAAAAGATAAGCTGACTTCCCAGCCAATCTTTTTAATCAGCAGTTTTGTGTGATGAGTTTTATGTATACAAAGTGTTAAATGGAACAACAAATCTAATTATATATTAATTGTAGCGACAATTTAATACATCGTTATATTGACTATGATTGGGAGCGAAACGGATATGTTAGAGAACGAACAACAACATGATACAGACCAACAAACAGAAGAAACTTTTACAAAATCGGATATTGACGAAGCAGTTAACCAAGCTTTAGCGAATCGTGACGAAGCCGAACGAATCCAGCAGGAGCGCACACAAGCAATGGAAAGGCTCGATAGTGCATTTGCTGAAGCGAATAACATTAAAAAGAGTAAGGAGTTGTTAGAAATAGCAGAAACACGTTTAAACAACGCAGGACTACCAAGCAGTTTAGCAAGCATGGTACAGAACAAAGACACTCGCATCATGAATGAGCGTATTGCTATTGTAAAAGCGTTAATCCAAACAGAAGCAAAGAAATCTATTAAAAAGAGTCTCGCTGGTAAAGTGCCCGAAAAGGAAAAAGGTGTATCCGCACTAAAACAAAGTGCAGAAGCTCAGGCATTTCACAAGGAGCTAAATAAATGAGTAAGAAACTAATAACTACAATCACTGGTGAAGGGATTAACTGGCGTGTAGAAGATAGAGGAATCGTATTAGGACGTGGTAAAGCAAGCAACCACAAAGAAGCACGGGACACTGTAAACAAACGATACGGCGGATATACAAACGAAGACGTCCGATTGAGCACAAAACTATATGAAGAGTTAAAAAACACGTACAAAGAGACAGGAGAAGCCCCAAAAGGCTTTCTAGACGGAAACTATACATTGGAGGATGAATGAAATGGCAAATAAACGATATATCAAAGGTGACGTACATCGACCAGACTATAAAGGACTGTTAAAACAAGAGTTTTTTAATCAACGAGAAACATTTAATGAAGGTTTAGCAGGTTTTGAAGCAGAAGCACAAGCACTAGCGGAAAGAAAAGCCCAATTTGAAACAGAGCAGAAACAACTATTATCAGAGTTATATGTAAAAGCAATGCATGAGATTGACGGCAAAGAGATTAATTTTGTTGATAGTAAAGCAGATATTCCAGTATTTGAAGATGAAAGAGCCTTTCAAATTGCAGACGCAAACCGGGTGTATATGGAACAAGCGCCAGAAGAATATACAGTGGCAGAACGTAACAATATTAAATCAATTTATGATGTCTTAAAAGCCGAACGAGACGCCTTTAACTCTCAATTTTCACTAATGACACGAGAAGAAGCAGTGGAACAATACAAAGACGCCTTATTAAGCTCAAAAATAGCTGGTGACATGTCTGGAGAAGAAACGCTATTCCCAGTAGTAGACACAAGACCAAATGAAGAGGTAGCAAGAGACGCTTTTAACCAAGAACTCGAAGGTCAATAAGTCTAGTATTGGGCTTATTACGTAAAGGAGAAGGACATGGATAAGAACGAAACAAGAACCCTATTTGTAGATACAATGCTAAACATCAAGAGCGACCGCAAATCATACGAGAAAAAAAGGTTGAACGGAAATAACCGTAAAGCACTCTTATTAGCCGTTATGAGAGGTGAAGGTATTGGCGACAGTAAAAAGCCTTGCTAAACGATTAAACAAGCTACAAACCGCAAGAACGCCTAATGGCATAGTAATTCTAGCGAATAGTGAACATGACATAGCAGAGAAGTTGGAGAAAACAAAAGCTAGAAATATAGTGGCTATCAACGGTAATATTGACCCTTTTTGTGACGTTTGCGAAAGTCATTTTGAACGGTGTAAATGCAATGTGAATCATAACGGCTCTATGCATGCGAAGGAGCTGGAATACTGGCGTAAAACCGACCCTAAACACTATGCGGTAATTATGAAACATAGCACGGTAAGAGAGGAAACCGACCCAACTGAAGGACTTCTAAAGTGGGTAAAAGGCGATATTCTTTATACAAGACCGAGCACCAACATAAAAGAAGCGCACGAACAAAATTTAGCTGGATTAAGTCCAGTTGTAAGAAAGGCATTGACAAAAGATGCAACTACATTACATTAACGGTGAGCCGACGCCTGAAACAGCCCAATACATTCATAACATTGAAACTATCAGGGGTTTAGAGCAGGAGTTAGGACTAGAAAAGCACGGTATATATAGTTTGTCCTGGGATGATGTGAAAGCCCTGTATGACAGTGGGAAACTTACATATGCTCAACTAAAGATTATTTATAACCGAATGAAAGTCAAAGATACATCTATTCATAATACTTACTTAGATGAAGATGGCAACATGATTGATGGTAGGCAATCAAATATAGTAAGAAACATTAAACGAGCGTTAGGAGGGAGACAAAATGACTACTAAAATGAAAACGACAGCCAAAAAGAAGCCGATTGACGTGAATATTAATATTGATACACCGAAAGACGCTTTAATCACACGTAAAGCCTTAATGAAGCTATTCTGTGAGCGTAAAATTGATAAGACTGATTTAAACGCCCTGTTATATTCATTACAAGGTGCAAGCAGTGAACACATGAATATGATTAACCTTACTAAAATTGAGCTGGAAAGCCGTCGTATTGACGTACAAGAGCGTGATGTTATTGTGAGGGAAGAAACAAAACTACGTTTAGAAGGCAAAATCGAAGCGTTAGAAACAGTTATTGAAGAGTTGGAAGCCGAAACAGTTAGATAAACTTTGTGAAGCAGTTAAATGTTTTGTACAATATAAGGGTTACTAATTGCTTTAATTGTTTATTATCTTCTATTTTTTCTACCTCTAGATTTCTGTACAAGTGACAATAGATTGGGAAGAAGGCGCTGGCGAAAACTAGCGTCTTTTTTCTATGTATACAAAGTAGCAAATGAGATTGCTATACGGGTGATATACTGAAGATACAATTTCATAGAGAAAAACAACTTATTTTTATAAGTCTATTATCTCAACTTGTAACTATTAAGTGTGGAACGTTATCCCCACCCTCGCAAAGAGTCAGCCCGATAAACTGGCTCTTTTTTTGAGCCTTTTAATTGGATATAACAAAAGAAGGGTATTTTCGATAGGTAAATGTTAGAAAATATGTATATAAATTACAATAAATATATTTACACGGTTTCGAAACCGTTATATACTATGTTTGTAAATGAGGTGAAACAATGCCTGTAAGAAAAGATAAGTTTGAGACGTTCTATTCAAGTAAGATGGGCTACTATGGTGTAGATAACATCAAAGACGCCGAAAAAGCATACAAGATGGAGCGTATGATTGCCAAAAACATAGTCGATTTTGGCGAAGAGAAAGTTGAAGAATGGATTGAATTAGCTAAGGTAACAGGGATTAATGACAGAAACAAAAAGCTTAAAAAAGAGAATGGATAGCGGGCAATAGTCCATCTCTTTTTATGTAAAAAGTTTCGAAACCAAAACTAGGAGGAAATGACGATGAGCAATAGTGAAAAAGGGTTATTAGAAGGAAAGTTTTTTTGGTTGGTAGAGGGATTAAATGAAATGCTAGAGGAAGCAAACCCGAATGAGAATGAATATGCAACATTAAATAATGTTGACATGGATCGCCTTTCAGAATGTGTTCAATTAATGTGCGTCGTGACAAACCAATTGAAATAAGCATAATATCTGTTAATCTTAATATAAATAAATAATTATAATTATAATATATGATTAAATAGATTTAATACATACATGAAAGATAATGAAGAACAGGTACGCTGTATGTTACTTGAAAGCAAGTAGTATATGATATCACAACGACTTTCTTTCTAGAAGTCTATTTATTCGACCATATTCGTAGTATAATAGCAATAAATGACAACGAAAAACGCCTTATACCTTCTGTCGACCAAAACAACAGGTATAAAGCGCTCTCTAGGCATATTGCATTCAATTAGATTGAACGGATTCCTTTTTTAAAAGAGGTAATTCCGAACATGTTTTATACAGAGATAATGCAGTATAAAGTTTATACAGAGGTAATTCTGTACACATTTTATAGAGGCATTTTTGTATAAGATTTATATAGTTATTATACCAACTATATAAAGAATGCACAATACCTCTGTTTCGTTGTACTTACAATTAGAAGAAGGGGTTTTTTTAATGCAAGAATACCAACAACATATGGTGCTAGAGTCTATAAAAGACTTATATCTACCAAAAGAAAACTATGTCAAAAAGAAGATTGTCACAAATAAAAAAGGCTGGATACATAAACGGAGCGCTCCAACTGACAAAGATATCATTACTCATATTAGTGGCGGGAATAATTTAGGCGTTTTTGGTGGCGCTACTGGTACAAAGTTTATTGTATTTGATGTAGACGCTAGGGAAAGAGCAAAAGACGTTACTATGAGGCTGATAGACGCCTTAGAAAGTGAATATGGAATCAATAGAAGTCGTATATTCGTATTTAATAGTGGTGGGAAAGGATATCATGTCACTTTATACCTAGACAACATCATTATGTATGATGATTTACAACTGTTGTACAAGCAGGTTATCGCAATGGTCGGAGAAAACAAGAACGTAATCGAGTTACGACCAACAGAAAAGCAAGCAGTGAAGCTACCTTTTTGCTCACATTATAAAACTGGTAACTATGCTGGTATTGTATCGCCTTTAGACCTATCTAACAGCCCGATAGACGAGTTTTTATTCCCTGTCAAACAAATAGTATTAAATGACTTATTAAAGCGTGTAGCGGAACGAGAAGGGCTTATAATTGAACGTGGTGAAAAACTAACGCTTGATAAAGAAAATGCAGTCTTTTTGGATAATGTTTCAACGAATGTCAATCTTGATGTATACAGTCTTGATGACCTTGCAAAAGAGATGAAGCAGGTTCGAGACGCAAACTCACTTATTTACAAATATACGAGACATAATACAACGCTGAAATTAGCTACATACCTTAAATGCATTGAAAAAATGGAAAGAGAAGACGTGAAAACAGTCATTCTCAATATCCTTTGCAACACACCAAAAGACATGTTCAACGATTACGACACTGTTATGTTTGAAAGAGAAACTAATAGATTGGTTGACCTTGTATTCAATAACAACTATAAAATTGGTGCTAGAAGAAAAATAAGTATTTATGAAGGTGAGATTAAAGCACTCTTACAGCTTCCAGGACGAATAGAATTAAAACGCCTGGGCTTTGCATTCCTAATGCATGGAAAACGCTATATGAAGCCAAATGGAGAGTTTTATTTCAGCTATAACACTATTCAAAAGTATGTAGATTGTAGAAAGAATAATATCACTAAACAGATTGAGAAGTTAGTTGAGGGTAACGTGGTAGAAATCGTAAGACAAGGCGTGGCACACGCTAAGGAAAGCGAGAGAGAATGTACAATTTATAAGACGGTTTTAGAGAATGAAGGCAAAAAAATAGAGTTGGTATACAATGAATCAGAGCCGGCCAGCTTTGAAAGTATTGTATCTCAACTCATTGGGGAAAAAGACTTGAAGTGTCTTATTCCAAAGACTTGCTTTTATACTCAATTTAAACAATATTACAAGTAGTACGTTCTCCACCACGAGAACATAAGCAGTACCACTTAAACTTTGCTTCACACAATTAGATATTAACATGAGCTATTTGCGGGGTGCAAGTAGCTTTTTTTGGTTATTTTATCGGCATTAAAAAGACGTTAATTAATAGCTTTTCTACTACTTTTTCTTAAAAAGCATACTAAAGAGTATTTATAAAAGGGGTTGGGGTTTTTCTTTGCTCTTTTCTTTGTTGGTATAGAGCCGTTTTAACGCTATTTAGAAACACGTAAAACAATAGTTTTTTATAGCTTTTTAAACTGATTTTCTTAAAAAGGATACTAAATAACTTAAGTAATTCTTTTTGGGTTTTTCAAGCGTGAGCAACCACCACTCTTTTTTCTTTTGTACGGGCTACCACTTCTCTATGATTCTTATACTATTTACCGAAAGACTACTAAAGAGTATTAAGAAAGGTTTCTAGTGTACTACGACTTAAGCAAGGACATAGGGTTTCTTAAAAAGCCTACTAAATAACTTATGAGGGATAGTGTCTTGTATACGAGGTTGTATACTCCTTTAGGTGTATGTGTTGTACTAGGTAGCTTGTATATAGAGAGTGTATAGTTGTTTGTGTTC
>NZ_CP096493.1:0-66514 GCF_056738645.1 Bacillus sp. PK3-067 | reverse complement strand
GTTTATTTAAGGGGAGAAAGTTGTGAATATTAGATCTGTTATTTTAGCTGTAATTACATTAATAGTTGTTATTCCGTTAGTTTATATGTCTCTTAAGGATAAAAACTATATTAGTGCCCTTAGCATTATTGTTAGTGCCGGAATTGTGTTGAGTTTCTACAAAGATGGTTTTAAGAAAAAAGATCAAAAAAATTAAAGAACATATAAATAAGTCATTACCACTAACTATTGTAGTTTTTGGGACATAAAAAAACGAAGTCTTTTGAAAGACTTCGTTTTTTTATCGTGCCAACAAAGGTACTCAACCCTTTTACCATTATTTACTTTACGTATTCCATAAGAGACGCTAATACTATGGTAAAAAAGCTTGTAACAGCTGATTGAATAAGAAATATCACAACAATTGGAACTGCAGATTTCACCTTACTTAATCCTGCTGTCGTTTGTAATCCAATCCAAATTAAAAACATGTACCATAAGTGAAAGATTTCGATTGTACTAGCAATTCCATACGCAATTGTCCCTTCTGGAAATAAGAAAGCCAAATTAGTATAACCAGTGATACCTCCACCAAAAATAAGCGTTAACAGTGCATTTAGGAGTGCCCCTGTAAGAAGTACAATACTTGCATAGGTAATAATTCCAACTATTTTTTTATACGATGTATCATTCCCAAAAAACACCATGAATACCTTATATACTATTGCTACAAATAATGTTCCAATCATTGCTCCCAAGAATCCTGTTCCTATTGCTTTTCCAATTAATAGTCCCATAGATTCTTGCATATCGTCACCAAATTGTTTTTTTAGTTCAAGCATTTCTGGAGTATTCTGTGATACATATGTAGTTACTCCGTTGATAAGTGATTGTAAGAAAGCAACCAAGAAGAAAATTCCCCACACCTTTTTGGTACTTTTAAGCCTTGTAAATTGTGCGCTAGGAGAAGTAAACATTCCTAGCAGTGATGGTTTTCCAACAAGATTCTCTGTTGTTACATTTGTTTCCATTATAAATCCTCCTTGTTTATATATCACTCGTTCTAGCTGATGGTTCACATATTCTTCGAAAAACTAGAAACCACCAACTAAATTATTTAGTATGTAGAAACGTCTATCATACTAGCAAGCTTATTCGTAACGAAGTGCTTCAATCGGATCTAGTTTCGCAGCTTTATTTGCTGGCATTAATCCGAAAATTATACCGAGTATCATAGAAAATAATACCCCTCCTATAACGACTTCCCATGAAACAAGTGGTGGCCATTTCGCAAATTTCGAAATAGCATATGCTCCTCCATATCCAAGACCAATTCCAATTAATCCACCAAGAAGAGTTAACATAACAGCTTCAATTAAGAATTGAAGCAAAATTTTACTACGAGTTGCTCCAAGAGCTTTGCGTATACCAATTTCACGTGTACGTTCTGTGACAGATACAAGCATAATATTCATCACACCAATACCACCAACAACTAATGAAATACTAGCAATTCCTCCAATAATCATAGTCATAATATTTGTTACCTGAGAAATACCTTCTTGAAGTGCTTTTAAGTTCAGCACTTCATATTTTCCAGTTGCATCACTTGGCTTGCGGCTATTTAATACAGCCACAGCTTTTTCGCCTGCCTTTTCCAAAAGATCCACATTTTTTGCTTGTACAGAAATATTTTGAATTTTATCTTCCCCATACAATATCGGCCATAATGAAATAGGAATTAATGCTTCAGACGAGCCTATTCCCATAAACTCATTATCTGATTTATAGACACCAATAATTTGCATTGGTTGACCTTTCATTTCAATAATTTTACCGACTGGATTGGCATCTTTAAACAACTTTTCTTCCATTTGTTTACTAATCATAACAACGTTATTACCTTGATCTACATCGGATTCTTGTAAGGAACGTCCCTTTAACAATTTTATTTTATTTACTGCAAAATACTCACTATCTAGACCAGTAACATTCACCATTTCTTTTTTATCTTCAATATCAAGCGGCTCCGTACTGGAATTTGTTGTTACAACATGTGAAATTTCTTGAATCTTTTTTATTTCAAAAATGTCTTCCTCTGTTATTTTAGGGGAATCAGACATGTCCATTCCCATAGGATCATTTAAATCAACATTATAATTAATAGAGACGGTTTGATTTCCAGATCCAGCAAATTGCGATTTTAACATTGCCTCCCCGCCTTGTCCAATCGCAACGACAGTAATAATAGAACCCACGCCAATAATAATCCCAAGCATTGTAAGAGCAGAACGTAATTTATGAGCTATTATAGAAGAAACAGCAATTTTTAGACTATCTAATAAACTCATATCGCATACCTTCTATCTTCTGTAATTTTCCCATCTCGCAGTACAATACGACGAGAAGAATAGTCAGCTACCTCTTCTTCATGTGTAATCATAACAATGGTCGTACCTTCTATATTTAAATTTGTAAATATATCCATAATTTGCTCACTTGATTTTGTATCAAGTGCACCTGTCGGCTCATCAGCCATAATAAATTTTGGGTTATTCGCAATTGACCTTGCGATTGCTACACGTTGCTTCTGTCCACCTGATAGCTCACTTGGTAGATGATGAAACCTGTCAGACAATCCCACTTTATCAAGTGCTTCAAGCGCACGTTGGCGCCGCTCAGTTTTTTTTACCCCACTATAAATAAGCGGAAGTTCAACATTTTCCATTGCTGAAAGACGTGGTAATAAGTTAAAGTGCTGGAATACGAATCCGATATATTCATTGCGAATCAAAGCCAATTTTTCCTCGTCCGCTGTTAAGATATTGACATCATTTAATATATACTCACCATCTGTCGGGCGATCTAAACAACCAATAATATTCATCAACGTTGATTTACCAGAACCAGACGGCCCCATAATAGAGACAAACTCACCACTTTGAATCGTTAAACTAATACCGTGTAAAATTGGCACTGTCAACTTACCTTGATAATATGTTTTAGAAATATTATTTAACGTAATCATTTCTCTTTCACTTCCATTCCGTCATACACGTTGTCGGAAGGATTTTCAACCACCTTTTGCCCCAATGTAGCGCCTTCAATAATCTCTGTCCAGTCTCCATCAGTAGCACCTTTCTTTACATTTTGCTTATGAAGTCTTCCTTTTTCCTCGATATAAACAAATGTATCATCGCCCTTTTCTACAATGCTCTTGCTTGGAACAGCAAGCATCGGTTTGTTTTCTAGGTTTACTTGTAAAGAAACGTGATAACCTGGAGATAGGCCATCTTGACTATCAAGACTTGCTTTATATGTATATTGAGACATAGTTTGAGTTCCTTCCCCCATGCCGCCTGTAGCCTGAGCCATTTCTGCACTTGTCGGGAATTCACTTATTTCTGTAATCTTACCTGTCCATTTTTTCTTACTATTTGCCTTTGCAGTTACAGTAAACGTTTGGTCCTTTTGAATTTGTGATTTCTGAAGCTCTGTTAATGTTCCCTGAATTTGGAACGGATCTTTGGAGGCAATTTGTAAAAATGCTTTTCCTTGTCCACCAATAGCCTGGGATGAACTTTGTGCCGCATCCTTATCTAACTTTTGTACAACGCCAGCGAAATTACTATAAATCGTAAGTTCTTTCTGTTTCTTTTGTAGTTCTTCTTTTTGTAACTTTCCTTTTTCTTTTTCAAGCTCAATTGTTTTTTGCTGCATTTCTAACTCGCTTACTTGCTCTTCCATTGAGGCTGTTACTTCATTCTGTTTCTTCTGCATTTCTTCTTTTTGTAACTTTTCTTTTTCTTTCTCGAGCTCAATTGTTTTTTGCTGCATTTCTAACTCGCTTACTTGCTCTTCCATTGGAACTATTACTTCTTTTGTAGCAACGCTATTTTTTGCTTTCTTAATTTCCTTCTTCAATGAATCAATTTTCTTTTTTCCTTGATCATAACGCATATCTATCATCTTTTGATCAAGCTCAACCTGCTTCATCTGTAAATTAATTTCTTCATTTTCATAAGAAAATAATTTTGTTCCTTTTTCTATCTCTTGTCCTTCTTTTACCTCAATCTCTTTCACTCTTCCTTTTGTTGGATCTGTGTAAAAACTTTCTATATTTCCTGGTTTTACTTGCCCCGAAATTAATTTCGTACTATTAAACTTACGCTCTGTTACTTTCTCGAAACTTACAGCTTCCGCTTCTTTTACATTCATTTTCTTTCCTTGCATCATAAAAATATTGATACCTACAACAATAGCCATTAATATTATTATCCCAAGGATAAACCATTTCTTCTTTTTTTTCTGGTACTGTAATTGCATAAATCTTTTACCCCTTTATGAGATTATTTAATTAAGAAATATTATCCAACTTAAATAATACTATATGAAAATCAATCAATTTTCCATAATAATAAAAACATATAAAGACCCTTATAATTACTATTAATTTTATATCTTTATAAATTCTCTTTTTTAAATTTCACTTCAATATACTCTTAATAAGTAATTTAGAAAAATAAAAAAGCTTCCTCAAAATAAGGTAGCTTTCATTTAATTACTATAATAAATCTCTAAACCATTACATAATAACCAGATTTAGAAATTCCATAAGTTAAATATTAATTTTATTGCTAAGACGATGGACCACCGCCTTAACTTAACGTAGTTCGAAATACAAATAGCTGTTTTATAATCTTGAAATGCTTTTATGCCGTACAAATAAATTTTTCTTTTGATCCTCATTGTATATGTTAATGATATCCATATTTTTAACAAGTTTGAATTTTAACATTCAAACTATATTACGTGTCCTCTTATTAGTTTTACTATTAGATTAATAATTATTTTAATAGTAATTTTGCAAAAACATTATATCTCTATATATAATATTCAGAAACATCAATATACAAAAAGATGAAACTGAAATATAATATGCAATATTGCATATTATATTTGTCGATATAATTAAATGTGCATTAACATGTATTTTTATTAGTTTTTACATTGGCTAATTAGTATATTTTAGCTTACTTGTTTTTTCTCACATGTAAAAATATACATCCCACTACTAACCTTTGTAAAGCTTTCCAGTTTATCTTCTTTTTTCCTTATTATTCTGCTATGATTGTTCCAGATATGCAGATTTTGTGACAAAGATTATTATATAAAATTAAAAACCCCAACAAAAATTTTTAAATGGTCATTTAGCTTGGCGGCAGATACCCTTTAAAAATCCGGAGCAGAGGTTTTGTAGATACGTAAATTAAGTTGGTACTTAAATAGTAGCATAACTTAAAAAAAACGTAAATATGAATCCTCTATTTTGGTATGTCTACATTTTGTTGGGGCGAAAAATGGAGGATTTTTTATGTCAAATGACGTATTTAAACACGCACGAAAACGGGGACATAGCGTTGTAGAAAACGCCCTACTTGATGATTTTAACCTTACAGGAATGGCAAAATACCTATTAATTCAATTTTGTTCGCATCGTGAGGGCGTATGGAAAGTTACCATGCCAGATATTATTAAGCGTTCTAAAAACGGACGTGATGCACACTATAAGGCCCTTAAAGAATTAATACATAACAAATATGTTGCTCGCGTTAAAGTTTTAGATAATGGAAAACATAAAGAACAAATTTACATTTACGGACAAATTAAAGAAGATGTTGCGGAAATGTTAGAGGAAACTTTACAGGAACTAAAAACACAAGGTTACGCAGTTCGAATAGAATTCGGGAATCCACTTACTGAAAATCCGCATGTGGAAATCCCGGATTCGGATTTTCAGTATAATATAAAATACCAAAGAAAAAATACTAATAAAGAAAATACCAATATTTCTATACAAGATATAGTGAAATTTGATGATGATAAGCGAAGCTTTCCTTCTCTATCAGAAAAACATTTAAATCTAATTGTTAATACTCTTCGAGAAGCTACAAATGATGAATTAACAGATAGAAGCTTCAAATCTGTTTTAAGAAAAGTAATGGACAAATATAATCAAGGGAAAATCTCTAATTTTAGAGATTATTTCATTACGGCCCTGGTTAATAAGATTGAAGAATTAGATCTTAGAAGAACAAAAGAAAATGCAAAAAAACAATTACAAGAAGATAAATTAAATCGTAATATAATACTTCAATCGCTTTCAACACACGAATACACTGGTAAAATTCCCTTCTATAATTGGTTGGGTTCATAATATAATATAAAACTATTAATAGAGAGTTTATTGTTAGTAAAATAAGCACATATGATGCTATCTCAAAATAAAAAGAAGATTAAACTAGTAAAATAGACTAGTTTAATCTTCTTTTTTATTTAATGTGAATTTTGACCTTTGTATAGCAATGAAACAAAATTACGCAACAAGCATTAGTGGACACCATACTACTAAAAATAAGTCTTTTATGTGCACAAATACTGAACATAAGTTTTTGTTCCATTGCTACATATACTATAGATGTTATTTTTACTTATAGTTGGATAATCTCACGTATTTCTTCTATGCGTAAATTTGTAAACTTTGCAATATCTTCAATTGGCATTCCATTTTTATGCATTCCACGAATTAATTGGATTTTCCCTTCTTCTATTCCCTCTTGACGCCCTTCTTTCTTCCCTTCATTACGAGCATGAGCAAATTTTGCGGCTTCATCCATCAACGCTTTCTCCCTTGCTTCATACGCTTGTCGGAAAGAAGAATCTTGACTCATACGTTCCCATTTATTCATTGCTTTTTGTAAAATCGGGTCTTGGTTCATCGCAATATCCTCCAATGTTTGAGCTAATTGTTCATCCTCATTCGCTGGAAGTAATAACAACCAACGAACAAACGAATCTTCCCAGGGATTTATTTGTTCATTTCGCCACTGTTGCATGAGTTTTGGAATCTCTACAATATGAACTTCAATATCATCACTCAATATTTTCTGTTGTTGTTGATTCCATAAGATTCCTGTTGTATGAAATGCTTCATATTCTGGAAACATGACAAAGTTTAATAAATTAATCGTAATTGTTTTATGAAGAGAACTATAGGGCATTCCTTTTTGAAGTTGGGATGTGTATAGCCTTCCCCAGTAATATAAACTTCTCTTAATCATATCATGATTATTATTTAGCTGGATTTCTACATTTACCTTTGTTCCCGTATCTAATGTTGCGGAAATATCTAAAATCGATAATTTATCTTCTTCATGTTCTCGGTGCAAGTGTGGGTCTTCTAATTGTAAGGAAACAATAGGGGATTCTAAAGAATCTTGTAACAGAGCATTTAAAAAAGCAATCAGAATATCTTCATTTCCACTTGTGCCAAATAATTGTTTAAAAGCAAAATCAATGCGTAAATTTACTAATTGTTGGTTGGACATGGGTTTTCCTCTCCCCATCTCATATGATGTTTTTCTTTCATTGTACATAAAAGAGTGATCCATATGCAAACAAGCTCTTATATCCGTAGACATAAGAGCTTGTTTGCTACCATACATAATTAACAGATTAGTTGGCTTTCATAGAAATTGAAAGATTACCTACTGTAAGGAAAACTCACGTTTAGTATACAAAATACAAATAAAAATGCAATACATAAATTGATACAATATAGTCCAATACATTTAAAATTCTATCCAAACATGTACTGACCCGCTCTCAATTTTAAAATTAATATCAACATTACATATTTAAAAGATGTATTCCCTTCATTCTTACACTATACTAAAAATGATCAATTAATATGTGTCTCCATTATGTGGAGTTAATATAAAAAAAGTTCCCTTTTTAGAGAACTTTTTTATTATCTTATATCGGCTATTTTCTGAAACACATAAACTAGCCGCATTCACTTTTATTCTACACTTTCCTAATCGTTACTTTACTTCCAATTGTAATATGTCATATATATGTATGTTAAACTATACCTGATATACAATATTTATTTTTAGCTGTTTGTGGAACTCTTGCGTTTTGGTACAAGTCTTTCCACTATTTAAACCTATAGATAATCTTACCTTTGATGGCAAAAGAGAGGGGAAGTCGACTGTGGACTTAATGTACTTATTAACTAATGAGAACGGTTTAGGAACTTTCAAAATTACAAACTCTATCTCAGATACTTGGACAGGAACAATTGTAAGCGTAAGGGAAAGAAAGTTAATAAAGAAAAACGTTACATATAGAGCTATTATGGTTTTATCTGTAGAAGATAGACGTATAAAATCTTATGTAGATAGAGCTTTACCCATAATTGGCGCGGTAACTACAGCACAATTCGAAAGAATAGATGAGTAAAGAACACACCACCCAACTGACTTAAGCCCCACATGGGATGTATCCATACTTTCCCCTACTGATCTTAATTGATTGGTAGGGAAATTTCTTGTTTATGCAAAGAACTTACCATACCCATGTTCATGTGCCCAATGTTTAAAATTATCAACTTTAAAATTACGGTCATATACTGAATAGTAACCTTCATCAGTCTTACTAGATACTTTCTCACCACACCAATTACACTTAAAAGATCAATTTCGTTTATCACTATTAAACTTCTTATATGTATACCAAGCCTTAGGAATCAAATACTTCCCCATTTCATCTTCTTCTAACGAAATAGATACATATCTCATATAATCTAATAACTGCATATGCTTATTGTAATCATCTATATTAGGCATATCTTCACACATATAAAACTCTTTAATTTCTTCAAACAGTGCTTTTACATCTTCTCTTGAATAGACATTGCCTCTTTCATTAGCTAAACAAGAATATTCTCTAGATTCCCCATTATCTTCTTTTACTTCTACTCGAATAACACGATAAAACCTAGGAAATACCCTTCTTCTATCAATAACCATTTATTTTATCCCCTTAGTTTTAATGAATTACCCCCTCTATAATGATAGCATTACTTTTTAATTTTAAACGCATTATGTATATACAAAAAGGGAACATGGATTATCTCCACATTCCCTTTTCAAATTACTATATGTTCAATAGTTGTTTAATAAATTCAAACAATCCAGTAGACCCAAATACAGCAGAAATAACAACTTCAAAATTAACATGAAAAGAAATTTCTGTTGTGTCTGAATCCTTCTTATAGAAGAATTTGAACATAGACGATCCTCCGATCGTACGTTGTATTCGATATAAATAAAAAAATTCCCTTTATAATTCACGTTGTCTAAACGGTATCTACCCTACAATATTACTGGGTGATAAGCATTCTCAAAAAAGAAAGCAATACCTAATCCCAGTACGCGACAATAGATAAAATAGTAATCACTTACTTACCTATATTATCTCAAATTATGCCTAAACAAACAAGTGTTTCCATTCAAATTTTCTCCAGAATCCAAACGTTTATCTTTATAATCCCTTTATCCAATCCTCACGTCTCTTTTTCAATTCCACTTTGCTAGTTAACTCATTCCCCTTAACATTTCCAATTGGTTTATATAAGTTAATAGCATATAATTCATAGATATTTCGATCTTTCCTATCACAATAAAACACATCAACAGAATGAAACACACGATGGAATCTCTTTGTAACACTACTCTTACCAGTCATATGTTTAGTAAGCCTCTTACTTAAATTTAAAGCCTCTCCAATGTAAACAATTTCCCCACTTAAGTCCCTTATAAAATAAAATCCTGAATCTGAATTAACTTTATAAATTTCTGATACTGGAATACTTAAAGAACTCTTAGGAATTTCAATCTTTATCAAAGTTATCTCTCTCATTTCTAATCTTTTTCTTTTATAATATGATTCTATGATATACTCTTGATAAGCTGGGGAATCGCTCCCCTCTATGTACTTATTTATTTATCTATTCAGCTTGACACTTAGTCCTTTAAGACTAAGCGTCTTTTTTCGTTTACCTCTATATAATTCTTAATCTATGTGTCGTTTAAACTCTATTTCCCTCTATTTTAGTTAATCGTAGTTACTTAGGTATACCACTATCCATGGTTTTTAGTAATTAGTTTTATACTTAACGTGCAGTATATTAGTTAAAATGTGTCTAAACGTACAATTTTCTTTTTTTGATATGGTGAGGCCTATAACGCTAGTATCTTTTCTTACTTCTATTTCTTTTAATGAATCCATAAATTTTATCCATGACAAACTCTTCTCGTTCTTTCCAAATATCTTCAGCTTCCTCTAATGTAACTACTCTCACTAACTCCTCAATTGTTGTATCTTTAACTAAAAATGTAGCTACAGCTCCTGTAGATGTTGAATATTTAGTAATAACTGAATCTATAATAGTATCAATTTCTATTAAGTTATTATTAGACTCCTCTTCATTTTGACTACTTTCGTTTAATATTTTTTTATCGGAAAGTTCTTTTAATCGGGAATTTAGAATAAACTCTACATAACCAATTGGCGAATCAATATCTGAACGAAAACGTATCTCCTCAATTATCTCTAATACAATCTCTTTATGCTTTGCCCATTTCTCAAAAACTTTAGGAAATACTTTTTCTTTACAACGTTCTTCAAATCTTTTAATTTTTTGTTCGAATGTATTTGGCTGTTGAAACTTATCTAATTTCTTTTCAAAATGAACTAAATCAGAATCTTTCTTTTTCTGAGCACGAATGATGAATTTAATTTTTTGTACTTTCCTACCTATTTTAATTTCCTCAAATTCAAAAGAAATATCTGTTTTTTGGTTTAATTCTTTTTGAGAGGGTTTCAATACACGTTGCTTGAAATTTGCATAGTTAGGATATACATCCATTGCATCTAAGTAATACCTTAAGTTTTCTAGACTAATTGTACGTTCCCTTAAATCTTCATATTGCTTAAGTAGTTCATAAATACGTATAGCATATGTACTTTTTAATTTAACAACATTAGCCAATCTATAGCTTGTAAATTTGCTACTTAGCTCCAATAAGAATGGCTTTAATAAAGGATCGAAACGCATATCAATTGTCCCTTTATTTCTATTGTAAATTGCTGAAGAAAGCCAAGATACTTGTATTAATTCTTCCCCTGCTCGAATTTCAATTACTTTAGATAATAGTTCCTTTGTAATTTTACTTAACTCTGTATATTTAGTAGATCCATTCAAACCAAGTAGATCATGGAATTGTTTAATTGGGAATGTGTATGTTTTAAAATCCCGGTCATTGGGTTCAATATTACTAGCCAAACAAAGTAACATTTTTTGTTCAACTAAATTCAAACGTGAATTAGCTTCAATCAAAGTATTTGATTTAGAAACGATATTATTCTCTTTAATTTGTAAATCTTGATTTATAGACATATCTACATACGTCATTCCTTTCCTACCCCTATTGCTAAATTAACTATAACAAACAACAACACTTTGTTATAGTTAATTTTTTTCAAAATCTTATAATAGATTTCCCACTGTAAGATATCTAAGCATTCTACATAACATAATTATGTAGAATACTAAAATAATGAAAATTAATCTTTCTAAATTTATAAAAATATATATCATGTAACTACTTTATTATCTTTAAAACCATTTTTGTTATAGCTACAAATAAATTTGTTATCTTTAAAATCGTTTTTGTTATAGGTAGGCAACCAAATTTGTTATCTTTAAAACCATTTTTGTTATAGACGGAACCAAATTTGTTATCTTTAAAACCATTTTTGTTATAAATAAACAACCAAATTTGTTATCTTTAAAACCATTTTTGTTATAGCTGCAACCAAATTTGTTATCTTTAAAACCATTTTTGTTATAGATAAGTACTATAATCCCTTACATATCAATATGTTTCAGCTTCCTAAAACATATAAACATATAAAACATATAAAACAATTATTATATAAACATACAAAACATATAAAATTATGTTGAAGGTATTAAAATATATTATCTTTTTTTTAAAACTTCATATGTAATTTCAAACTGTGATGTGTTTATAAAACCAAATTTGTTACGTTTATCTTTGTTACATAGCTATAAATACTCAAATGGAAAAACTGGTGATTATATTGATAAAAGTGGTAACCATGAAAATAAGTCCTTGTCATAACAGACATAAGAATTCACCCTAATATTCATCATATATTACTAATTCTCATGAGTTTAACATTTTGTATCTTTTGTAAAACTCATTCCTTAAATGACATAACAAATAAAAGTACTAAAAAAGCCCCCTTCATTAGTAAAGGAAGCTTCTTCATATTTCAGTTCAATAGAAGTCTTCAAAAGTCTCTTCTAAATAACATTCTTAAATTTAATACATTAAAAATCTTGTATTTTCATTAATCTTTCAATAATCAGTGAATCAAATTCTTTAGGTAATTTTGCCGCCTTACATACATAAGAACTAATTAATATCGCAAATTTAGCAGATTGAGGATATTTTTTTGCTAAGTGTTTGGAATAATTATAGTCCTGGCTATTTTCTGATAAGAATTCAAAAGCCACTTCTCTTAGTATTAGTGGAACATGGGAAGTAGCATAAGGTTCTTCTAAGAGTTGTCGAATAAGCTGTACAAATGTATCCCATTCAGGTAATTCCATTTCACTGTCATTACCCTTTTGGCTAGCTATTTGATATAATTTATTCCAATATAAATATTGATCCATTCCACCCCATATCCAAATTTTTAATTCTCTCGATAAATGTTCTTTGGTTTCAGGTAGTAGGTATTGGTTAAAAGTATCTAAAGTTACACGATTTAAGGCTATCGTAAATAGTGATATAAGATCACTTAAAAGTGCAATGTGTTCACGATGATCTGGATTTAGTTCTCTCCTAATATCCCTAATAATGAATAAGGTTTTTCGAAGCTTAAGTTTATCGTCTGCAATATTCCAAAATTCATTTTTGACAAATCGTATTGCATTTTCCAAGGTAGGGAACCTCTTATATAATTCAAAATATTTGTCCCAAGAATTACTATTACATAAAGCACTATCAATTGATTTATAGTGCATACAAGTTTTACTTGCATATGTCTCAAAATCCCTCTCAGATAACAATGAAATATTTAGATTTGAAGATAGTTGTTTATGGTCGCGTTCAATCTCTTTAGTAAGCAAGATTAGTCCCTTATGTGCTTTTAATAGTCCCATTAAACCACTTAGCCAAAAAGAACGGGATATAGGAGACTGGTTTTTTAATGTTTTACAGTCACCGATTAAAAGAGAAAGTTCACCAAATTCAGAAGGAATTAACGCGACAGTATCTAAATCAGTAACAACCTTTTTCTTTGGTGAGACACCTTCTGAAAAATATATTTCGGCTTCCATATGTGGAAACCATTCATTCGCTACATAGTATTTTATTAATTTTAGTTTAAGACCTTTGTCTTTAATAATTTTAAACGCCTCCTAATAAAAAGAGATTATCTACTTCTTCTTGATGTTCTTCAGAAAGGGCAATAGTTTCTTTTTCTTTCAATTTATTTGCACTGATTAAGGATTCTACATAAGTTTGTCCTTGGCTTATAGCTAATCTTACTTCGTCATCAACTTCCAATCCTTTACCCTCTCCCATTACAATTAAGTCTACTGCAAGATTAACAGCTTCAATATTTTCCTCAGTATTAATTAGTTCAAATCTAAACCAGCCAGCAGGAGTCCTAGTTAATTTCCCAACTCTTAATATGGTTAGTTGTTTGTATTGTTCGATTGCTTCTGTATTAGCACCAATATAGTGTTCGCGTTGTAATTTTTTTAGGATTGCATATGGGCTACGAATAGCATACTGCTTTGGAAGATATTGTCCTTGTCTAACGGCAGAAACAAGAGCCATCGCTCTTTCATATATCTCCCTTTTAGTTGGGCTTAATCTAGCATCGCCGGGTTTAGGAGTAAATAAAAAGTAATTTTCCCCTGCGTGAGTTGTTGCAATCGAAGGTGGCTTAATGATACTATCATGAGCTAAACTTTTAAGGAGAGATATTTCAGCATCATTGAGCTTTGTACCATTTATTTCTTTTGTTGTCTCAATTATATGTAAAGGAATACCCTGAGATTGTTTTATTAAACCTAATATTTTTTTTACAGTGTTAGCTCCAGATTTTGCAACTAGTTCAGAAAATAATTCAGCGTTTTCCGAAAAGTAGACTGGGCTTAAAAGAATGTCTTTTCCACGGCTTCGTTTGCTAATAATATAATTTCCTTGTTGACCAATTGATAAGTTTCGATCAACTAATTTTTTATCGGCTCCTAGTTGATAAATAGAAGAAGAGCTAATTGGTGAATCAGTAAGTTTCTTCAAAATAGTAATTGCAAGCTCTTCTGATTCATTGAGTTTTTGTAAATCAGCAAATTCCCCTACTTGTTCATATAAGTCTTCATAAAAAGGGACCGTAGGTAAAACAGATTTAATAGTATTACCCTCTGAGTTAATTTTAACAAATTCAATTTCTGCAAGATTATGCACAATATTTTTACATAATAATGGATGGATGTCTAAAAAATGGTGCGAAGCCAATTTTAATGTGTCATAAGGGATTAATGGAAGTCCTCTTATATGAAGAGCGAGCTTAACCATTAATCCTACTTCAGTTAATGTTTCAAATTCAGCTACCTCTTTATTACCTAATCCTAAGGTAATATCATGGCACCTTAATGCTAATTCTTGTCTTTTTTCCATTACTAATCTAACCACCTTTTAAAATATATGTATTAGAAATTTATATACTTTATAGAAATCGATTTCTTGATAAAACAATTAAAAAAGATTATTAAATACTTTTATTTGAAATACCGTGAAAATGATACCTATCAAGTTAAACTCCTAAATTGCTATAAGATAATAATAGTTTTTAATTGCAATAATTTCTATATATCTCCATCAACTTAATAAATTTTAATACCCTTAAATACAAAAAACGTTATCCTTTCTAAACAAGCTAGATTAGGAAGGATAACGTCTTTTTTTCTTTATAGATAGTGCAACTAGCGATGTAGCGAGCCCCATTTACTTACTTAACATCGATAATATTAATAAATTTAAGGATGTTCTTATTATAAAAAGCATCTGTACATATTACAGCACTATTTAGCGGATCGATATCCGTTACGGTCATATAACTAGTAAGCAAATGGCCATCCTCGTAATATGTAATTAATATTTCTTCTTCAGAAAGCAAGGAACACAGTAATATATTCTCTATACATTCTTTTTCTTCCTGAGTTAAAATCGGTCGTTCCACTTTTGTCTTTTCTTTAATAATTTGACTGATACCAGCGAATTGCTCTGGAATCGCGGAAAATCCTTGCCACTTGACCATTCCTCTTCCTTTTGGCATATTAGCGTTACTCACGATCTATGTCCTCCTAACAATGTGTTTCTGTATCTTGCTGTAGCACTATTTGTGTACGAAATCCCTCTTAATATGCTGTTTTTCCCAAACTTAGTGCGTATTTCATCCATTACCTTAGTTAATTTCATTTCTTTTTCACGTTGTATTACGTTATCAAAAAGGGAGATTTGTTCTTCACCTTCATTAATTAACTTTGTTAAAGAAACATTAATTGATCTGATTGGTTCACCCGTATATAACTCATATAAAAAGTATGTACATATATGATAAATATCCATTGTTAGATTAGTTGGGCGGTTTAAAGTGTGAGTTTTTCTAAAACCACCAGCGTAACTTTTGCTATAACCAATGGAAAAATGGATTGTTTGAGCGAGTTTGTTTTGTCTTCTTAATCGATAACAAACTTCCTCGATATGTTCCAGTAGGATAATTGGAAATTCTTCTATCGTGTAATCACGCATGAGTATTTGGCTTTTTCCGATAGAAGTTGTTGCTGGTATATATTTTTCTGAAATGCGGCTAAAATCAATTCCGTTGCTATGTAAGTGTAATTCTTCGCCAATCACACCAAAGCTTTGTTTGAGATATTTCAGAGGGTATTGTGCTAAGGCTTCGATTGAATGTTTTCCTTTTCGATTTAACTTCATCTCTGTCTTCCTCGATATCCCCCAAAATTTACTAAGTGGTCGTATCGGCCATAATTTTATGGGTACATCTTCGTACTTCCAATATGCAATGCAATCTTTCGTTTTCTTCGCTTCCACATCTAACGCAATTTTACTCATCAATGGATTAGGACCAATTCCTATCGTGCACTCAATACGTGTATGCTCATAAACCTCACGTTTGAATTTCAATGCGAATTCGTATGGGTCATTAGCAAACAGATGAATACTATCGGTAATATCCATGAAAAATTCATCGATGCTGTATTGGTGAAAATCCTCAATGGGTACGTACTGTAGGGCCAACCTCGTTATATAATTGGAACATTTGATATAGGTTCCCATGATTGGATTTACCACGAGAATGTCATTACGACGTGGTATTTCATATAGCCTTGCCATTTTCTTTACTCCTAACGCTTTTAATGGTGGAGTTGCAGCCAAAACAATTGAGCCATTCCTTTTAACATCACCGACTACAGCTAACTTAGTTTGAAGTGGGTCTAATCCCATCTTGATGCAACTGACCGAAGCGTAAAAGCTACGAAGGTCTACACATAAAATAATTCGATTCGGCAATATTGAATAGTCATACACTGTCATCCCCCCAAATAAAAGAACATTAGTTCCTATTATATACGAACTAATGTTCTTTTATAAGACTTTTTTAATACAAATTTTAATCATTTCAAATAAAAAAACCTTGCTAATTGCAAGGCTCCTTTCCTCATTTTATCCAATTGTGTATCGACTATCCTCTGAAACAAGTAAACTTGTATGACCAATTTTGACATGGCATTTCCCAAACCGCCGATTTACTTCCGATTGTAATTTCTCGTTTGCTTCCTCTAAAGAACTTGCTGGAATAATTGTAGATTGTGAGCCTGTTACCTTGCCACTATACATCACTGAAAAGTTCAATTCATATTGATGTATCAAGATTTCTCCACTCCTTTTTTCATGGATTTCCTCACAAATCATTCTTATTTGTTGCTTGCTCCTGCAGTTTTTGAAGTTGAATACGCATTTGCGGTACATACCAACTTTTTCTCAATCGAATAATTGAAATTCCTACAATTAAAATCAAAAAGGCTTGTAGGAAAATATCTTGTGTTTCCCATAACGTGCACAAATACAGAAGACTTCCCGAACAAAAATAGTACATGGCCAATAATAGGTTTATATTTGCGATTATCATTTGTTTCTTTATAATAGCGACTATTCCTGCTAAAACAAGCGTACAAACTCCTATACTTAGCAAAATATATGCAATAACCTTTAAAAAAAGCATCCTCACCCCCCTTTCTTTCTAAGAACCCATTTAAACCACTTAAAGAGCCGAATAAAGAGCGTAATCTCATTCGATACCAAATGTATTAACAGTTTCTTTAAAATCAATTACAAGCGAATTTGAAGCGTTATTTTTTCTGAAAGGGAAACTTTTTATGTTGAAAATCATATATACTTTGTTTTCCAACACATCCAATTGAAAACCCTGTAAAAAAAGTTGCACCTATGATTTTTAATCCCCATTGCCATGTGTTTTCCTGTAAAAAATGGTGCGAAACATAGAGACATACCCCTGTACAAATAATGATCCAGATTCCATATTCATCATATTTTCTCTGTTCTAACTTTTGTTCCTGGAACGGATATACCTGGATAAATAAAAAGGCTATCAGCAAAACTGACAGCCCAATTCCCAATACGATCATATTTTATCGCCCCATTTCCACTCGATTACACCTCTTTATAGCGCTTCTGTAACAATTGCTGTACACGCGCCGCATACATTCTAAAATGGGGAACGTTTTGTGCGGCAACCTTTCCAAAATCCATTTGCATTAATGTTTCTTCTAGCAATTTAAACTCAAATTCCAGGAATTTATCATGTTGTTTCTGAATCGAATGCGGGATATTATGCAAGGCATCCGTAATTTCTCGCACATATGTCACACTGGATTCATCTTGGTTTGAATAGGAAAATACATTTCGAATCAATACAAACGTTTCTTGCAATATTTCATATCCAATGTGATGCAATACATTTTTATTTACCAACTCCCCTCATTCCTTTCTCTATGGCCCTTCAATTCCTGTATTGATTTGGAACTCATAATTTTCTACAAACCATTTTTCACCTTCTAATAGTAAATTTAATTTCATAGTGTGTTTTTCTTGTTGTTCTGTTCCATCAACCGTTACAAGATAATCATATTTAACCGTTACATCGGCTTTATTATCAGCGGTTTTAATGTAGTACATATCCGTTATCTTTGCTTTCGTTTGAATGTGCATAGACCCATCATCTTCTATATGGTTATGTGCATCCTCTGGCGCATTTAATAATTTGTTTCGTGCTTCTCCAGTTATCATTTCTTTGATCTTTTCAAACCCTGGCTTTTCTTTTTGCTTGTTATCATTCTGTATTAACAGCTCTACAAACTGTTTTGCTACTTCTTGCCCTTTATCTTGGGTATTTTCTGTTAAAACTGTTACACGCTTTTCCAATGCTCGATTCTCTGTTTTTAGCTCTTTTACTTGTTCCGTCCATTTCTTTTCTGTCTGCTCAACTTTATGCTGTAAGGTGCGATTTTGATTCCATAACCATACACTGATACCCAATAGTACAACTATGATTAAACCAACGATTCCCTGTTTCATCCCTAATCCTCCCTTTCTTTCCGCTTATTTCGGCAAATAAGGTGCTGGGTCGACTTGACCAAACGTCAAAGATGTTTTGATCTCAAAGTGAAGATGTGGCCCTGTTACTTGCCCTGTTCTTCCGCAAACACCTACCTGTTGACCGACTCCAATGTTTTGACCTTCCTGTACAGTAATGGACGACATGTGACCGTATAAACTCCAATATCCATTCCCATGATTGATTACAACTACGTTTCCATATCCGCCAAACCCCGAACCGGAAGCGCCAAATTTCGCCCACTCTACAACGCCACCTTTCGACGCGGCAATTGGTGTGACACCGTCTTGGCAAGAATAATCAATACCTTTATGAATAGTGCCCCAGCGTGGCCCGAATGGGCTTGTAATCGTTGTTTGAGCGATAGGACGAATAAACCCTTGTGAGCTTGCTGATCCAGTATCTACAACGCCGCCTGGCTTTCCCGCTTCACAATTAAAAGTAAGGCCGCCCATTTGCGCCACAAACTTTGTTACTAATACAGGCCACAAACCATTTGTACCATGCGGATCATTTGCGGCTCCTGGCGGTGCATATTTCGCTCCAATTGCTTCTATGGTTGTTATCCCCATACCAATATAGTTTTTATATAAGTTTCGGGCCATAGCGTTGATTCCTTCATCTAAAGTGGCAAACTTCATGAACCCTTTCATTTGCGAACTGCTAGGGTCCATAAGTCCACCTGGATTGTTATAGTTCTTTACTGCATTAGAAGTACCGTTCCCCGTTTCTAATTTTGCAATGGCTGCTAATAAAACGGGATCGATTTGGTTTTGTGTTCCTGCATTTAAAAAGGCTTGTGCTTTCCCTGTAAAAACGCCGCCCAGGTGGGGTTGTAATTCTTCTGGTGCCACTGATTTTCCACCTGGCCGACAAACCGTCATTCCATTACTTGGGATGGTTGCTGGTGCTTCCTCTTCTTTTTTGCCAATGCCTTGCCCTAAAACAATAAATAAAAGAAATCCAATACAGACGAACAATCCTATCGTGAAAGTAGAACTCCCAAAAATAAATGTCAGTAACCAGGATTTCTTTTTCTTCTTCTTTTTTTGTTCTTGTGCAATCTCTTCTTGTACCGTTTTATCTACAACTTCTTTTATTTCTGGTCTCATATCATCCCTCCCCCCTTACAACATGTATCAAGATTGATTGGAATACTTTCGAACAATCAGCCCATATGTAAGGGCCAAAAGAATAGGTATAATCGCTAAAACATGAAATAGTAACGTTAAAGGAGTAGATTGCTGGTTTTGTATAAAGTCTAATAATCCAAAATGACCGATTCCTACAAACCAGATAAAAAAGGCTAGTTTGGCCCTGTCATCAATAGGGCAACGTAACTCATTATGGATAATTTGGAGAGTTAAAAGAATGAGCGTATACCAGATAAGTAACCCTAAACCAATCCATCCTAATAAATCTGTCGGCCATTCTCTCTGTATGAAAAGAATGATTATGTTCATCCACCCTAAACACCCAATACAGAGAAAAATACTGATACTCACCATTTTCATACACGTTAGTCCCCAGTGTTTCATAGCTATATCGCTCCTTTTTTCGTAAAAAAATAGTAAAGTCCTAAAAGTCTAGGACTCTACTCATCTTTTTTTGGTGGCTCCAAATCATCTAAGTTATCTAAGTTTTGCGGATCAGTAGAAGGCATCCAATTTTCACTTCCCGCGGCTACAGCTCCATATTGTATATCTGGTGTATCGATTGTTTCCGCTTCTCCTTGAATCGGTTCATTTTTGCTTACTTCTTTCTCATTTACTCGTGTTAAATCCGTAGGGGAAATGGATTCCGTTGGGATAAATGAGTCAGAAGAATTTGTCTCTTGTACAGTTGACTCGACATCTATATTAGGTTTTTTTGCAACAATTTCCCCCGCTTCAGTCACTTCTGCAGGAATAGCATCTGGAATATCTGCACTTGTTGTTTCTGGTGTATGAGGTACAATGACACCTTCTTCATTTACATCTGCACGAATTGTATCTGGTATTAAAGGTTCATTTGCCTCTGTTTCAATTGGCGCTGAGATTTCTTGTTGTGGAATATGTGTTGAAGTTTCCTGTTCTGGCTGTATTTCTTCTCTTGAAATATCCATCGGAATTTCTTCTGTTGGAATGTCTTGTTGTGGGATATCGGATGGGATTTCTTCATATGCTTCATGATCTGTTGAAACTTCCTCTAATGGAAGTTCTTGTGTTGGTACTTCTGTTTGAATCTCTTCATATGCCTCCATATCGCTTGAAACTTCTTCTAGTGGTATTTCTTGTTCTGGTACCTCTGTTTGGATTTCTTCATATGCTTCCATATCAGTTGAAACCTCTTCTAATGGTACCTCTTGCTCTGGTACTTCTGGCTGTACCTCTTCATATACTTCTATATCAGTCGGAATGTCTTCTAATGGCACCTCTTGTTCTGGTACTTCTGGTTGAATTTCTTCATATCCCTCTATGTCAGCTGGCATTCCTTCTCCTGTTGGAATTTCCTCATCTTCTAAAGATACAAGTTCTGGTTGAACGTCCATTTCTGATTCTTCTACCTCTGTTCCTTCTTGTTTTCCTTCTACTTCTTGTTCTAATGCTTCCTTATCTAAGCTGATAAGGTCTTGTTGCATTGGTGCCTCTTCTTCACCTGGTAGTGTTTGTTCTTTCCCTTCCTCTTCCTGCTGTGATAAATCCCCATTTTTATCACGATCCTGTAAGGAAATAAGGTTTCCTTTCTTTTTATTCTCTTCTTTTTCTTGTTCCGTTTGATTATTTGGTAAATCATTCGGTATATTGGCTTGCACTAACGGGTTGGCTTTTGTCTTTTCATCGTCTGTCCCTGCATTTTCTAACTGGCCGCCTGCCGCCGCCAATTCAGCCGCGTTGTTAAAATGCATCCCCATTTTGTCTCCAATATAAGACATTGTATTTCCAGCGTATTCTTTCCCCTTATCTACAAAGTTTTCAGTCATAAGAGATATATTGGTGACCGTTTCATACACACCACGTGCTCGACTAAAGGCCGCAACAATATTTCCTCTAAAGATGTAACATAAAACGAAAACAAGAATTTGGAAAATCATTGTAGACACATACCCTGCAACGCCCGCTTCTGGTAACACATATAGTAGTTCTGCTACTGTAAAGATGATGACCAGCATAACAGACATAAAGATTTTTAATGCCAATGGGCGAATCCATTGTGAAGCCCAGCTTTCAATAACTCTGCGGTGTCCTGGCAATAGAGCAACCGCCATAACGATTGGTGAGATAATACTCATGACAAGGAACCATAATTGGAATGCTACAATCAGTAAACAAAATGCAATCACTGGAACACCTGCGAATGTATTCACGACATAGTACATAACTGTAAATACAAGACGCTCTCCTACAGAAGAAATCACCATCATTTGATTTCCTTTTTTCACTTCTTTCTCAACTGCTTCATTTCGTTCTTTCCCTGGTGATTTTGCCAATAATTCATCTATTCGTTGAGCACCCAACTTTTCTTTTGAGTCTTCCCCATACTGTAGAAACAAATATGGTCGTTCAACTAACAAATCCCAAATTTGTTTTTTCACTGAAAAGATTGCGTCCGCTTTGGATCGTCCTGGATCACCCGCAACCGTTCCTGTTGCTTTTGCTAATACCGTTACACTAATTTCAGAACTAATTGTATTCGCACTCTTTAAGATTGTACTTGCGTTCCCGATGTACGTAACAATAAAAGCAATGACAAATACTGTTTTTACTAACTCACTTAAACCTTTTGAGGGCTGACGTTTAATAAAGAAGATATAACCTGCATAACAAGCCGATAACACACAAGCAATACCGATAATTGCTGGGAATAGTCCAGAAGATAAAAAGCCACCTTTGCCAATACCAGCAATATTTTGCATAGCCGCGCCTAATTTATCCGCAACTGTATCTACAATGTCCAGGTTCAACGCTTGATCGACTAAGAAGATGGTTAATTGACCAAGAATCACATTTAACTGAAAGGCCATATTTGCAAACCATTGACAGGTTGTATACAGCATTCTTTGTAAGTCTTTTCCTACACTATCGTCACCAAATAAGTACCCACCAACTTTTTGAAACACGTTTTTTTCATCTTCCTTTGGCTGGTACGTATCAATCTCATAATACTTGCCCTTATAAATTCCATCTGTGTACCCACTAAATAAATTTTCGGAAATTCGTGCCCCTTTTTGTTCCTGTTTTTCTTCTGTTTTTGTATCTTCCGCTAGGGCCACATAAGGCCCTAACGGTAGTAAAAAGAATACAAGAATCATACAAATAGAGAAAAGTTTTTTCATTCCTTTTGCCCCCATTTATGGACATGTACAGGTTTCACACTTCCTACAATGGAATCTAAACTATTATTGGAATCCCATGCCCATTCATAATTTTTCCACTTTCCGTCTTTTTCATCTTTTACCATTCTTAATTTCCTTCCCATTTGAGCATTTTCTACAGGATCAAAGTATTTCACACGATAATAATATTCATTTGCTCCCTCTTTTAAATCATATCGATATAAGTCGTATCTTTCTTTCATTCCTTTGCTAGCACCAGGATTCATAACCTCATCTTTACCTAAGTCATATTTCTTATATAACAAGTCATTAATTTTATTTGAATCCATTTCAATATAAGCTCTTACATACTCCATCGCGGCTTTATCCGCTTCTTTCATATCACGCTCTTTTTGACTCTCTTGTTGATTTGCATTGCTTTTTGTTTCATTTGAGCAACCCGCAATCCCCGTTACCATCAACATTCCTGCTACACATAATCCAGATAACATACGTAATTTTTTCATCGTTCCATCCTCCATATACAGATAATTTAGAATACTCTTATCTGTATTGTAATACGAATTACGCCAATTGTTGTGCGCGTTCTTCGTCTGTTTTCGTAGAGGAATCAAATGCAGTCTTTAATTCTTGGAAAACAGGATCAATTTCTACAACCGCGGTTCGGCCAAAAATATCCTGGAACAAGGCTTCGCCACGTCTAAGCTGGCGTAACATTAAGATATTTTCTTCTGTGACCGGTAAGTTATAGTAACGCAACATTTCTTCCGCTTCCTTATCGTATTTCAGCGCAAAACAGAACTTCATACCCACATTGGCAACCTCTTTGTTTTCAGATTGATAATCGGATGCGTTTTGTGTTCCTAAATACAAGCCGATATTGTGATAACGTCCCTCTCGAATGATTTTGTCAGAAGACGCCGCACCCTCTTTATTTTTCAAAATACTTGATGCCTCGTCTTGTAGGTATACTTTGAAAATACTACGATCGGAATGCATTAAAGATTTACCAAATGCCGCTAATGCAATTAAGATACTACGAGATAATTTGTCTGTAACACTCTCATTCTTTTCCTCTGATTTCGGAATGCGTAAATGTTGAATTTGTAATACTTGTAATGGGCGTTCTAGGCTTAATACGCGGTAATCTTGACCTGGTCTACCAAACAATAAATCTCCTAGCTGGATGCCTTCTAAGGTTGCTAAACGATTTGTAAGGGCATTTAACCGTTCTAATTCAGTTGGCAATAAGTTTGGTTCTTTCTTCATTTCCTCTAGTTCTTTACGAACCAAAGTTAAACATGCGTCTTCTTTTTTCGCTACTCGTTCAATCGCCTTATATAAATAGTCATATCGGATATCCTCTAATCCTACATCCGATAGGAACGTTAAAATTTCAAGTGCTAAACTTTTCGCATCTTCAATTGTTGCGCTTATTCGGAATGGGTCTAAACAGCCTGCATCCTTTTTATCCTTCCCAAGCGTCCACACTTGCAAGGTATCCTCATTGAACCCTGGCAATAATTCGGGCCATCTTGTGCGGTCCCCTTTAGGATCAATAATAAATGCCCTTCCGCCACTCATAACAATCCAGAAAGCGAGTAAGTTCATTAGGAACGATTTCCCTTTCCCTGTTTGCCCCGCGAACATAACCGATAAACTTTCAAATGCTGTCACAATGTTATCTAATGCTTTCGCCGCTAGTTCGGGACGAACAAAAACAGGACGATTTAATTTCTTTGTCTTTCCAATGTAAAACCCTTGATTGTCACCAATTTGTGTTGTGGCCCCAAACATGCCCATTGCAAGTACACCTGGCTCCACAAACAATTTGAAGTCCGTATTATAACGTTTAGAGCCTGGTAAGAACTCATAGAAGTATGCTAGCTGTTCTCCAAATGGATTGACCAATTCAATTTTCATTTTGCGATATTCTGTAATGAGCGTATTGACGCGTGATTTTAATGTTTTTTCATCTTCGGCATATACACAAAACAGTACACTTAGTTCATATCCAGGTGCTCCTGTTGTTTCAAATCGATCTTTTACAATTTTGACGCCTCTTGCTTTACGATCAATTGTTAAATCTGTTGTACGACCGCCTACCATTGCTTGTTGGCGTTGATCGTTTAATTCCAATTCACTATTTGAGAGCTTTTGTGTGACCATCTGGTTTTCTAAGTGATACGCTCGAATACTCATTTCAACAGGAAACTTTAACGAATGCGATTGAATGCGATAAATCCACTCTCCACCAGGAAACGCCGATATTTCGGGCATATCTTTCACTGCAAGAAAAGCAACATGAGAGGTTTCAATTTCCCCTTCTTCATTTTGTCTTTCGAGTATAAGAGAACGTCCTGGGCTTTCATCAATCACCGTATCCGTTAATTGGATCATTTCTTGTAAATCTGGGCGGCGTACTTTTACCGCCTTTCCTTCTTCATTTTGCAACGTAACTGTAGAACCTACCTTCCAGTTTTGATTCCGATTCAGTTCTTTCATGCCGCGTTTAAAGTTATGATGGAATAAAAAGCGTGTTGTAGATGGTTTCGCACGTCTTGTATTATGAAAGGCCCCTCTAACCTGGCTAAATAACACGTCTTCTACTTCTAAATAATTTTCAATTTCCTCTTCTAAAATATCCGTCACATTCATACCCGATATATTTTGAGCTGTCTCTGCAAAGCCTTCTCTTATCTTCTTCATAAACTTCCATGTTTCTACGACAGGGTTACGAATTTGTCTTTCCTTCTGTTCCATGTTCAGTTGTACTAAAACAAAAAAGCGATATTCCATGTTCTCTTTCGCAATGGCCGCATTTCGTAAATATTCTTTTACCTTTTTGAAAAGAAAGCGTCCTGTAGGTGCCATCGGCCCTTTTAAAGTGGAAATATGTTCATCCAGAATTTCATCTGAATTTGTTGTACGAGGAATCACAAGTAAGTGGACATCATATTCTTGATGGGTAAAAAGAGCGAGTTGATTGCGATAATATACTTTTTTCGTGCTTTCGTCTTGATGATCGTATTCGAATCCGTCTACTTCATATACTGCGGATACTTTTCCATCTATACTAAACGCTAAATTCTTTTCAACGTGCTTTAATGGTGATCTGTTCATCGTTTTCAACATCTTTCATTTCCTCCTTTTGGGGTAAAAATGTTAGGTTATAAGCGTGTATGTCTTTCTCTTCTTCTTCGCTAGATGAATGTACGATTGGTATATCTTTAACGTCATATTGCACACACACATGACCACGAATCACATGTTTTTTTAGTTTAGGCAAGGTCACTAATCGGCTACTTTGATGTTTACGTAAACGAAATGTAACCCAGGACCGAACAAAAGAGAAAAGTGATTTTCCATCTGTTTTATATTTATCCGCGCCCCATACGAGGAAAAGAGGAATCACACCATAGTACATGAGCCAAACTTGATCGATCATATCTCCAAAGATCCATTTAAAGAGAGGAAGGAAGCGGAAGGCTACAAGCCCCGCTTCTACCGCCGCAAAATAACCAAGTGCCCTCCATGTAACCGCACGCGGAAGACGATACCCCATAATTTCGTACTGTCTTCGCATATAGTTCATATAGCTTCCGAAACAATAGACAATGATAGATTTTGATTCTTTTTCCTTCATGTAGCCCTCTTCCTTTCCATCCCTTACTTAGACGCCAAACAATCCGCCTAACCACGTTCCGATTGTTTTTAATGCATCTGGTTTGTTAATGAAGAATACAACAATCCCGCCGCCAACAATTAACGTGATCGCTTTTCCCCATGCACGCTTTGCCGCTACGATCAAGATAACAATGATAAACGCACAATATAATGCGTATGTTCCTTGTGTCTTCATCATTTCAAAAAATCCTTCCAACCCGATTCCTAACACAAAATGATTTATATTGAACATATACATGCCCCTCTCCTATTTTGTTTTTAAGTCTTTTACAACCCATTGCTTTCCATCTTGTTTTACAAACAACGTGTAACCTGTTTTCATTTTCGTTTCAGAATGCGGATCAATCATAGATACCTCTGTTTGTACCTCATACGTGCCTTTTGTTTTTCCTGGATAAATCTTAGAGGAAAGTACATTTTCAAATTTCATGGCTCCTTCTAACCCTTTAATATCCGTATTAGCTAGCACATACGCGAGTTCTTTTTGTGTTGCGGTCGTATAGGATTTAAAGAACGTGGGTAGAAATTCTCGAATGTCTTCTTTTACAGCGAGTTCATGGACTTCCTCTCGGTCTTTCTCTTCTTTTCCTTCTGGTACTTCCGCTTTTTCATTCACCTTGACGATTTGAGGGAATCCACTAATCACAAAAGCCTTTCCATCTGATTGAACAGGAACCGACACTTGCTGGATCACCTCCTTATCCTCTGGTCCGCTATTATCTGCTTTCATGCGGCTTAATTTGTATTTCACTTTAAAAATTACGTTTGCTTCTTTCTCTGTAACCTCATCTACTTTTAATACAGTTGCGTATAGAAAATTGGAATCCCATTGCATACTTACAAAATCTAAACCAACTTGCGGATCAAATGTTTTCGGTATATAGGGATGTAAGCGCTCTGAACGTTTCTTCTTGCCTTCATCCCCTCTTTGCCATGTAAAGTATTCCTTTGCGAATCCGCGCGCAAATTCAATTGCTTCTGGACGTGTAGAAAGGTTTTGTTTTTGCGTAACTTCCTTTGGAGTGGTGCTGGCCTTTGCTGTTGTATCTCCCTTTCCTTTTACTACGGTTGTGATGGATACAATTAGCATCCAACTAAACAGGAGCCAAAAGGCCCATTTTCCAATTAAGCGCCCTTTATAAGAAGGAAGCTTTGTTGCTTTCCTTGCCTTCCCTTGTTTACTTTCAAATGTTTTTGCAAACCACTGTTTCACCTTTTGAAACATATTCATCCCCCCTTCAATTTCGGTACTGGCGTAAAGATCGTTCGTAGCAATCACAAGCGAATGAAGCCATACCAACCGCGGTTGATTCATCTTTTATTTCATTTCTTGCATAATTGATAAAATTGTTGAGTTTCGTTTGACTGCCTGTGATATAGGGAAATCGAGCATGAACCACATACCGTTTGTCTTCATCCCTCCCTACTTCAAAGGACGCTCCATCTGTAGCCCGAAACTCCCTTACAAACTCCAAACCTTCCAATATATCCATATTTATCACCCCTTATGGTCTACCATCTTCCATATCCCCACTACGACCAGGAAGAAAAGCAATACACCTTCCCATCCTTGTGTATAGTAAATTTCCACCACTTTACTTTTCACCGCTTCCCAGGCTTCTCGTGATCCTGGTACTCTTTCAAATAACCAATCTGAAAAGACAACTAACAGAAAAATACAGGCGCTTATCGATAAAATAAACCGAAACACATTCTTAGAACCTCACTTTCTCATTTGGATTTTGAATATTCCGATAAATATTCCCGAATGGGTCTTGCAATATATCTTGAAACAGTGTGATATAAACTGGAATTTCTGGACTGCTTACCCCTTTTAAGTAGCGAATCAATTCTTTTTCCCTACTTTCACTACCTGCAACAAATACCAGGCGCCATATCGGTATTTCATATCCCATACCAGCATGTGTCCGATAGTCTGCCTTTTTTCCTTCTTGCGTCATGAAGTCGTTATAACGGATGATCTTTTTTTCTAATACTTCTTTTGATCCGTAAGAACGTTCCATTTCCATGAATACACCAATGTTTTTATCAATCGCTTCTTTTAATCCAATTACCGCAACCCCATCTGGGCGTATGACGCGATTTTTTCCTTTTGCATATTGGAATGTGGCCCGCGGTTCATTGATCCATTCTTTTAATTCCAATCTTTCTTCTCGTTTCGATATTAATGTCATGGCACATTCAATTTTTGCTAACATTAAACTGTGATATACAAAGGATGCCGAACGTTGGGACCAACTACTTTTCCAATGCACACTCCCTCTTAATCCACAAACTGTTTCTACTCCCTTTGCCGCAAGCGTATATACGTTTTGCGGTCTTCCAGATTTACGAACCTGGTTTCTTGAAACAGGTATGGGAAGTAATTCATTTTTTAAATATTTTTCTTGTACCAAACGATTCAAACGGTAGTATACTGATTTTTTCTTATGGTTTGGATATACTTTTTCTGTTATATACTCCATATCAACATAGATGTGATTGTGTATATCCATAAGTAAGTTTTGGTCTTCTTCCAATAACAACATACTGCACATAGTCTCTACTCCTTTTCCCACATATCGAAAATGCTTTTTTCTCTTTTCATAACTGCCTCCATTTCATTCTCACCCTTTGATGGTTCGATGATTGGCGTTTCTTCTGGAAGTTCTATTTCTGATTCTTTTGTTTGTGTTTCTGGCTGTTTCACTTCTTGTTTTTCTTCTTTCACTTTTATCGCTTCGGTAGCTTGTTTTCGAAATGGGATAATTTGCGCTTGATGTGTGGGTTTAACTGGCTTTGTTTCGGAAACAGGTTCTTTCACTTCTTCATTGGAAGGTGCTTTTTCTTCTAATTCATCTAGCCCCGATGTCACAACAGGTTCTTCTTTTGTTAAATTGACTTTTTCGGCTTGTTGATACTTGCCTTTTCCATATAGAAACTCATCAATTTCCTTGTCGATTTCTAATCCTGCTTTCCCATTTTGTTGCTCTAAAGAATGAATCTTTGCTCTGGTCCATTCATTTGATGCATGAATTTCTTTTTCGTTTTTATAATTCGCCGCTTTTCCATTTGGTAGGTATCGGTCTAATGGTGGAACACGTATCGTACACCACACATTTTTTGCCTCACCTCTGATATAATCTTGTGTTTGAATCGCTACAACTAAGTTAGGAAGGTTTTGCAAATACTCTGTACGGAATTGCTTTTGCATAATGCCCTCTAACGTTTTTGCGGAATTATGACCTTGCCTACATACAAAGTAATTTCCGCCCGCCTCTGTTAACATGTCTGTTAGCTCTCTGTCTAACTGTCCCGAAACTTGCTGGGTAATCACCCATAATCCAAATCCATGCTTCCGATCCTTTGCGATGATTTTCGGAAGAACGGGTACTGGCACGTCATGAGCTTCATCTATTACGCCTAAATGTAGTTTTGAACCATGCGGCCGCTGTTGGGCGATACGGTGATATTGATTACAAATGTAACCGACTGTTAGTAATGTATCTTCTTTTCCCATGCCCGCTAAATCATAAAAGATAAGGTGGCCTTCATCCATCCACTTCCGAATTTCTAAGGAAAAGCCTGTTTGCCCGTACATACGCTTTAAATACAGCGTATTACGGAAGATATCTAATCGGTTTAAAATTGCCTGTGTGCTGTCTTCTAATGCGCTTCCTACTTCATATTTCCAAAAATGAGAGTAATATTTTTGTTCTGGCCCTTGTAAATTGGCTATTACGTTTGCTCGAAACATTTCATCACTTATGAAGAGTGGGATACTTAAAATCGTATGAATTTGACTCTTATCACAAAGTAACGTCCCAATAATCGCCCTTAGTAATCGTTCTGTTTGTTGTGCTTGCCCTTGAATCATTAACTTAATCATTTCCATAATGGATTCAACCACTGTTTGGATATCTTCATTTGGAAAACGATGAAATAAATTCAAGGCTGGCGGATGATCTGTGTTTCGAAAACTTATAAAGTGAACCTTGCTCCAATCCACCTGTTTCCCATCCTTTTCCGCTTTTAACAGTCGATTCATTGCTACATATGCCAAATCTTCTGTCGGATCAAATAGGGATAATCCACCCGCTTCATTCGGATTTTCTAGCCACTTATCAATAACACTTTGCATCAACCTCATGGCAATGGTACTTTTACCAGACCCAACTTTCCCTGTAATGTAGCCATGATTCTTGAAGAAATCTTCTCGAATTTTTACTAATCGGTCCCTAATATAGGGATGCATTACATGACCAATTGAAATGCCTTCGGCCAATAAATCATCTGGTATCATGTTTTCACCTTTATCTAGATACAAGATGTTTCGCTCTGTCTTGCTGTTTTTATCACCCGTTACATTCGGAAGATGGAACAAGTTTAATAGCTCTGATCCCGTCCAGATCATTTTTCCGTATACGGGATGTGGTACAGCTGGCATACTGCGTCTAAAGCGTCTATATCTCAGCTCATTCACATCAGCCATAATACTTGCCACCATATGTCCTAAGTTCTTGATAACAGGTACACCAGGATAATAGTCACTTGCGAATGAAACAGATACTTGAAATGCGACTTCATTTTTGGCAAACCGCTTATTTAATGCGCGAATCTCTTCTTTTTCAAAGGCATCTAGCCCATGCTTTTTCTTCTTTCGAATGGCCTTTTCTGCTTTTCGAATCCCTTTTGTCAGCTGATACCCGTTATCTGGTGTAAAAGCAACATCAACCCATGTCTTTTCTTCCATTGCACTTCCTAACATCGGTAATACATCACGTGTATAGCGTGCGAGTGATAACGTGGCATCTAGCCGCTTTCTCTTTAATACCATCCGTCCTCCTACCGCTTTCCTTGTTGGAAATGGCATGTCTTCCTTTGGGACAGTATAAATTTCACTATGGGTATAGGCGCTTTGTATGGCTTGCACAACCTGTTTGATTTTATCTTCTGGACCACCTAAATAAAAGCGAACACGCTCGTTTTCTCCCTCTGGACGATACATCGTCATGCGGTACCAATCGCGCCCTTTTAACAGGCGTTCTAAAGGTTTTCGGCCCGAACCATGTACATGCCGAATCATTTGCCCTAGTTTATCTGGTGTGAGTTCATCATCTATGTGTGGAATGAATAATACGTATCGATACCGCTTCTTTTCTAGGTATAAATAGATGCCATGTAAGACAATTCGTATGACAATTCCTAACAGGATCAATAAGGCAAACCCGCGAAACACACTGATTACAGTTGGCACCAGCTTCATCAATTCTGTGAGGATTTTTTCTTTAGAAAACCAGACAAATGCGACAGCTCCTATACCTAAAAGCATTTTCCAGTTCTTTTCTATGAAGTTTTCAATTTCTTTGTCGAGCTTGCTGTGCGCCACTTCTTCACTTCCTTTCTATCCTTGAAATGGCCTTATGCAAGAGCTAATATCTTTTCACGATGCTTTTCTGTTCGTTCTTCTGCGACTAATTGAATCAAGATTTGAGGTTGCATGATTCCATTTTGAGGTTGATTAATTTGATCTAAGAGTGTTTTATAGTTGAAGAGTTCTTGCTTCACTTGTTCAATATCTAATTCACCATTTACCGTTACTTGTTCTTTCCAGAACGTTTCCCAGCATTCTTGACGATTTTGATACGCTTGTTTTCCCATCTTGCTTCCTCCTTTTAAGTGGGGAGGATATTCAGTGAAAGAATGTCCTCCCATGAATATTATGATTTGCGCGCTTTTTTGTAAGGGTCTAGCGTGACCAAGTGAGAAGAGAAAATCATGCTTTTCCCCATTCTTCCCGCCCATTCTTCTGTACGCTTACTTGTTGAAGGTGTATGTGTTGTATGAGGAACTCGACCGATATAAAAACCGCGTTTACTTCGCATATGCTTAATTGGTTTCATAAGAAATCCTCATGTATTGTTTTATCTTTCTATATAGCTAAATAGAAATATTCTGTACATCTAAGAGGTTTCATTCATTATGAAGCTACTAAATCTAATTCTTCTAAATCTGTAGAAAGGATCGTAATTTCTTGTTGGTGCTCTTTGAACAGAACATGTTGGATATTTTTTCGCAACTGAAACCCATCTTCCACCAATGCAAGTAAATATGATTTCGTATATTTCCTATCATTGATTTGATAATGTACATCAAATATGCACATTTGATCCCGCCCTCCCTTATCAGTTCAGAGTTTTTTAAACTTCTTGATTCTTACGTTTTCTAAATGCGTAAACAGCTAGGATACTACCAAGAACGACAAATGTAATACCAATCCATTTCCAATATGGATTTTCAGCTTTGCTGCCTGTTGTTGGTAAATGGCTTTCTACTTTCTTAGGTTGTTCTTTCATCGGTTGTGGTTGTTTTACAATGTTTTGTGGTTTCTCTGGTGTTGGTAAAGGTTTTTCAATGACCTGTGGTGTTTGTGGCTTCTCTGGTTGTGGTTTTGGTTGTTCTGGCTGTGGTTGTTCCGGTTGCTCTGGTTGTGGCGTTTCTGGTGTTGGTGGAACTTCTTTTTTCTGATCTGCTACAACATGTTTGATAATCGCACCATCTGTTTTAATTTCAAAAGAGAATGTTTCTTCATTGATTAAATATCCCTCTGGTGCGAATGTCTCTTTATATGTGTATTTACCAGCTGGTAATTTCTCAAACTTTGCAATGCCTTGTTCGTTTGTTTTTCCCTTCACGACTTCCTGGCCTTGCTCGTTATAGATTGTAAACTCTGCGCCTGGTAGCTTGTTATTTCCATCGGCTATGTCTACTTTTGTAATTTCAATTGAGCCTTTAATCTTTGTATTCTTTGCAACTAGCTCAATTGTTTTTCCGTTTTCAGTGATGCTAAACGGAATCGGGTCTTTTACCAGCACATAGCCCGCTGGTGATGTTTTTTCAATGAATTGGTACTTTCCAAATGGGATATTATCAATTTTGATTAACCCGTTTTTGTCTGTCTTATGCTCACTGATTTTCCTGCCTTTTTCATCAGCTAGGATAAAAACTGCACCTTCTAATTTTGTTTTCCCATCTTCATCTACTTTTACAAGCTGTACATTTCCTTTTACTTGATCGTTTTTCACTTCGAATGTAAGTGTTTGATTATGCTCTTTTACTTCAAATGGATACTTTGTTTGATTTAATAAGTAACCTTCTAATCCTTTCGTTTCCTGGAAGTAATACTTTCCAAACGGAAGAGAATTTACTTTCGTAATTCCTTCTTGATTTGTAGTTACTTTTGTAACTGCCTTTCCTTCTGGCGTAAATACTGTAAATTCAACACCTGGGAGAATCTTGCCTGTATCACTTACTTTTTTAATTTCAATATTGCCTTTGATTTGTACATTTTTCATTTCAACAACAGCAACTTCACCTGTTTTCACTTCAAAAGGCTTTGGCGTAGCATCTAGCACATATCCAATAGGCGCTTTCACTTCTTTTACAGTGTATGTGCCAAGTTCTAAATTACCCATTTCAGCGATACCGTTTTTGTCAGCTGTAATCGTTCCCATAACTTGTTGATTGCTGTTTGCGATTTCAAATACTGCGCCTGGTAGTGGCTTTTTGCTTTCATCCACTTTCATCACTTTTAAGGCGCCATTTGCTTTCCAGAATACTTGTAAGTCTGTGCTTACTTGTTCTGTACTGCGCTCTAATAATACAGTTGCATCTTGAATCGTACTTGTTCCTTTATATACGATCGCATGAACATTCGTTAGATTTGAAACGACTTTTAGAGATAGTTCACTACTCTTAGAGGATTTTGGTACTTGAATACGGAACTTTTCTCCTAGTTGGAATGTTTCTTTCACTTCACCTTGTTCTGTGACAATACGTGTGCCTTGTGGCGCATTGTTCATTTGTACTTGAAATGTACCTTTTTTCGCATTTGTTTGAACGTTATATGTTGTTGTTTCGAAATATTCACCGTTTAATTGGGCTTCTTGTTTATCCGTTGGAATGACATTCATCCAAACATCTTGTGTATCCTGGCTTTGATTTGCCGCATGAATGATGTTCTTTGCCGCTTTTTGAACAGCCGCATTTTTGAACTGTAATTCATCAACAGAAATCTGGCCAAGTGCATTCCAAAGAGCTAATTGGGTTGCGTAATGGGCTTCTTTCCAATTGGAAACTCCTAGATTTTCTGGTGTTTTCTGTGGGTACCCATTCATTAAGACACGATAGGATACATCATCTGTTTTGCCCGCTTCGGGTAAATCCTCTCCATTTGGGGATTTTAAACCGTATACCAGACAATACGCAATTTGACCACTAGCGTTCTTTAGAAGCTCTGTACGAACATCTTTCCCATACTGCGGGCTATAGGCCCAATCCATCTGATACCTTTCTCGATTGATTACCTCCGCACTGGCTTGATTCAGTGGAATCAAGAAGCTCATAATGAATAAAAGTACACTCGTAAAGAGTAGTAGTGTTTGATACGATCGTTTCAAAACCATTTTTTACAGCTCCTTTAGGATTATTCAGTTTTCAAAGGACAGAATATTTAGAATTTTATCTTTCTAAATATAGAACAATATACTTTAGTCATAATTATTTCGTCTTTTAGCCGAATTTCATTTACAATACACTTAGATAGATGTAATCAATAACATGAGGTTTATTCATTCTGTGATGGGTATTGCACGATAATATGTTGGTCTGAAAAGTTTCTCGATCGGAACTTCAAGGAAATCAGCTATTTTTTTAGCTTTATTGTCTTTCAGACTCCTTCTTCCAATTTCAACATCATATAATGTGCCGATCGGAATTTTAGCGCCTTTGGAAACTTCCTTAATACTTAAACCTTTGGATTCCCTGTATTCTCGTACAACGGTTTTGTTTTCATGTGACGCTAGCATTTTTTCACCCTCCCTTCCCTTAATTACATTTTATTCGGCTTAAAGCCGAAAGTCAACACTTAAGTGTTAAAAATAACACCAAAGTATAAAAGGAGGATTATACCTAATGGATAACAATATATTTGGGAAAAATATACGAAAGTTAAGAGCAATGAAAGGCCTTAGTAGAAAAGATTTTGCTCAAGCCATAAATACACCATATAGTACCGTAACAAGCTGGGAAAATGGAGATAAAGTCCCTAAGATTGAACGTCTACCGACAATCGCGAAATTTTTTAATGTTAGTGAATCAAGACTTTTACACCATCAAATGAGTGATAATGAAATTTTAGAAAAAGATAGTAGTGAAACCGATCCAATAGAACGTATGGCTCAAATTTTGATTGAAAAATATAGAAATGTTCCAGAAGAACACAAACCAAGAATCGAAAAAGAAATTCTTAGGATGGCGCAACTTCTGGAAATTGAAATAGAAATGCAATCGCAACACGAGGAGTAGAGCGCATCATAATAACAAATTAGAGTACATATATTTATCTATATTTTTTAGTTAATTACGAGTAATCAATATCCACATGGTTTGTACTATCATATAAATCAATTAATTTTCCCATGATTTCTAAATCTCCATTACACGCCTGAACAATTTGAACAATAAGTGATTCGCAATTAGCTTTATTTTGAATATTTTCCATATAGCCGCTCCTTTTTTGGGATTAATTGATATTCTTGTTCGCCGAAATCCAGTTCGAACATTTAAAAAACTGTTTATAAAGTAACAAAAGACACCGTATAAACGGTGTCTTTTGTTACTTTTTGTTTTTCTACAGTCAGCCCATTCCTCCAGGATCGACCATATATTGCACATTATTAGAATTTTGGATCTTATTTTTTTCTGAAATACTTAATCCACTTAATAAAATTAATGATACAGTACATAAAATGGCTAGTTTTTTCATTTTACGCCTCCACATTTTAACAATTCTTTACAATCATTATAAGCCTTTGTTGCATATTGGGCAAAAAAGTAATCACCATTTTCAATGAATAACTTTTTTGATTCGGCTATTATATCCAGGTCCATTTTTGCTTGACCTAAATAACAATACTGAATTGGCGTCAGTTTTTTATTTTTATTTTTTAATTTCATTAATATTTCTATTGCTTTTAAATACTCCTTCTTTAAAACAAAATACAATGCTAATTCTGCTGGATGGAGCTGTTCTAAGTTAATTGTTTCTATTTCTATATTGTGTATAAGTTTTAAAAAGTTCATGTTATTTATGGCTATTCTATACTTAAAATCACATTTATTTTCTAATTCTTCAAGTGCTTTTAAAGTATAATCATATGACTTTTGATAATCCGAAAATAAAAAACTCTCTCCTAGCCTCAAATTGTTCATCGCACTCATAACGGGGAAATATTGTATATTTTCATACATCATTAATTTACTATTTTGTTCTCTAAATTCATTGACTTTTAGCCTTCTTAATAAAGCATAACTCCAAATGTCAGTAATCCAGTAATTATAAAGTAGTTTTAAATCCTGATTTTTAATCTTAGAAATATTGGTAACAATACGATTTCTATATGTATCAAACATTCCGAAATCTCCAATATCACCACTAGAAAGTAAGTATAAAATATCACAAAATATCTCCATATCTAAATTTTCTTTTTTAGGAACTGTTTTTCGAATATCTTCTAAACACAAAAGATGGTCCTTCGGATTTCCGCCCCTGGGACGTTCATAGAACAGTTTAAAAAGTGGAGAATATTTTTTCACATTATAATCTGCATGACTGCTAGATAAATCAACTAAATATTTTAAAATCGAGGAATAACCGTTAAGATAAGCGATAACAAATAACCTTTTCATATTAATTTTTACATTTCTTTCATATTGATCAAAAATGTTTATACAACATTCTTCATGAATGTCTCTTCTATCTGGGAAAAGAACTTTCGCCATTTTAAACACACTAAACATTGAAACTTCTTTATTGTATTTAAACAAATCTGTTAAAGTAGACTTAGAAACTTTTGCTTCAACAGCAAAACAATCATATGTCTTATGTGCATTATTAATTTCTTCTTGTAATTTCCTATTCCAGTAGTTCATACATTCCCACCTCTTGAAAGAAAATTCAGACATATTTAATACATTATATCAAACGATTGTTCTGAATGAAGGGTTTTATTACAGAAATAGGTAAATGTACATGTTTCTCAATATTTTTCAGACAAATAGAGACTTTTAAACAACTATTTTCTGTATAAAATAAACACATTATTAACACTTTAGTGTAATTTTTACTTTCAAAAGATTGATATTCTGCAAGAAGAACGATAAAATATATTTATCAAAACAAAAAAAACCTACCTCACAAATTTTTAATTGGTTGTTCCGGTCGGCAAACTAGACACCAATTAAAAATCCCAGAAAGTAGGGTTTTTAACGCATAGAATTTATTCACTTATATACATTTATTTTAGCACAAAGTGAATCTCTTGTGAAGAAAATCCTCTACTTTTCCTTAACAAATGTGTGGTGGAAAAAATAGGAGGTTTTTTTGTGCTACTAAATAACTTTTTGCTAAGTAAGGCAAAACGAGAATTAAGCCCACAACTGGTTCATGTTCCTACAGGTGCTATTAATAAAACAGTACAAAAAGTAATTAAAGCTATTGATACAATTCTTTTAGATACAGAAGGTAAAACCACTAAAGATTTCTTCGTACAAACACCACGCCGCTATAAGGCATTGGAAGTTGTTTTATCTTACCTAGTACAAGAAGGATACTCTCAAATGAGACAAAATCAAATCAGTGAAAAATCGGGTATTTCTGTACCGATTATCAACTTTATTCTGAATTGGTTAGAGGACCTTCAAGTATGCCATCAAATCAAAACAAGACGTCATGGTAAGATTGCACCATCTATTTACATATTAAGCCTCAATACCAATTATTTGAAAATCATTGAATATTTTAAGCAAAAATGGGCGTTTTCAATTGATATTTTTTCTACATTTACAAAGTTTCTATCTAAAAGACTAAGTAAAAAACAAGAGAAATCTACAGAACAAGCCGAAAAACAAACTGTTCCTACATGCCAGGGAATAGATATATTGGATTCTGTTGCTCCTACAAATGAAGAAGTAGAAGAAAAACAGCCAATAAATGCTCCTAATTCGGGTGAAAAGCTAGAACTACGATTCCGTGAAATGGATGAGTTTATGAGTGAAGATCAAAAGAAACTTTATATGTATATCATAAGTAAAGATACAAATATCACTGAAAAGGATGCTTATACAATCGCATTACGCATGCCGCCATGCGTAGATTGGGAAGCAAGAAAGACTTTTGAGGACTGTGTACAGCTGTTTGAAGTAAACAAATCGCTAGTAAGTACACCTGCACACTTCATAACAACATATACAAAACAGTTAACTGCAAACAGAAAGCGTAGAGAGCAACAAGCAAAAGAACGTACAACAAATATGGTATTTGGAAAACCAAAAAAGAGTCTCATACCATCAATGGATTTATTCAAAAAAATGATTGATCCGAACGCCTAAATCTCTTTTTTCAAAAAAATAATTGTTTTATAGCCTTGTTCAAAAAAATCTGCCCTAACAAGGCTTTTTGTCATGTCATTCTTTATTTTAATAGATTAAACATATTATCAACCTATTATATTTTCGTAAATTAAGGACGTTCTTCACAACAAATACACTATGAATTTATACTCGAATTGAACCTGCTCTTAAATCAGTAATTAAATAAGAAGAATTTTCTAATCCCTTGTGAGAGTAAGGCTTATTGAGCAAAAATAAATCCTAATGTATTTAATGATTTTAATTTTTTTTAAAACAAGATTTATTATAAAAAGTATCCCATATTGGGAACTATAATTTTCTAGATTTTTAAACATAACCCCCCAGATCAAACTAAATACCAAAATAGAAATCTACTTGTCATTTAATATACAAATCTACGGAACACCGAATATCTGTAGACAGTATAAATACTAATATTCGTGATTTTTACCATAAATACATAGTACAGCACTCTAAAAACAAACAATCATTTCTGTTCATTATGAGTATTTCAGTAAAGAGAATAACCTCAGAATTAATTCAGAATAATATGAGATAAATCTACAGAATTAGTTGCGACAATATACTAAGGTTATTCTGAACTTATTCTAATCTTAAACTCATTGATAGAACAAGGTTCCGCAGAATATTTAAAAACTTTGATTTACCTTGAAGCTCTCATGGTAAGGGGATCTTGATTCAGCTATGAATCAGATTCCGTTGCCAGGCAGATTTTCAAAAAACTACGTAGGCGGGGCGGCGGCCATTCCCATTCCTCGCCTATCGTCCTCCCTCAACATCGGCCCATCATTCGCTTTCCACACATTCCAATACATCTATATATCCACCTATACCACAACTCTATGCCCTGTCTAGCCACGCCATATGTCCCCGCAATGTCCTGGCCCTGGAATCCCACAAGCCAAAAAAAACACCTCGAGCTAGAATCCCCTATTGCTTGTTTGTATGGTTCTCGTATATAATTGCGGTACACAATTTTTAGGACAAAGGAGTATATAAACATGACTTGGGAACTTTCCGTTGATGTTTTTCTTGCTGATCTGTTAAAACATGGCCGTAAATCTTCCACCGTTAAACAATACCGCTACGATCTCACCCTTTTTACATCATGGATTCAGAAACACGTCAAATTGCCCCCAGAATCGTTTTTTCGTTCTTTTGATACAAATGTATTAGATAAATACTTAAAAGCTCTTAAAAGGGAACGTGGAGCGTCGATTTCTAATATCAAACGTGTACGAGGCATTCTGATTAACTTTTTACAATTTCATGGTGTGGCCCAGGATTTAAAAAGTGATGTCTCCCCTCCTGGACTGACTTCTAAACACTTTGCATCAGACAAAGAAATTAGAAAGCTATTCCGCGTCATGCGTAGTTATAACGGGTTAACCGACTACCAGGCGTCAGGCAGAAAGTTTATTCTGGAACGTAACCTTTTATTGATCCACTTCATGTTAGATTATGGGCTATCTATCCAGGACATTCTCACGCTATCCATGCATGATATACACTTTGGGAGTAATACGATTACCCCAGGAGGACTACACGCCCACAAACGATCCATTACCCTTTCAAAAGAACATGTAAAACTTGCCTTATCGTATTACAACAAGATTCCTAATCTTGTTAGACCGCGCCAACAAACGGGCGACCCCTTCTTTGTGGCGTTTGATTTCGGCCCGCAAACATTCCGCTGGGACTATGAAAACGATCAACCCGCCCCTTTAACTCGAATCGCTGTACAACGCATGTTACAGAAAGAAGCGAAACGTGCTGAAATTCATATAACGCCTACTATGCTACGGAACCGTTTTATACTAAATGCGCTACAGAATGGCATGAAGCCCATTGAAATTAAAGCGTTTTTAGGATTAAAAAGCGTTGAGGCCCTGCATAGATACGTTCAATTCTGGAATAAACAGCAGTAAAAAGAAGACCAAACTAGAAAAATTCTAGTTTGGTCTTCTTTTTATTTTAAATTCAGTAATAATTGCCTTTTTTACATCACTATAAAAAACCATTATCAGCATTCCCAATATAGTTATAAATAAAGAAATTCCTTCAATGCCAATAAATATCCCTATAAATATAAGAACAATACCTATAAAAAAGCCAAAATTATTTTCATCCTCATCATCTTCACACTCATCCTTATCTTTTTTATTTAACTCCTCTCTAGCATCCTCTGATCCCTTTATTAACTCATCAATTGTTACTTCATATAATTCACTAAGTAAAATCAAATTATCAATATCAGGATAACTTTTATTGCTCTCCCATTTATAAACAGCTTGTCTAGTCACTCCAACCTTTCGAGCTACATCTTCTTGTGAAAAGCTTTTTGATTCACGGAACTTTTTCAATTGCGAACCTAAATTCATATTATTCACCTCTAAGAAATCATTACATATAAACCCCTAATCATTAAAGAAACCATTAATCTAATACATGTAAACTAATGGTTCACATATTCAAATCCTTACTAAATCACTCTTTACATTCAATTAATAAAATATTATCAGAAACTAAAAAAAAGAATCCCATAAATGTAGGACTCTTTTTTACTTTTATCAAATGTAAACTTTTAAACATTAATATATTTAAACATTAGATTTTAAAATTATTTTTTATTCATGTTAAATTAGATTGTTGTTCACTATTTTCATTTGCTTCACTATGCCTATTGATTAATAAATTAATAATTACAAGCAACAAGCCAATCACGATCAATATCAACCAATTATTAATAATAAAACTGCCTATATGTTTTATAACATTAGGAAACTCACGCGGAAAAAACCAAGCAAATAACTGTAAAAAACTCACTATAAAACTAAATGCTACACCAATACATGAAAGTATCTTCCAAATAGACATCAATATATTTAACCTCACTTTAAAATTTAAAAATATACTTGCAAGTTTATTTTTAAAAACATCTCCTCTCACTGATTAATAAGTTTTCTACTTCTAAAAACAATTTTATAGGAATTTAAAGCAAAAAAGGGTCCCCATTTTGTCCGTAATTTATCCGCAATTTCCGCCAAAAAACCGCCAATTATTTCTAAATCTTTAAAAATAAAAAACGTAAGGAAAACTCTTTATAAGAATTCCCCTTACGTTTAAAAAAACATATAAATATTTTGGCTTTTATATCAATAAAAGCTCTTATATACAAGCCTTATATAATAACATTTTAACACATTAAAAATATAAATAATCTGCCATCTTTCTGTCATCTTTCTGCCAAAAAACCGCCACTAAATAAAACTTTTTTTTCACTTATTCAATCCCTAACACAATAGATAAATTAATAATAGCTAAAGATTTATATCTTTCATATGTCCTTAAACTCAATCCCATTTTATTAGCTACCTCATAATCATATCGTTCTTCACGTCGTAAAAATCTTCTTATAATAATTTCTCTTTCTTTAATATTTAATTTATTAATTGCATTTACAATAGTTCTTACGAATTCTTTAGTCTGTTTATGATACTCACTTTCATAACCAAATAAAGACATTTTCTCAATAGGTCGTTCAATAAAATACCAATCAGGGTTTATATCTAAATCTAAAACAAGCCATCTAACATCAACTTGCTTTAAAATCTCTTTAACTTTTTTACTTGCTTTCTTATCCAACTTTTTATTATCCATATCTTTTTCTATATTCCGTCCCATATAAATTTTCATTCCTCACAATAAAATAATAGTATTTATTTATTTCCATTTAAATAGTACTGTTCCCTCTTAATCTAGTTACAAAAAAACTAAATATCCAAAGTAAACTTTTGAATATTAGTTTACATTCATTCCACCTAAACAATTAACTTCCCCTAAATCTCCTAATATCCTCAAAATATATAAAAAATTATACATTCAAAATAAGATAAAACCTTAAATTAATGATATTTACAATCGTATAAACATCTAAATTAATATACTTATTAAAAAAATAATAGCTCAATCTTTCTTCTTAATTTAGGCTTTTACATATAGTTAAAAACCTATACATAACAAAAAACGGACCATACGATAACTATAAATTTAAAAACAAATAACCTTTTTAAAGAAGGAGTGATACAAAATGTATAATCCATATCATTCTCCATATGATCGATACAATCAAAATCCATATCATTCTCCATATAATCAATACAATCAAAATCGACCTTATGATCACAAAACACAGTGTTCAAAATGGAATAATAAAAAATTCCAATGGGTTAAAGTTAAACATAAAGATCTTGGCGATATCTTCTTACAAGTTGTAAGTGTTAGCTGTAAAACAGATCCACAAAAAAGTTCTCTATCTGGGAATATTATTATTCCAGACAACTGTACAATAGACTTTTCTGATGATATATCACCATTAGATTTAAGTATACCAATTGATTATAATGGTCCTATTCCTCCTGAAACATGCCAATAAGAAAATTAATCAACTTAACTAATACTTATTCTGAAAATTATTCCTTAAATATTATTTATAACTCTAAATTTTTAATCTCTATATTTTCATAAAAATATACGAACATCATAAAACACCAAACTATCTATTTTAAATAAGTAGTTTGGTGTTTTATGATGTTTATACCATTAGTATTGAATTTATTTCCAAAACTCATACCATTTCTTATCTTTACTTGCTGCAATCATCTTTTTAACTTCCTGAACTTCTCTAATCGTGTGCATGAGCATTTCATCGCGGCCCTGGTTCTTCGCTATGTCTTCCTTAGAATTCGTCGCTATAAGCTTCTGGGAATCCTGTATCGATTGTATAGCGCTTAGTAATTTCGATTCTCGTTGTGCAAATCGCTGATCTTGCTCTGTTAATCGTTTAGTTAATTCCTGGAGTAATTCATTTTGTTTTTCAATAACTTCTTTTTGCTCTTGAATCATCACCTGTAGCGGTATAGCGTTGAAATCAGGTTCTTCATAGCGCTCAACTTCATGTCGCTCCAATGGCAACACTTCAACACCTTGATGCCATGATACTATTTGCTTTGTAGCATTTTCTAATGTCATGTCTGTGTCGCTCTTTAGGTTTATAACCTTACGAAACACCATTACATCACTTTCTCTATACTTCCTATGCCCACGTTCATTTTTGATGAAAGTATAACCCTCTTTTTCCAACACATCAGCATACTTACGTAATGTGCTAGATTGGATACCTAATTGCTCTGCCACATCACTAGGACTATATAGCGTCTTCATAGCGTTTCACCTCAAAAAATATATTCGCTATAGCAATGATATACCCTTTTTCCTAATAATTCACGTGTCACTTGTTTCAAACTCTTAATTTCCATAATCTTTACATAGTTAATTTATATAATTCCTATTACAAAACCAATTTTAAAATTGAATACTCATCATATCCAAATACCTACACCAAAATCTTTTTATTTATACAAGATTTTATGCAAAAAAAGAATAGTCAGGATCCCTCGAATCCCCTCTATATCAACCATGTATAAAATCATGCATATCGATTTTACTAGAAAAGAAAGAAGAATCCCTGTATTGACAAAGATTCTATCAAAATAGTTGCTACCGATAATAATGCATTATGTTAACCGAGCATGTATATGATATACATTAAAAACAAACTCCTTTTCTTTGATAAAATAAAGTGAAGGAGATGAAAACATGATAATATCTACAATGGTTGCCGTAGGAGAAAATAATGTAATTGGTAAAAATAACGATATTCCCTGGAGACTTCCTAATGATTGGGCATACTTAAGACGAATTACTATGGGACACTCTATCATTCTAGGAAGAAAGAATTATGAATCGATAGGAAGATCTTTAGATGGACGTAAAAATATTATCCTAACAAAAAATAAATACTATAAGGCCGAGGGCTGTCATATAGCTTATTCGATTGAAGATGCTCTTTCTAAATGTGAAGGAGAAGAAGTATTTATCCTTGGAGGAGAAGAAATCTATCAACAATTTCTTCCTTACACTCAAAAACTATACATAACCAAGATTCATGCTACATTTGAGGGAGATCGTTACTTCCCAGAAATTGATTTCTCTTTATGGAAAGAGATATATACTGAAAAAGGGATTCAAAATGATAAAAACCCGTACGAGTACTACTTTCATGTATTTGAGAAAATAGGCCTATAATAGAACTTCTCATAACGAAAATTATGTAAATAAAAAAGCCCTGTTGCAAGCAAAAAATAGGGCTTTTTTAAACTATTCTATACAAGGACTGCTAGCTTAAAAGTTTTACATATTATTATTTTTTAAATGGTGGTAAATATTTAGTTGGATCTACACGTTCACCATGAAGTGTATCTGTTCTTACTTCCAAGTGAAGGTGATTACCTGTCGCTTCTCCCGTTTTACCAACTTCTCCTATCTTTTGACTCGCTTCTACTGTGTCACCTTTTTTCACTGACATCTTACTCATATGGGCATATAAGGTATAAATTTTCTTTTTATTGTAGGTATGTTCGATAACTACTACATTACCATAATCAGTAAACCCATTTTTTTTGCTTCCAAAATCAGCAAAAACGACTTTACCAGATTGAACAGCATCTATTCTTGTTCCTTGTGGCGCTGCAAAATCAAAGCCTTTATGTACTCTACCATTCTTTTTATCTAAATTATAAGGATCGGTGGAATTTACTTTTTTCATATCTATAGGCATCTTTGCTATATCTTTAAATTCCGATGCCTTAACTGCAGCGTTGATTTCATACTTCACTGAATCATAATCTGGCGATTCAGCAAATGCATTTCCACTAACCGAGAATAATAAGCCTGTTGCTAAGGTACTTACTATCATTTTCTTAAACATAATTAATCCCCCTTAAGTATCTTTATAAGTTACACAATAAATATATCACTTTTGTAAAATTTGTTAATATTTTGAATTTTTATAAATATTTATTTAAATTTTAGTAATATTTGGATTATATTTTATCAATTAGAAAATAGAGGGTTGTCAAAAAGCACGTAAAACCACATACAAATCCTATTTAATTAATGATAAATTGAACTACCTTAACTTTAACTTCGTTTAGAACGAGGGATTCAAAAGTAAAGAGTTCTATCAAACTCTAATTTATTGACTATTTCCGTAGTTTCTGTGGTTAGAAGCCTTATCACCTCATTGTATAAGGAAAATCTTCTACCGAAAAAAAGAAAAGATACAAATACATTGTGAAAAACGCATAAATATCAATTAAAGTTAACAATAAATTTATTGTTAACTTTAATTGATATTTAAAAATAAAAATAATAATAAACCTCATATTTATGGGTTTTATTATTATTTTTATTTGTTAACTTATTTCAAAAATACACTTCCAATAATGCTAAAAAAATGTTATCTTGTTAACAAGATAACTAAAGGAGTGAATAGTTAATGAAAATTACTATGATGAATAAGGATTCTGGTAACTCACTTGATATGAACTTAATTGATGGTTTCTATATCGAAACTCCTACAAACGTTGTAGAAATCAGTAAAGACGAAGCTGATTCTCATTTTGTAGCAACCATTACTAATCCTAAAGAATTATTATCTCGCCTACTTATTTCAACAACAATCCCAGGAGAAGATACTGAAAGATTCTTCTTAGTTGGAGACGAAGCTGCAAAACATGCATTAGCTAACAATCATGTCAATAAACTTCATGATAAAATTACAAGTCCTATCCCTTACGTAATGTTTTTATCAGCTGTTTCTTTCTATCATGCTATTAATGAAACTCGCGAACCGGATGACAATACAGTTGAAATTGAATATTTCCAAACAATGTTACCTATTTGGTTACTGAAACGAACAGCAAAATTTAGTGAAGCCCAAAATGCAATGGCGGAAAGATTTGCTGGAGAGCATGAAGTTACAATACATACACCAGGAATGGAAAAAACATTAAAAATAACTGTAGCAAAGGCAACTTGTCGTATCGAAGGAGAAATTGCACGTTTAGCTATTAAAAAGAATTTCGAATTAGAAGATCGTGAAGAAGCAAGACAATTTGATAACAACGATACAGTACTTGTTGATATCGGTGGTGGAACGATTGATTTAGTATTATCACCAACCGGTTTAAAATCACCTAAGAACCGTGATTCAATGCAACCAATAGACAAATTATCTTATCTATCTCATATCGAAAAATTAAGAAAAGAAAAGTTCCTAGAAAAATTCTCAGATTTACGTTCATTTGAAACATTTATAGTAAACAATTTCCAAAAACCAAAAATGGAATTAATCGACGGAAACACTGGCCAACGTGTAGATTTAACAGACAAAATTCGTTCTTCCTTAAAAGAGTTTGCTAAGTTTCTAATTTTAAAAATCCAAGATGTAATGCCTGCACCAGCTGATAAAGTTTATAAATATGTTTATTTCGGTGGTGTTGCCCCAATACTAGAAACTAGCATTCATGAAGTCATTGAAGAGATGTATGGAGCTGAAATTGCTCAAGCAAATCATATTTTCTTACCAGATTCACGCAAATTAAATTTATATGGTCTTGAAGTAAAAAGTCGCGGTGAAATGCTGCAAAAAACAGAGAAATAAGTATAGTCAGAAAGGAGGAGCCGCATTATGGGGCGTACTAAAAAGACCGAGAAACAAACAGTGTTTGGGCTTCGAACAGATCACATGAGCGAAGAAGTTTATAATCACCTTGAGCAAAAAGCCCGCTCAAAAAAGCTGGCAACTTATATTATTCAATTAGTTGAACAAGACTTAACACAAAAAGAGCCCTTTGATGCAAAAAAAGAACTTCTAAATGTCTCAAAAAACCAAGAACAAATGATGAATGCCATAAAAAAAATTACACAAACAATTTCAGATCTTCAGGTGGCTCCTGTATCTGCTGTTCTTATGCAAAGTGATGAGAATACCCATAATTCTCTGGCAGACGATTTATTAAAAGACGTAGGTCAAATGGGACAATTAATCACTAATACCAACATTACAGGTTCATTAGATGAAGACGATTTAGAAGATCCTGATTTCTAAAACAAAAAGAGTTGCCCGTATCAGAGCAACTCTTTTTGTTTTGTATAAACTTAAAATATCCCAAATAGCTTCTTCCTTTTGGGTTCTTGGTTAGAAATATCAGCTTTAGCATTGAGTTTTTCTAATTCTGTCATAATAAGATCAAGTTTCTTTTCTAATTCCTGATTTTTTTCACGCTCCGCTTCAAGCTCTTGTTTAAATAAATCATTGCTTTGACGTTCAATTTCAAGTTCTTTTCGAAAACCTATAAATTCAGTCTTGATATCTTCTAGAAAGTTCCTGATTTCACTCGATATGGATTGTAGCGCGTATTGCTCCTCTTCACTTTGAACCCTTGTCACAGCAACCTCCGAACGCGCTACACCCTGTGTTGTGCGGGAATGCTGTGTCATCAACACGCTAACAGCGTGATTCAATGAAACTTTAGTTTTTTCTCTAATCTCTTTTAGAGTATTAAAAACTGTCACATCATCGGCATGATACAGTCTTGTATCGCCATCTTTATTAAACTCATAGCCTTGTTTTTCGAGTTCTAAGCTATATTTTCTGATTGTACTCTCTGCTAGATTGGTGATACGGGAGACATCTATTGTTTTTAAATGCACTTCACTTACAACATCATCTCTGCTCTCCATTCAACCACCTCCATTATAGTATCGCTACACTCTTACCACAGTATCATTTTACTAATCCTTAATACTCATTGTACACTTTTTATCCCACTTGCAAGTAAGTTTTTTATCTCTCAATTCCTGCTTAATACTTGCAAGGGAATCCTATGGAGCTCCGTATTATTTTCTATTAGTCTTCGCTTTATCTACTCAGCATACCTGTATCAATACTATAGCATCCATTAATTTTGATCTTTGTTATAGGGATTACTAATTCCATTTAATTACTCTGTTAATTGCTAAGGTATCCTTTTCTGTCTTCCCATTACTTTAGTTATTCTTTAACAACCACACATTTACCTTGTGCTATAGCATTGATACAGTCTTAAAACGAGATTTTGATGAAATAAGTGAATCACAAAAACTTATAGCAACCACCTAAGAGCAAAAACAAGGATTTTAGTATAAGCTCTTTTCAAAAAATAAAGACGTATGATGTAGTTTTTCATCATACGTCTTATTCCTGTTCTAACATAACAAAATTGGTTTCTTTAGAAGGTTCTATCCCTAATTCATTTAATGTTGCCACCAACAAAAGTATTTGTTTTTCAAACCCATTATTTAATGCAATGTCAGTAATACGAATCACTTTCCATCCATTTGTTTTCATGTATTTATCCCGCCTATTGTCTCGTTTGATCCCTTCTGGTGTTCGATGAAAAGGCCCATCAATCTCTACGTCTATTTTTAAACCATTTGGGGCAAAAAACGCAAAATCTAATTTAAAACGTTTATTGGGTACTTTATATTGTACAGTTGGATAAAAACCTTTAAAGCGCAATACATCATATACACGCTTTTCTAATTTGTTAGAGCATTTCGCCCGTTGTGAATCATCATTGGGATTATACGTAGATGATGGAGTGAGAATTTGTGCTAAAAGATAAAATATAATTGTGAAACCTAATACAACGAATAAACCTGTCATCTTTTCACACTCCAATAAAAAGTTTTAAGTTAATGCTCAAAACGTAATATACCCAAACCCTTTTTATATATCCTTTTCCAACTACATATCTTATACAAATAAAACAAAGCAGTCTTTTTTTTATGTTCTTTAGATATAGATTAAGTTGAATTTTTTTGGGAAAGTGCTTTGCAAAGATTTGTTGTATGATGCGTAAGTCAAATCTTTGCATTGTATGTATACCTCATTCCAAGTGAAATTATCAATAAATCGTTCGTGTGAATGATTTATAAATCGAACCTTTTTACACTCTAATTTACCTTAGGGTAAATTGGAATGTATGTAAGTTCTCATTCCTGTCCATAATTGTAAATAAAAAATTATAACTATGGGAGTGAGAAGAATGTTTTTCCGCAAAAACAGAACCAAACTAAAACAGTGGTTAGATCGGCAAGGAATTGAACAACAAGAGCTAGCAAAAAAATCTAAAGTATCTACGAAAACAATTAGTAAAGCATGTAGAGATACAGATTATATCCCCAAACCTGAAATCATGAAAAAATTATTAAATGCTATTAGAAAAATTGATCCTTACGCCAAAATCAATGACTTTTGGGACATGTAAAAAGCACAAGAAACAGTATCTTGTGCTTTCATAATTTTACTTTGACTGAACCTATTTGAACCGAAATGTCTTTAGGTTGCTGTACTTGTGTAAGAAAATGTTGAATAGAGGGTGCTTGAAAAATACGGAAATTTGAACTAGAGATTGGATATTTGAGATCAGTAAGGATTAAAAGTGAGGGGAATACCATATTATGTTTTGGTTGCCAGGATTCTTTTTTCCATTCCATACTACGAAAATACGATTCATAACGTTTTATTTTCGTTTGGATTGTAGCCTTATTATAAATGGAGTTCTGGACTTCTATAAAAAATGGACTTTTACGCCAAATGGTAAATATATCGGGTTCCATATACCCTTTCTTATACTTAGGCTCTACTTGAAATATCTTCGGTCTTTCGGTTCGTAATAACTGCTTATATACATCTACAATCGCTAAAAAATGACGTATCTTTTGGCTACCTTTACGAATGGTATTTGGATGAGGAAAATACACGTATGGACGTTGTGATGTATCTACATCAATATATCCTTCGCGACTTAAACGTTTTGTAACAGTATTACAACATGTTACTGCATTTTTTACATTTCTAAAATGAAGATCAATAATATCATCACGCGACATACATCTAAATTGCTGTAAATGGCCTATAATTTGCTTATCTCTATTCGTTAACATCATCTAACACCCCAAAGATTTTATCTTCTTGATGCTCCTGTTCTTCTTTCTTTACACTTTGCTCTTTAGATAAACGATATGGTTCTATTATTTCTTTTGCCTGGTCCAATGCTAAAAAAGGAGCCTGCACCTTTTTTAAACCATCTAATTTTAAAATCATTTGGCCCGATTGACTTAAATTTTCTGATCCAGGTGTCCCCACAATGTTACTATTAATTAAATCCGCACATTTAAAGCCCATTCTTACCGTCAAATTGAGCTTTAACTTACCATCAAGTATTTTTGCATCTGGACGTTGCATACTTAGCATGAGGAAAATGCCAAGCGATCTGCCGACAGCTGATATTTTTTCTATTATGGTGACACATTCCTTTTCGTCCTGTAGCATTGCTACCTCATCAATGACAATAAAAATATAGGGTAAAGGTCTATCTTTTGTTATTTGATTGTATTCATCAATATGACCGAGCTCATATTCTTCCATTACCTTTCTTCTACGCAATACCTCTCTCCATAATTTTGAAAACATACTTGTCATTTCGTGTTCTTCCATGCAAACATACTTCACATGCCTCACTCTTCTTAAAAAATGAAACTCTGAGTTTTTTAAGTCCCCCAGGTACAAATGTAAATGTTCTGGTGACATATGTTGGATTAATGTAGCTAAAATCACGCGCACCATACTACTTTTTCCACTTCCTGTTTCTCCCGCAATCAGTAAATGAGGTGTATTTGAATCAACCATATCATACACAATCGCATTTCCGAATTGGTCCCGTCCTACTACAACAGGAAGACGATGTGGTTTTAATAATGGTTGCCATTGTTTATAACTGTAATCGTAAGGCTGTAAACTTGCATTAGAATAAAATACATGGAGTACAAACTTTTTAATGGTACCTTCCATCATAAGATTTTCACCTAATATTTGCTGAAAGCAGAACCACTTCTTATGAATTTGGGCTGGATCAACACCATTAGGTAGTGTAAAAGTGTACCGTACACTTTTCTTTCCTTCGTAAACATCATGAATCGTAGGATAAATAGGGACCTTTCCACCTCGTGTAATGTGCTCATCATATAGTTTCGCTTTCTTAAATACTTCTTCTAACTGACATTTATATTTTTTCTTTTTTAACCATCTTTTCATTGGTAACCCTCCTTATAACATGAGTAAAATACGAATAAATGCATAACCAATGAACCCAATTCCTCCAATTCTTACACCGTAATACAGACCATTAGAAAGGAGATTGGATGCAAAAACATAATCATTTCGTACTAAGTATTTTTCTAACAAAACAGCTCCAATTGTAAGGCCGCCTACTATTCCCAGAGCTACATACGTATGAACAAGCGGTGATGACATATGAAAAAATGCGAACGGACTAATAGGGCCAATACTATATATTTTTGTTTGCTTTTTCTTCTTATAAGATTGGTCCATAAAGGCTTGAAAAGGAATTGTTTCTTTTCGCTTTGGCATGTTTCCCCTCCTAAAAAAAGAATATCTATAACAAATTTGGTATCCAGCCCAATACAAAGCATATACAATCTAACACCATATGAGAGGCATTCTTAATGTGTTCAAATGTATCAACAGGTACATTTGTTATAAAACTGGCAAGTTCATCTGGTAACTTGCGTATTTCTTGTGCTGTACTATCTAATGGTTCTGTCACGTACCAACTAATCCACCTATATAAGAAATCTGTTGTATCCGTTGTACTCATTGCATTTTGATTGAGCGCATCCCACCCACACATAATTTCATTTGTTGAACTTCCACACCATTCTGTAATTTCTTTCACACTTCGAAATTGCGTATTAGGTATGTTGTTCCATCCTCTTGTTGGATCATCCCTCAAATAATATTTAATTTGATTACCGATAATTTCATAAGAATTATTCATCGTTCCCCCTCCTTTTTCTCATCTCATTTTTCCTACTATAAACAAAACTCAAAATCCCTTAAAAACAGGTGATAATCGAAGATTTCTTTTGATAGTGCTATCATGATAAGTTCTTTGGTTATAAGGTTGATATCCACTTTGGTAATTGCTTTGGTAAAGAATATGTATCACTGATTGTCTGATATGCAATTTCAAACCTTGTCTTGCAAATAAACCTTGCTACCATCCCAAATTCATAAACTTTAATGATACAATAAAAGAGGAATTTTAAATCAATTCAGAAAATAGAGGAGGGAACAACTATGTCACTTTTACAGCAACATTTTGAAGAAAGAAGAGAATACATTTTCAATCGTCTTAAACAACCAGAATACATAGAAAGAAGCATAGAAAAAGTTCGACAAGCTCAAAAAGAGATCAAAAATACAGTGCGAACGATTAAAGATTTGTTACTCTTAGACAAAACAACTGATCCTTGTTTACCAGAGGTTGCTCAATTTTCTCTTCAACACATTATTAATTCCGAGTCGTTTGAGAATGTTAAAAAACTTGTTCCATCCTCTATGAAAAAATTAAGTGAAGAAGAACGCGCAAAAGTGTTAGATGAAACATTAAGCGTAGCAAACCAAGTCATGAATTTAGAGCGTACTGTTTTTATCATGATGTTTAATGCAAAAGAAAAAGTCCTCATGGATTCTTATAAGAAGAAGCGTAGATCACAAACAGAACTTCATTATGATGTTGCTGACAAAGAAGGATTTGACAAAGCGTTTTATGAAGAGCGTATTGATTCATTACGAAATGACATTCATGTAATTTCTTTCAAAAAGCTATGTGAGAATGAAGCCGCACCAGAAGACTTAGAATTATTCAAACAACGTTATGAAACAATTGTTTTGCCAAAGATACAAGAGATTGTTTCCCTAATTGAACCAAGTTTAATAGATATAGACGTATTTTTAAATCCTGTTATCGAATATGGTGTAGGAGACATCACCTTAGATGAAATGATTCAAAGACTACACAAAAACCTTTCTTTATTTCACGAATTATCAAAGGTTGAATATTGCCCAACAGTTGAACTAACAGTAAAAGAATATGTATTCTTAGAAGCTATGAACCGTTCCAAAAAAGGAGAGGAGTTGCAATCATCAAAATGATGTATACACAAGAGAAGTTTTCGGTACTAATTCTAAGCAATGGAAAGCAACAGTTCCTTTATAAACAAGCGATTTCGACGGTTTCTTTATAGAATAAATAACTTTCAAAATCTTACAAATATATATTTTTTATCCTTTTCTTGACGTATCCACTTCAAAAATTTTTATACATAATGTACTCTTAGATATAAGAGTTATTTTTTCCTTTAGGACAAGGCTGGTTTCAGTCTTGTTTTTTGTTTGTATTTTTTTGAATAAATTTTTTCATGATTCTATGTATAAAGGAGTTTAAAAGAAAAAGTGGATATGAAATTACTACATAAGAGGATAGAAAATCAAAAAAAAGAATTAGGATATCTTGTCAAAACATATGGTTTTAGACATCAAAAAGTAATTAGTGTTAGTCAAAAATTAGACCTTTTAATCTATGAAGCAATGAGGAAATATCGGTTAGACCAAAAAATTAAGATAAAAAAAGAATCCTTTTTATAAGGATTTATAACGGAAAGATAAGAGACAGATATAGAATTGAACTACCCTCACTTTCACTTCGTTTAGAAGTGAGGGATTCCTAAGTAAAGAGTTCTATCGAACTCTAATTGATTAGGCTATCTCCGCAGTCCTTGCGGTTAGAAGTCTTATCGCTTCATGCTTTAGATTGATACTTGCGTTAATATCCCTATCATGATGTGTTTGACATGAAGGGCAAACACATTTACGTAGGTTTAGATTTTTAACGTCTTTATTTTGATACCCACAACAAGAGCATAATTGGCTGGAAGGAAATGTTTTCGATACGACAATGACTTGTTTGCCATACCATTTTGCTTTGTATTCTAACATGGCTCGAAACTGTGACCATGATACCTCACTAATTGCTTTTGCTAACTCATGATTCTTTAACATATTCGTTACTTGCAAATCCTCTATACCGATAACATCGTGGTTTTTGATAATTTCAGTTGAGATTTTGTCTAAGTAATCTTTTCTAGCATTTGCTATGTATTCATGAATTCTAGCTACCTTTACTCGTTGTTTATTCCAGCGAGAAGATCCTTTTCACTATATTGAAGAAATTAGAATAGCAGCTCTGGAAAATGGAATTGATAAATTTATTACATGGCATGAAACAGATATTACTTTAGTAGCCCAATTAAATAGTTTATTTGGTTATCTAGATGTTCCAGTTGAAGCAGCGCTAACATCAAGAGATAAAGCAAATCAAAGAGAATTTTTGAAAATAAATAATATTCCATCTCCTATTTCCATAAAGGTTAGTGAATTGGAGGAAGCAAAAGAGGCAGCTCATAAAATTGGGTATCCAGTAATACTAAAACCGACTAGAGCCGCTTCCAGTATGAATGTAAGTCTTGTAAACTCTGATGAGCAATTAGAAGAAGAATTCGAAAAATTATATCAACTAGCCTATAGTAAAAAAGGGTTTTATTATAACGATACCTTCTTAAACTTAGCATTAATCGAAGAATTTATGTCTGGTGAAGAAGTAACACTAGATGGTATTGTTGTAGAGGGGAATTTTTATTTAGGTGGCATTCATCATAAAAAAGATATGCTAGGACCATATTTTGAAGAAGATGAATATTCACTTCCTTATTGCGGGAATGAAGAAAATGAGTTAGTGACAATCGCTAAAAATATTTGTAGTGCACTTCACATTAAAAATAGTCTTTTTAACGTAGAGTTAAGAAAGGATAAATATAATAATTATAAAGTTGTTGAATTTAGCATAAGAATTAGTGCAGGACATGTATATAGGAATATTCGAGATGTACATGGTATTGATTTAGTGGCTGCACATGCTTTAAAAATAGTTGATAGTAATTCAGATGAATATAAATTTTTCTTAAAAAGAGCTAGTTTTCCTAAGGCATCAACATGTATCAAATTTGTTTATCGTGAAGGGCTTGTTCAAAGTAATAGCTCAGGTAATGCTGCTAATTCGGCTAATTTCCGTGCATATTATCCACTTGCTCAGGAAAATGAAATTGTAAATCGTGCTCCAAAAGGTTTTGATATTGTAGGATTACTCTCTGTACGAGGTAGGTATAATTCAGTAGAAGATAGATACAAAACTATTGATATAGCTAATAGTTTAGAAAAAGAGCTAGATTTAAAAGTATTGCTAAACCCTTTGAAAGAAGGAGAACATATTGCTAATTGAGGCTTTATTCGTATTCTTATTGGCAGGTACAATGTTTAGCGAAGGGATGCTCACTGTAACTCTCACTTGGACGATTCTGGATAAAGGTGGGTCTGCTGTCCACCTCGGAATTGTATTAGCTCTGATGAGTTTATTACCATTTTTTATGCAAAAATTTTCAACGAAAATTAGAGAGCAAATGACTAAGAACCCTTTACTAATTTTTGCTGGAGTTCGCTGTATGGGGATTTTAATAATCATTGTGAGTTTATTAAATGCTAAATATTTAAATGTTTTAAGCCTATATGTTTTTGCTGGATTATTTTCAATTATATTGTTTTTATCGATTCAAAGTCTAGAAACTTATATGTCTCAAATGGTTTTATCTGGGAGGTTTTCTTCCAATAAGGCTTCAAATGCGCTACAAACATCGATCCAAATTGGTTCTTTTGGAGGAAATGCTTTAGCAGGATTTTTAATGAGTTTAGGTGGGTTTAATTATGTTTTATATGGTCTTGCTCTTTCATTAGGGATAGGTGTAATATTGCCACTTGTTTTACCATTCTTGAAAAGCAGTAATCAAGAGAAAACTAAAGAATCTACTACGGTTCATAATGATAAACAACGGAATTATAATAGCTCAAAGATACTTTGGGTCACTATTATTGGAATTGCAATATTAGCTGTACAACTTTCTACATTTAATTTTTTAGTTCCTGTTCTTTTTCATAATGTACATCATTGGGATCCTATGCAGTATGGGTTTGTTAGTTCTGCAGCTGGAATAGGTGCATTACTTGCTGTTTTAATAGGTAAATTTGAAAAGTTCATTCCTAAATATATTTTTATATTGATTGCTGTTTTTGATATATCTATCGGATTAATAGATTCATGGCACTTATCTATAGCAGCTGCTTTTGGACTTGGCTTTGTTTTCAACCGATCCCGTATTCTTCAAAGAACTGTTTTGTTTGAATTTATACAAACAAAACAGGAAACTGTATATTGGACGAGTAGATCTACTTTAGCTTTTGAATTTACAAAAGCAGCTTCACCTTTAATTTTAGCATTGTTACTTCAATGGTTAGATACTAAGTATACAGGAATTATTTTAGGCGTAATAGGATTTACAGTATCAGTTAGTATGTTAATTATATATTTTTATGAAATAAAATATATAACACTCAATCAACAGAGTAAAATTAATGTATATAATCAGATGTAAGTAATTAGAAAGTGGAATACCCCCTACTTAATTTCTTTACGAATTGTTTGAAATAGGGAATTCACGTTTATTCATTGCTTTTCGTAGCCAACAATATTCTCACTAATGGGTTTTAATATGTTAAAAAAAGTGTTGAGTGTTGTGGTAGTATCAATAATTTCTTTATTTTCGTTTTCATTTATTTCTGCATATGCAGAAATAAATGAAAACAGAATTGAGAAGTGAGGCAGTTCAACAAGTACAACAAATTCAATATTTTGATGAAAATGATAACCTAATCCATCCTTATTCTAATGCGGATTTAAATCCTCCAGCATACAGTAATAGTTTGGTAGCTAGAGCCACTTCTAGAGCTGATTTTGGTGCTACAAGTTTTTCTAATTTTGTATGGATTTATGGAGGACAAGTTTTTTATAATCCACAAGATATAGAGTTTGAAAGAGAAAACAGACCTAAATCAGTTCCTATATATGCATATACTTTAGGTGGATCTTATATGGGTAAAAGTGGAACGAGTCAAGGTACTGGATGGGCATTAGTTCCTTGGAGACATTTACCAAGAAGCCAAGCTTATAAATTTAAATTTGTTAGTGAATCAGGTCAACTTGTTAAAATTAAACACGGAACAGTTTATTATGGTTAATAAACTAATATTAAATAAAAAAGAATGCTAGTTATGAAGTGACCCCAAAAAGTTAGACACGGTTATTTCATTAGGCAGCTTGATAAAAGTGAGTCCGGTATTGTACCGGGCTCATTTTTAATTTTGCCTTAATCCGTTTCGTATTATAATAATCTATATATTTTTCTAATTCTATTTTAAAGTGCTCTACATTTTCAAATTCTTTTATGTAGAGGAACTCCGACTTCATAATCCCAAAGAAATTTTCTATTACTGCGTTGTCGTAACAGTTGCCTTTTCGAGGACATACTCTGGACGATAGCTCTTGATTCAAGTGTCCGGACGTACTGTCTCATTTGATAATACCATCCTTGATCCGAATGCATCAGTAGCTGGTGGGTTTCAGGTAAACGTTCCAATGCTTTCTCTAACATGTCTGAAACAAGCGAATACGTCGGTCTAGAACCAATTGTATAGGTAATAATTTCACCATTATACAAATCTAATACAGGTGATACATACAGTTTTTCTCCAAATAATTTAAACTCTGTGATGTCTGTTACCCACTTTTGATTCGGTGCATCTGTATGAAAATTACGCTCTAAAATATTAGGTGCAATTCTACCGACTTTTCCTTTATAGGATTTATATTTCTTCATACGCACAACACACTTTAACCCAAGCACTTTCATAATGCGCTGTACCTTCTTGTGGTTCACTTTCTGGCCACGATTCGTTAATTCATCACGAGTGCGACGGTAACCATAACGACCTTCATTTTCCTCATAAATCGCTTTAATCTCAGCTTTCAAATCGGCATCTACATCTGGACGATTCATTTTCTTTACTAAATCATAATACGTGCTTCGAGGAATAGTAGCTAGCTCCACGAGTGCCTTCACCGAATATTTATGCCTTAATTCATAGACTACTTGCGCTTTGTCTTGTTTTGTGATTTTTCCTTGTTTTGAACTAAGGCATTTAACTTTTTTAAGTACTCATTTTCCATCTCAAGCTGTTTAATGCGTGCTTCAAGTGCTTCGACTGACCCTTCAGCTAGAGGTTGTTTTAATTGTTTATTTGAATCTTTTTTCATGGATGGACGCCCCTTTTTCTTAGATTGAAGGGCATCAATTTCTTGTGTTTCGAGCTGTTTTTTCCAAACCGAAATCGTTGAAGGGGCAGGAATATTAAAGATAGCTGCCGTCTCAAATAAGGACATACCGTTTTCAATCATAAAGTTTAGTACGTCTAGTTTAAATTGTTGTGTGTAATTTGTACATCGTTTTAGAAAAGCTTCCAGACCATTCTGTTTATATTGGTTTACCCAATTCAAAATGATTGTGTCACTTATACCGAGCAATCTACCCATTTCTCGATAACTTTCATTTCCGTTCAAATAACGTAGAACGATTTGTATTTTTTCATCAGCTGTAAATTTAGCCATAGAAAAACTGCACCTCCAATTGTTAGACTGTGTCTAACAATTGGGGTGCAGTTCAGTTAACTAGCATTCTTTTTTATTTGTTTATCTTTTACAAAAAGGAAATCAAATTAATAGTTTGAAAAATATTTTTTACAAACACATATAATGTCCGCTAATGCTTGTTGCGTAATTTTGTTCCATTGCTACACATACCCCATCAATCCCTTCATCACTTTTTCTTTTTAAAATAACCTAAATATAAATTAATGTGTAATTTCTATATAACAAAGAAAAAAGCACCTACTTTTATAGGTACTTTTCTTATTTAATTAATTTTGTATCTAATCCCAATGATAATTTCATTTATATTTTTAGCCAAAACTTAATTATTTCATCCAAGAGAAAAATTTGTTATATCCATCATCAGCAACCGAATCATACACATGATAAACCGATGAAAAACTATAGAATTTTCCTCTAAGTGATTCTGGAGCAATTTGATTCACCCTATACGGTTATAAATCTTTACATCCCACCCATTTTTACCCTGTACACTCATACAGATGTAACCGTTTGCTGTCTTCACTATATTGATACCCTAAATAATCGAAAGGATTAGGCCCTTTACTTTTAATATTTCCTTTTTTATCTTTAAAGCCATTAATATGAATTCCTATTATCTTATTCCCTTTTTCTATACTTTTCATAATTTCATATCTCACCCATCTTCTATTAAAAGTCTGAGATCCAATTAAAACACATGTAACTGAGGTATTGTTTAGCCCGCCATTTATTAATCTTTTAAGTGCTATATCCCGCGTTTGTAAAGGTATACCTTTACAAACGCGGGAACCCTATCTAGGAAACGTTGGAACATCAAGTTTACAAAGGTAATCCGAATTATTTTATAAACGTTTATTTTTAACTAACATCTTTATAAACGAAAATGGTATAATTATGGTAACAACTGTAAGGAGAATATGAAACGTGGCAAATATTTATGGATATATACGTGTAAGTACAAAAGAACAAAATGAACAACGTCAGTTACATAAGATGATGGAACGAGGAGTAGAAGCTCGACGTATTTTTGTTGATAAAGCAAGTGGACGAAATTTTAATCGCCCTCAATATCAATTATTAAGAAAAATATTGAGTCAAGGTGATATTGTGTATATAGATGCTTTAGATCGTATGGGGCGTAACTATGATGAAGTAATTTCGGAGTGGAAATATATAACAAGAGAATTACAAGCAGATATTATTGTTTTAGAAAACGAAACTCTGTTTGACAGTCGTAAATTTCGTGAAATGGGGGACATGGGCCGTTTAATGGAAGATCAATTTTTATCTTTGCTGTCCTATGTTGCGGATCAAGAACGTAAAAAGATTCGTCAGCGACAAGCGGAAGGTATTGCTGTAGCTAAATCTCAAGGAAAACACCTAGGACGTCCCCAACTTAACCTTTCAGCATTAAATCAGAAGAAACTATATATAATAGAAGAAACTTATCCTAAGTGGAAAAATAGAGAGATAACTGGAGTTCAATTTATGAAACTATTAGAGCTTAAAAAAAATACTTTTTATAAAATAATCAAAGAGTATGAAGCAATTAAACAATAATTTATCGAATGGAAGTTAAATCTTTTAATTAAAAACTGAGCAACCAAAAACCTTCCGCTGTTCCTCCTATAACAATTACAAAAGGAGGAACATTTTTTCTATATTATTATGTAATTTCTCCACAAAGTGTATTTTTTCTTTAGCTTAGCTACTTTAAACTTACATAGTATAATTCAAAAAAAGAAATGTTATCTTCTTTTTTCTTCGTTCCTTAGTAATTGATTTACAGATGTTGATACTATACCCCAAGCTTCCTTAAATACTTCTAATTGCTTAAATCCTTTCTTAGTTAAATGATAATACTTACGTTTAGGTCCTTGATTTGAAGTTACTAAGGTTCCTTCAATTAACTTTTCTTTTTGCATACGTAATAATAGTGGGTAAATACTCCCCTCACTGACATACGTAAAACCGTATTGATTCAATTTTGTGTTCAATTCATAACCGTATACTTCCTCTTGTGAGATAATATATAAAATACAACCTTCCAAAACTCCTTTTAACATTTGACTATGCATCAGTTCATTTCCTTTCTATAGGTTGTTATACAAGTTTCTTGATGTTATTTAATCAAAAAACAATAAATAAAATTCACATTGTAAGTTTTATTAAACTAAGTTACACTTTAAAAAATTGAGAGAAAAACCATTTACGAAGGGGAGTATTTTAGTAGCAGTAGGTGATTATTATATGTTTTCTTGGTCATCAAAATTTGCAGTTGAAGCGAATAAAGGGTAAAAAAACAGGGTTCTCTCTTGATAAATAAGTTTATGAAATATGATTTCATTATATCTCTAATACCGTGGATGTTCTTTTTCATACGTCAGAACCAAACTTATTTAGTTTGGTATGGTATAATATATTCAATAAAATTTTTATTGCTGAGAGGAAAATAATGAAAAAAATAATTGATAATACCTATAATGATGTTTATTATGTTTTATTTTGCATAATATCAGTTTTAACATTCAAAAAAATTAAACGCATTGAAAAGAAAAAATTATTTCTGGAATCTTTAGAAAGGGATATTTATAAAATATAAATATCCCTTTCTATTTTAAAATATGTAATTATTTTATGCCTCATTTTATTTATCAAAATGAAACATGAAATAATTCTCTAAAGTATCGAATTCTTCTATTATCTTATTTATATCTGTTACTTTTTCCTCTATCGTCCCTTCATTCATTAGAACTATTTTATCACAGAACGTTTGAACTACTTCTAATTGATGTGTGGATAGAATAATTAATGTGTTTTTTTTCAAATCAGTTAGTATTTCTTTTGTCCTCTTTAAAGTTACAGGATCTAATCCAGATATATATTCATCAAGTAATAATATTTTAGGTTTTCTAATTAATGTACTTATTAGTGCTAATTTTTTTTTCATTCCCAATGAATACTCATTTACTTTCTTATTTAAATCATATTCATCGAGATTCAGGATTGTTGATAACCTTTTTATTTCATCTGTATTATTAGGAATATTAAATAGCTCGGTTATAAATTCTATATGTTCTACACCGGTTAGTTCTTCATAAAAGAAAGGCTCAGCCTCAATATAACCAATCATATTTCTGTCATTAGTTATTTGATTATTATCTTGTAATATACGCACTGTCCCTGAAGTCGGTGCTAATAATTTTGTAATAAGCTTAAATAATGTTGTTTTCCCGGCACCATTATGTCCTAACAGGGTTATAAGGTTGCCCGAATGTAATTCTAGATTGATGTTCTTTATGATATGGTCAGCATTTATTTTTTTGTTTAAAGACTCTAATTTTAAGGTTGTTAAAGGCATAATTGTCTTCATCCTTTTATTTTTTATATAAAATATACAATTTATACATCTAAGTTTTCAGTCGAGCTTATCTTTTGTAACCTTTTCTTTATTAATAGTAAGATAATAATAATTATAGTGATTATTATTGTGTTTACTATTATATATTGATACAAAATATATTGATTATACGTAAATTTATTTACCATGAAGAAAGCACTTGGAATCATTAATATTGGATTAAACAATACACTTACTCCGCTTACTATCAACCCTTTAATTTGCATTTTCTCAGGATAATCATCAATGTCTTCAATATTTAAATAATTAAAGTGCGGACTCACTACGCTCGGAACTTGTAAAATAATTACATACAATATCGAAATGATCATATTTGTAAAAATTATGAATATAGTTAAATGTATTGGGATATGACTTACAAAAAAGAATACTATTTGATAAAAAACATATATTGGAATTAATAAAATAAAGATTAACATTAGTTTTTGTTTCATTACATCCCAAAGTGTTTTACCCGCTAAAAAATAAGTAACAATTAGTTTCCCATCGCTTTCTAAAGATAAAATCCCAACGAGCTTATCCAGTATAGGATTTATAAAATGGAAGGTCAAAAAGTATAGACAAAACGAAATTATAAATATTGAGATTTCTGATTCATAGTTCTTTAAATTTCTAAGTATCCCCGAAAATATGCCTAACTCAAGCCAAAACATCATACTTCCAAATAAAATCGGAAACACATTATGAGTATATTTACTCCTAAAAAAAACTTTAATTAATGTTTTTAATTTTTTATTGGTGAACATTGAAGTATATAGCCGCTCAACGCTACTTAAATATGTACTCTCTGCATGTGTAGTATAATGTATATCTCGCTTGTATATGAGTATAACAATAACAATAGCAATTACAAACAATACAAAACTAAAAAGTGGGACAAAATAATAGTTCTCTTGTATCATATTTATTATATTGTAGAACATTGGCTTCATTGGTTCTTGAATCGTAGTAAACCCTTCTTTTACCCATAATTCAAGCCTACCTGTTTTCTTCTCTAATGATAACTGAGGAAAATTATTAATCCATGGTGTTAAAATATTTGCTATTATAATGCCTAATACAAATAAAGATGTTTTAAATATTACTGAAGTTATTAACCTTAGATAAAAATTCTGTTTTCCTGACTGCTGCTTTAAATAGTAATTATGTATTGTGGCCACTATAATAATTAAACTAATATATAAAAATGTTATTGATAGTATCAAACCCAATATGAACAATGCATTAGTCGTTGTATTAAGTATGAAAGCTATTAATATAGGGATTATTATGATAGATAAATCTCTTAATCTCCATATCATTTCTTCAGTAAATAATAAAATTATTGTTTCTTTTTGTGTTAAATTTAAATGTGATACCATCCATTCTTTATCCTTGGAATAATTAAACCTTTTCGATGAAACTATTCCAATTTGAATAGCATATAGAACTGTTATAATAATAATTAAGATTAAAATAGAAAATTGTGATCCAAATAAACTTGAAATTAATTTAATAGTCAAGTTTATAAAATTTAAATCACTATTAGTATTCACTGGATTATTTAAGAAATAATAAAATAAGAAATAAAAAATTCCAAGATTAACCATCATTGTAGTTAAATCTTTTAATATACTAAGTAAAAAGAATATTTGCCCATTTAATTTTAAATTTAGGAATGAAAAATAATTCCATGTATTCCTCCATCTTATCTTTATTTTCCATTTCAACCATTTAAGCATGTATCCTTTCAATTGATAAACCTCACTTTTATTTATTATAAAAATATAGGTGTTATATACACTTCTATCATAGAAGCTATAAAGCCTAACACTATGGTTAATATTATTATCCTAACTATCTTTTTATAATCCTTATTTTTACTTTGATAAAAGTATATTCCTTGCATCCCAATATAAGCAGCTAAAATTAATATTGGTATCTCTAATATGCCATGTGGGAGAATACTCAAAATTATATATTTTATTGATAGTCCTGAAGATAAGCTTGCTTTAATGGTAGCCCCTATCCAAAATCCATTCATAAATAATAGTAGTATGGTTGGCAAACATAATAAAAATATCCCTGAAATAACTAATATATCAATCTTAATATTATTCATAAAAATTGATATAACACCTGAAAATCCTTCATTATTTTTATAATAATCTGCACCATTGTAATCAGTAGCATTTAAATCGAATAAAGTTATTAATTTATACCCAGTAAGGAAACCAATAGATAGTATTGAAAATATTATTGTAAATATTACTATTTTTTGTGATCTATTTAAACTCATGTGTTCTCCTCAATTATAAAAGTAAAGTAGGCGGGTCAAAACCGCCTACTTTACTTTTTAATAGTATTAATTTAATTAATAAATAATTGCTATTAGAATTTAACAGCTGCTTTTTTACCTTGTTTTTTCAAGATTTGTTTACCAGTTTGAATAGCTAAAGCTCCAACACCAAATGTTGTAAACATTGCCACAACAGTAGCAACATCAGAGCCTGCATCTAAAACAGCAACAATCTTCTCTGCAATATTAGATGATAAGTTTAATTTAGAAATTAACTCTAAGAACATATTATTTCACCTCCTTTAAATGAAAAGTTATTAAGTTACATCGATTTGAATACTACATTTAACGCTGTTTGTAAAATCCAATAAGCTATAATAAGGTTTCTTACATTTTTTGAATTAGAATCCGCACAAGTTAGTACCCCTAATCCTATTAAAAAACAAGACCATATATTAAATATTTCTACTTGTGAACCAAGGTGCATTAAAATTGGAAATCCTGTTTTCTCAAGTAAAATCCCCATACTCGTAATAGGTGATTCTATCCCGAACTTACTTAAAGCATAATAGTTAATCGCATTACTAATCATTATAGGTAAGTATGCTACAACCAATATTGCAAACCCATCTGCCATTTTAACTTTAACTTTAAACACCTTTGCAAGCACTACTAGAATTATGCTTGATAATAGCAAAGTAAATATTAATTGGATGTTATTCATAAATAAAATTAATATTGAGAATATTGGTTTGAATTTTTCATAAGTTTCTATAGGGAGAGAAGTATCAACCTTATCTGTTAAGACACTATCAAATATAGTTCCTGAAAACATATATATGATAATAGAATTTAGAACTAGTAAAGTTATAATGTTTAAAAACGTTGACCTTTTTTGTTTGAATTTATCAAAATAATCTACCGGTTTAAATAATACATTGAAAAGGATATTTTTATTTTTTAACATTCTTTCACCTTTAATTCCTACTAATTTTATAATAAGATATTACGCTATTGATGATTTACACATTTTATTATAAAATTGTAATGTTATTACTTTTTTGAAGTGTGTTTACCAAAATTAAATGTTATTTTATAACATTTATTAGTAACCTTTTCTAAATTTAGTAATATCTTGCTCGCAAAAACAATATATCATTAATCTAGATATATTGCTATATGTATTAAAAAAGTCTAAATATTAA
>NZ_CP096492.1:0-79611 GCF_056738645.1 Bacillus sp. PK3-067 | reverse complement strand
ACGTTGGGATTATTGGAATCAGAAAGGAGAAATATGGGTTTCGGATTTACTGGCTATGGGCACTAAATAAAAAAATGGTCCTTACTATTACGTAAGAACCCCATAATCACAGAAAAAGAGTCGTATGTGAAACCAAGTAGGAATCACAATAATATTTTAACATCTAAATATATAGTTGTCTATACATCAAGTTAAACAAAATGGTTATTAAAACGAAGGAGCCCTAGATTTAGGGATCTAGGGCTTCTTGTGTCGGTATAACTCACACAATTTTATGAAAAGAAAAGAACTTACTGAAGATAACACATAAATGTTTCGTAAATGTATCAAAAAAGTGAACAAAATAGTTATTTGAATGGAAAATGACAGCTGAAATATTAAAAGCGTATCAGCTGTCACTAAAATAAAAATTCATTTTTATTAGTAGGTTTTTAGTTGGTATTTTTACTCTTCTTAGAAGAAATTGTACCAAAGATTGCTCCGGACATTGCGCCGATTAAAGTCATAAAAATTGCACTCCATACTGTAAATGACATAAATACACCTCCTAGAAATAAATTATTGTAACTATTTAAAACTATTGCTTCTTATTCTTTTTAATAGAAATGATAATTGCAACAACTGCTAAGAAAATAAGAGGAGACCACGAAAAGAAAGACATTTAGTATTCTCCTTTCAATATTAGTTTTAAATATTTTATAAACCAATTATTACATGTTTATAAATTGAACATATAGGATATGTAATATTGCATATGGAATTGTAGGATGTGAAGAAGCGCAGAGGATAGTTAAACAAAAACACTGTTTTAATAGAGAATATTTAACAGGACCCGATTAGGGGGACGGGTCCTGTTAATGGAACGATAGATCTTTATGGGATTACCAACAGATTACCATAAAAGGTAATTAATTTCCATTGATTGGGTGTTGAGAAAGCTTTTTATAAATGCTTTGTTTTACACACCAAAGCAGCTAGCCAAATTAGCTAACTGCTAGGTTCTCCAAGGGGGAACAAGGAGAAAATCTGATGTCATATACATTATTGACGGAATATTTAATTTTATTCACGAGAAATTATATTCTGAAATTTGGATTATGATAGTCGATATTCTCCATATTGACCAGAAAAGAACTAAAAGTTCTAGTGAAATTCCAAGGGTTCTTTTCTTAGTTTTTTGAGATTCTTTTATCAAATAGCCAACAGCACTAATTGCTATAAGAATGAAAAGAATAAGTTCGAGTGTAACTGGCATTCTATCTACTCCTAAAAATAAGTTTGTATATAACGATTATAAGATATTTTAATGATTGGTTGTAAAAAATTCAACAAAATAATCCTTTGAATAGAAAGCGAGGAATAACAGTGGGACAAGGAAACAGAGGTATGGCATTTGAAATGCTTATTAATCTAGCGAATGATATGTATCAAAGAGGGGGAGTGGCGCTTATTAACAAGCGTCCGACTCCTGTGAAGGTGTTAAAGAGCAAAGGTAGCCGTGTACTAAATGGATTCTATGAAGCAAAGAGCACAGTAGACTATGACGGTGTATATAAGGGACGAGCTGTAGCATTTGAAGCGAAGTCTACAGAGAAAGATACACGTTTTGATTTAAAGAACATTGCACAGCATCAATTGGATTACCTGGAGAAAGCGGAGAAGATGGGAGCGATATGCTTCTTCCTTATAGAATTCAGTAAGGATAAGTCAGTATTCGCAGTGCCACTATCAGTCATTCAATCTTATGTAAGGATGTCTCATCAACCGAAGGGCAAGAAGTCTATACCAAGAGCAGACTTTGATATTTATGGGTATTTAGTAGAACAGACAGAACGGGCGCCGATTGATTACTTGCAATATGTTGACGAAGTAGTAGCACCAGTCATGTTTGATGGAATGATTCAACTTGATCAGGACTATCAAAAGGTAGCGAATAATATTGAAGCAGCAAAAGAGAAGATGGCCAACAAGAAATGTAAATTATTAAGGGTTTAATGGATAACGGAACCTTGCAAGGTGGATGGTGGGGACTATTCGCTATGCATGTTTCCCTTATTTAACAAAGAGATAGTAAAATTTCACGTACCTTATGAGTTGTTAAAAAGACAAATTTAGAAATAGGGGGATTACAGATGGAGCAATTAGCATTCTTTCCAGAAATCAATGACAAAACGCAAAAAGCAATCGAAAAAGAGGTAATTAAAGTATTAAAAGATTACCGTGCTTTAAAAATTAGAATAGAGAATCAGCAGGAAAATGATCGCGAAGGAATCAACTTATTCCCTGAAATCAGAAATACAAAGAAGATTAGTGATATTAAGTTCAGACAGATTAATAAGGCGCTCCAGTATTGTTTAGATGAAGATGAAAGTAAAATCATCGAAAAAAAATATTTGAATAAAAAGAAATTAAAAGATGAGGCTATATATGATGAGATTGGGTTGTATAAGAATGCGTATTATGCCAAGAAGAGAACAGCGTTACGTTTAATTGCTATATCATTAGGGATGATTTAATTTACAAAGAGAAGAATCAAAGATTCTTCTCTTTGTAAAAATACATAATCTTTTTTGAATGTTATGCTTTAACTTTTTTCCTGCTTATCCTGTTGTTGAAACATTAATTGCATTCGTTGTTCTCTCTTATGGTGAGATTCAGGTGCACCAATTACAGAACCGGTATTGGTTAGTAAATAGTTAAAATCCCATTCGTTATTTTCGTTATAGAGAAATTGAATTTTTTTAGCGTCTAGTGTCTTATGGAACTCATTGGCCTTTTCAACAGTCTTGATTATATTTTCTTCTAAAATAGCTGTTAACACCTTATTGGGTTCGTTTGTCTTGACAATCAATTCAATTTCAAAATCCCCTGGTATTAAGAATATATATGTAATAGGTGTATTTTTAGGGACATAGTATTTATTCATCGAGAAAATAGCTTGTTTTATAGTTTGGTAGGCTTTAGGTGCAGTATTATCGATTACATTGTCAATTAATTTATCAATTAATTTATCACCAATTTTTGTAACTAAGGATGAACCAAGAAATGCCGTAGTAAGCGTTATTAGCATTTCGGGATCAGGAAGTATAGATTTTCTAATAAAATTATTTATCTCACATTTTTCCACTTGATTAATTTCTTGTGTGAATTTTGTATAGTCCTCATCAGAGTTGAAGTTTATACGATCGACAGATATTTTGAGGTTGGAAGAAAGCTCAGTTTGTTCCCGTTGATTAAAAGGCCTATTGTCATTTTGCGACGATTGTACAATAGCAGGTGATCCATCTGGTAGGGTTATTTCTGAATAACTATCAAAAAACTCTTGGGTTATAACTAATTTGTATTCACCATCTTCCATTTTTTCTACTTTTCCATCAATTACTTTTCCAATAGGAGGTAAAGTAGTGTCATGTTCTATTAGGAGAGCTGGCACAGTTTCGCTTTTTTGGAATTCTTCTGCCAACTTGTCTAAGGCTTCTTTAGTAATTTTCATTCCATGACCGTCAACATGAGTTGTAGCAGCGATAGCTTGGCTTTTCGTCATAATTATTAACCTCCATTTGAATTAAAATTAAAATATTAAGAACGAGAACATTCTTAATATTCAATAATAATATTATACGATTGTTTTATTTAATTGTAAAAAAACAGGAGAAAAATAGGACGAAATTAGATCCTTTTTTAGGTAACTTTGCAACTCAAATCAACGGTAAAGTTAGTATCAGAAGGGGGACACAATCCCTTCTGGTGCCAGCATTCCACCAGGAACGAATGCACTCGGGAATCTCCGTAAAGTGTTATTTAGCTGAAATGTAAGTAGGCGATAACATGATGCACTCGTTTGCGGGGAGGTTCACTGCGGGGCGAGGAGATAAGAGTTCTCCAAATTTTTATTGTATTTATCAATCAGTTCGGAATGCGTCCTCTGGGTTGATAATAAATATAAGTCTAGTTTCTTTTATTATGTCGGTTCTTGAAAATGGAATGGGGGTGGTTGCTCATGATTGAGTGACACTTGCATTCTAAAAAGCTAAAAAGTATACGTATCTCGTACATTAGTAATTACCCATGATTCTTATTAATGACCAAAACGAGGGCAAAGAGTTCCACTCTTTGTTTGAGCCAATACAGCGGAAACATTCCCCTTCCGTCCCTCTAGTGTATTGGTTCAAACAAGGCGTCGGAAGAAACATATACGTCTTGATATAATAATTCCAGCTATATAAATAACTTGGTCAGCTAAGGCCCTGCGACAGCCTATGTATTGACCAGCTCTATGGAGTATAAACGAGAAGGTCTTTTCCTTCTCCAAGCAACCGAACACGATAACCAGGATAGCCAAAGAGCTAAAAATCTGAGCCACATTGTATGTATCGGTTATTTTGAGAAGGTTGAGAGTACTCAGCCTTGATCTAAGAGGAAATTTTTCCATTTGTTTTCTCTCTTTTCTCCCATCCCCTTGAAAGCTGTCACTTCAGTGATGGATTTTGTGTTTTCATAGATGAAACCAATTAGGTTGAGTGTTGGAATTTTACCGTGGTATTATAAATGTAGCTTGGGGATTTTGTAAGAAAAATACAATTTGAGGAGAAGATGACCAATGGAAAAGTATAATAGCGAAGTTAAAAATGGGGAATTGTTGAAAGAAAATGAAGTGCTTGCTAATTTAATAAATGCTACATACTACTTAGAAGGGCAGTTTATGTATACTGCAACAGAAGAAGTGAAACGAGAGTTGGTTGAAAGAGGATATTTTGAGGGTATTGATAACATGAGATTTACTAAAAAAACAATAGAGTTGTTAAATGATTTTTATAAAGAACATTCAAAGGATTTTATGAGAGTACTTAGAAGACTTAAGGTGCCAACGAAATTTGTACTTATTGAAGATATATGTAAAGAATCAGCGATGGATAAAAATAACGTCATTTTTCTTATGAAAAAACTAGAGGAAGATGGAGAAATACGGATTAGTGCTAGCACTAACTGGGATGAAAAAGTTAAATATCTTATTGATTAAGCATCCATAACGGGTGCTTTTTTCTTTGTTATATAGAAATTACACATTAAACATACATTTATATGCGTGGTTACTACACGCTAAGGAATAGTAATAAAAAGATGAGACCGATGAAACTATATAAAAACCAAAAGAATCCTAAGATGGGGAATGTTTTATGGAATTTAATCATGGTAAACCTCCTTGGGTATATAGAGGATTATAATATATCGTCGGTCTATATAGAAGAAAAAACAGAAATTGGTACATGCTAAACGAGAGTCTGGAAAAAATGGACATTTGGATTAAAGGATTCTATATAAATAGGTAGAATCTAATTATTTGGTTCACATTTTAATCCAAGGGGTACAAATTCGATGCGACGTGAAAAGGATTTGTTGAAACAATGGAAGGCGGATTTGCAAGCTGTTCAAGAAGAGAAGAGATTGAAGAAGAAGGCTAAGAAAAAGAATAAGAATAAGAAATATAGTATTCCTGGTAATACAGCTGAATTCATGGATGGCAAGAATACTTATCGTAAAGAGAATGGGGTATGGAAGCAAAGAAATAAATAATGTGAGGATAAATAAATTTGATTAAGTTTATAACAATTATCGTAGGCGCTGCCGTGATCTGGGTGGCGTCTTGTTTGCTGTTAAGGAAAGATAAGACGTGAGATAGACTTGCAAATTGAAATATTATTAGTTTGAAACATAGACTAGTAAACAAACTATTTCTGCTTTTTAATCATAGAATATGATGAATTCTATTTTTAGAGGAGGGAATCATATCTATGGGATGGGATAATAATTTTGGACATTCTCGAGATTGTAATAGATTTTGGGATGATTTAGTATTTTGCGGTTGCGGCCGTAGACGAAGAAGAAACGATTTTAACGACTGTCATTGTAGACGTGACTGCGATTGTGATGAGTGTCGTCGTAGACGTAATCATGACCGCGATCGTGAGCATGAACATGGACATGGACATGGTGAGCATCGAGAGTGGTAAATTCTTTTGAAAGAGTGCATATCTTAATCGCACTCTTTTTTATTATGTTTTTATTAGTACTTATTAATTCTAAGAATACAGTTTCAATTTGATTTAATACCTAACAAAACAAATGAACATAATGAACGAAAATAAATGTTCTACTTAACTGTCTAAAAGTTGACCCTTTTGTACAGTTGAAATGTATAGGGTAAAAACTTTGTAAACAGATAGTTGTTAATGTCTAAAAGATAGTCTAAAATAAAAGTATATAATTCTTAAGACTTTTAGACTATTTTGAGGTGATTTGGATGGCTATCGTTGGTTATGCAAGGGTGAGTACAAAAGATCAAAACTTAGATGCACAAATTGAAAGGTTAACAGAATATGGATGTGAAAAGATATATTCTGAAAAGTACAGTGGAGCTAATAGTGATCGGGAAGAATTACAAAAGGCATTAGAGTATATGAGAGAAGGAGATAAATTTATTGTTTGTAAAATAGATCGTTTAGCCAGATCAATATTTGATTTGCATAAGATTGTAAATCAATTAGCTGATCGAGGAATAGCGGTGGTGTTTCTTAAAGAACAAATTGATTTTTCAACGCCTGCAGGTAAATTGATGTTTACTATGCTAGGGGCTATTGCTGAGTTTGAAAGGGATTTAATTAACGAAAGAACAGCTGAAGGAAGAGAAAGAGCTAAAGCAATGGGCAAACATATGGGACGTAGGGGACAGGATGAAAAACAGGTAAAGCAGGCTATGAACTTATTCTTTAATAGGAAAGAGAATGGTTTGAGTGTAAATGATATTTCAAAAATGACGGGAGTTCCGCGTTCTACTATTTATGCTAAAGCCAAAGAATTAAAAGAGGAGGAATCATGATGGAGAAATATGAACAGCTACGGCAGGAATTTCGAAGTAGAAGTAAATAATAAAATAAAAAGTAGCGAATCCGCTGCTTTTTATTTTATAAAGAAGTAACTCTAATGATTGCTTATTTATGGTAATATGAATGAAAAAAGATGGTGGATGAATGGTAGTAGGATTAGGTTTCATTGTATTAGGAGTTTTAATTATCGGTATAACTACGTCCTATATAATAAGGAAACATGGAGGTATAAGTTGGATAGAAGTCCTTGTATTTCCTATAGGTTTAATTCTCTGTATGATACTCGGACACTTTGAGTTACCAGAGTTTTTAATATTAATAGGATTAGTATGTATTGTATTAGGTAGCCTTATGACAATGGGGATCAGTATAATATAGAAAATTTAAGTGAGAGAGCATCTAAATTAGGATGCTTTTTTTTACAAAAAAAGAACCTGCAAACCTGCAGATTCTCCTGATAATGATTTATGGAGCAAGACCCGAAAATATAATACAATAATTCAAAAATGAGTTCAAGTAATTTAAAAGAACCCGCTGGAGTTCGGGTCCTTTCAGAAGTGATGATGTATTCTCGGCTTGGGAACTGAGAAAAACACAAAAATATAATACATCGAGTTTTAGAGAATTTCAATACTTATAGAAAAAAAGGAATCCCGAAAGATTCCTTTTTCTAATTCCGATATATCTTAATCACATATAAGTAAAGACATAAAATATTATATAACAATAAATATATTTAAACAATAGGTAATTTAATGTTTACCATAAGGAGTAGCTAGGCAAGTTACTTCCTATTATATAGAAGGTGGTGGGTGATATGAAGTGAAACAAAAACACGAGTTAGCTCAAGTAGATTACATGCAAGGTATGAAGTACAAGGAACTGGCTGAAAAATATGAGGTCAGTATTAATACAATTAAGTCCTGGAGAAAAAGGCATGGTTGGAATCGAAAGAGGGTGCACCAAAAAGATGAAAAAGGGTGCGCCCAAACCAAGAAAACAGGTGCACCCTTTGGCAATAAGAATGCGGTGGGGAATTCGGGTAACAAGAACCCTAAATGGGGTAATAAGAATGCTGTGGGTCATGGCGCTCCAAAAGGGAACCATAACGCTATGACGCATGGATTTTTCCGCAAACACTTTCCAGAAGATGTGGCGGATTTAGCTGCTGAAATCATGGAGAAGCATCCAATTGATATGTTATGGGAAAACATAACGATTCAATACACAGCTATTATTAGAGCACAACGATTGATGTTTGTTAGATACCAAGAAGATACGACGAAAGAACTACGCAAGAATAAAGTTACAGAGGGTGGATTTGAAGAAGAATGGGAAATCCAATTCGCTTGGGATAAACATGCAACATTCCTAAACGCCCAATCCAGAGCAATGAGTACTTTATCCTCTCTTATTCGAGACTTTGATAAGTTAGCTAATATAGATGATGAAAGACGTGCTAAATTGAGTCTGATGAATGCTCAAATAGACAAGATTAGAAATGAATTAAAAGACGAAAATTCAGCAGAAGACAAAATCGGTCAATACTTGGATAAGTTAGAAGGTGCGTTTAAAAAATGAGCATGAATGAGCTATATAACAAAAAGCAACAACAAGTATTGAATTACGTTTATAACAATGATTACTTCATGTTAATACAGCATGGAGCTAAACGTACTGGAAAAACAATCTTAAACAATGACTTGTTCCTTGCTGAGTTAAGACGAGTAAGAAGAATTGCTGATAATGAAGGTGTAGATTTACCACAGTATATATTGGCTGGTGCTTCATTAGGTACATTAGCAAAGAACGTATTGATTGAACTCACAAATAAGTATGGCCTGGATTTTCAAATGGATAAATATAATCGTTTTAAACTATTTGGAGTGCTTGTTTGTTGTACTGGTCATTCTAAGATAAGTCATTTAGATACTATTCGTGGTATGACTGCTTATGGCGCTTATGTGAATGAAGGTTCTCTTGCTAATAAAGATGTATTCGATGAAATTAAATCACGCTGCAGTGGTGAAGGTGCTCGTATATTAGTCGATACAAACCCAGACCATCCGGAACATTGGTTGAAAGTAGATTACATCGATAAAGACGACAACGTAACAATCAAAGCATTTCAATATGAATTAGATGATAATACATTCTTAAATGAAAGATACAGAGAGCGTATTAAAGCTTCTACTCCTGAAGGAATGTTTTATGAACGTAACATAAAGGGATTATGGTGCAGTGCTGATGGAGTTGTATATAAAGACTTTAATAAGGATGTACATTATATAGAAGAAACTGATCTAAAAGATATTGAATTCACGAAATACTTTGCTGGTGTCGATTGGGGTTATGAACATTTTGGGTCCATTGTTGTTATAGGAGAAGATGATGAAGAAAATCTGTATTTGCTTGAAGAGTATGCGAAACAACATGAGGAAATAGATTATTGGGTAGGTGTGGCCAAAGACGTGAAAGAACGTTATGGAAACATCTTTTTTTATTGTGACAGTGCAAGGCCTGAACATATAAAACGATTCAAACGAGAGGGATTACGAGCAAGAAACGCTGATAAATCTGTCTTATCTGGTATAGAAATGGTTGCAAAGTACATCAAAACAGAAAGCTTCAAGGCTGTATCTGAGTGTGTGGAGCGATTTAAGAAAGAAGTATTCATGTATGTTTGGAATGAGAAAACAGGTGAACCAGTGAAGGAATGGGACGATGTATTAGATGCTGTCCGATATGCTATTTATACAGAGAAAAGTGAAAATAGAAAAGCAAGAGCTGTTAAATCAATTTATTAAGGAGGTGAGACGATGTTTGAACACTATATTCCGTTGCTGGATGAACAAAATGGAGAGCCTACATCAAAGTTACTAAAAAAAATTATTGATGAGTTTGAACCATTAAAGCAACGCATGATTAACAGGTACGAGCGATACAAAGCAAGTGAAAAGGGTGTGCCTATCTTTACTCGCGAGTTTAAAGGTGATGGTAATAAAGATAAGGTTAACAATAAGCTAAACAATGACTTTTTTTCTGAAATTATTGATACAAAAATCGGTTATATGTTTGGGTTGCCTATCTCATACAGCTTAGATCATGAAGATGATGAAGTATTGAAACGTATTCAGGACTTTTTAAAAGCGAATCATACTGAGGATGCTGACGCAGAAACAGGGAAGTTCGCTTCTATTTGTGGATACGGAGCGAGACTACTGTATCACGATAAAGAAGGCATCGAAAAGGTTATGAATATCAAACCTTACGAAGCTATATTTCTTACGAATTCAAGCATTGCAGAACCTAAATACGCTATACGCTGCTATCCAATCAAAGTAATTGATGGCGATGATTTCAAGGATGGTTACAAAGTAGAGTTTTACAATGAAACAAACATTATTGAGTACACTGGTGAAGATTTAGATAAGTTAACAGAGACTGAACGTATTCCTAACTTATTTAAAGGTGTGCCACTTATTGGGTTTCCTAACAATGAAGAATTACAAGGAGATGTAGATAAAGCTATATCACTTATTGAAGGTTACGACCGTTCGTTTTCCGATGTAAACAGTGAGATTGAACAGTTTCGTCTGGCTTATATGATCTTTAAAGGCGTTGATATAGATGATGATACTATCGAGAAGCTAAGACAAACTGGTGCTCTTGATGTAGGTGAGAATGGTGAGGCTTCTTTCTTAACTAAGGACCTTAATGACAACATCTTAGAACACCATCTCGACAGATTAGAAAAGAATATATGCCGTTTCACAAAGCATGTGAACCTTTCTGATGAATCATTTGGTGGTAACCTTACTGGTGTTGCTATTCGTTATAAATTATTAGCTTTAGAAACGAAATCAGGAACGCTAGAAATGAAGTTTACTAAGTCACTGCGCCAACAATTCAAGTTATTGTTTGACGCTTGGAACTTACGCTCAAATAAAGGAGAGCTAGACTACCTTTGTATGACGTTCCAATTCACGCGAAACCTTCCAGCTAATTTAGCTGATGAAGCTGATGTGCAGTCTAAACTACAAGGTTTAGTAAGCGAAGAAACACGGTTATCTATGTTATCTGTTGTTTCTGATCCGAAAGCGGAGATACAGAAGATGCAGGAAGAAGAGGCTGATTCCATGAATCTCGACAAGGTAGGTGAGCCTAGTGGAATGGGACAAGAAGCAGAAACACCTCCAAAAGATAGAGGACGAACTGGAAAAGGCGATTCTCTACCTGTATAAAGATGCTTTAGAAGAAGTCAGAGGAATACTGGCTTTTTATTATGCTAAATATGCGTTAAATGAGCAGTTGAGTATGCAAGAAATGCGCCGATTTAATCGATATAAGAGCATGCAAAGTGAACTGCAACAAGTAATTAATGAAATAACATATGAGAAAAAGAAAACTCTCAATGAAACGCTCTCCAATCAGTATGGAGAGTCTTTTTATTATACGAGTTATCTCATCGAGAAAGAAGTCGGCGTGGCTCTTTCGTATGGTCTTCTTGACCCGAACGTCATTAGACGAGCGGTACAAATGCCAATCGATAAAATGACACTCAATCAAAGGTTAAGTACACATCGAGTACAGATAGTTAACCGAATACGCAGAGAATTATCTATCGGCCTTAGAAAAGGCGAAGGATATGCAACAATGGCAAATCGGATTAAGCCGATACTTGATGGTGATGCGAAGAAAGCTCAAATGGTCGCTTGGACAGAAAGTGCTAGGGTGCAAAACTTAGGTACTTATGACAGTGCTTATCACGCTTTTGATGAAGGTGTATCAATGAAGAAGATTTGGATTTCTACATTAGACAAACGTACGCGTCCTACTCACCAAGCAGCAGATCATCAAAAAGTACCGTTTAAAGGATTATTTAAAGTCGGTGGTTATAGTTGCGAATATCCACATGATAGTAATTTACCTGCTAAAGAAGTTGTACGATGCCGCTGTACTTTCATTACTGAGGTAGCGGATGTTAGCCCATTTGTTGAGAGAAGGGCCAGAAACCCAACTACAGGTAAGAATGAGGTTATTACTGCAGTTAGTTATGAAGAATGGAAAGACTCTCTTGAATAATAAAAAACACTTGAGGGCTTATAGATTACGAACTTAATAGGGCGTAATTATAGGAACTCAGAGGAGGAATAATAATGAAACAATTACAAAAGCAAGCGGAAGTACAGTTTTTAAAAGAAAGAGAACTAGCAAGGTTACCGTTACGTTTATCAAATCTGCAATTCTTTTCTGATCCTGCAATACCTGCAGATGAGACATTACAGAATGAACAAACATCACCTGCGGATGATATAAAAGATTCACTAGTTGAAGAGCAAAAAGAACCGCCAGTTGGTGAACAAAAAGAACCGAAATTAGATGATGCAACAAAAACATTTATTGAGAAGATGGTACAATCAGCAGAAGATAGAGTTCGCTCTAAATATTCGAAAGAACTGAATGCAACAAAAAAGGAATTAGAGAACTATAAAACCGCTTCTATGACTGCCCAAGAGAAAGCTGAATATGAGATGAAGCAACTTCAGGAACAACTAGAAGAGCGAGAAAGAGTACTTCATCAGAAAGAAATGCAGAGTGTTGCATCAGATGGTTTATCAGCGGTTGGATTGGATCTTAAATTTGTAGATTTTGTTATTGGTTCAGATGTAGAAGATACAAAAGTTAGGGTGTCAAAGTTTAATGATTTATTCTCTACTGCATTAGAAGTAAAAGTGGCTGAAAAGTTTAAAGCTGCTGGTCGGGAAATCCATGTTAGTGGCGGAACTGGAGGGGGATTTACAAGAGAACAAGTAAATTCAATGAGTCAAGCTGAAATTAATGCGAACTGGGCACAAATTCAGAAGGATATGCGCAATTGGGGTAAGTAGCACTAGGGAAGTTAAGTGATTTGAATGGTACAGTCAAAAAATATAAAACGAACAAAAGAGATTGCTATTTTAGTAATCTCTTTTGTTATGGAAAAACATTAAGGAGGAATTAATATATGTCAGTATCAACTTTTATTCCAACAATTTGGGAAGCACGCTTGATGGCGAACTTCCACAAGCGTTCTATTGCGGATTTAATTACAACAACGCCAACGAAAATCGAAGGTAATAAGATTATCTTTAATCGTGTAGGCGCAGTAAATGTAAAAGATTATAATGGTACAATCGAATGGGATGATACCAACCCTTCTAAAGTAGAAATTAATATGGATCAACAAAAGTATTTTGCTTTCAAAGTTGATGATGTAGATGCAGTTCAGGCTGCTGGAGATTTAATCGACCCACATACACAAGAGGCAGGAGCGGTACTTCAGGAAACCGTTGATACATTCGTATTAGGGCTTTATAAAGGCGCTCATAAAACTCATACAATTGGGAGTGACTCTAGTCCAATTGAGTTATCGCCTAAAAATGCATATGATTACATTGTAGACTTAAATACGATTTTAAATATTAAAAAGGTTCCTAAAACTGAACGATTCACAATCATCAATTCTCAGGTTTTAGGTTTATTATCTAAAGATGACCGCTTTACTAAGCAACCTGTTGTTTTAGAAAATGGTATTGTTGAAGGACAGATTATTAATGGATCACAAATCGTTGTATCAGAAGAAATTCACGGTACTGGTGGTAAGTATAAAATTTTAGGTCTTCATAAGTCTGCCATTGGATACGGGACACAGTTAACTGAAACAGAGGCACAACGTCTGCAAAATTCCTTTGCAGATGGTATTCGTGGTCTTATGGTTTATGGTGGGGATATCCTTCGTCAAGAGTCAATAGCGGTACTTACAGCTACAGTTACATCAATTACTCCGGAAAAACCAGGTGGAGGGGCTTAATAAGCCTTCTCCATTTTTTCTTTTACGTAAGTAGGTGATTAGATGGAAGATATGAAAGCAGAAATTTTAAAACGTGTAAAGCTACAAGTGCCTAATGTAAGTAATGAAAACGTATTAATAAGCATTGGAGATACAATGTTTATGGTTGCTGAGTACACCAATAGAAAGATTCCTGAATTTCCTCCTGCTTATCCAGGTATTATCGCTAAAATGGTGGTTCATCAGTATATGGAGCAGGAGAGAGAAGGGAAGAAAAGCGAATCATTAGGCAACTATTCTGTTACTTATGATGACGTGGGAGATTATCCAGCAAGCATCACGAAGGGGCTGAAAGTGAGGTTACGTATTCGATGATTCAGTGAATGATTCGCAAGTTTGGAAAAGATGCTACAGTACTTCGCAACGCTGGTTTTGATGATGGACCATATCCAATAGAAGAATGGAAAGAAATCAATACTGTTAAAGGTGTATTGGATGCAATCCAAGGGACAAAGGATGCTCGCAATAAGAAAGTAGAAGAGAAAAGCACACATTTCTTTTACTGCATGCTTTTCGACGTAACTATTCAAGATAGATTAGTTATCGATAAGAAGGTATACAGCGTTACTTATCCGGGCGATCCAATGAATGCGGGTAGATTCTTTCAAATAGAATTGGAGATGTTGCCATATGAGCATGAAATTTCAATCAAATAGAGCCGCTGTTATGGCAAGACATTTGGCTGCAAAGAAAGCAGCTCATACTGCTATTGGTCAATTTGTATCTTCTAAAGCTAAATTACTTGCTGCTGTAGACACTGGCAATCTAAGAAGAAGCATTAGTTCTAAAGCAGAGCAAGAAAAAGTTATTATCGGTACTTCTGCTGATCATGGAATTTATGTTGAGAAAGGAACAGGAATTTTTGCTGTAGACGGTGATGGGCGTAAAACTCCTTGGATGTACCGTGACCCTAAAACAGGGAAGATGGTTAAAACTCAAGGGCAACATGCACAGCCTTTTCTTAGACCAGCAGCAGAGAGCAATAAACCGCAAATTACACAAGTTGGCACGCGAACCTATTCGTCGTTAATGAGGTAGATAGCATGAATGACTTTATAAATATATTACACAGTGAATTAAAACAAATTGATAAAGAAACGTATTATGGAATCGCTAAAACAACCGCTGTAATGCCTTATTTGGTGTACACGGTTAATGATGATAAAGAACCATGGGGAAGAAAAAATATCATGCTTACAATTGATATTTACGGTACTTCTGCTCATCTTGCTCAAATAGACGAACTGATTACGAAACTAGAAAGCAACCTTCATAGAAATAGATTAAGCAGCGCTGAATTTGGTGCTGCTATTTCTTATCTTTCGAGTCAGAAAGTACCTGATTCAGACCCAAATATCATACGCAAAGAAGTGCGGTTCATTTTACGAACTTATTTTAAACAATAGAAAGGGTTGATTATATGGCAGCTCCACAACCAAAACCAGAAAATGTTCTCTTTGGAGACTGGGGGGCATTCTTCTTTAATTACGGAGAAAAAGATGAACTACCAGTAGGTGCCACACAAGGTGGTGGTTCGTTTAAGTATGAACCAGAGTTTAAAGAAATTGAATATGATGGTTCTCCTGGTGACACTATGGGGATGAAACGTATTACGAAATCAAAAACTCAAATCAGTTTTAAAACACTTGAATTCCTTGATAAAGATAAAATTAAAAACTTTATTGCTGGATTAAAAGTTTTCGAAGAAACCGTTACGAAAGACGGAAAAACTATCAAATACGATGTAATTGAAGCAACGGAACGTCTTACGAAAGAAAGCTATCTTAAAAATGTAGCATGGGTTGGTGAAACTTTAGGTGGCGATATCGTTGAAATTATCGTATATAACGCACTATCTGACGGTTCATTAGAACTAGGATTTGAAAATGAGAGTGAAGTTGTTCCAGAAGTAACATTCACAGGACATCGTGATCCAGAAAACATTCGAAAAGTACCATGGAAAAAACGTATTTTAACAGCGACAGAAGTAGCTAAATTAATACCAGCAGGTTAAAGAGTAGGGACAATCCCTGCTCTTTTTATTTTAAGGAGGAATAAATGTGACTATTGCAATTCAAGAAAAAGAATACAAAGTGAGACAAATTCATGGCGGAGATTTATTTTCTGTAGTTCGTATTTTGAAGAAATCGAAATTTAAGGTTGATATTAACTTACTTAAAGATTTAATGATGGGCGTACGAAATAAAGAAGGGGCAACACAAGCAGATGTATTAGCTGCACAAGAGACGTTCGGTTACGACATCATTATGAAGTTTATCTTTGGATTAGAAGAGGCTGAGCAAGAATTTTTCGAGTTCATTTCTGATCTATTAGTGTGTGAAGATGAAAACGGTAAAAAAGCATCCCCAGATTGGGAAACAATACGAACTTTAAATCTAGAAGAGTTAGCGAAGTTGTTTACTGCAATTAAAAACTCAGAAGTTGGACTGGTTAAGCTTTTTTCCAATGCGGTGAACTTGATGAAATAGACTTCATCGATACCTTAGCTTCTCGTTATCCGAACATGGAGTACATACGTGGTTTGGATGCCGAGATAGTTATTAAGTTGTATCTCACCGCAAAGAAAAAAGAGATGGACCGCATGTTATGGGAAGAATGGTGCGCCCTACAACCGTACTGTGATGAAACATTTCCTCAATTTAAACATAAGCGCGAAAATCCAACTCAAGAACAGGTACAACAATACAATGATTTTATCGAACAAATACCGAAACAGAAACTCACGAAAAAAGAAGTGTTCGCTCGAGTTGCGAAAATCCGCGGAAAGTCGGGTGGATAAATGGAATTATTTAAGATGTTTGGGTCAATCTTCTTAAAGGACGATCAGTTACAAAGAGGATTGACTAATGCAGAAAGAAGTGGACAAAGAACCACAGGTATCTTAGGGCGTGGATTTGGCCAAGTTGGACAAGCGGCAGTTGGATTAGGATCATCTGTAGGTGGTGCTGCAATTGCTATGGGCGGATTAGTCGGTGTTGCGGTAGGGGTAGGAGCTGCGATTGCTGGTGTGGTTAAGGTCGGTTCTGAATATACCCAGCAGATGTCAAAAGTAGAAGCTCTCTCTGGTTCTAACGCTTTACAAATGGCTGAACTGGGAGCGAACGCACGTAAATTAGGTGCTGAAACACGTTGGTCAGCTACAAATGTAGCTCAAGCCTATGAGTAAGTTATTGCTCGGTTGTGTGGAGACACACTTCAAAAAAATCAAGTGAATTCGGGGAAACCTAAACTATTTCATAGACTTCGCTAGTTGGGAATAATAAAATACTAGTGAGGTGATATGTTTGGAAAATAAGCAATGTATTACTTGTAAAAGTTATAAAAGTCTATCGAATTTTTCTAAAAGTAAAGTGGAAAAAGACGGGTTGAAAAAATATTGTAAAAAATGCGCTAGTGAAGCTAATAAACGATATAGAGATAAACATAAAGAAAAAGTCCTTGAATCTAATCGGGAGTGGTACAGAAAATCTAAAAGAAATAAAGATAATCGTACTGCTGAAGCCTTAGTGAAAGGGCAGAAAAAGTGCTCATATTGCAGTAAGATGAAAGATATCACAGATTTCTATACACGAGGTAACGGTGGATTTTATGGTGAATGTAAGTCTTGTCATAACTTGAAAGTTAAAAAGTACACAGATAAAAATAGGGAAGAAGTACTTAATAGAAAGCGGACATATAATAATAAAAATCGTATACGAATTAAAAATTATAACCATAACTATTATTTACTTAACAAAGAAGATGTGACAAAAAGACTTAGAGAGTGGAAAGAAAAAAATCCAGAAAAATATAGAGAATCTGTGAATATCAGTAATAATAGAAGACGCAAATTATTAAAGGAACTACCAAACACATTCACTAGAAATGATTGGATTCGTTGTAAAGACTTCTTTAGAAACGATGAAGGTTATATTCTTTGCGCTTACTGTAATAAAAAGTTAAAAAGAGCCACTCAAGATCATTTCATACCCGTCAGTAAATATGGAAGCTATTCATCTGATAATATTTTACCTGTTTGTCCATCTTGCAACAGTAGTAAATACAACAATGACTTTGATGAATGGTTTCAAAAACAAGACTTTTATTCCGAAGATATTATAAAAAAAATACATGAATATTTCCAAAGTGTGAAGTAGCATGGCAATCCCGAGCCAAGCCTGTGTGGAAACGACAGGAAGGTGTAACGACTAGATACAGTAAGCTAAACATTCAAGGTACTCAAACGAGTGCTTTTTTTATATGCCGAAATATCCACGAGCGCTTGACACCCTAACGTAAAGGCGAGGGTGAAGATATAGTCTGAACTGGGGATGAATTGACATCCCATAATGAGGTGAAAACCCCAGATGTATTGGATAAAGAGCCAGTACGATAACAATTTGATATGGCCCTTGCAGGCTGGGACTCCAACCAAATGATTGCAGCTAGTAAACCGCTACTTGATTTAGCGACAGCTGGTGCATTAGACCTTGCAAAAGCTTCAGATATAGTAACCGATACAATGACTCCATTTGGTATGAAAGCTTCAGAAGCAGGAAGAGCTGCTGACGTATTCGCGCTGGCCCAAGCGACTGCCAATTTAAACGTTGAGCAGCTTGGCGAAACCATGAAATACGCTGCTCCAGTAGCTGCTACATTTGGTTTGAATATTGAAGAAACTGCCGCGATTGCTCAAATTTTCGCAAATAACGGCATTAAAGCTTCTATGGCTGGTACGGCATTACGTGCTGGTTTATCTCGATTGGCCGCACCACCAAAAGAAGCTGCTAAATCATTATCTGCATTAAATGTAACTGTTAAAGATTCTGAAGGTAACATGAAACCAATGAATGAAATCATCGGCCAGTTACACGACGGGTTCGGAAAGTTATCTGAATCTCAACAAATCGCGTCTGCGAAAGCAATATTTGGTGAAGAAGCGTATGCAGGTTGGATTCAGGTTATTAAGGGTGGTAAACCTGCATTTGATGACATGGTAAGTTCTCTTGAATCTTCCGAAGGTTCTGCCAAAGTTATGGCTGAAACAATGGCCAACAACTTATCTGGTGCAGTTGACGGAGTTAAATCTAGATTAGAGAATTTGGGACTTGTTGTATTTTCTCATGTTGAACCTGCACTTGTTGCTATGACTAATGGAACAAATAGCGCAGTGAAATCTCTTACTGACTGGCTTGATCCATCTGGTAAAGCGGTCGAAGCAGCTAAATTAATGCAACAAACTGATCAGCAGTTAGCTCAATCTAAAGCTGTTCTTGATATGAATCTCAAAAAGGGGAAAATAACGCAAGAAGAGTATAACGAAAAGTTAGCTCTATCTAAGAAGCATGCCGAAGATATGATGAACGCTGATGGTATGTTAGCTCAGAAAAAAGAAGAGTTAAAAATGAAGGTTGAAGAAGGGAAAATGACTCAGGAAGAAGCTAATAAAATTCTTGATGAGTCTGAGGTTGAATATCAAAAACTTCAACAAGGTATTGAACAAACACGTCAACGGCAAGAAGCCATGAATAAAGTGTTCGAACCACTTCGCAATGCTATCGGGATCATCCAACAAGTCGGCGCCGCTATAGAGCAATTTTGGATTGCTGCAACTGGTGATAGAAATGCTTTAGTTGAAGGATACGACATCCTTACTAAACTAGGCTTTTCAGCTAATGCAATTCAGTTTATACAAGAAACTACAGCGGCAGTGCAATATGGTGTAGAAACTATGAAAGCTCTCGTATCTGGTGATTGGGGAGCTGCAAGTAATTTCTTAGATAAGTTAGGTTTTTCACCTGAGCAGAAAGCGGATATTATTATGTTCGTTCAGGATGTGCATGCTCAATTGAGTAGTTTCATAGAAAATGTACAATCCTTGATAGTAGCGCAAGCACCAGTAATTATGGGAATAATTAGCGCTACTTGGGAATTTATTAAAGGTGTATTTAACACAATAGCTCCTTATTTAATACCTTTACTGACGGATGTCCTCAACTTTGTGAATGGGATTATAGCGCAAATTACCTCGTTTTGGAAAGAAAACGGAGATCAAATTGTACAAGCCGTAAAAAATGCCTTTTCAATCATTCAATCTATTATAACTTTTGTAATGCCAGCTGTAATGATGATTGTAAAAAGCGCATGGGACGCTATAAAGGATATTATCCAGGGTGCTGTTAATCTCATTATGGGAATTATCAAGTTTTTCGCATCTGTTTTAACTGGTGATTTCTCCGGAATGTGGACAGGGATAAAACAAATTTTCAGTGGTGCAATCCAATTAATCTGGGGGCTTATTCAATTTTCATTTGTTAAACAAATTTTCGGCGCAGTGAAAGGGCTTGCATCTTCTTTTGGCTCTACGATTAGTAGCATGTGGTCTACTGTTGTTGGATATTTCAAGACATTTATTAAGGAACCAATCGCTTCTGTAGTTCGTATGGCAATTGATATAGGTGAAGCCGCTATGAAAATTAAAGACAAACTGATTAATCCTATTAAAGAAGCTTGGAATGGAATTATGGGATGGATTGATAAAATTAAAAATGGCGTAGCAAATATGTTTAGTGGTATTCACATTCCTGTTCCGAAGATTAGTGTAAATGGATCACTAAATCCTGTTAATTGGGCAAGTGAAGGTTTACCATCTTTCAGTGTTAAGTGGGCTGCAAACGGCGCTTTAATTAAAGCAGGTAACCCTACATTAATCGGGGTTGGGGATGCTCGAGGATATGACGAAACGGTGTTACCCCTGCGCAAACAAACCTTTGATGCCATTGCTAATGGAATAATGGGGTCACTACCATTAACTCAACAAGCTGGAGCACAGCAATATGCATCACAAGGTCCAACTATCTTGCAAGTTAATTTGAACGGCAGAGAAATAGCGAAGGAAATCTACTCAGATGTTAGCAAGTTTCAAGAAAGCGAGAAAGAAAGATTGAGAGTATTTTAGGCAGGTGATGATATGACTGGAATTAGTTTCTTTAGTTTTAACGGGAAAAGCAATCCGAATGTAATCCCATTGCAGGGTAAAAAACGCCCTGCATGGGCTCCTTTGGAACGTACATTTCTTGAAGTTCCTCACTATCCAGGTGGGCGTTTGATAAGAACACAAACAAAAATGAGGAAAATAATTGTACCAGTTTCATTATTTTATGAATCTATGGAAGAGGCCGAAAAGTTAAAGGAAGAAATAGCTAATTGGCTTATTACAGACCAACCTCAAGAACTGATCTTTGATGATGAAAAAGATCGTACGTATTTGGCCGTTATTGATGAATCTTTTGACCCACAGCAATTAGTGAATTTAGGAGAAGGAGTACTTACTTTTATTTGTGAAATGCCATATAAATTAGGTCCTACAAGAACCATAGAATTTCAAGCTAATGAGCGTGGGCTAGTAGCGAATATTCAAAACAAAGGAAGTCTCGAATCTAACCCAATTATTGAAATTGAGGTAACGAAAACCGCCACTTTTCTTGATGTATGGAATGGAGATAATTACTTTCGTATTGGATGGCCGCTTAGAATGGATCAGGTACCTGTTGAGAGAAATCAGCGTGTTATGTGGGATGAAATGTCTACCACTATAGGATGGACGGATGTTCCGAATGCAGAAGATATGGTAGGGGGAGGAGCTTTCAAAGTGGATGCAGGCTCACGCCTAGTTCCGGTTTATTTAGGTGAAACAAACATAAAAGGATGGCATGGTTGCATAGCCAAAAAGAACATTCCGCAAGGGCCACTGCAAGACTTTATTATGCAGGCGTATGTTGGGGTAAGAAGCTCGCATCCAGATCAAATGGGACGCGTTGAAATAGGTTTATTGGATGAAAACAGTGACTATGTAGCTCGTATTTCTATGAATGATGTCCATTGGCAAGCTGAACAAAATACAGGGTTCGCTAAGCTTGGCAACAAAAAGAAACCAGCTGGTGAGCGAGTACTTATAAATGAACCAGGGGACCATCCTACTACATGGAATCAATATCGTGGTCGCTTGTGGTTAGCGCGTACCGGTAATAGGTGGGAAGCGTATATTTCTAAGTTTTTATGGAATACCGAAAAGGATGACTCGGAACGCTTTGTTGTGTGGGAAGATGAAAACAATGTGAATATGGACAAAGTGGCACAAGTTCAAATTAGCATCAGTCAATTTTCGGATAACATGTTCTGTACAGACATGAGCATTGATGATTTGAAAATCTGGAAGGTCAATATGAATACACAAGATAATCCACCTTACATTTTTGATGTTGGAGATAAGGTAGTTATTGATACCGAGCGAAGCCTTGTATCGATTAACGGTAGAAAAGTTATAAATTTAAAAGATATATTCAGTGATTATCCAGTTGTTAGAAAAGGATCAAACAAGCTTGAAATTATGCCTTCCGATGTGGGAATAGCCAAAGTAACATATAGGGAGAGATATCGATGAGAGCACCTAGCGGCACACTTCATGTTATTGATTTTAAAACGGACCAAATTGTTGCTAATATCCAGCCACAAAATTATTGGGATGATATACGTCATTGGGAGATTAAGAACAATATCGATACTTTAGAGTTTAAAGTGTTTGATAATACAGAGCATGCAGCGACACTTATGCAGCAAAATTTAGTTTTAAAAGAAGTACGTGATGGACGGATTGTTCCTTACGTTATAAATAATGAGGTTGAAAAGGATTCAAGAGATAGGTCACTTACTGTACGTACTTCGGGTGCATGGGTTCAGATGGCCAAAGACGGTTATATCATGCCACAACGTATAGAAGGTAAAACAGTAAATCAATTCATGGATATGGCTCTTGTAGGTACGAAGTGGAAACGTGGAAAAACAGAGTATGCTGGTTTCCATACCATGACCATTGATACCATTATAGATCCTCTTACTTTTTTAAAGAAAATAGCTTCTTTATTTGAATTAGAGATTCAATACCGTGTAGAAGTAGTCGGTTCACAGATTGTTGGCTGGTACGTGGATATGGTGAAAAAACGCGGTAGAGACACTGGCAAGGAAGTAACTTTAGGGAAGGATTTAGTCGGTGTTAGACGTATTGAGCATTCTAGGGATATTTGTACTGCCTTAGTCGGATTCGTTCAGGGCGAAGGGAATACCATCATCACAGTTGAAAGCATTAATGATGGTTTACCTTATATTACTGATAGCGATGCCTATCAACGCTGGAACGAGAATGGTAAACATAAATTTGGCTTTTACACTCCAGAAACAGAAGAACAAAATATGACACCAAAGCGTCTCTTGACTCTTATGAAAACAGAGTTTGCAAAACGCGTTAATACTTCTGTTGTTTACGATGTAGAAGGCGCAGCTATAGGGCGTGTATTTGGATTATCTCACGAGATAATTAATGAAGGAGATACAATTCGAATTAAAGATACTGGATTTACACCGAAGCTTTATTTAGAAGCACGTGCAATCGCTTGTGATGAATCATTTACGGATTCTTCACAAGATAAATATATATTTGGTGACTATCGTGAAATTACCGATCCAAACGAAGAAATGCGAAAATTATACAATAGAGTACTTGCTTCTTTAGGTAATAAAGCTAATAAAGAACTATTAGAGCAACTAGAAAAGTTGGCAGAAGAAGCGAAAGGGACAGCCGAACAAGCTCAAAAAGAGAGTCAGATAGCAAAAGAATTAGCCGAAAAAGTTCAAGAAAATCTAAAAAATAATACCGTGGAAATCATCGCAGCTGTAAATCCGCCAACAACGAATCTTAAAATTGGTAAGACGATATGGCGAGATATCAGTAATGGTAAACCTGGTATCTTAAAAGTATGGAACGGTAAAGATTGGGAACTTCTTATTCCTGATGTGGAGTCAGTTAAGAAAGATACACTTGAGCAGGTTAATAAGGATATTAAACTCACAAAAGAAGAATTAAATAAGAAAGTGGAAGAAGCGCAAAGTGAAACCAATGGACAATTCAAGGAAGTTAAAAATAGTCTCCAAGAAGTTTCGCAAACGATTAAAAATGTACAAAACTCTCAAGGTGAAATTGACAAAACTGTCTCTGAAATGAAACAAACCAACGAAAGTTTTACTAAATCTATTGAATCTTTAATAAAAAAAGACGGTGAAATCACTGAAAAATTAAGTACAGTGGTAGAGACTGCTGAAGGTACGAAAAAGACCATCTCTGAGATGCAGCAAACAACTAATAATCTAAAGAAAACCACAACTGAAATTACAGAAAAGGCTGGCCAGATTAGTGAGAAGTTGGAGATCGTAGAAAAGAAATTTAATACCGATAAAGCTGGAGGGCGTAATCTGTTATTAGATTCAAATGTCAAATATGAAAAAACAGATTATCTAATCAATCCATATTCTCTAACTGAAAATTTTGTTCCAGGTGAGGAATATACTTTTGTAATTAAAGGGAGTGTCCCGCAAGGCCAGAAATTTGGAATTTGGCAGAATGGTGGTTCAAATAATGTTGGATATGCAACAAGTTTTTATGCGAATGGTATTACCTATGTAACTTTTAAAGCTGTAGTAACAACGAGTGGAAATGAAAGAAAGTTAAATCTGTATAACTTTCCAAATAACAATACAAAATCCGTTGTAGAATGGGTTGCTTTATATAAAGGTAATAAGCCACAGGATTGGACACCAGCTCCAGAAAACCAAGTAACGAATGATGAATTCACTAAAAAAACAACTGAGATCGAAAAAAGTGTGAATGGCGTAAAAACCACTGTAACCAATGTGCAAAATCGCCAATCCGGATTCGAAAAGCGTATGACTACAGTAGAGCAAACAGCAAGCGGGCTATCCACCACAGTTAGTAATTTGAACAATGTAGTATCCGATCAAGGAAAAAAGATTACCGATGCTAATTCTAAAATTCAACAACAGGCCACAGCAATTGAAGCAAAAGTTGGAATTAAACAAGTAGAAGATTATATCGGTGGTTTTCAAATACCTGAGTTAAAGAACACTGTTACAAAAAACAAGCAAGATTTATTAGATAAGATATCTAAAAAAGTAGCCACTGAAAGTTACAATACAAAGGTAACAGAGTTAGAACGTCTTATTTCCGCAAATGCAAAGGGTATTAGTCTTGCTGCAGTTAAAACAGAAGTATATACAAGAATAGAATCTGATGGACGTTATGCTGATAAAGCTTATGTTGAAAGACAAGCAGCACGTATTGATTTAACAGAAAAAGCAATTACTAGTACCGTACAAAAAGGCGACATCATTTCTGCTATTAACCAGACAGCCGAAAAGATTACTATTAGTGTTTCAAAACTTGCTATCAGTGCTGATACAATGGTGCAATGGTTAACTGCAAAGGGTATTGATACGAATATCATCAAAGTTAATGGCGATAAAATTACCATCGATAAAAACGGCGTTACTATTAAAATGTTAGACTTCCTTTTTGAAGATGAATGGGGAACGAAAACAACCGTTATGCCAAAACGAAATTTAATAGCCGATCATGATTTTTCTAGTGTTCCAAAATTGAACATAGGTAACTCCAATTATCAGGGGTTTGGTGCTGGATACGGTCTACCTTGGAAAGTACAAGGAAACGGTGTAGTGATAGAAAATAATACTTTTATATTTAACTATGAACAAATGGTAAATGCAGTCCGGGTTGACACGTATAATTATCCAGAAACAAAAGTTCAAAACGGGATTCATCCAGGAAACTCTTATACATTATCAGCCCATTATAGAACCGCACAGATTAATGGTGTACGCGTAACAGCAAAACCACGATTGCAGGTATGCTTTGTTACGCCATTGGATGAAGTGAGTTATAAAATTTGGCACGAAATATATAAAGATTTTCCAGAGCCATCTACATTTTATGGTGAAATTAGAAGGTATAATTTCACATTTACCGTTCCTAACAATTACAATCCACAAGAACATATGATTGTAGTTAAAGTTACAGCTGCAAATGCACAAGTTTCTGCGGGTAGAGCTGTTTGTGTTTCAGGGATAACATTGGTTAGTGGTAACTATGCTTGCATGTATAACTGGGATCGTGCGGCAGCAGAAAGGGCTGATGGTCTTCAACCGTTTAATAGAATTGCTATAGGCAGCGTAAATAACAACATAGGTCCAGCTGCTCATGGGCAGACCTTTGATATAAGTACAGAAAAGGATGTATTTATAAATCAACCTATTCTAACGCAGGGAATAAATTTAGGGCGTAATAAAATGGGCCAAGCTGGGTCCATTCGTTTCTTTGATGGCGGTCAAGGCTATGGGTTTTATTTTATGGGAATGGGAGGACAATGGTACAAGCTACCTAACGTTTAGGAGGAAAATATATGGATGAGTACAAGGATTTACAAGGTTATCCCTTACAAGCGGGGCAAGGTGCTCCGTTTGCTGGTAGGTTAGTAGATTCAGAAAGAAACGAAAACGGAGTATTTGTGCGAATTCCTTTTGATATGCTAAACAATGCCGGTTTATATGGTGCGAATAAAGTAGAGGTGTGGGGGGAAACGGATGGAACGATATATTTCCGTATTGCAACAAGATGCGAAATATGTAAACGTGGCGCGCGTTTGTATGAATTAGAAACGGGTTTTGGGAAAAAGAAACTTTGTTCTGATGATTATTTCTCATTTACTGGTCAACGTCCTCCGCAAGAGACACAAACAACTGAAAATACAACGCGAATAGAGCAGTCATAAGCTGGTCTTTTTTTATTATCTAAAAAAGGAGAGAAAAAGATGGATCGTATTGATGTATTATTTAAAACCTTTATTGCCACTTTTGGTGGCTTCTGTGGGTATTTCTTAGGAGGATGGGATGCAACATTGAAAATCTTAGTCACAATGGCAGTTATTGATTATTTAACTGGCATGATTGCAGCAGGATATAACGGAGAATTAAAAAGCAAAGTTGGTTTCAAAGGCATCGCCAAAAAGGTGGTGCTTTTTCTTTTAGTTGGAGCGGCAGCTCAATTAGATGCAGCGTTAGGAAGTAATAGCGCTATTCGTGAAGCAACAATTTTCTTCTTCATGGGTAATGAATTGCTTTCACTTTTAGAAAATGCTGGTCGCATGGGTATTCCGTTGCCACAAGCTTTGACAAATGCAGTTGAAATTTTAGGTGGTAAACAAAAACAAGAAGAGGAAAAGGGAGATGTTCAATAATGGAAATCAGAAAAAAATTAGTTGATCCAAGTAAATATGGTACAAAGTGTCCGTATACAATGAATCCAGAATTTATCACAGTCCATAATACTTACAACGATGCTACAGCAGAAAATGAAGTATCTTATATGATTCGCAATGATAACCAAGTATCATTTCATATTGCAGTAGATGATAAAGAAGCAGTACAAGGAATCCCTTTAGAGCGTAACGCCTGGCATGCTGGCGACGGTAACGGGAATGGTAATCGTAAGTCTATCGGAGTTGAAATTTGCTACTCTTTAAGCGGTGGAGATAGATACTATAAAGCGGAAGACAATGCCGCTATCGTTGTAGCTCAACTCATGAAACAGTACAATATTCCAATTAGTAAAGTTCGCACACACCAATCATGGAGTGGAAAGTATTGTCCTCATCGTATGTTAGCAGAAGGACGTTGGAATAGCTTTATTGAAAGAGTACAAAATGCATATAACGGTGGAGGTAATAATATGAAATGGACAATGAGATCAGGCGGATTAGGAGTTAGTTTAGCTCAAGAAATTATGGATAAACTCGCTGAATTCAAAGTGAAGGGTAACTTAGTTTATGAAGCAGATGGTATTTTCTATCTACAATGTGAACCTGTTGACGATCGTAATAAATTAGGTGCTATCACATGGTATTTCAAAGATTATAAAGGTTGGTATTGTGACGTATATCAAGTGCAAGCTTAATATAGCAAAAGAATAGTTTGATTAACAAAAATAAGAGCCGTCCTGTTGGGCGGCTTTTATTATTTAAGATGCGTTATAAATCATAGATACAACTTCAGCTCTTGTTGCAAAGTTACTTCCACGTGTACCATCAAAGATACCTAACTGTCTTGCGCGTTGGTCGGAGTAATAGAATCCCGCTTCAGGGCTCCATAACTGTATGCCTTTTTTGGCTAATATCATTGCAGCAGCCTCACTACGTGTGACCCAGTCACTTCCGCGGGTTCCATCTGTTATATGCAGCCCCATTAAAGTATATCGTGCGTAATCATAGCCGAAATCCCCGGACCATCCAAGTATGTCACGGGTCATCATTAACCACATGTCTTGTCGAGTTGCTAGGTTGTCCGGGTTATAAGATGTGATAATCCCTTTTCTCATAGCCCAATTCATTTGGTTATCAGCCCAATGAGCCGACGCTTCTTTAGGAGCGACAGTTGCGAAACCAGCAGATAACATAACAGCTGCTGCGGCAACAATCATAAACTTTTTGAGTTTCTTTAACATACGTTCCATCCCTTCCCCTATGTAAAATTATTACATTTACATTTTACAGATGATTCTACAAAATGTAAATATTTAGTTTTATGAAAATTTCATAGTAGAATGGGAATCGTATGTATACTTGAAATGAAAAAAAAGCCGTCTTGTTGGGCGGTCCTTTTTCATTTTGCATCAATAATATCGATAAATTTCAACGTTATATTATTATAAAATGCATCCGTACAAATTATAGATTTAGTTAATGGATCGATATCAATGACGGTCATATAGCTAGTAAGTAAAAATCCATCTTCATAATATGTAATTAATATTTCTTCTTCAGAAAGCAGCGAACATAATAGCATATTCTCAATAAGTTCTTGTTCATCCTGGGTTAATGTAGGGCGTTCTACTTTTGTCTTGTCTTTAATAATCTCACGGATACCTGCGAATTGTTCTGGCATCGCTGCGAATGGAGTCCATTTGACCATTCCTCGTCCTTTTGGCATATTAGCGTTGTTCATGCTTTATGTCCCCCTAACAATGTGTTTCTGTATCTTGCTGTTGCAATATTTGTATACGAAATTCCTCTTAATATGCTGTTCTTACCAAATTTAGTGCGTATTTCATCCATTACTTTAGTTAGTTTCATTTCTTTTTCTCGTTGTATTACATTATCGAATAGTGAGATTTGTTCTTCGCCTTCATTGATTAAGTTAGTTAAAGAAACATTGATGGTTCTAATGGGTTCTCCAGTATAAAACTCATGTAAAAAATATGTACAAATCTTATAGATATCCATTGTTAAATTGGTAGGTCGGTTCATAGTGTGAGTTTTTCTGAAACCACCAGCGTAATTTTTGCTATAACCAATGGAAAAATGAATAGTTTGAGCTAGTTTGTTTTGCCTTCGCATTCGATAACAAACTTCTTCAATATGCTCCAGTAGAATAATCGGAAATTCTTCTATAGTGTAATCACGCATAAGTATTTGGCTCTTGCCAATAGAAGTTGTTGCTGGAGCGTATTTTTCTGATATGCGGCTAAAATCTATGCCGTTACTATGTAAGTGCAATTCTTCGCCAATGACCCCGAAGCTTTGCTTTAAGTATTTGAGTGGGTATTGCGCTAAGTCTCCGATTGAATGAATTCCTTTTCGGTTTAACTTCGCTTCTGTTTTCCCCGAAATCCCCCAAAACTTACTAAGTGGTCGTATTGGCCATAATTTTATGGGTACATCTTCGTATTTCCAGTATGCTATGCAATCTTTCGTTTTCTTTGCTTCCACATCTAAAGCGACTTTGCTCATTAAAGGGTTGGGACCAATCCCTATCGTGCATTCGATTCGAGTCTTCGCATATATTTCACGCTTGAATTTCAAGGCAAACTCATACGGATCTTTAGCAAACAAATGAATACTATCCGTTATGTCCATAAAGAACTCATCGATGGAATATTGGTGGAAATCCTCAATAGGCACGTATTGTAGAGCCAACTTAGTGATGAAATTAGAGCATTTTATATAAGTGCTCATAATTGGATTCACCACAAGGATATCTTTACGACGTGGTATTTCGTATAATCTTGCCATTTTCTTAACACCCAACGCTTTTAATGGCGGAGTTGCAGCCAAAACAATCGAACCGCTCCTATTCACATCACCGACTACAGCTAATTTAGTATGAAGTGGGTCTAATCCCATCTTGATGCAACTGACTGAAGCATAGAAGCTACGAAGATCTACACATAAAACAATTCGGTTTGGCAATATTGAATAGTCATACACCGTTATTCCTCCTAAATAACAGAACGTTAGTTCTTATTATATACGAATGTATGTTCTTTTATGAAGAGGTTTTTTCAAAAAAATAAAAAGCTGACCATATTTAGTCAGCTTTTTATTAAAAGAAGATACGCGATATAGTACTTAAAACCTCTGATATTCTTAGTAATATTAACAGGCTTGTTGCTTTGATTTTAAAACTAGGCTGGTTAACCGTTATTTTAAATTTGATTTTCTTTCCATTATTATTGAAATTAATTTGCATTTTAAATCCCCCTCATACTTATTAAAGAGGGACAAGTAATTAAAAAATCAAAGTGGTAGGAAAAATTCAAGGAAAAAATAATCAGCCCCTGGTTTTGAGTGCTGATTATCACATCCAAAAGTCATTTTCATTTATGTTTTTTCCTAATTTTTTTAATCCCCTTGTTATTTGGGATATAGTCGAAAATTTAGGTGTGTATTCTTTATCATTACATACTTTCGAAATCGTACCTCTACTTAACTTGGCGGCCTTCTCTAAATCTCCTTGTGTAATCCCTTGCTTGTCTAACCAGCGACCGAACTTACTACGTTTTTTACCTAATCCGAACACCTTTACCACCTCATGAATAGCTTGCCCTTTTCGTCATTTTTTTAAACACGAGAAAAAAACTGACATAAAGACCAAACAGTACACAATACTTTTTACCATACCAAACAAATTGCGATTCTCAGTTCCAAATTGCTAGCCTTTTAAAACTTCGTTTCACCTATTCTGAATAGAATTCGCTCACGGAATACTATTTCAGACATTGAAAGATTAGTATTTTCAATGATTCATAATTGTTTTTATCTCTTCTAATCTCCAGGGACTATTCTTGCAGAATACATAAAGAAGGGTGGTGCGAGTTTGTGATATTTGAGTTAGTAAGTTCAGCTGCAGTCGGTGGTGTAGTCTTCCTATCAAAAATGCATCAAAAAGGAGCAACAAATGATGCCTCTAAGATTCAAAGGATCTGCGTTAATTGTGGTTTGAAAGTAAAAGAAGGGAAAGAGACTAGGACCATACAGCTACTCCGTAAGACGAGGAATGAATGGGGAGTTGAGTATGCATATAGGATTCCGCTCGGCCTTAGCTTCTCCGATTTTGAACAAAAGATACAACATTTAGAAGATGGATTAAATCACAAGAGCAAAGTTTATGATTTTAAACTACAAGACTTCAAATCTCTTCGAATGCGAAAAGATATCTTAAATCAAATACAAAACATCATAAGCAGGAAAAAACTCGTTAGAAAGGAAATTGAGCTGTTTTACGATGGGCTACTTAAAATACGAGTTTACGAGAAAGGGATTCCTGATTTCGTGAAATTTGAAGAAGAGATGATAAAGCAATGTAGGGGATGGGAAGTACCTATTGGTTATACAAGGGATGGATTGATAAAACACGACTTTGACCAGTTATCACATATGATCTCTGCCGGTATGACGGATATGGGTAAATCTAATGTACTAAAGCTCATCATTACATCCTTGGTACGCAACCAATCAGAAAATATAAAGCTATTCCTTATAGATTTGAAGGGTGGTCTCTCTTTCAACCGTTACAGATTCCTAAATCAAGTCGAATCGATTGCGAAGAACCCAGAGGAGGCGCTTGAGACTCTAAGGAAATTACAAGATAAACTGAATGCAAGAAACGAATACTTACTAGAAAAAGGATACGAAGATATAAAAGAAGCCGGAGATCCAGTACGGTATTTTGCAATCGTAGATGAAGCAGCCGATATAGCGCCATACCAGGAGTGCCAGGACATTATTGTTGATATTGGTCGTCGTGGCAGGGCGGCTGGATTCCGTTTAATATATGCAACCCAATATCCGACGAATAGCGCTATGCCGTCACAACTGCGTCAGAACATTGGCGCTCGTGTTTGCTTCAGACTGCAGACAGAAGCCGGGAGTCGTGCTGTGCTAGATGAAGGCGGCGCAGAGAGTCTTCCCAACATAAAGGGAAGGGCTATATATCAAACGAACGAGAAGAAGGTCGTACAGACGATTTATATCGACAATAAGCAGATTGATAACATCATAAAGCCGCACATCAATATCAGAGCGAGAAAGGAGCATGAAAATGCAAAAGTTAGCAATGAAGGAAGCCCGAACGGAAAGTATACTCTTGAGCTTGAAGAAACTCGGCTTTCTTAGTAGGAAGCAAATTCAGGTACTTCATGATCTTGGCGGTGACAGGAATGCTTCTCGTGTTATGAAGGGGATTGAAGAATATGTATCTAGCTTTAGAGATGGAGAAAAGATTTATTATCTCAACAAGGAAGGGCGTGAACGTATCGGAAGTAAGAAGATACTCAAGCGTTCGAATCAATTTCGTCATTACATTATGAGGAATGATATTTACATTGCTTATGAATGCCCGAAAACGTGGAAGCAAGAAGTAAAAATGAATGTGAAAGGTATTGTCTCTATAATCGCGGATGCACTATTTACGGATAATGGCCGTTATCACATTGTAGAAGTTGATCATGAGCAAAAGATGAGCGCTAATCGTATCAAGATGCAGAAGTATCGTAAGTTAATTGAATGCAATGTATTTGAAAAGACACCTAAGTTTATTTGGTACACTACGACGGAATATCGCAGAAAACAACTCCAGAAGCTTTGCGAAGGATTGGATTGCAATATCTTTACGGTTACTGATTTTCATTAAAAACAGGGAGATGGTCCATATGGCAACGGAGACAATGAGCATAAAGGATTTTATGGATAGTAACTATGGAGCAAAGAAAAAATGGAGCTTGTTCAAAAAGAGAGCAAAAAAATACGCACCCGTGGCGGCGCGAATAGGAATTATGATTGGCAGTGTAATTATATTCAATAATTTTATAGATATTCCTCATGTATTTGCTGATGGAAATAATCCAGATGTGAATGAGGTATTTAAAGATGTGCAGTCCAATGACGGGGCAATAAAAAACTATATAGATGGTCAACTGTATAATCGTATTGTAAATGCGTTTGAACCGGTTATCTTCTTGATTAAAGCAGTATCCTATCCTATTGCATCCGTTGTAGCGTTATGCGGTGGGCTGTTCATTATGGTTGGTAGCCAGGAACGGGGATTCTCGCTAATAAGTCGTGCAGGGATTGGTTATATAGTTGTTCAAATGATTCCGTTGTTTATGCGATTACTTGTTGAGATTGCTAAGGCTATTTAGTCCTACTTAATGTAGGACTTTTTCATATGATAATAACTATCTATCGTTATTATCAGACAACATATCTTAACTCAACATTCGCAATAAATAGTTTTATGTTTCTAAAATTGTAATATATTTACATATACGAGAATCGAAAGTATGATGAATGTGCAAGCTATAAAACTATTAAAGGGGGATTTTTTATGTTAAAGAAACTAGCAATTGGAGCATTAGCGACTGGGGTCATGTTATCTGGAGCTGGCGGTGTGATGGCGGCAGAAAACACACCAGCTTTAAGTAAGGAAAAGGTTGCAGACTTAAATACTTTAAGTACGGCGTATACTACTGTTAATGTCTATGGGAGCACTGTTGAGTTTGCTGTAAAAGGCTTAGAAAATCCATTCACTTCAACGTATTATCAAAAAATAGCTTGGACAAATAGTTATTCTGATCCAAATAATTACAATACATTAGCAGTAGCATATCCACAAAGCGGGAATGATTATAAGGCATATGGATATGAATCATTAAATAATGTTAAACAAAAAATCAGCTCTGGTCAGACTGTCTATGGTTTCGCTCTAGCAAAAAACGGAACATGGTATCCGGCTGGACAAGCTACAATTAACTATTAAGATTTAAAACAAAAAGGAGTCCTAGTAGGCTCCTTTTTTTACTTGCAGGAATTTCTTAACCATCATGGAATACTCTCACTAGGAGGTGTTGTGACGTTATGACGGACGAAATTGTTTATTCTGCTAGTGAAGTATATAAACGACTAGGAATAAGTGATAGCACCCTTAGAAAGTACATGGAAGTATTGTCACGAGAAGGATTCGCTGTAAAGAAAGATAATCGTGGCAGACGCCAATACACAGACAGTGACATTATGGTCATTGAGAAATTAATTGAACTAAGTAAGCATGACGGTATGACGTTAGAAAAGGCAGCGAAGATGATTGCGCAGCAAATAGAGAAAGTTAATCCGGATCTGATTCAAGACGAGGCTGAGGAAACGGACTTAGTGCCATTCCACATTAAAAAGCAACTACAGGAACAGTACAGCGTTATGGCGCAAGAAATGAATCAGAGTATGTTAGCGATGGAGAAGCGATTAAGTGAGCAGGCCAAGCAAAGTAATGAAGAAATCAAAGCGAGTATAGAATCGCATAATGAACGAGTGGAAAAACGATTGGAAGCAAGAGACGAGACGCTTATGAAGACACTACGTGAGATGCAGGAAACGAAGAGAATGATGCAGGAGTTTCGGGATGAGGTTGCTGCTGCGAAAGAGAAGAAAAAGCCTTGGTGGCGGTTCTGGTAATGAAAAATCTCTAAGTAAGTAGAAAAGTAAGAAAGGCATGCTTTTCTACTTACTAATGATTCCTAAGGTCCTCCTGCTACGTTACCAGTAGCTTATCAGAGTTTTAGCGAATATATATATGTAATTCAACTAAAGAAAATAGAATAAAAAAGCCACCAGCAAATGTTAAAAATATTAAGGAAAAAATTAAATTTGGAATTAATAATATCTTTATGCATTTCTCTTTACGTAAGGACCTAATTGAAAAAGTAACGCCGATAGTTAGTGGAGTGATAAACGCAAAAAATATATAAGTAAGATCACGAATAGTATCTTCTGTGGAAAATCTTCCAGGGACGGGGTAAATAAGTTCATACATATAAGCATTATAAATATATAAAGCTATGCAAAATATAATATTTGCTCCAATTGCGATACATGAATTTTTTAACACTTTCATCTGTCTACTCCTTTAAGTAAGTCATTCCTGATATTACAACAAATAAGAAAATTTTACATCTTAATATTATGTCGAATACTAATAAAAAAAGAGTTCCTTCGAGATACATGTAATTTGGAATTATGGGTTTTATTGTAGTTCTATTATCAAATTTTGGTATAAAAAAAGCCGTGGTGGAAGTTCTGGTGAGAACAAGGAGGTTCCCTTGTGAAAGTAGGGTTCCTCTTTGTCTTTGCTACCGAGAATGATGCGCTTTGTTAAACCCACTTTAAATAAAGCATTAGGAGGAATGTACTTATGTCTAATGAAGTTTTGCCTTTCACAGTAAGACTAGCTGCTTCAGAAGATTTTTCGGATATATCAAATATAAACAAGCAAGTTCAACAGTTGCATATAGAGGGAAGGCCAGATATTTACTCTGATACTTCAGATTCTTTGGATCACAATGCATACGAAGAGTGGCTTAATGATAAAACCATAGAGATATTTGTAGTAGAGGACAATAATAAAGAGATTCTTGCTTACATAATTTTAGATATTAAAGAACCATCCGAAAATCCAAAGTTAGTTGAGCGAAAAGTACTCTTTATCCGCAATATTGGTGTAAGTGAAATATGTCAAGGAACAGGAATAGGAAAAATATTAGTACAAAAAGTATTTGAGTATGCTAAAGAAATACAAGCAACAAGTGTAGAATTAAATGTTTTAGAATTTAACAAGAAGGCTATACGATTCTACGAAAAACTTGGATTTAAAACACAGAGTCGGCAAATGGAATTTGTGTTACCTGATGCTTAAAACTATTTCCTATATCGATAATCTTAAAAATGAGCTAGCGGTGGCGGTTTTAATAAGAGGGGATATAAAAAAGAAGTATCCTTAATGAAAAACAGGGATACTTCTTTTCTTTATTTATTCTCTAACGTCTCATAGAGGCGTTTATACATATCTTTATATGCTTTAGAATGTCGGTTTACTAGTTGAGTATCTACATAGCTTTCAACAAGTATATCAATAATGTTGTTAATTGATGTTTTTCCCATATCTTCTTGTTCTTTAATAAATGGTTTAAGGGTATTCAGTTTTAGCAAAACAGCAGGTGAAATCTTAGTTGTTTTAGATGCGATTAAACGGTTATCTGGTTTCTCTGGTATCTGTATTTCCTTTTCCGTGTTAGTTTGATCGTTTTGAATAGTTAAATCTGAACTTTCCGTAATAGGTGTCACAGTTACTACAAAAGATTTACTTTTATTGTCCAAAGGTACCACTCCTATTTAGTTTTTTATCTTAAACTATTAAAACTATTTTGAGTTTGTATTGCTAACAACTATGTTATTATCTGATGTTTTACCCGTGTATTCAAGTAAGTTGAATAGGGTGATTAAGTAAAGATATCATAAAGAAAAAGTGGAAATATAGAAATATCCCTATTTCTAAATAGGGATATTTCTATATTTTTAAATCTCTGTTAACAGCTTGAATTTCCTTTTCTGTTCAGGCGTTAGCTCATTTTCTACATAGCGATCTATAAGTAAATCGATGATTTCATAAGCGAATTTTGTGTTTGTAAGTTTCATTAATACTTCTAGTTCTTCTTTTGATTGATTAGAAATTTTAATGCTGCCTTGCTGATTTTTAAATTTCTTTTTTGATTCAGTTTTTTCGTTTCTTTTTTCTTTTCGAGTTACTTGTTTTTCTTCAGTCTTAGGTTGAGAAGGAGTAACTGGAACCTCGTTATTTTCCACCGTAGTTTGTCCTTGCTCTGGTACATAAGGCTCAGTAGGTTCAAAGTTACTTTTCTTTCTACCTAATAAACCAGGAGTTCTCGCCATTTTACACACCAACCTTCATTTTTTCAAACATATCAATACGAGATAATAATTCATCACTAATTGTTTCGTATAGTTCAATTACATTCATATCATGTCTATCTTTTTCAGTAATACCATTCACATCAAATCGTTTAATACGCTCCATTTGAGGAACGATGTTTTTGAATAGGTTTTCTTCACCGAAAATTTCACGAGCGTTTTCCATGATATATTCGTCAACCTTACCATTGTTTTTTAATAGGACAGGAAGAATACCAACTACTTCAATATCAAGGTCATATTGCTCTTTTAACTTGATAAGCTCATTAACATAATTCTCAGCACCAGTAAGAGAACGTTCTTGTGTTTGTAGAGCAATTAGAACATAATCAGAAGCTACAACGGCGTTCTTTGTAACTTCTAATGACATTGGAGGAACATCGATAAATATGTAGTCGTATTTATGCTTTATCTTTTCAAGCAATCCTCTAAAGTAATGATCTTCTTCAGCTTCCGAAGAACAATTTTTATAAAGGAATTTTGCGAAGTCCTGGAAATCAACGTAAGAAGGAATTAAATATAAGTTATCCGTAATTTCTACTTCTAAGCCATCCAAGTTCCCCTCTTGTATACCTTTCATTAATGTTTTTTCAACAGTAACGATTTCATCAGGATTAAGGATTGATTTTGTTAACATTAAAGATTTTGTTGCGTTACTTTGTGGATCAAGATCAACTAGTAATGTACGCTTACCTTTTTTAGCAAATTCATAAGAGTTCAATACAGCATTTGTGGTTTTACCGACTCCACCTTTGTAATTACCTACAGTAATTGTAATGGCCATTTTTAACACTCCAGTTATAGTTTTTGAAATTTCCCTATATCCCTTTATAGAAATAGGGAAAAATAGAAATAGGGAAATAGGGATATTTCTAACTATAGAAATAGGGATATTTCTATATCTTTAAAGAAATTATAACAATGATATTTGGGTTATGCAATAGAATCATAGAGTTAGTAATTAATAACAAGAACGTTGATATTAAAAGATTTTTTTGATGTATGAAGTAGAGAGGGCTAATAAATAAATATGTAATTTCGTAGAGAAAATAGTAGAGGCAAAAACAAAGAAAATAGGGAAATATAGATATAGGGAAAAGGGGAAATATCCCTATATCTATAAGTGGAAATAGGGAAATAGGGAAATAGGGATATTATTGAGAAAGTGCGCAAATTCGCTGTTTACAAAGGATAATGCTTGTTGTAACGTAGTAAACAACAAGCACCATTCTACAAAACAAAACATAATTTGATAGTTTACATAAATGAAGAGCAAGAAGATCGATAGAACAAACTTAAAAACAATTGAATATGAACACAAAACAAAAAGCCACTCCCATATGCTAACGGCTACCAACCGTTGTGGGAATGACTCAGCTCTAGTAATTGCTACCAACAATTACTAGACATAACCTGTAACCATGCAGGAATTCGGTTTAAGTAGTGTACCACCACTATCCTTAAACAATTATGCCTTTCGACTAGGCTTATTTGATATACCCATTTTATCTATTGTTTGACTAAAATTCAACTAGTAAATGCTAGAATTGTATTTTTTGCAGTCAAAAGATATATATAGGGCATCTCTAAGCCTAGAAGTCTTGTGAATGTACAGGCCATTTAGGAGTTGGAGATGCCTTTTTGTTTTTTGTTCGCGTGGAATTGCCTGATACCACGTAAATAAAAACTGATAAGCCGTAATTCCGTGCTGCTATACATATAGGGGGAACGTGTTACGTGCGTGGCTAGCTGTTGGTCGTGCAGGGGGTACAGAGTATGCGCCTACAAAAACAGCACCCCTCATTGGAATCCTGTTCTTCTGATGAGGGAGGGCGAGAACGTGCCCAGGGACGAATCCCTAAAAGGTTCGGGTGGTTATCGTTAACATCAAGGTGTTAGGGAGTACATTCAGTTTGTCGTGTAGGGACGATATTACAAGGACAAGCCATAGTAAAAGGATGTATGCGGTGAAAATCGCTGAGTGAACAGGGTCTATACATACGGATACCTTATAAGTGACCGCATGGCGAAAACAAGACGCTTATCCATCTATTTTGATTGATTACTTTTTTGTGATCTTTCAAAGTAGGGGATAAATCTGCCTTCCAGCCGTATTCCATAATCGTTCCCACATGATAAAAACCCTCAAGACCTTCAGTCAAGCTTAATTACGAAAAAAAGATAAAAAACTTGAGATTGTTTAAGATCTGGGGGAATGACTTACTAAAGATGGAGGAATAAATAAGGGATTTAGTACTTACTTGGTTAGAGGATAAGGGGACGGATGGTAGAATAGGTCTTATTGCGGAATTAGGTTTTACACATCTGATATAGTACGTGAAATTTAAAAGGTTAATTTCTCGTTTATAGAAATAAAGTATTATTTTACAATTGATTAGAAGGATAAAATTTAAGGGGAATATTTTATGACTAATAATCTTATAGAGAAGAATTGGATAGATGATTTTATTAAAACAGATGCATTTTCAGAGGCTTTAGGTATGGTATGGCGTAATGGTTATGAATCAGGAGGTTATTTTCAATTCACTCATAAGTCACAAGTGATAGTAAAAAAGTTTGCTGATTTCTTTGGAAAAGAAACAAGATCAAGATATTGTGAAGATAAAGGGTATGTGGAATGGTATATGTCTATGAATAGTGACCATCCATTTATTACAAAGGTAAAAGAATTTGGTTGGACACCGATACGAGGAAAATCCAGGTTATTTCCTAAAGGTAAGTTTAATAAAAAAATATTCATTAAAAAATATGTTTTATTGAGGCATGAACTTGGCACGATAAAAGTTAAACGATCTGAAAATAAAATTTATGTTAGACCACGCTTTCGTATTCATGGGTCTGAAGATATCTTGGAGCATTTAAATAATTTTATGTTTGAAGAATTAGGAATTAAGAAGAAAAAATTACAAACTGACGGAAAAATACCAAAAGCAAAAATTTTATATTTTCAATCATACAAAGATATAGAGAGTATTTTGAAATATATTGGAGCTTCAGAGACATTAGAAATGTTGTATTCGTTAGATTTAGGATTTCATGATGCTGAAGAATTTAAGAAGACCGACTTAGGGAAATAAGCAGGTTTTTAGGAGGGGTATTACTATCTCATTGGATAAAAATTTAACATTTTATGATTATAAGAATAGTTTTCAACTTTTAATCTAATGTAAAGTTAGTGAGAGGTTTATTTTATATCAAAATGTTAATTAAAAAAGAGTTAGAAGTGATTATTTGAATAAATTAATATTATTGTCTTTATTGGCTACATTTTGTTTAAATATCGCAGGATGTTCTAATGATATGGCTATACCAAGGGATAATACTAAATTCTCAACACCTAAGAAGGTTAAATGCATTAACAAAGCATGGTACAAAAAAACATATGTTATGTAATAGTTTAAAGAAACTTTAAATGGTGGATGATAAAGATTATAAGAGAACAATAACAATTTATTTATCATAATATTTTTATAATATGATAAATATCTCTAAATTCACCTAAAAAACTATCAGTAATGGTGGAATTTTTGGAGAAATAAAATGTGTTTATAATAAAACTGATGAATCGGATAATAAATAATTATACATAAAGAAAAGGCACCCATATAAGGGTGCCTTTTCTAATAGTTTTTTAGCAGAAGCAAGAAGCTCCGACAATAATTAATAAGATAAATAATACAACTAATAAAGCAAATCCTCCTGCAAAGCCACAGCCGCCACAGCCGCCACCGCAGCTACCACTAAAGCCCATAATAATTCCTCCTTTAAAGAGTAGGAGAAAAATAAGGAGTCACTCATGTATTTTAATGGATTCAAATTACTTTATGTTTTTATGGATTAAATGAGCATGGCTTTTTGAAAATAAAAAAAAGACGCCATAAAGCGCCTCCCATTTGGGTAAATAAGAAGTAAGGTTTCCATTTTAATTGAAAAAAATAGAACAGGTGCTTAGATTTTATCACGATTTTTTGCTGAATGAACATGCATTATTACATATCACCATAAATACCTCTATTTTCCATTTGATAAAATAAATTACAAACATTTACAAAAATTAAATAAATATTTCTACAAATTCAAAATATTTACAAAAATCACAAAAGTGATACATTTAAGGTGCAAGTTATAAAAAACTATTAAAGGGGGATTTATTATGTTCAAAAAATTAGTAGTTGGAGCATTAGCAGCTGGCATTGCATTAACAGGGGGGATAGGGGCAGCTTCGGCAAGTACAGAAAATGGATCTAATACACCAAGTTCTGTAAAACAATTAGCAGGATGCTATCCAAAAGAAAACGGTAAGTATGTAAGAGAAGTGAGAAATCCCCAAAGAATTTTTGCTACTACTTTTACTGAACAAGCTTGTGGCGGGACAGTGTATTGGTATTTAAAAGAAATCAATGAAGATGGTGGGGGATATGTCGCTAAGTATGAGGGTTGGATTCAATAGTATGTTTATTTTAAAAGAAAGACACTCTTTTAGGTGTCTTTTTTTAATACTTTCCATAAAGGGGTAGCACCAACAAAACGCGAATTTCGTACGCTAAGCAAAATTTTATAAAGAAAAAGCCGATTTCCTGTACGCTAAGAGATAATCGGCTTCTTACTACTAAGTTATCTGTAATGGTCGTAGAGAGTCTAATGGTGCAATTTCTTTTTTACTAAATCGGTATTCTCCTAGGAAGTTAATGTGTTCCCATCCTAATGGAGAAATGTGTTTTAATAGTTCTTCATCAAATTTTTCTTTTTTCTTCAAAACGTTTATTGCTTCACTTAAATAAACAGTATTCCACACACTAATTGCATTAATTAAGAGGTTTAGTGCACTACTTCTTTGAAGTTGATCTTGTAGCGCTCTTTCTCGTAATTCACCATGTTTTCCAAAGAAAATAGCTCGAGCAAGTGCATTCATAGCTTCTCCTTTATTCAATCCTCGTTGAATACGTCTACGCATTGTTTTATCTGAAAGATAATCTAAGATGAAAATTGTTTTCTCAATTCTTCCTATTTCTCTTAGTGCCTTCGCCACTTTATTTTGACGGGTATAAGACCCTAATTTCCCCATAATCAATGCACCCGATACTTTACTTTCTCGGATAGAATGAGCTAGCCGTAAAACATCATCATAATTATCGCAAATTAACTTCATATTAATTTGTCCCCGTATTAAGGATTCTATATTTGAGAATTCTTTAGGTGATCCAATCGTATATAATTTAGAAGTGGCTAAATCACGTAACCGAGGCGCAAAGCGAAAACCTAATAAATGAGCCAATCCAAAGACTTGATCTGTATAGCCAGCTGTATCTGTATAATGCTCTTCAATAACCAAATCAGATTCATGATGTAATAATCCATCGATAACATGTACAGCATCTCTAGCATTTGTATTAATTACCTTTGTGTAAAAAGAAGAAAATTGATCACTTACGAATCGATAAATGGTCGCTCCTTTTCCGGTTCCATAGTGTGGATTGAAGCTAGCGCTGAGAGAAGATACCCCAATTTGAACTCTCATACCATCCGATGATGAAGTAGTCCCATCTCCCCAATAAGAGGATAAAGGGATTTTATGCTGAAAGTTTACAAGTATAGATTGAGCACGTTGTAAGGCATCGTCATACATTCGCCATTGGCTAGCATGAGCTAACTGATGATAGGTGATATCTGGAGTTGCATCTGCCATTTTAGTTAGACCGATATTAGTTCCCATCGCCATCATTGCAGCAAGAGATATAATAATTTCATCGCCTTTAGGCGGTTTATTTGTTGATGCGTGAATCAGTTGCTGTTCAAAATTTGTCCAATTCGACACTTCTAGTAATAAATCCGTTAGTTTTATACGTGGTAACATATTGTATAGCTTAGCGCTTAGTTTCTTGGTGTCTTCTGGGACATCTCGTTCTAAGCGATGAATACGCAAACTTCCTTTTTCTAAATCTACGCCTTCTAGAGAATTTATATTTTTAGAAAAGGATTGAATTCGATGCAAAAGGGTTTCAGTGCGCTCTTTTATGTATTCTTCTACTTGAATCGGAACCGCTAACCTGGTGCCGATATTTTTACCCTTTGTCCATTCTTGTTGTGGAATAAGATATTCATCAAAATCTTTATGTTGTCTACTACCTACAATAGAAATATCCCCTGAGCGTACATAATTTCGGAGTTCAGTAAATGCGGCTAATTCGTAAAAATGTCGATTAATACTTCCGTCTTCATCATATACATATCTTTCCCAACGCTTGGAAACAAAGCTTAATGGAGCACCTTCTGGAACTTTTCGTTTTCCAGCTTCATTTAACTCGTGGATAGTATCTAAAGCTAATAAAACGGGATTTGCATACTTGGTAGATCGAAATTCTAATGTTCTGAGTAGTGTTGGCGTATACTTACGTAAATAATTATAACGACTTTCTAATAAATCAAGATAATCATAATTCATAGGACGAGATAACTTTTTTGCTTCCTCTACAGAGGCTACAAATGTATCCCAAGGCATCACCGTTTCTAATAATAAAAATGGATCTAAATTTTCTTGTCTAGCTTTAATTAAAGCTGTTCCTAAAGTCGCGTAATGATTGATTTTTTCATTAACTGATTTTCCATTCTGTTTTTGAATTTCTTCTTGCTGTTTCCTTCCTTTTAGTTGAAGATTCATAATTTGTTTATCATGAATTTCAAATGCTTGATCAACCAAATCCTGTGTTAAATCTATTAAATATGCAATCATGATTGCATATTTTTTGGTGCTGTGAAATCGTCGGAACGAGAAAGGTTCATATCTTGCTCCTATTCGAGATAATTGTCGTATTCGATTTGGATGTAACCCTTTGGTATCAAGCTTTAATGTTAATTTTCTTATGTAATCTAAGCGTTCAATTACTTTTAAAAATGCGTCAGGAGAAAATTGTCCAGGTATTTCTCTTAGCCAAGATAAATAAGTTTTTGAAGTATTAGGCATTGGATGGAGTAGGCTATCTAACTTTTCTTGTTGTGAAGAAGTCAAAGAGGATGTTAGTACTTTAAAAATTTTTTCTTCTGTACGCTTACGTACTTCCCATACAGCTCGTTCTATTGTTGGTATTGCAGGTAAAATAATTTTCTCTTTTCGTAGTTCTTGTAATACAGTTTGAATCAGATACATTGTATTTCCATTTTCTAATGCATATGGTTGTAGAAATTTAGAAATCCTTCGATAATCACGAGTGGTAAAGTTACGATATCCATATTCTTTACGTATTTCTTCTAGATGTTCTCGCCTAGTAGGTTCTCGTTTTGCATATGCTTCATAGACCGTATGGTCTACACCAATTTGTTTAGCAACAAACTTTAAGAGTCCTTCAGGAATTACTGGTATATTCGTAACAGTAATTCCAGGATATCTTATGACACAAAGCTGAACAGCAAATCCTAAGCGATTGTGATCTCTACGATGTTGATTAATAATTTCAAGATCTTCTGCAGAGAATGTGTAATGCAGTGCTAGCTCATGTTCTGTTTCAACAGAAATATGTAATAGTTCTTCCCTTTGTACAGGTGTGAGAAGTTCTTTTCCTCTCATAATATTTCCTCCATTTATAAAAGTAATGAGGTTATTTGTTAATGTATCGATACAATGTTGTTTTACTTAGACCGGTAGCCTCTGTAATTTGTTTAATGCTATATTCTTTACTTTGATACATTTTAAGAGCCATTTCTACCTTATCTGTATGTTTTTGTGGTCTTCCGCCTTTTTTCCCACGAGCCCTAGCTGCGTTTAATCCTGTTTTGGTACGTTCGCTAATAATATCTCTTTCTAATTCTGCAATACTTGCCATCATTCGAAAGAAGAATTTCCCCATAGCATTAGATGTATCAATGTTGTCATGAATAGAAATAAAATCTACACCCAGTTCTTTGAATTTTTCACTTAACTCAATTAGGTGTTTTGTAGATCGAGAAATTCGATCAAGTTTGTAAACGACTATCTTATCGCCTTTACGTAATACCTTTAGCAACTCTTCGAGCTGAGGACGATCTTTTTTTGTTCCTGTCATTTTCTCTTGATATAACTTATCTATACCATATTGTTGCAAAGCATCTATTTGCATATCGAGATTTTGTTCTTCTGTGCTGACACGAGCATAACCAAAAATCAAATTGTTTCACTTCCTATCTAAATATATCTATTAAAATAGTACCAAAAACCTTGTTGAATTAAAAAAAGGAACTTTGTTTTTGGATATGGGTTTTGGCACTTGATATGGATGGATTTTTAACGCTTTTGTTTAAAAACAAACAAGTTCCATAAACGGTCGTTAAAGGGAAGTTTTTATCAATACTTATATTCGATCCTTATTCTATTTTACTTTTATTAAAAATATATACTTGAAAGAAGTATATATTTTTGTTAAATTTATCCTATGGATAGAACAAGTTTAATTAAAGGTCATTTAGAAATGTGTGTGTTATCTATTTTGTCAAAGGAAAAAAGCTATGGTTATGAAATTATGAAGGAATTAGAAGAACACAATTTAAAATTGAAAGGAGTAGGCAGCATTTATCCTATTCTAACTAAGCTCAAAGACCAAGAGTGGGTTAATACTTACCGTGAAATGACGGAAAACGGCAAGGTTAGAGTTTATTATGAAATAAATGAAAAAGGGGAATTGTATCTTCAAAAAAAAATCAATGAGTGGTTAGAGTTACAAAAGGATATAAAATCCTTACTTAAAAATGGTTCGAAAGGAGATCAATTGGAATGAATATTAAATTGACCATCGAAGAAAAACAATTTTTAGATGAAGTTCTCGATGAGTTAAAGCAATATCAAATAAGTTCAAAACATAGAAAGAATATTAAACAACAGCTTTTAGAGCATATTCAAGAATCTCGTGAACACGGCCAAAATAGCATAAAAGAATTAGGGGATGCAACAACATTTGTCAAAGATTTTTTAGAGATTAATGGAATAGATCTTCATTCTGAAATAAAACACATACGAAAGTCCAAAGGTAGAACGGGAATTTTATTCGCGATAGGGTTATTTACTTTAATTGTTACTTATCTCGGTTTGCAACTAATACTATCAATGTTTTTAACAGAGTCCTTTAATCCACTAAATACTAACAGTTCGTTCGATTATAATATCTTTTATCAGATATCAGATAATTCATGGTGGAACTTCTTACTAATGTTCATTAGCTTTTCTACTTCCTTGTTAGTCTCCATATTTGTAATGTTTTATATACGAAAAATAAATTTAAACAGGTGAAATAAAATGAAAATGATAAAAGCTACAATTGTGTGCTTATTATTTAATGTGTTTATTTTGTTTTTACCAACCTCGTATGTATTCGCCGAACAAGATATTAAAAGTACCATAGACAGCTATGTCGAAAATTTTTTAGAAGAACATCGGATTCCAGGAGCTTCTATTGCTATTGTTCATAAGAATGATATTTTTTATTCTAAGTCATGGGGTGTAACGGGAGAATCTGAAGAAAAAGTAACTGCTGAAACTCCCTTTACAATAGGATCAATAAGTAAATCATTAACAGGCTTAGCTATAATGACATTAATTGAAGAAGGTACAGTTCATTTAGATGATCCAGTCCAAAAGTATATTCCATGGTTTACACTTAAAAATAAAAAAGATGCATCCAAAATAACAATTAAACATTTACTTACGCAAACAAGTGGGATAAGTACTTATTCTGGCTTATCTATATCAGATAGAGAATCTAAAGATCTGGGTGCTATAAAGAAAAATGTAGAAAGTTTATCGGACGTTAGGTTGACTGCCGTACCTGGAGAAAAACATCAATATAGTAATGCCAATTTCTTAATTCTTGGTACTCTCATCGAAGAAGTTACCAAGCAACCATATTCTGAGTACATGGAACAAAAAGTTTTTTTACCATTAGGTATGAGGAATGCTGCAGCCGACAATGATACGGCATATGAAAAAGGATATTTGGCCGGATATCAGTCTTGGTTAGGGATCCCTCGAAAAAGTTCAGTAACATATGATAATGGAGGAGCACCATATGGATACATAACTGCAAGTGCGACAGATATGATCCAGTACATTAGATTACTTAGTCAGCGCGACAGTAACAATTTTTTAAGCAAAAATACTATGAATCTTTATGTATCGCCTTATGTTCAAACTGGTGAAAATCGATATTATGGTCTTGGTGTAAGAATCTCAAATCCAAATTCTAAAGAAGAAATGATATGGCATTCTGGTTCAACCTCTGATTCACATGCAGAAGTATTCTTTATACCAGAAACGGGTTGGGGAGGTGTAATTCTTACTAATAAAAATCATATTTTAGAAGAAGAGACACTTATACACCTGAAACAAGGGATTATCAATATTTTAAATGAGAAAGAGCCCGTTGATGTATCTAAATATAATCCTATTATACAACTGACCATGATAGGAATATTATGTTTACTTTTTATAATGTTTATTTATCAATTAGTAAAGGTCAAATCAGGAAAGATTCGTAAAAGAAGCTTATGGCGTATCTCCGGGATTATACTTTTAGTTATATCTATTACTTTTATTCCGTTATTAATTTATAGTACAGGTTCTCCATGGCATTCGATAAAAGTATTTTCTGCCGATATTGCACTACTTACTAGAATTCTGGTTATCTTCTTGACTTTGAACGGTTTATTATCAATATATCTTTCATTAAAACAATCAAAAGAAAGCTCAATCAAAAAAAAGCCAATTCCTCTAAGTTAAATAGGAATTGGCTTTTTGGAATTTCTCTTAGCGTACGAAATTCGCGTTTTGTTGGTGCTACCCCATAAAGAAAAGACACCCTAAGGTGCCTTCCTCCGACTTGAACCATCTTAATTTTATTATGTTGTTATTATATAAGAAAAGAAGACATCGATTAAGATGTCTCCTTTTACTGGTAAACTTGGTGTTAAGAAGGTATTGTATTGCTTGAAAACCATAAAAAATATAACAATCATCGAGTAAACCTATTCTAGCATCAATAAATAGAGTTTTTATATGCATTTTTACATATATATAGATTTATTTATATTTTATCTATATAGTTAAATTGTCTGTTTCTTGTTTTAATTCGTTTATTTATTTTGAGTGCTCCAGTAATGGAGCCTTTTTTTATGCAATAAAACATTTTCTTACCATTACTTAGTTGGTCTATATTAACTTTATCCTCTTAAATTATATCTGTATTTTACCAAATACTTATATAGATAACCAGTTTTTTCTAATAATCTAATCAATTGATAATTTTAATGTTATTTGTTAATCCTTATAGGAAAATTTATCATGCAATGAAAATTTAGAAATTAAGAATTATAAAAACTCATAGTATCTTTGGGAAAAACATATTTATAATTTGTATATTAATATGTTATAATTTAATTTCTAAAACTACCCAAAAAGGACTGCCAGTAATGGTGGTCTTTTTTATATTGGTGAGATTGTACTAGTATGATAGAATAGGATTAACTGTATATTGTGAGGGTGATTGGTTATCCCTTCTTTCCATTTGGAAGGAAAGGGGGTGATATACCTATGGAGTTTTTGTTTGAGCTTCTAAAAGAATTTGTGAAAGCCATTGTACGTGAAGTTTCTGCGTATGTTTTTAGGAAACAAATTTTAGAAAAAGATAACAAGAAACCCACTCCTCGTCGCCGTCCAAAGCAAAAGGGTGGGTTTCGTAAAAAATAAATGATATAACCACCACCCTGACGGTAGCAGTTATTAGAAGAGATGTTAGCGCATCTCTTCTTTTATTATATACACAAGCTATTACTGTAATACTACTACAGTAATTATATCAAACGTACATAAAAAATCAATGAGCACGTAATAGATATAATGTACAGAAGAAAAGAAACCCAAGTGAGCCTTTTTTCAATTTATTACATCCCTAATTGATTGTAAATTGATTTGAATACGTGAATTCGCCACGATATTTAATTGCAGCCACATAAGTACCACTTGTATAGCTATCTGTGATAGGGGTTTGCCAAATTTCTGTTCCAGGAATAAATTCTGGTTCTATTGTTTGGAATCGTTCTAGGGTACCATTTGTGTGGATTTTAAAAATTTTCATTTGTGCACCAAAATGTTCTCTACCAAAGTGCTGTGTTAAGTAAAATGTATCACCAGTTATTAAATTTCCAATCTTCCAATCTGGTTGATATGTACTTTCCTCTGAATTTTGTAAATCCACAATGGTTTTAAATCCCCAATCATCATTAAGTGGATCTGAGTAAGCTGCAGCTGCTTGTGAGGTAGGCTTACTCATTTCTATTGCAGTAAAACCGCTAAAAGTTAACGCACCAATTAATGCTAATTTTCCTAACTTCATTATTGTTTCCCCCTATTAATTTTTAAAACCAGAAATCATACACACATAATAATATAATCTACTGTATTATATTTCAAATATTTTCTAAAAAAATCCATAAATAAAAAGGCACCCCAAAGGTGCCTTCCTGCGACTTGAACCACTTTATCATTACAATAAAGATGGTGTTTACAAGGATAATTGTTATTATTTATTAATTGTAAACCAATTGCTAGCTGAAAAACCTAATGAATCATTAACATGTCTTATAACAGCAACATAGTTACCTGGAGTGTATACATCTGTAATCACAGTTGACCAATTAGGGTTTTGGTGATTAGCATCAAATTGTGGGTAAAGAGTTCTATATCGTACAGGTTTTCCATTTTCCACTTTATAAATTTTCATAACAGCTCCTGCTCCATCTTCAATTGAATTTAAGGAATAATTGAAGATATCCCCAGCTCTATATGAACTTTTAATTATATGTGCATTCGGGAGTCTTGATAGGTAACTAAAGTTAGTTTCAGCGTGAAATCCCCAACTATCATTATATGGATCAGAATATGGTTCTTCATAAGCTGCTGCAGCTTGTGAAGTAGGTTTAATCATTTCTACTGCAGTAAATCCCCCAAATGTTAATACTCCAACTAATGCTAATTTTCCTAATTTCATTAAAAATCCCCCTAAATATTTTAATTTAAATAATTACAATATAATGATATACTACTATGTATATTTTTTCAAATAATTTCTAAAAAAAGTTATAAATTCAAAAAAAATACACCTTAAGGTGCCTTCCTCCGACTTGATAATTGTATTTTATGTATGAAACCATCGCTGTAGTATCTAAGATGAGAGTAAGCAGTTTATGACGTCTTGCTTAGGACGGTATAGCATTACTTATTAATAACAAAGAATCCAGATTTATAATGTTTGCCATACAGATAAGCGACTGCTACGTATTGCCCTGAGTCATAGTTATCTGTGATTTGAGTATCCCAAATTGCTTTACCTGGGAGTGCAGATTCCGTATGCCAATTAATTGTTTTATAACGAGTTAATTCACCGCTACCATTGTCTGCTACTCGGAAAATCTTAATTTGGTCATCAGAGTCTAAAGAGTTAGAATATGCTCCAATAATTGAGAAGTAATCTCCTGTTTTGTAGCTGTAATTGAATTGTTGTTTGTACTCATACGGTAAGTCTGGAATAAATTGATACAATTCAGATGTATTTGTAATTCCCCAGTCGTCATATGATACTGTCGCTTGAACATTTGATGCTGCCGCTGCTGGTTTTGTGTCCAATGCTGCCAATCCTGTAAATCCACCTAGTGCTAATGCTCCGGCTAATGCTAATTTTCCTAATTTCATTAAAAATCCCCCTAAATATTTCTATAATTATAATTAATTACAATATAATGATATAATTATTTGTATAATATTTCAAATATTTTCTAAAAAAAGTTATAAATATAAAAAAAAGACACCAAAGGTGCCTTCCTCCGACTTGAATCACTTTAATTCTAAGAATATGTATTGGACTCCCATTCAAGTATCATTTTTCTCAATGAATAATTGGAATATTTTAGGGTGTTTTTTACTATTTTTATGTTAAGATATTTTGGTTGATATTCATCTTATTTTAGGAGGTTGGAAGATCTGTTACATGCTTTTCATATGGATTTTAGTTTCTATACCGAAAGTATAAAAGTTTTAGGGTTGTTAGGGAATTCTACTCGCTTATCAATTGTTTGTAAATTGATTACATATGGATCGTTGTCAGTTTCTGATTTAAGTAAGCAAACCAAAATTACAGAAGATTTGATTGTACAACATTTGCGTAAATTAGCCTCTGGAAATATTGTAATTAGTGAACGTATAGGGAAAAGGCTTTATTTTAAAATAAAAGATAATAAAACAATTGAGATTATTAAGGTGTTAGGGTTATTAAATTAATTACAATTACTTTACATATAAATGATATTTAAAAGGTTTCTGTTATAGTCAACCGTGCATAAGTGCAAAATCAAATATAGCGCACCTAGGGAAATAGGTGGGTTATTTTATATTGGTGAGATTGTACTAGTATGATAGAATAAGAACAACTGTATATTGTGAGGGCGGGAGGTTGCAATCCTTTCTCTGATTCTAGAGAGAAAGGAGGTGACCGAATGGATTCTTTATTTAATTTATTGTATGACGCTGCTAAGGTATTCCTTACAGTATTTGCAACAGCTTATGCGAATGAGCTAGCGAAGAAGGTTAGCAGTAAACGAAATAAAAGAACCGCCCCAAATGCCGGCAAGCGAAAGGGCGGTTCTAAACGCAAAAAATAAGTTTAAGCAACCGACCACCTTGCGGTAGCAGTTACTTGAAGAGATGTTAGTGCATCTCTTCTTTTATTATATACATACTGTATTACTGTAATACTAATACAGTAATTATATCAAATGCACATAAAAAATCAATGCGTACGTAATGGATATAATGGACAAAAGAAAAGACACCCTAAGGTGCCTTTTCCAATAGTTTTTTAGCAGAAGCAACTGCATCCGATAATGATTAATAGTATAAAGAGTACAACGAGTAAAGCGAATCCTCCAACAAAACCACAGCCTTCGCCGCAACTACCACCATATCCCATAATAATAGTGCCTCCTTTAGATCAGAGGGTAAAACTAGGGTTCATTCCATGGATTTTAATGGGTTCACTTTACCTTATGTTTTCAAGAATGAATTGAGCAGGTCCTTTTGAAGATAGAAAAAAGACGCCATAAGGCGCCTTCCTTTTAGGTAGATAAGACTTTAGTTTTCCAATCTAAAGAAATTTTGTATCAGCTCTTTGAGAGTATATCATGATATTCGCTTGATTTATTATGCATTTTTACATATATCTTAAAATTCCTCTATTTTCCATTTGATAAAATACAATTCCAATATTGTTAATAATTAAATAAATATTTATATAAATTGAAAATATTTACAAAATTTATAAAAGTGATACATTTAAGGTGCAAGTTATAAAACATATTTAAGGGGGATTTATTATGTTTAAGAAATTAGTAGTAGGAACATTAGCAACTGGTATCGCATTAACTGGAGGGATTGGAGCAGCATCAGCAAGTACAGAAGGTGTAGATAATACTAAAAATTCAGCACCAATTGTCCAACGTACCCAAATACTTAAAGATGATTTCAGTCTGATGAATGGTGAAAGAGAAGTACCGTTCGAGCATGTAAAAAAAGCAGATATGAGAGTTCATATGACAAACAATACTAAAGGTACACTTGATTGGTCTTTAAAAGACTCAAAAGGTAATGTTATTGGTTCTGGATCGTTAGCAGCAGGAAAGGGTTTTACAAATACGTACAATACTCTTCCAAAAGGTAAATATAAGCTTAAAGTTACTCACAGAAATGGTGGTTCTGGATCGTTCTATGCAGCTGCTCGTACTTTAGACTAGTATACATAGAACCATTTTAAGCGTATTGCAGAAGAACGATCAGAGAGTTTGGGGATTAAGGAGTTTTGTCATAATATCATCGTTCGCAAATACAAAGTCACAAAATGCCTACCTAGGGAAATAGGTAGGCATTTTTAATGCAGAAAAAAGACACCCAAAGGTGCCTTTTACGCTGTAATAAATTTAAATACATAGTACATAAAGAATAACAAAGATAGACTTGCTAATCTGCCAGCAATTGATTCTTTTATAAATTTCATAAGTATCACTTTGACAATCAATGCTAAAAATAACGGTATAAACAGTACCATAGCAAGTTTGATAGCTAAGTCGTTTATAGTTGGATTAAACGCTTCAAAGTTAATAATGATATTCACTTATCCCTCTTTTTATCTATTTATATTTATAATTAGATTTATATTGTTTTGACTAATAAAGAGACGTTAATTTGAGAACCATTTATTTTTGGATTATAAGGGTACTCTCACATTTACGACAAGCAATCTTCTCTTCTTCAAAAATGAATAGATTCTCAGCATCACATTCTGGGCATACAACTGCAAATGGTGTTTTTATATTTTTATAGCATAGGAAAGAAAAGAATGCCATGATTAGAGCAGGTATAATAAGCATCATAATTAAGAATAGGCCCGCAAAAACGCCTGTAATTATGGAAAGTGGTTTCATTAGTTTTCTACCTACGGAGTTTACTTGATTATCCTTTTTACGAAAAGCAGTAACAAGGTAAGTTTGGGTTTCTTTTACTGGTTCAAATGCATTTACCGTATTGTAATCTTGTTCATCCATAGTGGGATAGGAAGTGTTTGGTCCTTGATATCCTCGTTGTATATAATAATTGTTTGACTCAGCTATTCGTGGTGTATACGAGATTCCAGTTCCAGGTACATAAGTTGTTGTTCTTGATTCAGGTGAAATAGAGTTCCCTCCCATACCTGTGTATGTAAAGTTAATTTTCATACCCGGGGAAAACTGGATAATTCTACAAAATTTATAACCCATAATATTGTATCCTCTCTATCTAATTAATAGAATTCTTTACTAATTATAACAAATTTTTAGTGTTAATATTAGTGTATTATTTTATAATAAAATAGTTATATTTAAATTTATTAATTTAAGGTGTTTTATGAGTTCTCTTTTACTTGGACATTTGGTGCTAAGTAGGTATTATATTGCTAAAAATACAACAATTATCGAGTAAGCCTATTATACCATCAATAAATGGGATTATTTATATTTTAAATTTAACATATAGATTGAATAATATTTTCTCTATATAGCTAAATAATCTATTATTTATTAAATTTAATAGGAAATTTTGCAGGAAGGAGAATATAATTTATGGCTTTTTTGAGAATATTTTTATTAATTATAAAGATGCTCGATGATGCCCTATTAAAATTTGATGAGTGGGAAAACGAATTGAATGAATTCGAGAATAAATTTAAAAAGAAATTGGGTATTTATGCTATTGATTTAGTGGCATTATTATTATTTTCGTATTTTTTTGGAGCATTACTATATGTTTTTATTACTCTCTTATCGACTTTTAATAGCATTATTGTATCTTTTATAAAAACTTTAGGATATATCTTTGCAGGAGAGGGAGAATTCTTACCAACCTCTTTACTTATAATACCAAGTCTATATATAAGTTTTAAAGGTGTATTTTTATGGTTAATTTTAATAGCATTTATTGCTGCTATTATAGTTTATTTAAATAAAGATAATAATGAGTTTAGAATGGTGAAAATTTTAGCGATAAGTAATAGTATATTACGTTTAGTAGTTATAAATTTAAAAATAGAAAAATCTTTAGTTATTATAGGGCCAATTTTTATTTTTGTTACATTATTTATTACATATGCAATGGTGCCAGATACTTTCTTTGTAGCCCATATATTGGAGATTTTGTTTTTTTGGACAGCTATTTTTGTTATTTTAATTACGTATTCAAGTTTTAATAAAGATAGTATTAGAGCGAAAAGATTTGTCGTATTTATAGTGTTTATACCTATTGTAATTTCGAATATTTTACAAAATAAAACACAAGGTTCCATAAGTTTGCTATTTTTAACAGTTACTATATTTTTGACATTTGAAAGAGTATTTGCAATCCTTGTGGAATATAAGGAACAGATATATGAAGGGAAAGAATGGATATTTGCATTAAGAAATTTAGAACAAAAAGATTACGATAAGATAAGAACTAAGCATAATTTGGATAATGATGATTACCTAGAAATTTTTGAGGATAAGGTTTTAGCGGGGATGGTATTTTATAAAGGGACAAAAAGAGATTTATTAAAATCAAAAGTATGTTTTGAGAGTAGTTTAGTAGATAACCCAGATGATACATTTTGTAAATATTTATTAGCTCAAGTGTTAGTGGATATTGGTGAGGAGCAAAACATTCAAAAAAGTATTGATTTGTTTCAAGAAATAAAAAAACAACAGCAAGAAAATCCATATGTATTTGAAGTTAAAGATGTTGAAGAATATATAGCAAATTTAGAGTTTATTAGTGAAAATCCTAAATACAATGAAATAATTAATATTTTAAAAGATAAGAGGAATTTACAAAATGATTTTGTTTATATATTAGGAGTATCTTATTTGTACGTAGAAGATTTAAAAAAGGCAAGAGAGACGTTGGAGTTGTTAGAAGGGAAAGAGGATAAGCTAAGTTTTAATGATTGGCACGAGTGCATGGCTTATTTGGAGACTAAGGAAAAAGAATTAAATCAAGAAAATAATTAGTAGTTTGTTTGATGGAAATGTATAAAATTTTATTTTAATTACATAGGAATTTTATGAATTTCAAGTCGGAGGAAGACACCCAAAGGTGCCTTCCTCCGACCTGATAACTACATTTTATGATTTCATTTTCTTTATTACATACCTTGCTGCAGACACAGGAGAAGTTAATGCTAGAATGTAGAGTGTTGCTTTTTCTTGGTTATTTACAGCGTTTTGAATGTATACTTTTTTATCATTTTTGATGATATCAAGGGAATTGGTTTGGGGCGCAATGTTCTAGAGGATTTGAAAGTAAACTAATATTTAAAAGTTTACATTGAAGAATAAGAAAAAGAACTTAGTTTTTAGGGTTCCTTTTCTTATTTTGATAATATTTGTATCTTATTGTAGTTTTTATATTTTATAATTAGTTTATTAAAATTTAAAGTTAAAAGGATGATTGGATATGACAGTACAAAAAGAAAAGGTAACTAGGCGGGTTGTTTGTAGGAAATGTAAATCTGATCAAATAGTTGGTAACAAACGTGGGTATAATTTTAAAAGGATGTTTTTAATTCTGTTTCTTATGTTAGCTACACTTATAGCTATTAGAATAGTTGTTGAAATAGTTCCTCGAGATTCTCCACTTCAGGGTATGGCTTTATTTGTTGTTTTTTTAATGATGCTCCTAGGGGCACCGATAACTTTATTCAGTGGATTTATTGGTAGAAAAAATATTGTCAATGGTTGTATGAATTGCGGACATACATGGATGCCTAAAAAATAGAATGTTTATAAATCAAAAAAGAAAAGACAGCTGATCTATTGCTGTCTTTTTGCTTATTTTTGAGTGATAAATGAAAGTAAACATTTATCGAAAAGTTTACATTGAAGAATAAGAAAAAGAACCTGGTTTTTAGGGTTTCTTTTCTTATTTTGATAATATTTGTATCTTATTGTAGTTTTTATATTTTATAATTAGTTTATTGAAATTTATAGTTAAAAGGATGATTGGATATGACAGTACAAAAAGAAAAGGTAAAAAGAAAAGTTATTTGTAGGAAGTGTAAATCAAATCAAGTAATTGGTAATAAACGTGGTTATAGTTTTAAAAGAGTAGCTATAATTTTGTTTTGTTTATTTGTGTTTTATAATGTAATTTCTTTAATTAATGTTAGTTTAGCTGGAGAAAATATGTTTATAGCATTTTCAATGGTGATTCTTTTCTGGTTTTCAATTCCTTTAGCGTTAATTAGTGGAATTATAGGTAGAAAGAATATTATTAATGGTTGCATGAATTGTGGACATACATGGATGCCTAAAAAATAGAATATTTATAAATCAAAAAAGAAAAGACAGCTGATCTATTGCTGTCTTTTTTGAGTGATAAATGAAAGTAAACCTTTATTCAAAAGTTTACTTTCAGGAATAACAAAAAAAGAGTCCTATATTAAGAGGACTTTTTTTCTATTTCCCTTATTTTTTTCCGCAACTGTTTGCCAAGTGAACATGCTCATTAAAAATTTTGTTGTTAATTTGTTTTTCATATTTTTTTAATGTTTCATTTATTTTACTACCAGTTTTACTTTCGAAACTTTTCTCTAGTTCTGATGCTATATCTCTTGTATTTGTTTGTAAATCGTGAAATATCCCTATGTTTTTTTGAAGAGCATATGTATCTTCTTTTATAATATCTATTGATTTAAACTCTACCTCTGTTTTTAACATCATACGCTGCATTTCTTTTTCAATTTGTTTTTTAGCAGCTTGTAATTCATCAACAACCTGATTTGCTAAATCTCCCGTAGCTCCTGCAGCGTTTTCGATTTGTTTTTCTATCTTTTTAATTTCTCCCATAAAATCGATCATATAATTATCCCCTTATTTAATTTGAAAATTTGATGCTAATTGGTTGTCTTTATCTCTTAGTGAATTTGCTGCATCACTAATATCATCTCCGAATCGGCTTAAACTCTTTTGTTCTTTTTTTAAAAGATGGATTAATTCTTCTGCTAGGTTTGCGTCATGAAAATAGTCATTTCCACCTTTTCTAATTTTAGCAATTTTTGAGATGGCTTCATCTACTTCGTGTTCTTCTAATAAATGATATCTTCCACCTGGCCCTGTTTCATGTTTTAATTGATTTTTTAACTTTTGAACTGCTTCAGCTTCGTTTCTTTGAAACTCTTCTATATTTTTTGCGATATCTGATAATCGATTGCTGAGTGTTTGAATTTTTTTTGCTTGTCTTATAATGTCTTCAGGTTCTAATTTTAATATAGGACTTCCATTTGAATGAAAGGATCCCTTAAATGTATCTCTGCCGTGTCCGTCCATAGTTAAACGTGTAAAAAGTCCTTGTTTTGTATCGTTTTGCCTCACTGTGTATTGCTTACCAATTAGAGGTGCACCGAATTGAGTGTGGTTACCAATCGGGTCATTTTCATGTGTATAATCAGTTGCTTTATTCTCCATTTTCCCTTCATCTACTCGTCTTTTTGCTTCAGGACTTAGTATACGATAGGGATTCGGTGCAGCATATGTAGTTGCATAACAATCTAATTCTGCAGCGATAAGGTCTGCTTCTGCACCACCTTTACTATGTCCAGTGGTATGAAGAGAAGAAGGGTTATATTTTGCTACGATGTCATTTTTTGTCCATTTTAATCCAGTATCAAATGATGTTTCAGAATCAGGTTTTATAGTTTGACTGTTACTTGGAGTAATTACTTTAGAATGTGTTTTAATTCCAAACGTAATCTGATCGATATCTGTTTCGAAATCTGCTAATTGGTTAGGCTCTGTCCCACGAAATGCTAGGATTATCTCATCATAATGTGTTGCATTTTCATTATATTTGTCTGCTGGTACTACCGCGATAGCTTCTAATCCATTTTTTACTTTTTGAGAATCTGCATCTATTGATTCTATGACCCTCCAGGTTTGACCATTAACCCCTTCTATTGAGGCTCCTTTTTGTAAAAATTCATCGTTATAAACATCACTTGATAGTTTGAAAAAATCTTCATCTGTTGCAATGGTATTCTTTTTAAATTCACTCATATGTTTCAACTCATTTCATGGTATATTTTAACTATATTGAAATATAAGGGGATTTCCTATGAAGAAGAAGTTGGTAATTTTCATATCCATTATTTGTATTATAGCAGGAGGGTATTTTACAATGGAATACTTAAAACAAAAAGAAAAAGAAGAAAAGTTTTGGAAAACACAAGAAACAAGAGTAGAAAAATATGTTCATTACAATATTAAAGATGTGAAATCTATTACGTTTACAAAACAAGAGTTGAATCCGATGGGAATCCCTACTATAAAAGGATATATAAATGGTGATCAAGAATTGTGGTTTGTAGCAAGTATTAGTACCACAGAGAATTTTGAAGATCATTTTGGATGTTCTGGAGAACTATATGATAACTACATGAAAAAACCAGCAAAATCGGTATCTAAAATTGAAAAAGAAGAGAAAGCAAAAAAACAAGAGTAGTTCTTGCAATTACTCTTGGTTTCTGTACCCTATTTTAGAAAGAGCATATGTTAACTAGCTTTGAATATAAGGGGATTTTGAAATTGAAAAAGAAGAGAAGGAAAATAAACAAGAGTAGTCTTTGTGATTACTCTTGTTTTTTATTTAGGAAAACACTCTTAATCGTTGCTGTAGTATTTGTAATCGGAGGGATATTTATTGTTGGTAGTATTGTAAATAATGGCTATGAATCATCTTCAAATCCAAGTATGCGAAACGATCGTACCCCTTTGAATTGTGCTCATTATGGTGGCGAATGGGATACAGGTGGTCTTTTTGGAGAAGTTAAATGTGTTTATGATAAAATTGATGAATCGGATAATAGGTAGTATATAAAGGTCTTATCTATTTTATAGGAAGATAAGGCTTTTTTATGCATAAAGAAAAGACACCCAAAGGTGCCTTCCTGGGACTTGAACCATCTTAATTTTGAAAAATGGCATTGAAGGAATTTCTTTATTTATAACTATATTAGGGATGTTAATAATGGTATTTTATAGTGATATGAAAAAATTAATTATTAATGAATTTAAAATAAAAAGAAGACCGAACTAGAATAACAATCTATTTCGGTCTTCTTTTTATTTGTTTGCTTGTTTTCTTGGAAAACTTAATTAAAGTTTCTTAATTATTACTTGTTCGCCATCCTTCATAATGTCCTGTCCATGAATTTTTACTTACTTCAGTTGCTCCTTTTAAATACCAAGTCACTCCATCCCACTCTTTTACAGTAGGTATTTCCCCTTTTGATTTGTAACCAGGAAAGTCTTGCTTTTCTTTTTTCTTAACAAAACTTTTTTTATTATCAATCGTTTTTAATTTTACACCTGTATCAGTAGGTGTTTCCGCAAATACTCCTCCAGCACCAGATAACATAATTCCAGTTGCTAATGTTCCAATTATTACTTTCTTGAACATGAAAAATCCCCCTTTTTTGGAATGAATATTACATAAATAACAATACCATATTATTTGTATTTTCTAACATTTGAATTTATTTATAAATATTTAATTGAATATTCAAACTATACAATTGATATGAAAAGATTTAAAAATAATTAGTTCTATTAGTAGTGAATCTCAAGTCAATGATTGGAAGAAAACTAAATTATTTATGGGGTAAGAAGTATAGAACTCAAACTTTTTTTGTGAATTTATATTCAAAAGTTTACTTTCAAATTAGAAAAGGCTAGTCCCTCGATACCCTTTTTGGAAATAAAGAAAAGACACCCAAAGGTGCCTTCCTTCGACTTGAACCACTTTAATTTTAATAATATGTATTGGACTCCCATTCGAGTATTATTTTATCATGTTAAGTAATTTTATGCATTGAGAAATACGGTATATATCTTTATTTAAACGTAAAAAGCCCTAGAGGGGCTAGGACTTTTTGACAGAATGAAAATGATTCAAAAAAGGACTTTTATAACGTAACATATGAATGTTTCATAAATGTATCGTAAAAGTGAACAAAATCTATATTTTGTATAGAAAGAGAGGTGACTATATTAATAGTATTCTCTCTTTTAATTTTATTATTTTTCGTTTTGTAATTCCAACAATAACTCTGTAAGCTGGGCTTGAATCTCAGGAAGCTTATCAATTGAGAACTCAGGACCTTGGCGAAGCTTCTTTCCATGAGGACGAATATTGATACGTAGACAAGGCTTGTCTGTGAATCCATCTTTAATAAAGGAAATTCTTAAACTCTCCTTGTTAGCAACGGTTTCAATTTCAACATACTTTTGACCAGATGAATCAATTTGAATAGAACTCATAATATCTCTCCCATCTGTAATTTATATTATTATACTAGCTGAAACCAACATGAAATTAAACTCTTTTGCTTATTTATGTGTGCAAATATATGGAATGTAATTGTGAAAAATATTATTTTATCTAAAAAATGCGTTGTAAGAATGGAGATTTTTGCTGTATAATGATTTTTATCATGCAAATTTACAAAATTAGAGGTGGTCAAAGTGATACTACGACCAGGTTTAAAAGCAATTGTAAAAGAAACTAATGTTTGTGAACATGATTTAAAAGAAGGTCAAGTTGTTACATTTCTTCGTTATGAATATGAGGATGATTGTGATGGAGAAGAGCATCGTTTTATATGTGTAGATGAAAAAGGTAAGGAACATACCTTACTTCCATCTGAAATTAAGTGGGCATTAAGAAAAGCTAAAGTAAGATACGTAAAATAGCTCACATAGTGGTTGCATGATACCATTAAATTACTAGACTATGCGTAGTACCTAAAATGTAAGAGGTACTCACTTTACTATATTAAGACCCTGCTATTTTGAATAGCAGGGTCTTTAACTTTAGTATCAAAAATGTCAATCTGAATTTGAGTGAATTTTTAATCGATAAAATGAAACGTGCAAAATTAGCACGCTTCGATTTGCTTTTCTATTTTTTTTCAAGGATGATTTCAAACTCACCTGTTTTTGAGTTTGTTTTAACAGACACTTTATCATATTTGTCGATTATCTGTTTAACAAGTGTATATCCTAAAAATATAATTGCTACAATAGCTGTTATCTCGAGTCCACTTAAAGTGGCTACTGGTATAAGGGCAGTTGTGCTCATACCAGCTGTAAAAGGAATACCCGCAATAGATACAGCTAAAACTGGTAAAACAAATTTAGATACAGTTTTCATCTTATAAGACCTATTTACCTTCTTGGCAAGGTCACCTGTACAAAGTATTGTTGAGGCTTTATTCTTTATTGCATATTCAAGTTCATCTTTATTTGCTACGGTAGTTATTGTATTCATTGATTTTAATCTCACCTCTTTATGTATAACAGTCTGTATATTAATATAAATTTCTTTATTGATATCTCCGGGAATATACATGAAATAAATATTTTTATATATAAACTTTTACATCAAGTACCTTTTCCCAAAAGTCTAAATTAGAGAAGTCTAATTCAAAATCATATACTTGCAAAAATATAGTATACACATCTTCATCAGCTTCGTTGTTAATATAAGAATTTAATGTAACTAACTTATCTAAAACTTCTTTAATTAAAGGAGTATTATAATTCGGGGTGATATCTTGATCATCCAAATCAATAAATTTACGTGCTTGTAAGTCTCTTGCTTTGCTTAAAAGCCAATCATCATTAACTACTGGCCAAAATTTGTAATCCGTTTTATGGAATTCGCTATGATAAATAGCTGATATAGCTAAATCATCTAATTTAAGTATCGTACGCTTCGTATCATCTATTAATTCATTGAAATAGTCCCAAGATGAAGAATGTTTCTTTTTGTAACTAGCGGCAGCTGATTTATTTACTGAATCTAATAATGTTACTAATTCTTCTTTTTCACTCTTTAATTTTTCAATTTCTAATTTTTGTTGTTTATTAATTTCTAATAGATCTTGTAGATTCTTTTCTAATTCTGAAAATTCTTCTTCAGATATAATATCTTCTTTTTCAAAACGACATTTTTTGATATCCTTCATTAGATTTCTCGCACGTAAACTAACTTCTGTATGACTTAATTTCTTAACAATACCCCGTTCTTCAAAATCTTCCGCTAAGGCTGCTATATCATCAACAGATTTTAACATCGTAGCTTGTATTCCTTTTAAAGGTGTAGATTCTAATTCTTCAAATGAAGTTTGTGGAATAGCGATGGGGTATATTTCTCCACCTAAAGCCCATGCCGCTCCAAGTTCCGCAAGACAAAATTTACTGTTAAAAAAATTAGGAGTCAATATGAAAACTATTAATTTTGCCTCAGTGATGTTATCTCGCATGTCTTGAACGAAGTTAACTCCAGTTCTAATTTTCCTTGTCGTTTTTCCAGATGTACAATATATTTCTTCTTTTTTTATTTCTAGACCCATTCTGAAAAATTCTATAAATTTTTCTACTAAACCATGATCTTTTGTTGCATGACTGATAAATAACGTATTATTGCTCATAAAAATCTCTCCCTAAAACATATTTATAATATATGAAAAATGAGTAATACAAAGATATTATTCATTTATGAAGCTAATCAATCGTAAAATGAAATTTTTTCTGTATATTTATGCTCCGAAAGCGCACGAGTAACCATGATTCAATCAACCTTGTTCTCGTGTAATTGCTTCTTTGCATTTTCTTTTATTCTAGGAAGCTCCAAGTCTTCAATTTTATTAACTAATGGCGTAATCAAATAATCCTTAAAATTAGAGATTTTCCCCTGATTGTATTTATCCATTATCTTTTTCAATACAGACTTAAAGTTACGATTGGTTAAATCATCCTTTGTTGCTTCACGAAGGGTATTAACAATTACATTTAATTGTTCTTCATTTATATATTGGATTTTTTTGGTTACTTATATTGTGATGGATTTCCGGATTCGGGATTTTCACATCCGGATTTTCAGGAAATGGATTTCCTAACTTGTTCAATAAAATATAGAATGTGAGATTGCTTATCTCATGGTAGCAAACAAGTCATTTGTATATTGTCATATTTTGTCGAATGGAAATAAAAAAGCGCTCATAAGAGTGCTTTTTCTTCAATCTAATGTTTTTTACTAGATTTTTTATGTCCTTTATTTCGTTCACAAGCTACACCATCGCCATCACGATCTAAATGCGAAGCATAAGCTGGGCTATCTGGAGTTATATCATAGTAACCAGCATTATTTGCATCTGTACAGTTTGCAAAGTGAACTTTCTCTTGTTTAGGTGCAGCTTGTTGCTCCTGTTCTTTTGCTCGAGCTGCTTCTTGTTGTTTCTTTTGTTCTTCCTGTTGTCTTTGAGCCTCTTCTTGTTTACGTTGTTCATCTAATCGCTTTTGCTCTTCAGCCTTTTTCTGTTCTTCCAATTGCTTTTGCTCTTCGGCTTTTTTCTGTTCTTCTAACTTCTTTTGCTCGTCTAACTTTTTCTGTTCCTCAGCTTTTTGTTTTTCTTCATTTTCTTTTTGCTTATCTTTGTCCTCTTGCTTTACTTCAGCAGCAGTTGTTTTTACTTTTGTATCTTTAGCCTTTTCGCTTTTAGGAGAAAGTGAGAAAAATACCATTGATAAAATTAAACAAGAAATTGCTGAAATAGCGAGTTTCTTTTTACTCTTTCTTCTAATAGCAGCGACAATTAGCAATACTAAAAATATAAGTGCGGCTAAAAAGAATAATGCCATTAATGCTTCCATAATCGGGCCTCTTTTCAAATAATATAGATTTTGAGAATCACATAATGTAAGATTTCTGGATAATCATATCAAAATAAACATCTGTATATTGTCATATCGTGTCGAATGGAAATAAAAAAGAGAGCCGAAGCCCCCTTATTATATTCCTAATAGTTGTTTCTTTTTTGCTGTAAACTCTTCTTCTGTTAGAATCCCTTGATCTTTCAATGCAGCTAGTTTAGTGATTTCGTCAGCGACAGAATAGGTATTTACAGGATTTGTTGTAGAAGAATGGTCATTAGAAGCGGAAGTATTTTTTTCTTGTTCGTTCATGTACCCTTCTATTAAATCTTTTGCTTTTAAGAAATTGTTATATTCATGTTTATTAAACATGACAGTATTTTCATCTTTTGCCAAGTCAGAGGTGGATCTAGTTTTTACTTCAGAGCTTCCAGGGAAAACGAATTGGATATAACCATGTGAAAGGAAGCCTGGTGGTTTGAATTGTATACCCGTAAGACTTTTGATTTGGATTTCTTTAGATCCCCTACCGATCAAACGAGAGTATTTAATAGTAATTTTAGTTGGTGTGACTACTAGTGTACTTAGTTGCCCTTTAAATTCTAGCATGTATATCTCCTTTTATAACAATTTATATTGATAATAAGATGATAATAGCAAATTACACCTTCTTAATTTGTCATATTCTGTCGAAAGGTAAGAAAAAAACACCCTAAGGTGCCTTCCTCCGACTTGAACCTTGGATCCCTAAACCTAAACCTAAACGTCTTTACATATATATACGGATTGAAAGCTGTCTGTTATAGCATTGATGATGATTAAAAATAACCATATATATACAAGTGATATGTAGTAGGGGTTCTCATATTATTGATAGGCGTAGTAAACTATTATATAGAAAGGAGGAAATAAATGAAAATTAAATAATGACAGTGATACGTTTTTTACTAGCAGTAGTGATTGATGGTGCGACTTATAAAGAAAGAACGCGTAAAGATTCATTGCGGAGAAATATCTTTAAAAGGGGGATAATGTAATGAAAGAGATTGAATCGGTTGTTCCAATGGGTGTTGCGCTATCTGGAGAGGAATTAGCAATTGATATTTGTTTCAAAGGGGATAATGGAAATACGAAAAGCTTCACTTTAAATCAGGATGGTATAGTAGGTTATGATAATTCTTTCTCAAAAGAAATTTTAGAAAAAATCCAAGACCATCACTTATATAAGAATTATAAATATATGAAAAGCTTACGTTTGAAGGATATATATTGGTAAAATAACTTAATGTTTTCTGCGGCGAATACTGTTAGCACATGGGAATAAACATGTGCTTTTTGTTATAAAAAAAGACACCCTAAGGTGCCTTCCTCGGCTTAATAACCGTATTTTATTTTCCTCGTAGACTCTGCTCATATGCTTTAATTTCATCAGTTGATCTAAATGTTTTTAGGTCAAATATTTTGTTACCATCAACACATACTACTAATAATCCATCTTTAGCTTGAATAACACTTCCAACATTGCCTTTTTTTAGAGAAATACTAAAAGGATGATCTACATTCATCGTTTTTTTCTTCTCTACATATTGATTAAATTCCATGCCAACTGGGAATGCCTCTTTTAATTGTTGAAGAGTATACTCAGTTGTAGTTGGCGAATCACTTTTAGGCTTTTCTTGTTCTTGTTCTGGTTGTTCTTGCGGTTTAGGTGTTTCTTGACTCGGCTGTGTCGTTTTTTGAAGTGACCTAGTTTGCTCTTTTTCATAGGAGTCTACTTTAGATTTCAACTCTTTGATTTGTGTTTTTAATTCTTGCTGTTCATTAAAGTGTTGATCGATAAGTTTATCCATATCTTTTTGTGAATACTTAGGTTTCATATCTTCTGATTTGGAATCTTTAAAAATAGCTACGGAAGCAATGATAGCTACTAGTACAGCGATAATTCCAATGATTAGTTTTTTATTCATTTATCTTCCTCCTAAAATACAATAATATTATTATATAACAATTAATAGTTTATAGGTAAAAAAAAGACACCCAAAGGTGCCTTCCGACTTGAACCACTTTAATTTTAATAATATTAAGTTATATTGGTGATTGAGAAATATGAATTGAATCTATTGTTTTACTTTTAAGCTCTTTTCGTATTCTTTAGCTTCATCAACATTTTTAAATGTTTTTAAATCGAATATCTTTTCTCCATCAATACATACAACTAATACTCCATCTTGAGCTTGAAGAACACTACCTACATTACCTTTTCCGAGTGAAATACTAAAGGGGTTCTCTACATTTAATGATTTCTTTTTAGCAAGATAATCTTTAAATGGCATACCAATGGATAGTTCGTCTTTTAAGCCTTTAATAGTGTTACCAGAAGTAGTTGTTGGTTGTTCCTTTTTTATAGCCTCTTCTTGCTGTTTGCGTTGCTTTTCAGCCGTCTCTTGTTCAGCTTTCTTCGCTTTCTCAGCTTCCTTTTGTGCTTCTTGCTCAGCTTTAGATTCTTTGGAAGTACTTGCTGTTTCGTTAGATGAACATGCTGCTAATCCCATAAATAAAGCGAAACAAGTAAGTGTTGTTAATAGTTTTTTGTTCATAGTATGTATCCCCCAGCGTTTAAAATGTAAGATTTACCTGAACTATCATAACAAATATAATCACAACTATTTTGTCATATTATGTCGAAATGAAAAAAAAGACACCCTAAGGTGTCTTCCTCCGATTTGAACCATCTTAATTTTAATAATATGTATTGGACTCCCATCCAAATATTATTTTACCATGTTAATAAATATTGGCCATTGAGAAATGACAGTTAGTGTTTTTTTACATCCGGTTTCTTTTGTTTTAAAAATGAAATTAGTACGTATGCATTTTTAGAATCATCATAAGAAAAATGGCATATAACTTCTTCTGCGTAAAGGTCCCATTTAAAGGATTTACCTTTACCCCCGGATTTAGGGGCGCCATTACCTTTGTCTCCATCAAATGCAGCAACAACTTCATCATATGTCATGTACTGTTTCAAAGAATTATATGACTTGAGTTTATCATAATAATTTTTATTACCTTTAAACTCTTCGAGTTCTTTGATTTTATCGTTTAGTTCTTTTTCTTTTCTTGTGTTATCGGAAATAATTCTATCTACTTTTTCTTCGGAAAATGTTTTACTTCCAGTAGTGGTATTCGCTTCTTGAATGTTTGGTGCTATCAATGCCATTCCAAAGAATAAGCTGATTGATACTAAAAATGTTAGACCAGTAACAATAAAAGTCTTTTTAATAGGCTTTTTATTTATTAATTTAACAAGCGCAATAATAAAAGTAATGATGGTGACCAGCGCGAATAAATAGAAAAACCATACTAAGGTCTTAGTGAACGAATAGATAAGTATATCAGGATGATCATATGTTAGTTCAGATACTATAGTAAATAGGGTGAAAAAGGTAATAACGAAAAGTAATATAATCCCGGTAACTACAGTTACCAGTAATTGTTTTCTTGTCAGGTTCATGTGTATCCCCTTTTAAAATGTAAGATTTAACCCAAGCATAACAAATCCAGTTACAACTATATTGTCATATTATGTCGAATTAAAATAAAAAAAGAGAGCTGAAGTCCTCGCTGTTAATAATTATAAGAATTTCCTAATGGGTATTGGATGATTTCGCCTCTTTTTAATTAAAAATCCTCCCCCTATGTAGTACAAATATTGAATAATGTTTTCTATCAGATTTATAGGGGGAGATATGGTTTTACTGTGGGAAGGAGTGCGTATCAAAAGGTGTACCTGTACCTTTTGAAAGTGTGTCACAAATGTTACGTGGAAAACGTATTAAAATAAAACATTTTATTAATATATATAAATTTTAATTTGTGTTAAAGTATAGATTGAACGTTATAAAAAATTTTTTCAATTCTTTAATTTAAAGGGAGATGCATATGACAGGTAATGAATTCATAGAAAAAGTAACTACTATGTTTAGGCTTACATTGATAGATGGTTCATTGAAATTCCCAGGAGAGGCATTGAATGTAATAGAAGTTAACGAGGTTTTGCGTATTTTTAATGAAATTACAAATCTGGAGGAAGATGAATTTGCAATTTATTACAATGATCATGATGGTAATGAATTAGCCGAAATAGCAGTAGCGCTTCCAAAGGAGCGATTTAGATTACGTGAAGATCGAATAATTAAAGAAACTGAAGATGAAGATAATCAAGTTAAGTATAAGATGGAAATGGAGGGCTCAGATTACTACACAGTTTGGCTCTATAAAAAATTATTTGAGGAACTTCCAAATTGGGAAGAAGTAAGAGGAAGATGGCTCTACAGGATGCTATTCAATAGAAGTAGATCTATGACGAGAAGGTTAATGGGTAATCGTCAAGAAATCACATTATTAGATATAATGGGTAGGACAATAGAGTGTGGAACACTAAAAATAACCAAATCAGTAGAATCGAACATTAATCTAGGAGAAGCAATCAACTCATTTAGTTATACATATATGTGCAATATGAATACTCCGATTAAAGTATATAGTATTGAAGAAGCTATAGGTATTCCAAATAGAAGGAAAATAGAAATGAATGATGATTTTGAAGCGCCGAAAAGAAAATACAATTCTAATTTGATTGATTATTATAATTTAGCGATATCATCTGAAGATCCATTTGTTTCATTTATTTCTTATTATCATATAATTGAGTATTTCTTTGATGAGGTATTTCGAGAACAACAGATAAATACTTTGAAAACAAGCATTACATCTCCGAGATTTAGTTATAAGGATGATGAACAATTGTTTAATATAATTAAAAAAATAATTAAAGATAATAGGTTGGTTAAGGAGAATGGAAGTGGGAATGAACAACAGTCACTAAATTATGTATTGCATAAATTTATAATTAGTTTGGATGATTTCAAACAAAGACTAAGTGCTGAAGAACTTACTTTCTATCAAAATAGTATAGTCACATTTTCAAATGGAAACACGATTAATTGGGATAGAGATAAGGATTCTATAATAAAGGGGATTTCAAATCGGATATATAAAACAAGGAATGCCCTAATTCATAGTAAAAGTTCAAAAAAAGAGGAAACATATCACCCTTATTTACATAAAAACGAATTAAAAAAAGAAATTAGTTTAATTAAAGTAGTTGCAGAATGCCTTATAGAAAATGATTCTGCATTGATGGGCGAGTAAAATATAAGTTTTTATAAATATATTATTTTTATTCGTGAAAAGTAAACTTTTTGTATTGTTTAGAAAGTCACCAAATCAAAAAAGGTACAATTATGATGGGGATGTACTTTATCTAAAAAATAGAAAAGAATCCTAAACTAGTAGGATTCTTTTTTATTTACATGTTGTTGATTAAGAATAGAGTTATTTAATTTTTGATGTGAGATACATGGATAAAGAATTAGCAAATACAATTTTGGATTAGCTGAAAAATGGTGAGATAAAGAGGTATGTTGCAACGAAAGATGTTCCTGTATGTACAATGCTATGATTCATAGTCATTGTATTGAACGAAAATGGTTATCAGATCGAAAAGTAAAAACTAAAAAAAGAAAGATTTTATATATATATCTTATGTCTTATTTTGAAACTTTAAGAATCGAGTACTCTAAATAAATTTTTCATACATGAATTGAAACTCCATAATAATAATCTTTTTCTATAATAGTTATCTTTTAGTACGTAATGAGCAACAAAAGTATATGTATAATATTTAATAATATAAAATTAATAAATGTAATCGTTTTTTAGAACAGATTATAGTTTCATATCTGTTCTTTTTTGCGTGATGCTGGAGAAATATATTTCTCTAGCATCTACCGTTTTATGACAAAATATATTGTTAACTTTTTTAAAAATAAGGTTAATTTTGTTGACAACTTTTTTGAAAAGCACTTTATTGACGTGAGTTTTAGAATGTTGTTTCATAGTGATTGTATTGAAAAAAAATGGCTATCATATCGAAAAGTAGAAGTTAAAAAAAGAAAGAATTTATACATGTATCTTGTGTCTTATTTTGAAACGTAATACAATATATAGAGAAATCAAGAAACGATATACAAAGAATATTGATTGGAGAAGGAGGGGCGGAAGTGTTAGTTACATATGATTCTATGACAGGAAACGTAAAGCGTTTCATCCACAAATTAAATATTCCGGCCGTTCAAATTGATGAAGATTTAGTAATAGATGAAGACTTTATTCTTATTACGTATACAACAGGTTTTGGCAATGTACCAGAACGTGTTTTAGACTTTTTAGAGCGCAATAATGAAAAATTAAAAGGCGTATCTGCAAGCGGCAATCGTAACTGGGGAGACATGTTCGGTGCAAGTGCTGACAAAATTTCTACTAAATATGAAGTGCCTATTGTATCAAAATTTGAGTTATCTGGAACAAATAACGATGTAGAATATTTTAAGGAAAGGGTGCGGGAGATTGTGGCACATTGAACTGAATAACGAAATTACGGAAATGCAGGACGGTTTTTATCAGTTTCATAAAGATAAAGAGGGATTAGAAGTCTTTATGGAAGAAGTTAGAGAGAATACTATTCTTTTTAATATTATTGCAGAGCGAATGGAGTATATGAAAGAACATGATTCCTATTACAACGTTCTGGACGAGTATTACTTAATCAAAAAAAATAACCCTAGACCGGGTGTTATTTTAATTTAACATACTCAATGTAGCTAATTAAGTACATACATATTTATTTTCAAATATAACTAAAAAATTCTCTTTAGAAAAAGCAGTTCTCTTAAGTGTTTTTGTTTTGTTAAAATTCACGGGATAGCTCCCGTTTAATATAGATAATTTAAATATAGAAAGGAAGATTAATCTTGATAGAATCTTTAATTAATTTTCTAATATTTACTGTAATACTAGGAACGTCTTATAATGCATACTTAAAATTACTTCCGTTTCGTAATGCGGATATTCCTATTACAGCTAATCTAATTTTGGAAAATGTTAGATACCATATTTACACAATAGTATTTGCTACAACAGTAACAATACCGTTAACTCTTTACTTTCATTTAGGTATACCTGGTGTGTTAATGTTTCATTTGTTTTGTGTACTCTTTCAATGTGAATTAATTCTTCTGGTAAAGTTGGCAGACATTTTCCGAAAGAAAAATTCACATAAGGAACAAATTAGTGCTTAAGGTTGGCAGACCGTTTTGCACAATCAACTCCTTCCTTGGCTGGGAAGGGGTTGTTACTTATATATTAATTATTCTACGTAACTAATATTATCATACACGTTAATAAATAACAATAATTATGTGCCCCAGAATTGCACTAGAACTATGTCCTAGAATTGCGCTAGAACTGTGTCCCAGAATTACGCCAGAACTGTGTATCAGAATTGCACTAGAACTATGTCCTAGAATTGCACTAGAAATTACAAATGAAAAAAGGGAACCGTAGTTTCATGGTTAATACGGTAAAACATGCATAAGAGTACTTCATACAGAAAGATGCACTATTGCATATTCTTATCCGTAAGTGTGAGAAACCATTGATATACAGCTATTTTCAAACTTTCTCAACATTTTTCTGATAACCACACGACTGAATTTTGGCAAAAATATGATATTATGAAAATAATAAAATAAACGGACGTAAAAAAGACTCATGGCTGTGCAAGTAGTGCTGGTAACACTCTTCCACGGTCCGCCCTAATGTGCCTAGGGGAACACTTGTCATAAGTCTTGTACATAATTATAACACACATCCTAGATATAGTGACGCGTTTTCCTTAAATGTAAGAAATCTAGGGTAACGTGTCTTTTTTGTCCAACAAGGAGGACAAAGATTGTGCAAAGTTCAATAGTGAAGTTGCAAAATGATTTGTACGCTAAAGGAATAAGCGATAGAAATATTTCAAAACAAATCAGTTTAAGCAACGTGACGGTTTCTAAATTTTTTAAGGAGAAAGATGGAATTAGATTCGACAAGTACGGAGAACTTTTAAAAATCGCTTATCCTAATGATGTAGAGTTACGTCGAGATCTTTGCGCTAAATACTTTACTAATACTAAAAGACATCTTAATAAAAAAATTGCGATGAATTATTTAATGGCTCATGGAGAGTTGGAACTTTTAAAACGACTAGTAGACCAAGAAATGACTTCAGCAAATAAAGAAAATCGCGAATGGGCAAGCTTGTATGAACTGATTTATAAAAGATATAAAGGACACATAAAAGGCGAAAAATTACTTTTGGAATTAAATAAGAGAAAGAAATACCTCAAATTAAAAAGTAAAGAATTAGAGATTTTATCCGAAGAAATAGAAATGCTATCAGCTTACGATCAAGGTAACTTCAAGTTAATGGTTAACAAATCCGATTTTTTAATGGAGAAACTAAATGATATTAAAGATCCTTATCTAAAAGAATCGTTTTTTTATAAGATAAAGGAATGTGCAATTCATGGTCATTTAACCGCATACGAACTAGAAAAACTAAGAGAAATATGCGAAGAAGTGATACAAAGTATACCTATCAATAATCGTTTTCCTGTTGTAGAAGCAACAGTATATGGTGTATTGGGAGAATCGTTTATGCTATGTGATGAATCCTTTGACAAATCGATATTTTATCTGAAAAAAGCATTGAGCATTTTAGAGAAAGAGTCGAGTAATCAAATGGAAATGAGAAGAACAATGATAGCTAATACTATTGAGTTTCTAAAAATACATCATAAAGTTGATTTAGAAAATATTAAACCATTACATGCTGCTGAACAAGCATATTTAGAAATACAAAAGGGTAATAATGAACATGCAATTGAAATTTTAATGAAGTTGAAAGAAGAGAACGGGGAACTGAGCGCATTTCAAATTTACTATTTAGGCCTAGCGAAAAATGACAAAGAACTGTTATTGAGATCACTAGATATGTTTGAGCGATTAGGGAATATTTTTTATGCTCAATTACCTAAGAAATCTCTAGGGATTATATAGAAAAAATGTTATAATTTATGAGAGTGAGGTGATACATAAATGAATAAGGTTTTATCGCTTATTACTATTTTAGCCTTGGCAGGTGGATTTTTATTCACTCCTTCTGATAGCCAAAAAAAGCAACCTCAGCAGTTAGCTAAGGATACTCAACTTACAATTACATTAAAAATGTCTGATCCAGGGACGGGCGTTTAAATTATATATTTAATGAATGACATCTTCTTTTTTTAGAAGATGTCATTCGTCGTTTTAGGGAATGTTAACTATTTTTCAAAAAAAATAAATAATTAACGAATGTGAATTGTTCACAAATTATATAGAGGATGCAGGGGGAATGAACATGGAGAATTTAGTTACAGAGTTATTGATAATGGAGACGGTCGAAGGGGTAAATATTGAACATCTCCGTGAAATGCTACTAGAATTATCAAACGAAGGAAAAGAGTAAAACAAAACTCCGTAGACAGTAATTAGTCTTACGGAGTTTTGTTTTTAGATATAAAGCTTTGAATTGTTGATTTAAACAACTCTTTGTTGTCCTCTGATAGTTGATTAATCAGTGTCATCCATTCGTTAGTTTCTTTACTTATCTCTTCTGTTTCTTTAACTGTTAACTTTTGATGCATCGCTCTTCCTAATAAGTAATCAATAGAAACTTCGTATATGTCTGCTAGTTTAGTTAATGTTTCGTAGTCAGGTTTACGTCTTCCTGATTCGTAACTAGATAAAGTGGCTTTGTTTACGTCTAATTTTTCTGAGATGAAAGTCTGTGTGTAACCCTTCTTTTCGCGGCACGCTTTCAATCTTTCGTTTAAGTTCATAATTTTATTATTCCCCTTTATAAATAAGATCCCATTGCGAAGTATTATTCTTTAATTACAGTATATATACTTTTTGACAACTTTTCACTATTTGTAAAAAAAATTAAAACAAAGTGACAAAACAGGGGTTTACATTTACGAAATGACAACTTATAATGAAATTAAGTTGTTGTCGAAATGACAACTATAGGAGGTGAGGCGGATATGACATTTGGAAACAGAGTTAGAGATATTCGCAAACAAAAAGATATAACACAATCAAAACTGGCTAAGAGTCTTGGTTTTAGTCACGCTTCAGCTATTTCTTTCATAGAAAATGGCAAGAGAAGATTAGATGCTGAAAAGATACCTATTTTAGCAAATGCACTTGGAGTATCAATAGATGAACTTTTTTTTACTCAAAAAGTTGTCAAAATGACAACCGAATGGCTGGAGGAGAAAGAAAATGAATCAATTACAGGTTTTCAACAATGAAGGATTCGGTAAAGTTCGAACGGTAACTAGTTTTTGAGAAGAAAAATGAGCATTAACTTGAATCACAATGCGAGTCGCTCCAAAAGGACAGGTGTACATAATTAATCGTTTGGAGGAAATGAACTGTGGAATCAAAAGAGCAAAATGAGATATGGGTAGAGTTAATAGGTTATGAAGGGATATATGTGATTAGCAATCTAGGTAGAGTTAAAACAGTTATAAAAAGAGGGAATAGCGTAAAAGGCAGAATCTTAACACCTGTTGTTACCAAAAAAGGTTATTTAAGAATAGGATTAACTGACGAAAAAGGAATACAAAAGAGATTTTATATACACAGATTAGTTATTGAATCTTTTAATAAGTGCCAAGAAGAGAAGATGCAAGTTAATCATATTGATGGAGATAAGACTAATAACAGATTAAGCAATTTGGAATTTGTGACAGATAAGGAAAATAAAAAACATGCAATTAAAAATGATTTAAACGCAAAAGGTGAACAGATTCATACAGCTGTTTTTACTGAAGAACAAATTGAATGGATAAGAAAACACTACAAACCAGGCCACTCTAAATATGGAGCTAGAGCAATGGCTAGAACATTCGGAACATCACATTCAACTATAGGGAAGGTTGTAAGAAATGAGACTTGGAAGCATGTGTAACGAACTTCTAACGAAACGCGGAATTATTCCAGAAATGGATAGGGAGGCGGTTTAAATGATGGAAGAAAGCACATTATCACTTTTAATCGTATCAGCAGCAATATGTGTATTCGTATACCTGGTACACCGAATAGATGTCTGGGACAAAAAGACAGGATGGTCACAAGATGATAAATAAACAGCAACGTGATGAATATGAACGAAAGAAAATCTTGTGGATTATAAAGGATTTAAGATCAAAGGGTGTACATAACAGCGCAGATAAGGTTGAGGAAACATACAAGAGGTATATCACTTTAGCTAAATGATAAAAGCCCTGCAAGGGGATGCAGGGCAAGACTAAGGGTATTGAAGAATTGTCGATTCTAAAAGTAAAGGACTTCTTGGAATGTAATAAGTTTAACACATAGTTCACTAAATTTTTATATAAAGATTTTAAGAATTTGTGAACGTAGATAAGTATTCCGATGTTTGAAAGCATCAAAAAAGCCCGTACAGAAGCACAGGCCAGTTGTTACACATATCGGTAACTAAATTTTAACAAACTTTCAGAAAGTTAGCTATTAAAAAAATAAAAAACGCTCGATGGCAACGAGCGATGTAGAGAAAACATTCCCTAAAATTAGCTACCCATATTATACCATAAGTTTTCTCTCAGTAAATAAGGAGGAATGCAAAAAAATGATTGAAAATCCAATTACTTACGGAAACCATCACGATTCATCAGCAAGAGACTTCATGGATTATTGCCAAGGGTGTGGTGGAGAAATCTTCTACGGAGAAGGGTACCTTGATTTTAGTGGTGATCCAATCCATACCGAATCCGAATGCATCAAACAGTACGTTGAAGAACATTCGATGAAGAAAGTAGCAGGTGAATAAGGTGGTCCTACAAAACAAAATTGAAGCTGAAATTCAAATTATGAAGAGTCTTGTTGAACGATATAAGCAAAGCGATGAACCTAATGCTGCTTCAATGGTTATAGCTTATGAATACGGATTGCAGTCACTTATGGAAGTGTATGAAGCTAGTAAACAAACGGAAATAGCACCATTTTAAAAGAGAGGGAGATTCATATGATAACTGAAAATTACTTTTCTAAATTAGCTCAAATAGATTGCACGGAACATGTTGAAAAGAAAGGTCGCTTTAGTTACTTATCATGGGCATGGGCAGTTAAAAAGCTTCGTGAAGTAGAACCGACAGCGACATGGGAAATCAAGCGATTTGATGGTGTACCTTACCTTAAAACGGATTGTGGTTACTTTGTAGAAGTTGAAGTAACTGTACAAGGATTACCACTAAGTCAGATTCACCCGATACTTAACAATCAGAACAAGCCGATTGCAGAGCCTAACAGCTTTGACATTAACACAAGTATCCAACGTTGCTTAGTAAAAGCAATTGCACTTCACGGATTAGGATTATACATCTATGCAGGTGAAGATTTACCTGAGATTCAAGAGGAAATGATTACTGCTCAACAAGTTGGTGCAATTAAATTAAACATAAAAAAATTAGCTACCCTTCGAAAAGTGGATGAAGACACGATTAAAGGACACTTAAGTATTAAAGAAGTTGGCGAATTGACATTAAAACAAGCTGGAGAAGTACTTAAGAAATTAACAAAGTGGGTTAAACAGGCTGAAAAAGAAACTTCTGAAATTGAAGAGCAAGAACAAGTAGAAAAAATAGAACAAACAAACTAAGGAGATGCTAAACCTATGTTAGACAAAAATCAATCTAAAGTCGTCCTTCCGAAGTGGGTGTGGAAGGGCGCACGGAATGAAAAAGAAGCAAGAGTAAAAGCGATTGAGTACATCACTCCCAATCGCTACCCAGGATATAAAATAATAAAAATTCAAGGCGACATAGCGGTATGCGAAAGGGCGAATGCGTGATGTTTAAGATACCTGTAAGGCGTGGATCGATGAAAGAGATGTTAACAGCAGTTCGGGATTTAGAAAAACGCGGTTATGACTATGTAACGCCAATCAAACGAATATATAGGGCAGAAAGAACTTTTTATCATGAAGGTAAATTTAGGGGAAGAGAAAAGGTTCGGTTTACTGGCATGGAAGACAATGTGAGCTATGAATGTTGGATGAAGAAGGTGAATTAAATGGCAGATGTTAAATGGATAAAGCTCTCTACTAGTATGTTTGAAGATGAAAAGATTCGATTAATTGAAAGTTTACCAGATGCAGATACACTACTAATTATTTGGATTAAATTGTTGTCTCAAGCGGGCAGAACAAATGCCAATGGTTACATTTTCTTGATTAAAAACATTCCTTTCACAGAAGAAATGCTCTCAACACTTTTTAATAGACCGATAGCAACTGTGAGACTCGCACTACAAACGTTTAAGCAATTCGGAATGATAGACATCACTGATGATCAGTACATATGCATCTTGAATTGGGAGAAACATCAGAACATCGATGGGTTAGAACGTGTAAAACAATTGAATGCAGAACGAAACAAAAAGTACCGTGAACGTAAGAAACAACAGCAATTAGCACTAGAAAATAAGGTTGAAGAAAATGACGTTTGCGTGACGTCACGTGATGATACAGATATAGAAGAAGATAAAGAATTAGATAAAGAAAAAGATAAAAAGAAGAAAGAAAAATCTTCCCGTCACAAGTTTGAAACTTGCGACACCAATGGGGCTAAGTATCTGTTTGAAAAGATTAAGGTTAACAATCCTAAGCAAAAAGAACCTAACTTCAATAATTGGGCAAATGAATTTAGATTAATGCGAGAACGTGACAACAGAGAACCACAAGAGATTAAGGATGTTATTGATTGGTGCCAAGCTGATCCGTTCTGGCAAGGTAACATTTTATCTCCTAGAAAGTTACGTGAAAAGTTCGACCAACTAACAATTCAAATGAAATCTAAAAAGGGAGAGAGGAACAATGCAGAGAGCAGCGGCAGCAATACCAACCGATATAGCCAAAAAGGTGAATATGACTATGGATTCTGATGTGTGTGATACACATGGCATGAATAAGATGAATTTCGGTGGACAAGTTGTTTGCCCTCGATGCTTCCTTGAAAACGATAGTAAGAAGCTTCAGCAACAAGAACAAGCGAAATACGAAGCGGATAAAGCAAACGAGAAGAAGTTCATATTCCATCAACAAAGCATGATTGCCGATAGCAATATTAAACAAGCTAATTTTGATAATTACAAACCTACTAGCAAGGAAGGAACGAAGAACCTTGGACTGGCAAAGGTAATCGCTACGGATTATCTCAACGGAAAGATTTTCAATACGATTATGGCCGGTAATTGTGGAGCAGGGAAAACGCATCTTGCTTACGCTATAGCGGATCAGCTTGCAGGAGCAGGGAAGTCAGTTGTCTTCGTTACAGTTGGTGAATTGCTACGGAAGATTAAAAGTACGTTTAGCAAAGAATCCACACTAACTGAAGATGCAATCATTCGAAGTCTAGTAAAAGCAGAAGTGTTAATTGTCGATGATTTAGGAGCAGAGTTAGGCGCATTAGATGCCAATACGAAAGCAACAAACTTCATTAATAGGGTACTATTCGATGTTTTCGATGGTAGGCAAGGTAAATCTACTATCTTCACCACAAACCTCACAGGGAAGCGTTTAGACGAGGCATACGATGAACGAATTGTATCGCGGATTCTCAATAATTTCAGAACGATTACTTTCAAAGAAACAAAGGATTACAGAAGAAAGGCATTGCCATTTTAAAAGGGGGAATAAACGATGTGTGTATGTGAAGGAACGGGAGTAATTAGCAACGATATGGGGAATGGCTGCTATCAATTTGCACCGTGTATTTGCAAAGCAGGGAATCGCAGTCCTGAAGAAGTGGATAGAAGACGTCATGCCGTTATGGCGGAGTTACGAGAAATTCATCAATTACAACTGGAGGGGAAATGGGATGCCACGACTTGGAACGGATTTGGAAAAGGAGAATTACACAATGGCGTTGCAGCAGGGAAAGTACATGAAGAAGTCGCGTCGTAACTTATATATTGCTTTGGAAGAGTTGGACTTAGTGTTTGATGAAAGCGAAGTGATACGATTAAGAGAAATGTGGGATGAGGATAAAGATATTCTTGAAATAGCAAAAGAGCTAGGAAGGCATCAACTAGAAATCGCCGCATTAATTATGGATCAGGCAGATAAGAATAAAATCAAATCGCGTCCAATGGGGTTAGGGGCATGAAACAACTAACACTAGAGGATGTAGTCGGAAGTTTTGATTATACCGCAACAAGTACCGTGGACAAATTCTTGAAGCGTAATAGCGTTATGACGTATTCAGTAGAGTTTTACGACAAAGACGAGAAGTGGAAGCTTCGTTGGTTTGAGGCGAAGTCCGAGAGCGAAGCTATAGAAATGGCTAAAAAGAAATACGGAAAGATACAGATTATCATCACGTATATTTCTGATAGGACCTTAGAGGAGATAATGAATTTGGATTAGGAGACATAGCGTTATGACGTATTTAAAGGGCAGAAACTCATTTGATTGAACGAGGCACCAGTAGGCGTCATAGCGTTAGTAGAA
>NZ_CP096491.1:0-292078 GCF_056738645.1 Bacillus sp. PK3-067 | reverse complement strand
GCTATCCCGATAGTTCTTACGTTTAGCTTCATTTCTAAGATTGAGCGCTGTGTTAAGATCTCTATCATGACGTGTGCCACAATAAGGATAATCCTACTCACGAATGTTTAGATTTTTAGCATCTATGTTTTTATAGTTGCAATTGGAACATAATTGACTAGAAGCAAATGTTTTAGATATTACAACTAATTGTTCACTACACCACTTTACTTTATATTTCAACATTGTTTGAAATTGTGACCAAGACATGTCACTAATCGCTTTTACAAACTTTCTATTTTTGAGCATACCACTGAATTATAAGTATTCTTTACCAATGACATGATGCTTTTTGATGATTTTAGTAGAAAGTTTATGTAATTAATCAACCCTTATAATAGCATCATGTATCACAGGCTATTTATTCTAGTTAGGATTAGTAACACAAGTTGTAAAAAACTACATATTCGTGTTGTAAAGATGAGCAAAAAAAAAACGGTAGCTACCGCTTTTTTTTTGCTCAATTATATATATTTGATAAAAAACGTATATCTGATTTAATTTAAATTAAATAAACGTTGAATGAACGTTTTTTTGGTGTTATCTTGATGTTCTTGGCGATCTTCATTTAATAGTTCAATTGCTTTATCCAGTTTTTCTTGTAATAACTGAATCTGTAGATCTTTGTCTTCTTTTTCTGAGCGTTCTTGTAATAACAATTTAATGATATCTTGGTTTTGTTGTACAATTTTATCTTGTTGCTCAAGCATGTGAGAAAATTTTTCTTGAATCATCAAAATATCAGTTTCTGAACGTTTTCTGAGCGTTACTTGAACTTCATTTTCCTCATGAACGCTATCCGTTTTCTGAGCGTTCTCTTCAGTATTTTCCATGCTTTCCATGCTTCTTGTTGCAGCTTCTTCTAGTTTCCAGTTTTGATTTAAGTATTCTTTCATTTGCTTTAAGATATTTATATCATTCTCATAGTAAATTCGTTGATTACGCTCATTTCTTTCAAATATATATTCCATTTTTTCTAGTTCAATTGACCATCTGCGAAGTGTATTGGTGTTTATATCTAGTTGTTTTGCTACTTCTTGTGCAAAATATCCATATTCCAAACTTCACACCTCCATTATTTGTATGTTAGATATTGATTCGTTCTTGAAAAGATCTTTCCTTTAAGAGTAGAAATTTTTATAGGCAGCCATCTAATCATTTGTACTCATATCAGTTTGTTTGTATACATACTTATATATTAAGTCAGTCTATACATCTAGCGTTAATGTTTTTTCAATAATGAACGCTATTCGTTCTAATAGCGTTCATTGTTGGAAGTGAACAAGTATTTATACAACATTAATGTACATAGGAAACTATTTTAAAACTAACTATTAATATTAGAAGTTTGTTGCTGATATAAGAATTTTACTAGATATTTGCAATAGAATCAAAGCTTTCATTAATAGAATTAGCAATTATGTACGGTTTTTATAGTACATATGCCTAAAAAGCAAATAAAAAGCTTTTTTTATGTGAACGCTATGCGTTAAAGTAGCGTTTTATTGTTGTATAGAATCTTGCATAGGGGTTGTTTGGATTTTTAAAAGATGCTGATATTATTTGTTGGGTTTTGAATCTCGAACAGGGTTATTTTTACAAGTAAAAGTAATGAGGATATTGGGAGATGAAATATATTAATTAAATATTAAATAATTATAGCTAAAAAAATTTAATTTGAAGTTTCATTTGTATTAGTATGGACCAGATTTCTGAATAATATACATCATAAATTTGATATGAAATGTAGATGTGTATAGGAAGATGAAAAGGGGGGCAATAGATCTATCTAGACGTTTATTAATTTTACTAGTAATTAGGGTGAAGGATTTCAAGAGTCGTTAAGAGTAATAAAACAGATGTTAGAATAAAATGTAGATTGTACAATAGTTGAAGAGGGGGACAAAGATGCTTGTATAATGAAATCAGTTGTTAAGACAGTGCGTGAAATAAGCTATTATACCTTTTAAAGAGTGAAATCAATGAGTACGAAGATTTTAAAGAACATAGATAATTCATCAAAATTAATTCAATATTATTGATCAATTTTGATGAATAACAAAAGACCACTGTATTGACATAACTAATAGAATCATATTTTAATCGATTGTTTAAAATATGAATTATGCCAAATTATATAAAAAATTAGGGAATCTTTTAGAAAATATGCTAAGCCTCCCTAAAAAGTTACAAATAGATGCAAAGTACTATATTTAATAAATCTTGTTTTAGAAATTAAAATAAATAAAAACATTAGAATTAATATTTGGGCTATAATAGTTATTGTATCAAGGTATTGGAGATTTTTGCTTAGTAAATTTCTAAGTAAATAGTTTAGTAAATAATAATTGAATATACTGGATTTATAAGGTTTAAATTTTATAGTTGAATTAAAAAGAAAAAATTATAGTACATAGAAATATATATGATTTATGAATTATTTTATTGAAGACCAATAAGGTTATAAAGAACTATAGGAAGACATTACAAATAGCCTTGCTGTATATGTTTTTTTTCAGCAAGGCTATTTGTAATTGGATTTTTTTGATTTTAATCGTGTTCTTCTAAAAAATTATAGAAAACAAATGTATGACTATTAGTTGTATCTAAGAGTGAGCTTGTATTTTGTGCATTACGCTTTCTACGTTCTTGCTTCTGTTTAGATTTTTGATTAAACATTTTTATGAAATGTGCAGGATTACTGTTTTCAGCTTTATTAAACTGGAACCATTGCACACATTCTTCAAAATCCCATCTTGTGTAGCGATCAATATCTGGTGGCAATCTTAAAGCAATTGTATACGCATCATTTTCAGATAGGTATGTTAGCTCTTGACTCAAAATGTAGTAATACGCTCTTTTCTGATCTTCACTCAAATAATCATTTAAGTCTTGTAATCTATTATTTTTTCCTTGTTTCTCATGATTGACAGCAGGTTTTGATTGCTTTTCAATGCCGAAAAAATCTAAGGAAGGTGAAGGTTTAAAATTGTTTTTTTGCATAAATTCAAGATCTGTTACATCAGACTTTTTACTAATTTTGTTCTTTAAAAATCTAGTAAAAGTAGCACAAATATCAATTGCTACAGCCCATTTTATCTTGAAATATTCAACAATCTTTAAATAGTTATTATGTATTGTTAAGATGTAAACAGAGGGGGCGATCTTTCCATGCCGTCTTACCTTTATTTGTTGGCATACTCCTAAATCTTGCAGCCAATTAAAAACGTAATTAATAATAGGTTTTGAAATTCCAGATTTTTTGCTGATGTGTTCTTGTCTAACTTGACTATATCCTTCTTGTACTAAATAAGATAAAACAGTCTCTAAAGCTTCGTATTTCCTTTTGGTAAGATAATCTTTTGTGGTAGCACCTTCACACTCTAGGACAATACTATCGATATAAGAAATTATTTTCTTGATTTCTTGATTGATAGCTCCAGGAGTTTTAGATAAGTGATGAATGTGGGGACTTAGTTCCGCTTTTGCTCGACTTAACAAAAAGTTTCGTGAAATCACAAAAAAACCTCCTATTTCTCCCACTAAACACATACAGAAAAAACATGGAAAAATAGAGGTTCTTATTCACATTAAATTCACCTTATGTTATAATTATCGTGATAAGTGAACATTAAAAATGTTAAATAAGACCCTTGCTATTCTAGGAGTTTTAAATTGGTTCATGTCGCCAAACTAGAGACCAATTTAAAACTGAGTATAGTGGGTTTTTTTTCTGTCTACTATTAAAAAAAATATTTTTTCTTCAAAATACAATCTTTCTTTTTATCTTATATTGTTATTAAAATAATATCAATCCCCTCAAGTAGCCTTTGTTATCCTATCTGTAAAAAATATGTGAATTTATTCACTCTAAAAGCATATCTGAATTTAAAAGTTTGTATTTTCTTATCAATTTTTTTAATTTTCTGATAAATAAATATAAAATTTTTATAATGGACACTTTACACATAACTATAAGACCTTCGTGTTAAAATATTTCTAATTATACAATTTATGAGAAAAATATTAAGTTATATAATATAATGACAAGTTTTGATTACCCGATTATAAAAATTAATTATTAACCTCCAAGAATATATCGAAATACTAAACTATAGATTAAAATGTCTTTTTAATAATTTATATTGGGTGATGTGTCTTGTGCTTGGAAGGGGGCTTTACATTGAAGAATTTAATGGGGAAATTGTCGAAAATTAAAACTGAAAAGAAAATAAGTAGTAGACAACTAGCAAAGGAAATTGGAACAAGTAAAACAACAATTGATAACGGACTTCAATGTAAAACAGAAGAGTTTAAATTTGAGATTTTCATAAAGTTAGTTCAAGCCATTTGTGATAGTTCGAAGGAGCAAGGAAAAATCATTCATGAATATATTCTTCTTTGTAAAACACCATTAAATGTGCAAAAAGCATTATGCTATTGCCAAGCAATGGGAGAATATAAATTAATAGCAGATATTATAGAAAAACATTCAGATACAAAAGGATTAAAGAAGTACTTAGCGGTTTATAAAATACAGAACAAAAGGAATCAAAACATAGCAAGAGGTCAGCAACTATTGGATGAGATGTATGTTAAAGATTTCTCTTCAGATACGGTGTGCCAAGCAGCCTTAAACATTTTATATATGGAAGCTATGTATGATAAGCAAAATTATAATGCTGTTATCCCTTATGCTGATCGCACAGATGTTATTTTAAAAGAAGTAAAACAAGAGTACGTTAAGCAATGCTTGGAAATGAAATATAAAGAGCGTTTAGCTTATATATACTTAATGAGAAATGACTTAGAAAGATGTCGCAATACATGCTATGAAATTCTAGATTCTGAATTAGATATTTCTATTATTAAAGCTACAGCTTGGTGTTGTTTAGGAGAAAGTTTTACATTTGAATGCCCATCTACAGCTGAGAAGTATATTAAGAAAGCTATTTCTCTTTGTGAAAGTATTCAAGTTCCACAAAAAACACAAAAATATGTAGCGTTTCATACTACACTAGCGCATTTATATATAGAAAATGGTGTTAATTTGGATAAGATAAGATTTGATCTTATTCATTTATCTGAGAAGGCTTTTTTTGAATGTATGCATGGTGATAGGGAAACAGGAATTAAGCTATATGAAGAACTGAGAAAAGATGGCAAAAAATTTACGGCTTTTCAACAGTATTCGTTTTCGAAAATAAATAATGATATAATAGGATTAAAAGAATCCTTAGAATCTTTCGAATTGACAGGTAATATCTTTTATTCGCAATACGTCAAGAAAGAGCTATTAAAAGAAGAGGTGAAGTCAAGTGAATAAATTTTTAGCGGTTACGTTATATACCGTAATGCTATTGACATCGTTTTTTCAATTAGAAACACCAGATTCACAACATGCAAAAGTGCAAGATACAAATAAATATGTTATGCAAAGAATGGTCGACCCCGGCGGTGGTTAAGCCGTTTAAGCAAGAAAGACGCTACTAAAAGGTAGCGTCTTTCGTACTTTATAATGGTGGTTCATTATTTAAAAGCGTAAAAATTTCGTGCCACTAACACATGAAAATATAAAAAATTCACGTAAATACGGGAGGGTTACAAAATGAATCTTAATCAAGAATGGTTTAATGAAATGATTGACCAGGACAATCAAATTTTAGAAACTTATCGTGAATTATTACTGTTAATTGGAAACTTCCAAGAAGAATAATGGATTTCAGCTATCTTTTAGTTTATTTTTAGTCTCAATTCTATGCGTTAAATATTTTGCATACTCAATCAATTCATTTTCTAATAGTGGTTTATCTTTATCAGGAACATTTTTATAACTTTCGTACAAATCTTGGGCTAAACGTTCTACAATTATTTTCCGATCTTCTGTTGTAAGAGCTTCACTATCACCAATTTTATGATTTAGGAGTCGATCAGTACTTACATTAAAATAAATGGAGATCTTTTGGAGCGTTTCAAAACTTGGCTCTTTCCTGTTATTTTCCCAGTTGGAAATAGTACTACTAGCGACTCCTAAAACATCACCAAGTTCCTTCATATTTAATCCTTTAAGTGTTCTTAGAATTCTAACATTTTCCCCGAAATAATTCTGTATCATTTATTTCACTCCAATCGATTTATTCACCTTTGGGATAAAAAAGTTTCCCTAAAGGATTGACATTCTACTTTAAGGAGAATAGAATGTGATTAAGGGGGTGAGAAATTGACTGTTATACGTAATATTAGACAATCAAAAGGGTTAACAATTCAAGAGCTGTCGGAGGCTTCTGAAATACCCGTGAAAACTCTGTATCACATTGAAACTGGTACAAAAGGAGTTATTGAAAATAGGGCGAAACTTCTTGCCGATATTTTCAATGAACCAATTGAAAAACTTTTTTTTGCTACGTACTATCGAGCAAGATTAGAATGAAACAAATTTTATTTACTCGTTAAACAATAATTATACATCTATATTGTAAATGAACAATACAGAAAAGGGATAACTTAATTAGTATTTTTCAAGTTAATAAAACTGAAAATTCTGTTTTTAGTGATCTTTGAAAACTGCATATCATATGAGGGAGCTGTTAGTCATGTTGAAACGTTCGTATCAAATGCTACTCATTACAATGAGTACGCTTCTTGTAGTAATAAACTTCCTATTTCCGTTTACTAAGGTAAGTGCTGAAGTAATTCAGCGTGAGCAATATAAATTGGATTGGAGTTATAGCCATCAATATGGGAAAGATATTCGAACGGAACTCCTCAAAAATTCTAATGGGCAAATTGCGTACTGTCTTACATATGGACTACGTTCACCGAATGGTGAGGATCTTCCAGAAGTAGGGCGAACAGATAATGTGGTATATAGAGTTTTGATGAATGGATACCCACAGAAATCTCCACAAGAATTAGGTGTTTCAAATTGGAAGGTAGCTCATTATGCAACGCAATTAGCGGTTTGGAATGCATTAGGACAATTATCTATTTCGGAGCTTGAGCATCGTAATGCTAATGTTGAAAAAGCAGCTAAGGGAATTATTTATGCGGCCAATCATAGTAACGCAACACAAGAAACTTACATGAATGTAATTCCAACTGATAATCAAGAAGCAAAACTTAATGGTGAGTACTTTGAAACGAGTTTGTACCAAGTAGAAAGTAACGCTAAAAATGGTGTATTCGCTGTAAACCTTACAAATGAACCGAATGGTACAAAAATTGTTTCCGAGAATGGAGAAATGAAAAAACAATTCCAATTAGGAGAGAAATTTCGTATTTTGGTTCCGAAATCCTCCAATACAGGTAACCTTTCCTTAAATATTAATTCTAATTTAGTCAATTTACATGCAGTTGCTTACAAAGGAACTGATAAAATTCAAGATGCTAACGTTCTATTAGAGCGTAATGAAGAAAAAGTAAGTGCAAATTTAAATATGAATTGGAAGTCAGTAGGTCAATTAGAAGTTATTAAAGTAGGAGAACAAAAAGAGGTATTACAAGATGCTGTATTTGATGTGTTTAATAGTATGAATGAAAAGGTTGGTACTATTACTACAAATGAACAAGGAATTGCTAGCCTTTCTAGTTTAGAAGTCGGAACTTATACTCTTAAAGAGGTAAAATCACCTACTGGTTATGTAATGAATGAACAGCTACAACAGATTGAAGTTAAAACAGGTGAGATTGCAAGAGTTACAGTACAAAATAATAAAGTAATAGGGAATATTGAGATTAAGAAATTAAGTGACAGCGGAACAACTCTTTCAAAAGTAGAGTTTACAGTGTTCACAGCAGAGGGAAAAGAAATTACAAAAACAACTACAAACGAGCAAGGGATTGCAAAAGTGAAGGATCTTTCGTATGGAAAGTATTATTTTGTTGAGACAAAAGGGGTAGAAGGATACCTTCTTAATCAAACAAAATATCCATTCGAGATTAAAGAGCAAGGAAAAATGCTAACATTCACAGTCGAAAATAAAGAAGTAAAAGGAAACGTGCAACTTCTAAAAGTAGATGGAGAGAATCCAGATAAAAAATTAGAAGGTGCAGTGTTTGTTCTTCAAGATAGTAAAGGGAAGAAAATAAGTGAACACAAAAGTGATAAAAACGGTTTGATTGAAGTGAAAGACTTACCATTTGGAGCATACTCATTTGTTGAGAAGCAAGCACCAACTGGCTATGTTTTAACGAAAGAATCTATTCCTTTTAGTATTTCGGAACAAGGAAAGACAATCATGCTAACAGCGAAAAATAAGCACATCACAGGAGAATTAGAGATTAGCAAGGTAGATATTGCAGATGGCAACAATAAGCTTCCGAACGCTGAATTTACTATCTTTAACGAGCAAGGAAAAGAAGTTGCAAAAGGAAAAACGGATGAAAACGGCATTGCAAAATTCAAGATTCCATATGGAAAGTACACGTATAAAGAAACATTCGCACCAGACGGCTATTTACTGAATAAAGAAATATTCTCTTTTGAAATTAAAGAGGATGGTCAAATTATTAAGCACACGGTGAAGGATCAGAAGAAACCGACACCATCTACACCAGAGACACAAAAACCAGAACAGCCAGAACAACCACAAATACCACAAAAGCCAGAGCAACCAGAAGCACCACAACCGCAGGTACCGGAACAACCAAAAGTAACCGAAAAACCTGTCATTCCACAACTAGAGAAACCACAACAGATAGTTATGAAACCACAACTAGAACAAACACCAAAGAAAATCGAAACGTATCTTCCGACAACAGGCGGTAAAGCCGAAAATCCATACATAAAATGGATTGGTCTTGCATGTGTCGTACTTGGCTTAATAGTAGACGTATTTGCAGTAAGAAACCGTAAGAAAGCTCAATCTTAGTATGAAAGAATATGAAGCACATTTTAGCGAAATTGATGAAAATCCGTTAGGGTTTGCTATTGGATGTCGAAATGCATGTATATTCGTAATTCCCATTTGGACAGTTGTTCTTTGGATAGGGAGCAAGATATAAGAAACTGAGAGGGAGATAGAATTAAATGTAAAAAATCTACGTCGGTAAAATGAAAAATTTAGGGAAACCTGGGGAAGGCGTTATGCGGCGCAAGAGTGCTTGGTTGTCTGAAGAATTGATGCAAGCAATTTCAATTGCTCAAACTGTAATTAAACCATTAAAACAACATGATTATTGGATAGAGTCCGCTACGAAATTATTAGCAGGAAGTATTTTATATTTGGATCAACGGCATAAAAACTTATACTACCTAGATGTGAAGAAAGTTATTCAGTTCATGGAAAAAATCTATGAGAGCGAAGCGAACTTGGTAGAAGTAGTGGATTCGCTCGAGAATGAGCATCCAGCTTATCATATCTTCCATGAGCTAGGTCTTTATTCAAAAGAAACCAGGGATGCGTTAACTATCACTTTGCTATACATTCTTGAAAAACATCAACGTGAAAAGCAAGGGGAACAAAAAGAGTATTTTTGGTTTCAGTAGTAGTCAGAAGAGGGAAGTGAAATAGAAAGGAGTGCAATACATGTTAGGCGTAGCTAAGAAGTATACAAAGATGATTAGAGCGTTGAAAGAACTGAATGAAGGAGAAAAGGTTGCAGGTATCATAAAAGATCGTTTTGGAGCTTACAAATCGGTCATAGAAGATGTGCAGGAAACAACCAATGATTTTATTTTTATTTTTGATCCAAAAGGCATCTTTTATGAAGATACACATCATGAAAAACGAGAACAAGGGTATCGCATCATCAAACATGATTTATTAACTGGTTATGAAACGCTACAAATGGATCTAAAACAAAAATCCGTTGTGTACATCAGTGTAGAAACGGAAATAAGTACGTATCAAGAGAGAGGAGAAGCATTATCTAAATTTCTTCAGTATCTAACAGAATGCAAGAATATAAGACCAATTCACCTGATATTTCATCAATATGATTTGTACCCAATCCCTCATATGGAGCAGTTTTTAAAAGAAAGCGCAACATACCACATTCAGCATTCAATCGTAGTTGAATCTCAATCCGCATTACAGCACATATACGGAAAAGAGGCAGCACAACGCATTATCACTTCGTACAACACAACAATCCTAGCATGATAAGAAGCATTCGTTCACTATTTCATCCTATCTAGATGGCTAGAAAACTAGACAAGGGGGAAGCATTTTTCTCCCTTCTTTATCAAAAATAGGAGGCGTTCATATGGGAAAAGAAAAAAGACTCACATTTTATGATATTGCGGCATCACAAGCTCATAGTGTTAAAACTTTTGATGGAAAAACATACGAACTGAAAGGCACCATCGCAATTGAAAATAGCACAGGAAGCATTGAAAAGGTGGCTCAAATTTATTATCAAGTGCGCTCGGTTAGAGATGAACATCAAAACTTAATTGCTAAACGAAAAAATAAACATGCGGAATTAGTAGCTGTCAAACAAAAATGTAAATAAAAAAAGCGATTTTGAAGTGTGCTGAGAACATAGCACAAAGTAAGTTGTTCTTTGACAATTTAGATATATATTGTGTATCTCTTCCTTTCAGTAATGATGTAGAAAGGTGAAATATACAATATATATGCGTGCCTCCCTTCGAAAGGTCACTAGAGGGGTTAGGTATACGTTTATCGTTGGGTGAGTAAGATCGTAAAACTCATCTGTGACCACTGGGAAATGCAGTGTATCAAAGACCTGTTTGTGTCAGTACTCGTGAGGAATATCCCATTTTGACATTCTGAAGAAGCGAGGAACATCACAACAGTAGATACATAAGGTTCTACGTTCACGCCAAAATACGTAGTGCGGTATTGGGCATATAGAAGCTAGGTCGGGATTAGTCTCTATACGCATGCCAATACAGGGTTCGTCATTCCAGCCATAAATGATATTTCCATTTTCTATCCCACTTTCCTTTAAATGTTATAAAATAAAGACAGATGTTGGAGTTTAAAAGTGTCTCATCACACTTCAAAATCGCTTATAAAAATATGACATAGGGAGGAACACACATGAGTCGTAAAGGGTGGATCATTTCCGCTGTTGTTGGACTGTTAATTGCAATTGGTATTGGTTCAACATTTGTCTTTAGTTCGGGAAAAGGGGAAGTAATGGAACTTAGTCCGTTAGAAATGAAGAAGTTCATGAGTGAGGATGGCACAGGTTTTGTTTTGTTAAATTCCACTAAAAAGAAAAGAGAGGATTGGCTTCATGTTGTAAAAAAAGTAGCACAGCAAGAAAAAATTCAAGTGCAAGAATTAGATGAAGAGAGAGAAGATATACCGGGTTCCAGCAACCCGTATGATTGGGGCTTATCTCAAAAAAGAGATTCACTGGCATATTATGAAAAAGGTAAGCTGAAAAAAGATATTAAAATTCCAAAAATCAAACCTTCAGAACTTGAAAAAGAAGTTACCTATTTTGTGCAAAATTGCAAAGAGCAATATCAGAAGTAATCACATAATCATTGAAAGGTGGTGATACAGTGGCGATTACACAAAGAGAATTAAAAAAAGAAAAAGATATGGTAGCAAACCTATTAAGAGCCAATGGTCAGGATTATAACCATTGGCTTCATTTACATCATCAGAAATACATTGAAGAAAATCAAGATCTAGTAATGAAGGCTTTGCAAGCTTATAAGGCAACACCAACAGAAGTGAAAGAAGAAAGCAAGGCGAATGAATCAAGTCAGCTTAGTAACGTATAAGCATTTAAAAATGAAAAGGGAGTGAATGTATATGTCAATGTTGGAAACATTATCTCAAATGTTAGTGTTAGGTGATGCGATGGACGGTCTAATTAATACAGGTAATTCATTTATTGCATGGATGCAAAGAGGGGCAATGGTTAGTACAGCGATTGTATTTTGTTGGGGTGCTTATCTATTAATTTGGGGTGGTGAACGAGGAAGACATAAATGTATTTGGTGGTTTCTTGGTGGGGCAGCAGGACTCGTTATTGTAATGGGATGCCAATACTTAGCAGAGAGCGTAAATAGCAATGTGAAATTTGGTCAAATCTTATTCCCGTTTTTTTGGATGAACTAGTGAAAAAATATAATTAAGGCAATGAGGGAGCTATGCAAAGGGTATGGCTTTTTTTGTTGCCTTTTTTTCGTGGAATTTTAGTTTTATTAAGCAATCGGGGTGTTAATTATGAGATTAACAAGTGTATTGGAGAGCGTTTCGGTTATTGGTAATATACAACCGATTATGACAGTACCAACAACAGAAGGGCTGTTAAGAGCTTTGATATTCTTCATCGTTATTTGGGTATTGATTTCTGTTTTTTGTATCTATCATAAGTACGCAACCAATAAAGCTGAAAATAATAGTTCAAAAGATTAATCGAAATAAATTTAAATCAAACGGAAGAAAGGAGAAGTCATGTTTGTCATTTTTAAGAGTAGCAATGGAACAGAAATTGAGTCGGGTAAGCAATATTCGTTTCATGAAGCTTATATCTTAACGAAACGATTAGAACGTATTTATAGAGCAGCTGGGCGACAAGAACATATTGATTTCGATTTGTTAGATGGTCATTCCAATGAAATTTATAACGGTACGTTATCACTTGGTTCGAGATATGCAGATCACATTTTTGATCACATTTCTAAAAAAATGAATGTAATGCAATTAGATCCGGAACAAGAGGAACAAAAAAAGGAGCTGTTAGAAACGTTAGAAAGGGAAATCAATGATTCTCCCTTTCATGAAGAATATGAATATCAAGAAGAATTACCAGTAAGAAAGGAAGAACCCTCTTATAGTCCAACGAATGAAATAGAGCCACAAGTAAAGCCTGGAAAGGAAAATAGAAAAGGATTCAAGATTATTGCGAGTGTCATAGGAAGCGTGGTGTTAATTGGAGCTGGTGCCATATTTGCCTTTAAGTTATTCTCTTCCGAACCAGTTTCGAGTGCAAATGCTGGCTCGGAACAATATGTAGTAAAAGGATTACAACAGGCAGCCATTCAGCAGTATGGAGAAGCCGTTAAATACTTCGATAAGGTCAATTACACAGAATTAGATAAAGATAGCCAGAAGGCAGTTTTATTTACTTATTTATTAAACGGAAAGGCAAATAAAGCATTACAATATGAGCCGAAATTTGCAGAAAGTGTGGTTGCTTATTTTATTGGGATAGACAACATGAATAAAATCAATGAAATTGATGTCAAAAATGATGTGATCGACTTTGAAAAGGCAGCACTTAATAAGAAATATGAGGAGGTAATTAAGCTTAAGGGTAAAGTCAATATGGACGGTAGACGTGAAAAACTCATTGTTGAAGCTTTTGTACATCTAAAAAAATATGAAGATTGTTATTCCTTTGCTAAAACGCAAGGAAATAAAAATGTAATGAAAGAGGTCAAAGAATTAGAGAAACGAGATATTCAACAATCTACGATAAGTGAAGAAGAAAAGAAAGCTAAGATTGAAAAAATTGATAAAGATCTACAGAACATCTAAGGGGGAGAGAATAACATGCCTTTAAATTATGAGAATCTGTACAAAAAAATGGGAATTGTTTTCCTTGGTGGTTCATTGATATTAAGTACGACAGGTTGCAGTTGGTTTGGAAGTAAGGAATCATCAAAAAGTAAATCAGCTATTACAAAAAAAGTAGATAAGAATAAACCAGAGGAAAAGAAAGAAGATCTGAACAAACAAGATTTTGAAGCAATTACAGAGAATGCAATTCAAAGTAAAGATAATGAAGTTGCTTATGTACTCGAAGAGCTGGATAAATCAAAAATTAATTTTAAAGAAAAATCTATTGTAAGTAATCTTCAAAATGGGGATGACACCACTTCTCGTGTTCTAGCACTCTTTGATAAAGAAACAACAGATAAAACACTTCAAGATACAACAAAAGATAATGTGATTGCAGCTATTACGGATAATAAGCCACAAGTCACCGTGAATGGAGATCATTTTGCATTCGGTGATCAAAATATTGATTCTTCAGTAGCGAGTATAGGTGATATTCTTCCATCAGAGAAGAAACCAGATACAATTGTAAACCCACCAATAATAACGGAGGGTGAGAATGGTAATACGGAAAATACAGGGACAGAAAAACCAAAGCCACCAATAGAGGCGGAAAAACCAACAAATCCAGAGAAGGCAACAGATCCGGAAAAACCAACAAACCCAGAGAAGCCAACAGATCCGGAAAAACCAACAAATCCAGAGAAACCGACAGAACCGGAAAAACCAACAAATCCAGAGAAACCGACAGAACCGGAAAAACCAACAGATCCAGGTAAACCGACAGAACCGGAAAAACCAACAGAACCAGAGAAACCAACAGAACCAGAGAAACCAACAGAACCAGAGAAACCAACAGAACCAGAAAAGCCAACAGAACCAGAGAAGCCAACAGATCCAGGAAAGCCAACAGAACCGGAGAAACCAACAGAACCAGAGAAACCAACAGAACCAGAAAAGCCAACAGAACCAGAGAAACCAACAGAACCAGAGAAACCAACAGAACCAGAGAAACCAACAGAACCAGAGAAACCAACAGAACCAGAGAAACCAACAGAACCAGAAAAGCCAACAGAACCAGAGAAACCAACAGAACCAGAAAAGCCAACAGAACCAGAGAAGCCAACAGATCCAGGAAAGCCAACAGAACCGGAAAAACCAACAAATCCAGAGAAGCCGACAGAACCAGAGAAACCAACGAATCAAGAAAAGCCAGTTCTGAAACAAAATGAAAAGATGGTAGCGAGTAAATAAAGAGAAAACAACAGATTTTTCCAAAAAGGTATTCATAAAAAGAGTACCTTTTTAATTTGAAGCTGGATTGAACAGAGGTGAAACTTTGATATGTATAGTGAAAAGATATCAATCAAATATAAATTAGCTGAAAAAGAAGTACTCATTCCATTGAGTGCTTTTTTGTTTGTTGGAATGTTTTTGATCGCTAATTTTTTACTCAATTTATCTTTAGAGCTGATAGAAACAACATTTAGTGATTTATTACATCCTAAACCATTCCATATGGAGGTAGGATTTCTTTTTCAGATGCCAATTGCAGAACATCCAATTTACTACATGCTTGTTTTCCTTGTAGTGATTGGAACTATAGCGAGAACAGTGTACAAATTGAAATCTTCCTTTAAAAACTTAAATAATCATCAGAAAGGATCTAGTCGTTTTACAACAGTTGAAGAGCTGAAAAAGCAGTATCGAGCTGTACCAGATCGAGAGGAATCATTTAAAGGTGGCGGTGGTGTTGTTATCTCACGATTAGGTGACAAGGTATTTATTGATGATAGTCCGGTAAATAATTTAATCATTGGTACAACACGCTCTGGTAAAGGGGAAACCTTTGTATTTCCTACAATTGATGTCTATTCTAGAGCGGAACATAAACCATCATTAATTTTTAACGATCCAAAGGGGGAATTGTTCAGCGCATCGAAAGAAACGCTGGAAGAACGAGGGTATCACATTGAAGTTTTGAATTTATTAACTCCACTTGATTCTATGAGTTATAACTTATTGCAGCTTGTCAAAGATGCCTATAAAGATGGAGATTATTCAACGGCACAGGCATTATGTAAGACGCTCTCACACACTTTGTATTACAACCCAACTGTAAAAGATCCTTTTTGGCAACAGTGTGCTATGAGCTTGTGTAACGCCATGATATTAGCCGTTACAGATAAATGTATTGCGGAGGGTACAGAAGAAAAAATCACAATGTATGCAGTTGCAAATATGTTATCAGAACTTGGTTCAAAAGAAGTAATTGTAGATCCGGAAGCTGATCCACAAAATGCATTAGATTTATACTTTGAAGGTTTACCAGCGGATAGTGTTGCGAAGATGCAATATGCAACCTCAAACTTTTCAAAAGGAACGACACGAGGTGGGATTTTCACTCAAACAATGAACGGACTTTCTATTTTTACATTTGATGAAATCGCTAAAATGACCGCAAAAAATAGTGTGGATTTAAAACGTGTCGGTTTTGGAAAAACGATAAAAGGAAAAGTGACACCTAGAAAACGAGTAGACATTGTATTTCCAGATGGCTCAAAGGAGTCTATCAAGGCAGATATTACAGGACGTTTTGCATTAGATTTCAAACAAGTAATACAAGTTGGAGATACCATTCAATGTAACGAAAAAGAAAACCCTCAAACGAAAACATCTATTACTATTACAAAAATAGATGAAAAAACGGGTCATACAGAATTTAAAGTGGTAGAAGAAAATGAAGATATGAAAATAATAAAAGTGGATTATTTCGATAAGCCAGTCGCTATTTTTATGATTACACCAGACTTTGATTCTTCGAACCATGTGATTGCTTCTATTTTTGTAAGGCAGCTTTATTTTATATTGGCAAAGGGTGCATCCCTCGCTCGTGGAGGGAAATGTCACCGTGAGGTGGTTTTTTGCCTGGATGAGTTTGGTAATATGCCAAGTATTGAAGGGATGGCGAATATTATCACGGTTTGTCTCGGTAGAAATGTTCGCTTTAATCTTATCATTCAAGCATATTCACAATTAAAAAATAAGTATGGTGAGGATGCAGATACGATTGATGGAAACTGTGGGAATACCATTTACATTCTAACTAACGATCAAGAAACCGCCGAAAAAGTTTCCAAAAAACTAGGGGATCAGACGATTAACCTACCTTCTCGAAGCGGAAAAGGTCTTTCTACTGATAAAAATAAAACGGAAGGTCTAGATCAACGCCCACTGTTAACAGCAAATGAACTTATGAATTTTAAAGAAGGTGAAAGTGCCGTTATTCGTGTTATAAAACGTCAGGATAATAACAGAAAACGGATCAGACCTCGCCCAATTTATAATACGGGAGAAACAGCCTTAAAATACAGATGGGAGTACTTAGGCGTAGAATTCGATACAGATAAATCTATATTAGATATAGATATTGATTCCCTACATGATGACGTAAATCCAAATTCACTCATTGTAGATTTTTTAGGAGAAAGAAAGGAAAAACCATCAGAGCCGAAACAGGAAGATGTACCATCAGTAGAGACAATGCAGCCAATAGAAGAACCAACCATGATGGGAATTGATGAAGAGATTCCCGAAGAGGCGTTTCAGCAGGAAGATAGCCCGTTTGATTCTCTCTCCATTGAAAATTGGAAGGAAAAAACGGTTAATGAATTTTTTGAATCTGATTTAGCAGTTTTGAAACTGGTTGATAAGTTCTTTCTAGCGCAATTAGGTAAATCAATAGATGAAGTTGAAAATCAAGAAATGGGCGAGTTTTACAGTGAATTTCAAATGTTAGCTCACAATGACCACATCGACAAAAGTGTCTATCAAGCAGTCGAAAACAAGATTAATCGAATCTTGCGTGATTTAGAAGAAAAAGAACAAGTAACAAGTTAGAAAGCACTCAAATAATTGAGTGCTTTTTTGATTCCAAACATAAAGGAGGAAGAGGGAATGTGTGTACCGACAATAACGGATAAAATGCAATTGATTTTAGATAGTTACTCGCCATTTGTAACAGAAGAAAATGAGGTCATTCTTGGTCTAGAAGATGCGGTTCTTTTCCTTTCAGTAGATCGGGAACAAAAAGGAAAATTGATTATTCGTATCGACAGACTAAATGAAAGGGTGAGTTGGACAGCAAAAGAAGTATTGGGACAATAGCAAGCATGAGAGGAGGGTAAATAGTGAAAGATGAAGAGATTTTAAAGGTTTTAGAATCGTTCTCGGATTATCTACAAGTAGGAGACATCGTGAATTATGTATTGCGTTGGCTAGGATGGTTCCTAATTGTAGGCTTATCTTTAGTTGTAGATGCTTTAGAAGGTGTGACAGATGCAATTCTGGGGATTAAAGGATTCTTTAATTCACCGGAAATACAAAATTTTGTTGATATGTTATATCCATTGTTTGTCGTTCTTTTAGCCATTTCGTTTTTATATATTGGCTACATGTTTATTATGAACAAACAAATAAATCGTTCTCAAATTATCATCAATATTTTCATAACATTGAGTGTAATTTGTTTATTAAGTACTGGTATGACAAAGGTCGATAAGTTCACCGATGATGCCATAGCGGTTGTGAAATCTGAACAAAAGGGTTCTTTAAGTGATGAAATTATTAAGAAGAATATAACGGATGTTGCAGTGATAGATCAAAATGGATGGAAAAAGAAAGAGGACATGAATCCGAAAAATCATATTCCAGAAAAAAACATTAGACAGATTGATATTACAGAAAAAATTGATTCGGATTTTGAGTTCGCTAAAGATAAAAAATTATCAGATGATGGACAAAAATTATTGAAAAATAAAAGAGTAATGGATGGGATGGGAGTCGCATCTTTAGCAGAATTAAAAGATGGATGGTTTGATTTCTTTCCAGAAAAGTATTATCGCTGGCATTGGAACTTTTGGAATATATTTTTTACTTTACTGATAACGGGATTAACTTTGTTATTAGTAAGTATTAAATTAGCAAGATTATTTTATGAATTGTCTTTTAACTACTTGTTAGCAAATATATTAGCACCAGCCGATGTTGCGAATGGTCAAAAGTTAAAAGCTGTATTATCTAATATCCTCAATATATTTATAGCAACGATTATGATATTCCTATCTTTGAAGCTATACCTAATAGGAACAGCTTTTCTCCATGACAAATTAAATGGTGTACCGTATCTGATTGCATTAGCCGCATTTAGTATGGCTGTTCTAGATGGTCCAGCAGCCGTAGAAAGGTTATTCGGTATAGATATTGGGTTAAAAAGCAGTTGGGGCATGTTAGTAGGTGGTTTCGCACTTGGTAAAGGAATTGGCAGTCTCGCAAATTCAAAACCAATGGAGAGTCTCGGGAATATGATTGGAAAAGGAGCGAAAGGTGCAGCAGAAGGAACTGGTGTTGCAGCAGCTAAAACAGCAAGTGCGGCAGCGATGGCAACAGGTGGAATGGCTGGTCTCATAAGTGGCTTAAAAAATGGAAATGAGTCTGAAAATAAAGATTCATTACAAGATCAAATGAAAAAAGCTGGTGAGAAGAAAGCAAATGGAAATGATGAAGCAAATAAGGAAAAAGAAAAAGGCAACTTAAATAAGGAAAAAGATAAAAAGAATAGTGGTACGCCATCACTTCAAGAAGACATGAAAAAAGGAGGGAACGAAAACCCTGGGGTAGCGAATGGGCAAGAATCGGGAACAACAAGTCTTCAAGATGAAATGAAAGAAGCTGGAAAAGCAAATGGATCAAATGAAGGAAATCAAGCACCAGGAACAGTAAAACAAGGAACAAGTGAAGGAAGTCAAACACCAGGAACAGTAAGACAAGGAGCAAATGAAGGAGTTCAAACACCAGGAACAGTAAAACAAGGAACAAGTGAAGGAAGTCAAACACCAGGAGGCGTAAGACAAGGAGCAAATGAAGGAAATCAAACACCAGGAGGCGTAAGACAAGGAGCAAATGAAGGAAATCAAACACCAGGAGGCGTAAGACAAGGAGCAAATGAAGGAGCAAATGAAGGAGTTCAAACACCAGGAGGCGTAAGACAAGGAGCAAATGAAGGAGCAAATGAAGGAGTTCAAACACCAGGAACAGTAAGGCAAGGAGCAAGTGAAGGAAATCAAACACCAGGAACAGTAAGACAGGGAGCAAATGAAGGGAATCAAACACCAGGAACAGTAAGGCAAGGAGCAAGTGAAGGAAGTCCAACACCAATAGAAACACCAAGACCAGCATCAAGCGGAAGTAGCCCGGCACCAGTAGAAACACCAAGACCAGCATCAAGCGGAAGTAGCCCAGCACCAGTAGAAACACCAAGATCAGTACCAAATGGAAGTAGCCCGGCACCAGTAGAAACACCAAGATCAGTACCAAATGGAAGTAGCCCAGCACCAGTAGAAACACCAAGATCAGTACCAAATGGAAGTAGCCCGGCACCAGTAGAAACACCAAGATCAGTACCAAATGGAAGTAGCCCGGCACCAATAGAAACACCAAGATCAGTACCAAGTGGAGGAAGCCCGGCATCAGCCGACATCGTAACGGTGACACATAGTAGCCCAATTATTCCTTATGAAAGTGATAAAGAAGTGGCAGCAAGTAGCAGTAAGGAAATACGGACATTGGGACAATATACAACGGATAAAGTTAAACATACGACATCATCAGTGAAACAAAAAGTAAGAGGTGTACAAGAACGAATTAATACTTCTGAAACGGTACAAAATACAAAGCGTTTTTATCAAATGGGTCAAAATACGGGTAAAAGTTGGAGAGATATCGTGAGCAAAAATAAAAAGAATACGGATAAAAAATAAGCGTAATCGTACGCTTATTTTTTATTGTCGAAAAGGAGGGAATCCCGATGAGAAGCTATCGGATTCCGAAGGAAATCAGTACAGAATTACGGATTAATAAAGTGCTTTACTTAATAGATTTCTTTTTATTAATTGGTTTATTAGTTGTAACGATGATTCTTAGGAACTTCGTACATGAGTCCTTTCAGCTACCATTTATTCTTTTCATGGTAGCTATTGCAATTATCATGATTTGGCGACCAAGTACGAATCCTCAAAAACGAATGTATGAAGTGTTGATTATTACATTGCTAAGAAGGAAAGGTGCATATTGCGCCATTGATAACGATCAATAAGGGAGGGCTCACATATGGCGTTATTCAGCGAAAAAGATGTAGAAAAAGAAGAGCCAAAACAACTAGAAAGACCGAAGAAAAATGCATTTCGATTTAACGAAAAAAACGTAAAAGAATCAATTTCTGAACCAAAAGAAATTGTGAAGGTGGTACTCAACAAAAAGAAAGAAGAAAAACCAAAGGTAAAGAAAAGTATTGCGGAAATTATGCAAATTGTAGACATGACAGAGGATGGCATATTTGAACTGAAAAATGAGGAGTTTTTAGAAATTCTTCAAGTAGAAGGTGACGATATGTTTTCTAAGAATAGCGACGAGCAAGCATTTGTTATTTTCTCACATGCGTATTTTTATCAAGCCTACAAACAGTCCATTAAACTTGTTTTTTTAAACTTCCCATGTCAAACAACCGAACAGCAACGTTATATAGAGAAGAAAATTAAAGAATGTACCAGTCCTTTGTATGAACGAATTTTAAATCAAAAGTTAAAAGAACTTCAGTTTTTAGAATGGGGCAGAACCAATCGTGAAGCCTTCTTATTTATTTACGGAGAAACAGAATTAATCGTAAAAGAACGTGTAGATGCAGCAAAGCGATATATCAAACGCTCTACTGAACTATTAGAGGTGGATGAAGAGAAAAAGTTAGAGCTTATGTTTAAATTGTTTAATCAAAATGCAAAATTAGGAACGAAAAATATATGGTAGTAAGGGGGCAACAATATGTTTGCGTTCAAGAGTAAAAAATCTAAAAAAGAAAAACAAGAGGAACTAAAAAAGAAGAAAGGTTACAACCCCTTTTTAGTGGCTAGAGTTCAGCCACAAGGGGGAATTAGTTTTAAAGAAAGTTATTTTCAAACAGGTGATGGATTAGGTACTTGCATTCATGTCTATGATTATCCAACAGAGGTAAATGATTTTTGGTTAGAGCAAATTATGAATATGCCAAATGTGATCACAACATTAGATGTCATGAGTGATGACCGAAAAGAGGTTGTTGAATCGATTAATAAATCCATGAGTGAACAAAGTGTTCGGCATGATACAGCGAAGGATAATATAGATCGGATCGATGCGAAAAATGAATTTTTAGAGCTAGAAGCTCTCTATACGGATTTGAAACAAGGTGAGGTCATGAAACGTATTCATATTCGTATTTATGTTTCCGCTAGAACAATAGATGAGCTAGAAAAACAAGTAAAAGAGATTATGGAAACATTAGAATCTTATAACTTTCGAGGAGCTGTCTTTTTAAATGAACAAGAGTATGAATGGGATGCACTCGTAACGAGCTTTGATACACAAAAAAATTATGTGAACCGAAGAAAAGGGAAAGAAATTCCGGCAGTCAGTTTGGCTGGTGGGTGTCCGTTTCATTATTCCTATTTGCACGATCCATACGGTACGTATTATGGAACAACGAAAACAAAAGGAAATGTTATTTTTGATATTTTTCATAAAGACAATCAAAGAAAGAGTTATAACGGTGTAATGGTTGGAAAGTCTGGTGCGGGTAAATCAACATTGTTAAAAAAGAAAACGGTGGATTATGCAAGTAAGGGTCACTTTGTTCGGGTATTTGATGTTGTAGAAGAGTTTACAGATACAGTAGAAGAGCTAGGTGGAAAGACAATTGCGTTAGATGGGTCACAAGGTCAGATTAACCCACTTCAAGTATATAAAACAGCAGAAAGTGAGGAAGTCAGTTTTACCCAGCATTTATCTAAACTTACAATTATTTATCGGTTCATTGCACCAGAAGCAAAAGATGATGAAATTAAAGAATATGAAAATTTACTTCGTAAACTATATATTCGTATGGGATTATGGAATGACGAAAAAGGAGCGAAAAATGAAATTACAACAAAAACACCAAACGAGTATCCCATTTTCTCAAACTTTTTATCTTTTGTTCGTGATGAATTATATGAGGATGTAGAAAATAGAAAACACCATGAGAATTTAGGAGAAAGCAGAAAACATCGTTTAGAGTTGATTGAATTGAATCTTGTAAATTTAGTAGAAGCATATGCAGAATTATTTGATGGGCCTACTACAATTGAAGATTTCAAGAAAGAACAGGTTGTATCTTTTTCTTTACGGAATATATCCAGTTTTAAACCAGAGGTATTCCAGGCACAGATTTTTAATGTGTTAAATCTTCTTTGGAATGAAATGATTTCAAATGGTGCGCCTCAATTAAAAGCTTTTAACAAAAAGCAACTTGCGTTTGAAGATGTAGTTCGTTATTTCATTATTATTGACGAGGCGCATCATATCATCAACACGAAAAAAGAAAGTGCTCATGCTCTACAATTTTTAACGAAACTTAGCCGAGAAGATCGAAAATACTTTGCAGGGCTTTTATATGCAAGTCACACGATTCGTGATTTTGTACCGGAAGGATCTTCACAAGAAATGATTGACGAAATTAAAAAGCTATTTGAACTTACACAGTACAAATTTATCATGCAGCAAGATAATAACAGTTTAGATATGTTACGAAAAGTATTTGCAGGACAGTTAAGTGAAAGTGAGATTGCGGCGATTCCACATTTGCCAACAGGGGATGTTATCTTGAGTATTGGGGCTGTAAAAAACATTCACTTCCATGTAGAAGTAACAGATGAAGAATTGATGTTATTCGGGGGAGGTGCTTAATACTATGCATCTAGTTTTAAAGATTATACCAAAGAAATGGCTCATCACTTTAGCACTACTTGTGATGGGTCTTTTTTCTTTTCTTTTACTTGGAGTAGTAAGCATTTTTATTGCGGCAATGGGGAGTGATAGTGGAACAGACACGGGTGATATTACCTATACAGGTGAAGGGCAAGTCATGAATGTTTCACCCGAAGTTTTAAAATGGGAGCCAACGATTCGGAAGCATGCGAAAGAGTTTGGTGTGGAACCGTTTGTCGCTTTAATGCTTGCTCAAATGATGCAAGAAAGCGGAGGACGAGGTAGCGATCCAATGCAATCATCAGAGGGGGCTTTTAATACGAAATATTGTAAATCACCAAACTGTATTACAGATCCAGACTACAGTATTTGGGCTGGTGTACAGGAATTTAAACATGCGATAGAAAGAGCCGGAGTAACGAGTCCTGGGGACATGGATCATATTAAAACAGCCCTTCAAGCTTACAATTTCGGGACAGGATTTTTTGATTTTGTTGGCGCAAATGGTGGCAAGTATACGAAAGAATTAGCAATCAAATTTTCACAACAACAATATCAAAAAGTGAAACATACGGGTATGTATCGTTGTGTAAGACCAGAGATGATACCCTACTCCGCGTGCTACGGCGACGCGCTTTATGTCGATGCTGTTTTGAAGTATTATCAGCCGGGTTCTATCGTTTCTGGTGGAGGAGGAAATCCAGGAAGTGGAGGAAGTAGCGGTTCAAAAGTTGCCGATGTAGGTCGCCAATGGATAGGTCGTTCTACCTATGTATTTGGTGGAGGACGTAACACAAATGACATCGCAAGAGGGATTTTTGATTGTTCAAGTTTTGTACGCTGGGCATTCGAACAAGTAGGAATGTATACTAGTCCGATTGGCGCTGTAAGTACGGAAACATTAAATAAAATTGGTACAAAAGTATCAGCAAATGATATGAAACCAGGTGACGTTATTTTCTTTGATACCTACAAACATGACGGACACGTTGGCATTGTAATTGATAAAAATACTTTCATTGGTTGCCAAACGAATAAAGGTGTTTCTATTGAAGATTTAAATAATCCGTATTGGAAAAAAGTCTTTTCTGGTCATGTAAGAAGGTTCTAAAAACCGAAAGAATAGGAGACTAAAAGAATGAAAGATAAACGAAAATCTTTGTTTATTGTATTTGTCATTTTAGTTGTAGGTGTGACAGCTTTTAATATCTATTTGAGTAAAAAGTCAATGAGTGATGGCAAAGAAAAACAATTAAAACTTTCAAATGAATTACTAACAAAACAAAATGAAGACTTAAAAAAACGACTGGATAAGGTACTTCCTTCCGCACAAGAACAACAAAGGAGGGCGTATTTATCGACAGCCGAAACGTTTATTCAATTATCATTTCATCGAGAAAAAGAAGGCTACAGTGAGCGAAAAGAAAAGGCGAAATCCATTATGAGCGAAGAACTTTTACAACAATTCTATCCAACTGATAAATACGAATTAGGAGATACGTATAAAACGAAACCAATAGAAATGAAGTTTTATTTACAAGAAAATGAACCAGATAAAGAAGAAGTAAATGTGTTAGCTGAATTTATAAATGTCACGACAGATCCAACGCAAAATCGAGAAGAAAAAGTTAACAATGTTTTACGAATCATCATAAAAAAAGAAAATGAAATATGGCGAGTTACAAGTGTGGAAGAGTTAAGTATGAAAGTTTTATAACGAAAAAGGTGGGGTGAGAGTGTGATAGGTGCAATTGGTAAGAAGAGTGAAAGAATCAATCTAAGAAAAAATAAGTCGTGGATCTACTTAACAATTATCAGCTTTCTATTTTTAGGTTTTTTCGCTTTCTTGACATCAAAAATTTACATGCCAAATGATGAGAAACTATTCCATACAGAGACAAATAAAGTAATTAAGTTGTCAGGGATGGGGAAATTGATTGTAGAGAAAAGAGAATACAATCCACATAAAAACTTTATACAAATTTACTTTCGATTAGAAGGATATGAGGAAACAGGATATACATTTAAAGCACAGCAAAAAGCAAATCCAGGTGTTCAATTACCTGTCAAAGTATTGTATGAGGAGAACGGAAAATACGTAGTAGAAGTAAAAGACTTATCTCCGAATTGGGGAGCGTTAGCTTTCGATATTTACAATAAAAATGGTGAAAAAGAACAAATGGATATTCGTAAATTCACACAAGATGTGAACGAAGCTGAAGAAGAAAATGCAGCAACAAAAAGTCCGAATAAATTAGTTCAGACGATTTTTACCGATCAAAGAAAAACAAAAGCGAATGACGAATTGATAGCTGAAGATAAAAAAACATATGAGCTAGATTTTATAGAAAGAGACAAAAAGGATATCGAAACAAAGATAAAAAATTATGGGAAAGCAATCAAACTGGAAGAAGAAAATGCGAAGACAGTTTATGAAAAAGTAAAAGAATTACAAGATGAAATGAAGTACCAAACGGAAGCAGAAAAAACGGAAACACAATCAAAAATAGCATCCCTAGAATCAAAAATAAAATCATCAGAAAAGAACGTGGAATTGTTTAAAGGAGAACAAAAAATTGCACGAGATAAAATCAAAAAGTTAGAGCAAAAGGCACAAGAAATTAATAAAAAGTGAAAAAAGTCATGTCGTCAGTGAGTACTCACCAGTGATATTTGAGTACTCACTGAGTGCTCATCTGTTGGTTTTTGTATCGTCAGTGAGTACTCACCTAGAGGATTTTCTTGCCCCCATCGTTTCGCTAGGCTCCGCCTAGCCCCACACCCTCGGTGGGGGCAGAAACCCCTTATGCTCTTCTCACTATTTTTTGATCTCTACCCAGAATTGCGGAAAGGAGCGGAAATTGTGAATCTAAAAATAAGAGATATAGATCCAGTTGCCTTAAAGAAAATAGATGAAATGGCAAAGAGGAAAGGAATATCCCGGCAAAAATTTTTGAAAGCTCAAATTGAAATGCTGGCATTTTTTCAGCAACAAAATAAAAGGGAAATGGAATTGGAAAATCTCATTAAAAAGAACATCCATATGATGAGTGATTGTTATAGCGCAATGGAAAAAATGAATGAGTTTATTCAAATGATGATGCAGGATGTTGAAAATGAGTAATGCGGTTCCTGTTCAGTCTTCCGTCACACCGGGTGTTGTTTTAAAAACGAAATTTGTGTTACCAAGTTCCGATGCGTTTCAGAACTATATTGATTATGTAGATCGGGAGGAAGCGAAAAGTGAAGTGAAGCTGAATCCGAAAATGTTCGAAACGTATCAAGACTACATGGGGGATTCAGAAAAGACATCGGCACTATTTACGGAACATGCAAATCGTTTAACAGAAAGTGAAAAAAAGTCCTTAAAGGAAATGTTTAAAACCGCTCATGAGAATGGAAGTATCATGTGGCAAGATGTCATTTCTTTTCATAATCCCTGGTTAGAGAAACAAGGAATTTATGATGAGAAAACAAAAACATTGGATGAAAAAAAGTTAATGGATGTAACACGGCTTGCGATGAAGGAAATGCAAAAAAGAGAGGGGTTGGAAAAAAGCTCTATCTGGTCGGCAGCCATTCACTTTAATACGGATAATATTCATATTCATGTTGCAACTGTTGAACCATTTCCAACAAGAGAACGTGGTAAAAGAAAACCAAAAACATTAGATGCGATGAAGGGTAAAGTCGTAAATAATTTGTTAGATCGTAAGCAGGAACAAAAACAAATTAATGATCTGATTCGAAACAATATGGTGGGAAGGAAAAAAGAAGATTCCGTTTTTGATTGGCGTAATCAACATTTGAAACCATTGTTTTTACAAATCTATAAACAGTTACCAAGTGATAAAAGACAGTGGCAATATAGCTACAATACGATTCAACCATTAAAGCCGCAAATTGATGAATTAAGCAGTCGGTATATTCTACATCATCATAAAAAAGATTACAATCAGTTTCTCCAAAAGTTAGATAAAGAAGTGCAAGTTTTTAAAGAAGCATATGGGGAAGGAAAGTATGATAAGAAGCAATATGAAAATTACAAGACGAATAAAATCAATGACCTATATAAAAGAATGGGGAACGCTTTTTTACAAGAAATGAAGGCATATGATAAAGAACAAAAAAGAATCCATCACATGAAAAAATCAAAGTCATTTCGAAAATTTCAGCAGAATGTATCTATTCAATATTCTATGAGGAAAGTGGAAAATGCTTTTAAAAGTGAATATGAAAGCTGGAAGAATCAAAAGTATTATGAGCGTATGCAAAAAGAGAATGCGTATCAAAATGAAAGGGGTTATTAAATGAGTACAATTAGAAGACAGGTAACGATGGATCAAGCGACAGAAGATTATATAAATGATTATATGGAAGAACACGGAATTCGATATACAGGCGAAGCAATGGGACGAATTTGCAAGGAGCACGAAGCGGCAAAAAATACAGAATGGTCGTTAAATTATGTAACGGAAGTGGTATCAAAAAACTTACATGATGTATTAAAAAGTGAACTAACAAAAATTCGTCTTGGTGCAAATAGTGCGGATAGAAATACGCAAATTTTAATTGAGTTATTAAATGGCTATTTCTTTTTAGAGGGTGTAGATAGTCTTATTACGACTGATAAACAAGAGATGGGAAGTGTGAAGATAGCAAAAGAAGTCGTAGCGGAACGAATTAGTCATGCAAGACAAAAACGTATAGATCATGAGGCATCAAAGAACAATGTAACGTAAGCTACATTGTTTCTTTTTATAAAAAAACAGGAGGTTAGTAGGATGTTATTATTTCATGAAGATATCGCATTAGGAGTCATTAAAGAGATTGGAGAAGGTGAACTTGTTTTACTTGTAAAAGATGAAGAACTAACAATCAAAATTACACGAGAACAAGAGGAAGAACTTGCAGTCCATGTCATGAATCAGGAAAATATGTTAGTTCCGGTTAATGTGAAAACTCATGAGCTTTTCTTTGATACAGCTGAGAGATGGAATGAAGAAGAAATGGAGGAAATGCAAAGAGCGAGTGAAAGAGTAGGAGAAGATCATGAGTAAAAGTTATAAGAAAAAGTATCAAACAAAATCACCAGAAGAAAAGAAAGAAGCGGTGCAAGCTTTAACAAAAAAGATGGAAAAAAGTGTAGAAGGTTATTTTCGTACACCGGGAGATTTAAAAGAGTACTTAACGTTTATGGCAAAGTTTTATCACTATTCACCATCTAATATTTCATTAATACAGAGTCAATTCCAGGGAGCCAGTGCAGTTGGTTCCTTTTCTTTTTGGAAAGAAAAAGGGTTTCCGGTTAAGAAGGGTGAGAAAGGAATTAAAATTCTTGTTCCAAACCGAACTGTAGCAAAATTTAAAGACAAAGATGGGACATGGAAATCCGTTACAAAGGCGAGTGAGCAAGAGAAAAAACAAATTGAATCTAAAAGCGTAGAAGTGAAACCAGGTCGCTTATATTTTGCTGTCGGTCATGTGTTTGATGTGTCCCAAACGAACGCAAAAGCGGAAGATCTTCCTCGTATTTTTCCGAATCGTTGGCTAGAAGGGAGCGTTACAGATTACCAGAGTTTGTACAAGGGAATGGAAGCCATTGCGGAAAAAAACGGAGTGAAAATTATTGCACCAAAATCAGAGTTGGGCGTTGCAAAGGGCGTAAGTTACCCCCTAACAAAAGAGGTCGCTTTGAATCCGCGAAATAGTGAATTACAAAATGTAAAAACACTTCTTCATGAATTGGCACATGCCAAACTTCATACAGCAGAGACACGTATGAATTACACAGCACCAGAAAAAGAGTTTCAAGCAGAAATGACAGCTTACGCCGTTTCTTCTTATTTTGGGATTGATACATGTGAATATTCGTTAGGATATTTAGCGAGCTGGACACAAGGAAAAGAAATGAAAGATAAAACGAAGTTGTTGAAAAAAGTACATGAAACTTCAATTGAATTTATTGAAACAATTGAAAGCTCGTTGGAAAAAGAAAAAACAAACGAAAAAGGAGCAGATCATATGGCAAAACAAGTGTCTGAAAATAAAGATGGAAATGTAAGAGACAATTTCGAAGTTTTAACAGGCATCCAACAAAATGCGCAGCGACTTATCAATGAAAGGCTTGGATTAAATTTTGAAAAACATTGGGAAAACTATGAAATTCAACTTTCAGAAGATAATCGTGTATTAGAAGAAATAAATCCTAATATTCGTTTGAATTTAGGGGAGATGGAACAGATTGTTTATGAATTTGGTACAAACAGAGAACAAGATACATTTAAAAAAATTGTGGATACATTAGAGCCATATTATGAAGCTGATTTGTTAGAAGATAGTTTCAATGATATACCAATCGCTAAGGTTTCATTAGATCGTGAAAAGCGTTTAAAAGTCGATTGTGTTAATGAGCATGTGAAAGAAAATCATAAGGATTTTTGGTTTCAAAATTCAGTGAGTTTGGCTTTGAATGTAATTAATCATCGAATTTCAACAGCACATAAAGAAGTAATGAATAATGAGATTGAATATAAAGGACTATATCCCAAATCTGAATCAGAAGTGATTTATTGCCAAAAAACAGGTAAGCCATTACAGCACAATGAAGAAGTTTTTCATGTAGAGGGTCATGGATATACAGTAGCAGAAGAGGCAAGTTTTAAAGGTTTGGATAAAGAGGATGGGTATTATACAACGATTGAATATGAGCAGGTTGAAGAAAAAATACTTGCACCAATTGGACTAGAAAAAAATGCTCAACCTAGCTTTGTAAATGAAAAACAGAATGAAAAAAATATTTTATTGGTGGAATACATGAGTTTAAGTAATACGACACAAGAGCTTGTTTCTGTTGCAGAGTTAAGGGAACAAGCAGATAGGAATCATGCGTTTGAACCAGTAGAAGGTGCAGAAAAATTGAGTGATAAAGAATTTATTGATGCATTTAACGAGGCGAATCAAGAAAAGTTTGCAGCAATAAATCAAAATGAAATTAATCGTCCAACTATGCTAGTTCAATGGAGCGACAATGAAACTTTTAAGGCGAATCAACTGATTCCATTTGGGGAAGCCAATGAAAAAATGGCTGAAGTCATTTCAAGTATTGAAAAAGCAAGAGAAGAAGCTAAAGAAAGAGGTCAAACCATCCCCTACGATCAAGCTCGTTATCATATTGTCATTCCAAAAGAAGTCGATAGGAATTTTGGAAGAATAGAGCTTGTGAGTATGGATCGTTTCAATATGGGAGATGGGGACTACAAGACACCATATGAACAAGTATTAAACGAGAAAAGGTATCTATCGGATGAAGTAAAACAAGCGTTACGAGATGAGGTGGTGAACCATAGAAATAACAAAGAAATACCGATGGAAAAAGTACAAGAAAATCCATTAGAAAAATCGAAAGAGACACCCAACCACTTAGTTACAATTGAAGTATTAGCAAATGGTATGCAAGATGAAGAACTGGCAAGAATCCACATGATGGATGCCGTTACGAAAGATATAAATTATTTGTCTGTATGGAACCAAGATAAAACAAATCGGGACGATTTATATGTTTCACTCATGGAAAAGAACGGGAAACGAGAAAACGTCTATTTAAATAACATTTTGAAACCAGATTTATATGAAAAGGTTCAAAGTTCTATCTTTGATGGAAGAGGAAATTTGTCATTTGTTGTTTATGAAAAAGATGTAAATATGAGTCTAGATGAAATCGTAAAAGATGAACGATATGGACTCTTAGTTGATAAAGCGGAGGCACAAAAAGATTACTCTTTTAATGAAAAAGAAGTGGAATTATATAAAGAAATGAAGACAGATGGATATGCACCTATTGCTTCTCTAGATCAACAAATTCAGCCTTTAAAAGAAAAGAAGCCAACTACATTAGATAAAGATTTAAGCCGAAAATTCGAAGCATACAGACGTTCACAATATGAAGAGACACCAGATAATATTGATAGCATTGTCACTCGTGTAAAAGCTGAAGAGCGGTATTATACAACGAAATATGTTTCGATTGATAATGAGCTAGTAAGCCAGGAACACGTAGTGAAATTAGAAAATCAGGTGGATGAGAAGCTTGGAAAAGAAGGAATAACAGTGAATCAGTCTACAACTTCAAAAGAAATGGATTTTGATAAAAATTTTCAGCAATTGAATGGAAAAAAAGCGAATGATAAAGAAAAAGATAAGGAAATAGATCCTGGGAATGTAGATCAGTCGAAAACTACAAAGAAATCAGGTAGAAAAAGAGAAACAATGGAAATGGAACGATGAAAAATTTTATAACAGGAAAAGCAGATTAAATCATTTTTTGTTACTCAATTGAGATAACGGAGAGTGATTTTTTTATATCTAAAAATGAAAGAGGGTAAAAGGAAAAGCCCTCTTTCTTATTTATAGAACGAAAGGAGAGAATGCCATGAATGTATGGCTGTTTGCGGGCTGTATGTTCCTTGTAGCTGTCTTTTTGAACACGTTGCTATTATTCGGTCAGATAATGGTGAAAAAGCGGAGAAATAAGAAATGGAAGCGTGAAACTGAAATTACAGATTAATAGGAGGTATTACGTATGGGGAAAACATTGTTTATTGCTGAAAAGTCGAAGGTAGCTGTTGAATTATTAAAATCACTTAGATTTAGAAACTCACAAAAGTATCCAGGGAGCAAGCCGTATTATGCGAGGTTAAGTAGAAAATTACTTATAGAGGGAATATCTCAAAACATGCGTCATAAATGCACTAATTTCGTACATATAAATGGTATAAAGCTTGTCTTATAAAATTAGTTTTTGCAAGAAAGGAGATATACCTTGAAGAAAGTATTGTTATTTGGCGATCCAGGTATTGATGATTCTCTAGCTATCGTATATGGTCTACTAAATCCTAAGATTGAAATTGTTGGAATTGTTACAAGTTACGGTAATGTTACCAAAGAACAAACAACTCGAAATGCCTTATACCTTTTGCAATTGGCTGGAAGACAAGATATCCCTGTTATAAGTGGTGCAACTTTGCCATTTTCCAATGGGTTTACTACTTATTATCCAGAAATCCATGGCGCAGAAGGGCTTGGTCCTATTCGGCCCCCTGAAAGTATAAAAACTATGTCTGTTCATGATTTTAGCTTAATCCCTAAAATTATTGAAAAGTACAAGGAAGAGTTAACAATTATTGATGTAGGAAGATCTACTTCCCTTGCGATGGTATTAAATATTTGGAAAGAACTAATGCAAAGTGTAAAGGAAGTATATATCATGTCCGGAGTGTTCTTACAACCAGGAAATGTCACATCTGTAGCGGAAGCCAATGCGTATGGTGATCCTGTCTCAACACAGTTTGTAATTAATCAGTCAAAAAATTTAACAATGATTCCTTTAAATGTAACAAATTCGGCTGTATTGCTACCAAACGAAGTGAATTATATTGTGGAACATACAAATAGTCCATTCAAATCACTAATAAAACCAATTTATGATTATTATTACAGTGCCTATAAAAAATTGAATAAAAGTATTAAAGGGGCTCCTTTACATGATGTAGTTGCAATGAGTGCAATAGCTAATCCTAGTTTTGTTCAATATATGTATCGTAAAGTAGAAGTTGATTTAAAATCTTTCAGAGGACAAACGATTGCTGATTTCCGTCCAGGTGCAGAAGCTACAGGGGTTCGCATTGGATTAAAATTAAATCAAAAAAACTTTATTAATGATTTTATAGAGACAATGGTTGGGAATCACAGATATTAAATAGAACAATTCATTTCCCTATATAGTAAAACCCTATGAAAAGTTAAATTTGAAGCCAAAGATAATTATATAGTAAGAAATAAAAAAATCTATACTCATTCAAAAATGCGGTGATTTAGCGTCTTGTTAGTAAAGATTTTTTTATAAAGACAGCAATTAAAAATTGAATATATCAACTATAAGTAGCAAAAGAGGACTAGGAAACGGAATAGTCCTCTTTTTTATTTCATTTTATAGAGTAAAGGGGGGATTCCGTAATGGCATATGTCAGTGCGGAGGATGCGATGAAAGCAAGAAAAGTAGACTTGATTTCATATCTGGAAGCAAAAGGAGAAACATTTAAGAAAGAAGGAAACTATTATCGTCATACGGAGCATGACAGTCTCATCATTAAAGGCAATCAATACGCCTGGAATAGTCGTGGGGAAAAAGGGTATGGAGCGATTAGCTTTGCCATGATGTACTATGACATGACATTTCCACAAGCTGTGATGGACATCCAGAAGGGGGACTACAAAGAGTTTGATCGTTCAAAAGCTGAAGAAGAACGCAAAAAAGAGCAGCAGCCATTTAGTTATCCCAAACACCTGGAAGTAAATAAGCAAACAGAGATAAAAGAATATCTAATTAATGAACGGAAAATAGATCCTCGCTTGGTGAATTGGCTGATTAAAAAGGATCTCATCGCCCAGGATAAGAAAAATAACGTGGTGTTCAAATGGAGAGAAGAAGGTGGCAAAGGGCAAGTCATCGGAATGAACCGTCAAGGTACTGTCAAAATGGAGAATAAGAGAGGAAGCTTTAAGCAAATTGTCCCGAATTATGAAAAAATCAATGCCGGTTTTACGGTTGATGTAGGTAAACCGGATAAGATTTATTTTTATGAAGATCCGATTGATATGTTATCTCATTGGAGTATCAAGCAAAATAAGATACAAAACGCTCGCCTAGTTTCTATGCATGGATTGAAGTCAAAAACAGTAATTCAATCTTTAATGGATGCGAAAAAAGAAGGGCACGATATTAAAGAGGTTATTATGGCAGTTGATAATGATAAAGCCGGGAAAGACTTCATTCAGACAATGAAATGCTTTGTAGATCTTAAAGAGGACATCCCAACGAATGAAAAGGATTGGAACGATGTCCGGAAGAAACAAGTGAGTGAGCAACAAACAAAAGAAACAGCCCAACCAAAGAAAATGAAACCAATTAAAGAGGTGGAGCGAAGTGTCTAATCTACCAGAAATGCCAAACATATTACAAATTTTGATGTATGGTTTTATCCTTTATGTTCTTTTTCGTATTTGTAAATTCATGTACCGGAAGATCCAGGATCGAAGAATATTAAAGCGAATGGCTAAGTCTGGTATTCGTTATATAGACAAAATGGACGGACATCAATTCGAAGTATACCTAAAAGCTCTCTTTGGAGAGTTGGGTTATTCTCCAACAGTCACAAAGCAGTCAAATGATTTCGGAGCGGATCTGGTATTGAAGGGGAAAAATCGTATTGTAATCCAGGCGAAACGCTACGGGATGAAAAATAGAGTCGGCATTAGTGCTGTACAAGAGATATATGCAGCACAAGCCTATTACAAAGCACACGAGGGCTGGGTTGTAACAAACAGTGTATATACAAGACAGGCGAAAGAATTAGCGGAGGCATGCCATGTAAAACTTATAGATCGTGTAGAACTTCAGAAATTGATTAATAAAATCAATCCCGAATATTCGGCTGAAGATGTGTATCAAGGGGTAAAACCTGCAGAACGGAAATGCCCAACATGTAAACATGATTTAGTCATCCGAAATTCGAATAAAACAGGAAATAAGTTTTTTGGCTGTTCCCAATATCCCACATGTACACATACAGAACCAATTAATTCATGAGCTGTGATGAAAATCTGGCTCTTTTTTAATTTATTTAAAGAATACATGAAAAAAATCAGTTTAACTAAAAAACGAACCTTCAGATTTGCTTGTATGAGGTTTTGAAGGTGTTGTTAATATAAATAAGTCGTATTTGTTATAAAAACGCATGTAAAGGGAGACAGGGAATTTAAATGCGTTTTTAGGTTTTTTAGGGAAAATAAAAAGGGTAGCCATTATTTACGACTTAACCCTTTGTCTACGATCTGACGAATTGCTTCGTTTCGGTTCTTCAGCTTATTTTCATGCCAATAATTTTCTATTTGCTCTACTTGTTCTTTTGTAAAAGTAACTAAAATTTGAGTGTACTTGTCTTTATTAACAGCCATATTACAACCTCCTCAATATAATTATAAGTTATATAACTATATTGAGGAGGTTATTATATGGAACGGAAAGTTAAAAAGATGATGGCTGATCTTCAATTTATTATGAATCATGGTCAAATAAGTGTAGATTTTATGGATCAAGGATATAAAAGAATGCTTTTTAGTGCATTAGAAGCTACAGGAAAACAGTTTAATGTGCATACCAATGAGCATAATGAAACAATCTTGTTCTTAGAGTTAGTTTAGTAAATTTACGCAATGAGGAGCTGTTAATAATGGAGCAGTTAACCATTTTTGACGTAATGGATGAAACTAAAAATAAGCTTTATGAGGTATTAGAGAAAAATGGATTAAATTATAAAATTAATAAATACTATTTATATTCGAATTATGAAGGGGCTGTTCAGTATTATTATATAAGAACAACTGATAATACAATTATTGATTTGTGTCTCTCCGATTTTCCAGAAGTATTCGCTGTCCATGAAGGATTTAGCGATAAACAAGCTAGAAAGATTTACAACTGGAACTTATAAGCTATATAAATAACAAATTTAAATATTGGAGGAATGGAAAATGAAAATTGGTGTATCTGAGTGGAAAGCATTGAAAAGAGAGACAAAGTTAAAGTTATTACGTTATGCGATGTTAGAAAGTAAGCATAAGTATGCAAAATAAAAGCTCTTCATTTGCAAAAGCAAACAAAGAGCAAAGTCATGAGTGACCGTCTAGGAAAGAAATTGGCACATTTCTTTCCCTCTTATTTTAACATATAAAAAGTTGTAGAGAAAAGGGGCATGTAGAATGGAAGAAGGTCGTATTTCCTTTCAGCAAGGGGTTAAAGAATTTCTTATTATGATGGTCTGTTTTTGGTTCATTATGTTTCTCATGTATGGTGAAAGCCTGTTACAATAGAATGGAGTCTAAATCTAAATACCCTTAGGTAGCTCTCATAGGTGTAAGATCTATGTGGGCTTTTTTAATAAGGGAAATATACAATTTCACGTACCGTAATGTTTAATAAAAAATAAAATACTTAAACAATAGTCTACATTTAATTTTTTGCTTAAATAATCCGCGTAATGGATACTGTATTGTTTGGGATGTTGCAGAATCCTTATAATAAGGATTCTTTTTTATTATATATAAGCAAAAGAGAACTCTTAAATAAAAATTAGAATAATAGAAGGCCTTCGAAAGAGTGCTTTATCTATTTCTGAATATAACACTGATTTGAATTGTATTTCTCAATAAAAAAGAAATGCAAATGGGATAAAATAAACTTTATGATATATATTTAGAGGTCACCACGCTATTTTGAGGATTTTTACGTTTAGACACAGGTTGACCTTTACGATGTATGTTATTTATATAACTAGGAGGGGGAACATGAAATTAATATCAAAAATAGTAATGACTGCGTTAATAGTATTGAGTACATTTGCATTCAACTTAGGTGGAGAATTTGATAAGAGTTTTCTTTCTACCCCAAAAGCATATGGGGATGTAATCAAGGCACTTCCACAAAATGCGTCAAAGATAGAGTTAGATTATGCTCCTAAGTATGACTACGACACAGACGGGTGTTATGCGACTGCAGCAATTTCTCCAGATGGCACGACTAACCCTGGCCTAAGTTTGGTCGGTTCCCCGGAAAGTGTCTGTAGAGATGTTAACCGACTGGTAAATTCAAACACTTATTCTCGGGCCAAATCAAGTAATGGTTGGACTGCCATTATGTATGCGAGTTACTTTGAGAAAGATCAACAAACTTCGGGCCTTGTTGCGCTTGGACATCGACATGACTGGGAACACACAATAGTTTGGGTTAAAGATAGTCAGGTTCAATATGTAACTTATTCAGCACATGGTAATTGGTACACTAAACCTCGCTCAAACGTTAGATTCGATGGAAACCACCCGAAAATTGTATACCATAAGGACGGCGGCTTGACACATGCTTTTCGCCTGGCTAATAGCAATGACGAGCCGCCAGAAAACTATTATCACCAGTGGCTCCAACTACCAATGGTTGGTTGGAATGGCTATCCAAGCCTAAATATTCGTGAAAAACTAATGACTACGAACTTTGGAGATGCAACACTTGAGATCAAAGATGGAAGATTTGAAAAAGCCCTTGCTAACGCAAAGCCACCCATTAACTTTGACCCTTATGCACCGGAACTGGAAGATGGTGGTACTTATCAAATAGTTTCTATTTTAAATAATAGTAGTGTCGTTGACTTAAATCAAGCAGATGGAAATGTTCAATTGTGGCAAAATGGCAACGCTAATAATCAAAAATGGAAGCTAGTATATGATTCAAATAAATCAGCATACCAAATTAAAAATATAGCAAATCAAAATTTAGTATTAGCTTGGAATGATCTTAATGGTTCTAATAATGTAGTTGCTACGTCTAATCAAAATAAGGAAGAGCAATATTGGATACCAACAGAAGCAGGAAATGGATATTATTATGTAAGGAATAAGAAGGATCAAAACAAAGTGTTAGATGTAAGTGGTTATGGTACTGCAAATGGAACAAATGTTACAGTATATAATTTCCATGGTGGTAATAATCAAACATTCCAATTGTCTAATGTAACTGGCACTTTAACAAGAGAAGTGGAGTCACTCTATAAGGCACAGCCTGGTCAAACCAGTAGATCAAGTAATAATTTTTCACTTGAACATCTCGCGGCAGGTACCAAAGTACGAGTTGTTTTAGAAGGAGCAGGTGCTACCTCTTTGTCATTTGGTGTTGCAAAAGATATACGTAATGGTTCAGACCGTGGGATTTGGTCAAATGTTAGAGATGGTTCTATTCTAACGATTCCTTCAGGAGATGATAGAAAGAATTTGTATATCGCAGGTCCTCCTAGCGGATATACTTCTAACGGTACATTTAAAGTAAAATTTTACGCTCTTCCAAACTAAAAAATATTATAACGTTTCTATTCCCTTTATATTAATCTAATTAGAAAATGAGTATGCATACTTCAAAAAATTATTTCGGTTTGCTTGATTGGATTAACTATATTGATAGGAAATATAGTGTTTTGTTGCAAAGTTCTTTAAATGAAGCGTATAAAATGGAGTCGAAAGTCTAAATACCCTTAGGTAGTTCTCATAGGTGTAAGATCTATGGGGGCTTTTTTTAATAAGGGAAATATATAATTTCACGTACTGTAATGTTTAATAAGAAATAAAACACATAATCAATAGTCTACATTTAATTTTTTGTTGAATAAATACGCTATTTGGGGTACGGAAACGATTCAAAGAAACATCCTAATAGGGTTTACTCTATTGGGATAAATGGGAGTTGATGATATGGAAACTTATGAATCTTTATATAATAACTTTCGGCTTTCTTAAGAAAAAATTAAGATAGATGATCAGTATTTATTAAGAAATGCCATTTATAATTCAAAATACCCTTTAAAAAAAATAAATATTATATATACGATATAATTTTTATTTTTTTGCGCCTTCACATATTTTCCTCAAACATGTAAAGACGCAAAACACTAATAAGACGGAGGAATTTTGATTGATGAAAAAGTTTTTATTTTTTTGTAGTATTTTATTAATAATAGGAGCAGGGTATTGTTTCTATCAAGCGTTGCCAAATGTACTGCTTGTATCTGGGGATCAACAACAAGTAGAAAAAGTAACAGAAGAATATAAGTCTAAATTAAGTTCATCTACGCAATATAAAGAAAAACAGATGTGTGGTTCTGAATTTAAACATAAAGATGAAACATCCTGTGAAAATACTGGATCAGTACGAGTTTTGAATAAAACTACAGCTGAGAAACTACTAAAAGAACAGATGTTACAAAAAACAATACGTCCACGTGTTACAGAACCTATCCAATATTTGCCATCCATCACAAAAGAAAAAGGTGTGGTATATGGAAAAGATATTTCTAGTGAAGAGATACAGGTTGGAACTCAAATTATTCCTGTGACAAAAGGAGGAGATGATTTAGGAATCGGCGTTGGACAGGGACAAAAAATACAATCTAAATTAATAATTGTTGATGATTCTATTTATAAAGAGCTGTTATTAAAAGAAAATACTTTTAGTATATTGCGTTTTGATATTAAAAACACTTTAATGGGGAATATTCCAGATGTAGGAGTTGTAGAAAAATCATATTCAGAAGTAGAAACAATAAGAGTAAAAGCTAATAAAAAGATTAACTATTAGGGGTACCGCAAGCATTTTGGAAAATAACCACGCTAAGAGTATGCAAGATTGTATACGGTTTTTTGCTAATCCGGTAACAAACAAGAACTCTAAAACCACAAGAGGATGGGAATGTATAAAAAGATGAATAGGGTTATAGAGAAAAGAAAAGACGAATTCCTTTTGAAAGTAGGGATTCGTCTTTTTTCTTGCTACCGATAATGAGACGTTATGTTAACCGAGCATGTATAGAGGTGAGTTTATACTTTACTGTTTTTTCTATTCTTGCTGTTGTTTCACTTCTTTAACTTTTACCCCACTGGAATCAATTTTAAAAGTAATTGTTACTTTGTAATTGGGAGGATTATGAGCATTTACATAAGTATGATATTCAACTGTCACAAGAAAATTAAAAGAGCCTTTTGGATATCGCTCAACTTTTATAACTTTTGTCTCTGTTAAACTATATTGATGATATGTTCCAAGTTGCTTTCTAATAACTTGACTTGCATATGGAGCCAATAAAGTATTATAAGAGTCATAAAAATTCTCATTACACACATTGGTTGCTTTCCCTTTCAATGGCGATATAAAGAAAAATGTTATTATAATTCCACAAAATATTATGGATAATTTATGTTTTAGCATAAGGTCCTCTCCAACCTATATTATAGGATAAGAGTTAGGATATGCTGAAAAATAGTAATTATTCATTTTAAGTTAACGTACAGGAAATTGTTCAAATGTATCTAAATTGTGTCTAAACGTACAAAATTCCCGGAATGATATAGTGAGTCCATGCCCATCAACTTAAGCTCAAAAATAAGATAAACTTACATTTACATAAATGAAGAAATTTTTAAAATGTGTGTTTTCTTTAAAAATAAGCATACGAAATAAACCCTAACGGGTTTCATTTTTTTACTTATGCAGCTTTCTTTTGCTTTCTCAATCCACTATATTCATAGATAACACCCATGATATCAAAGACAGTCTTCTTCTCATATCGATGAGATTTCCGCCCATTTTTCTGTAGAAGGTAGAACAAGCGAATCAGAAGATTTGTTATCTCTTGGGGTTCTTTTTGTATCGCTTGATATAAGAGAAATAGATGATCTTGTATCATCCCTATCGCTTTATATTCACTTAATTCTTTTTTCTTCTTTTGTAAAAGAAGTTGGCGCATTTTAAACATTGTAGAGGAACATAGGAAAATAGCGATTAGCTTTCCATATAGTTGGCACTCTAATCGCTCCTGTTTTACATTACGATAATGGTCTATTTTAAAGAGTGATTTCCACGTTTTAAAGACAATCTCTATTTGCCAACGTAAAGTATATAACTCATGTACCTGTTCCATCGGAACCCATTCCCAAGGTGTATTCGTCACGTACACGTTTAATCCCGCTATCATTTTACTTTTCTCTGAGTACGTTCTATTTTTAGATTTTTCTTTTTCTGCGATCTTCGCTCGTCGTTTTTGGAGTTGTTTTTCTGTTAATCGATTAAAAATAACGCGTGCAAACAGTTGTTGTTTATCACCAATATAAGCATTTTCTAATTCAAATGTTTCTCCAGGCTGTAGTTGTTTCAAAATCTGTTTCACATCAATTTGTATGTATTCCGATTGTTTCTTAATTGTACCGTTTTTTAAGTATTCTGGGTTTGGATTTTTCACATATACATTCGTGTTTAATTTCAAACGAGAAATATAGTATGTACCTCGTTGATCCATTTGATCTAAGTCCTCCAATGAAAAGTAACCTAAATCGCGAATACATAACTCTCCTGGTCGTAAGGTATCTAAGCACTCCGTACCAAATGTTTTGTCATTATTTTTGCCTGGTCCCACTTGAAAATTAAGAAATTGCCCGCTATGTAAATCATATTCTAATTGAATTTTGATGCCCGCTGTTTGGGCGCATCCTCCAGAGCCCGGATATATATTCTCTAAAGCATTTGGCACTTGAAATACGGTGGCATCTAGGATACGGATTCGCTCAAAATAAGAGAAAAGTTGGTTAGGAATTTGTGTTTGTTCACATATTTTTTGTTGTAACAGTAAAGAAAAAATATGTTTTAAAAACAAAACTGCTTTTGTATTTAAACGTTTATTTAAGCCCTCGGGGCTGAGTAAAGTTCCTGTCGCTGCATGAAGCCTACTACATAATCGAACCAAGGGATCACTTGCTACTCGTTGACTGATCCAAATGCAAATAGTAGCTAAGTCTGAACCAGAAAACTTACGTTTTCGTTTTATAAATCCGATTTCTCTTGCAAGTTCTTCTAAGAATACAGGTGTAACATATCGTTGTAATTCTTCCGCAAATGATTGTAATTTATCTTGAATCGAAAAATGCATAAGAAAACATCATCCTTTCTAATTTTAGTTTATTTAGAAAGAATAACGTTTTTTAGTATTTGAGGGTATTAAAATCTCTTAAGCTGATGCCCATGTATGGTGACCCCTAATATTAAAACGGATATATGTAAAAAGTATTTGACACATATCCGTTTTTTATTTATCATATGATATGTAAAACATATTTTACATATCATCAAAAAAGATGAGGTATTTGAGATGCATAACCAAATTAAAAAGTTTAGAGAACATAAAGGTATTTCTCAAGGGAAATTGGCAGAAATGTGTAATGTCAGTAGACAAACAATAAATGCTATTGAAAATAATAAATATGATCCTAGTTTAGAATTAGCATTCAGTATTGCATTTATTTTAGACTCTACAGTGGATACACTCTTTATTTATCAAAAAACTTATAGGAAATGAGGATAGTTTTATGAATATTATTATTGTAATAATTGCAGGGATTTTGGTTTCGTTGATTATAACATTTACTAAACGAATATCAGGTGATGAAACGGGATTTTCTAAAGAAGATGAGCGTCAAAAAATAATTTTAAAAGATGCTACACTAACTAGTTGGCAATTTATAATATTATATGCGTTCTTTAGATTAATGAATATTATCCCTTATTTTAATGAGTTAGTGAATCCTTCAAAAATACAATCTAATGTTTTTTTAGGTAACGGTGGGGATATCTTACTTATATGCTTAGTAGGATATGTTGTTGGGGCTTCCGTCTCATATTTCCGACATTCCTAATTGGGATACCGCCACATCACTATCAAGCTAACAAAATAAAATACCCCTTAAAATGAAAAAATACGCTTTCTTTCTGTAGATTTATAGGAAAGGATGGCGTTTTTTTTTACAATTGGGGGTAAAGTAAATTCTTAAGTTGATGGGCATGGGGTCACCATATCAAAAAAAGAAAATTGTACGTTTAGACACATTTTAGAAACAAAATAACCGGTACCTTGTATGTTAAGGAACCGGTTATTAATGTTGCAAACCATTTATCAAATTTATTTACAATGAAATTAGGGTGTTTTTGCCCATCTCCCCCTATAAGGGGAAGAACCAGCATCTCCGAGTAAAACAGACAGTTTGTAATGTTCAGAAAATAATTATACATATTAAAGTGTTTTTACATTTAGCTCAAACGTCTAAATAACTTAGTCGTTCGGAGTAACAACCTGTTTTTAGGCATTTCCATGCCCTACCCTCTCCTCTCGAAAGATACATAAACCAAAACAAACGGTTAATACAAATTAATCCTATAACTCCTGTTAAAATTCTGTTTTTATTATTTCTATATACTGTTTTTTAAAGAAGCGCTGCTATTTAAGGAAATAAAAAAGCTATTTCTTTGAAATAGCTTTTTTATAAACTCAATTTTTTAGTAATTAAATTATAGAATAGGTTTCGGATATTTAATTAATATAGGACTCTGTTTTTTTATTTTGAAATTCAGATTTTAATTTATCATATGAAATGGACACAATAGAATCATGCACTTTTTCTGGGAAGGTATTTGGGTTGTCACATATAATATTGGTGTCTCCGTTTTCTGACATACGTAATTGAAATGCATTTGGAATATCTAATTTGATCTTTTTATAACTATCTTTATTAAATTGGTATACCAAAATTTTTTGATTGTCAGTTCTAAATGCCCAATAATTCATAGTTGCACTCATAGATCCAATCCCATCTCCTTGTTGGGTATTTACCCCTTCAATAGAGAGTGGTGTTACATGCTTAGAGTCCATATCCAAAATGAAATAACTTTCAATTGAATTTCCACTTGTTTTTTCATCGCTAGATAAGCTTACATAGACTATTTTGTTACCTACAATTTTAGGAGCTAAAACATTATTTTGTGGAACTACATATTTGTTTATATTTTTATTTTTTAAGCTATATGTGCTTATGGTAGTTTGTTTTTCAGTAGAGTTAGTATAGACTAATTTATCTTCATTCATATGAAGTGTAGTACTAGCTGTATCATAAGATTGTACAGTATCTATTTTCGTTTTTGTATTAGTTTCTAGATCATAGAGAATAATATCTGCATTTTTTTGCCCTTCATTAATTTCCATCCATGATACATAATGTTTATAAAGATAAGGTTCTATAATTTCATTTGTTTTATGGATTTGATTTTCCTTATCATTACTTAAATTTTTTGCGTATAGAATGGTTTTTGATCCAATAGCATTGGTATCCATCCATAATAACCATTTTTCATTAGCATGTACCCCTTGTATATTTGCCTCGCTACCCATTTTCGAATGAAATATAGTCTCTTCTGTTTGGTTAGAGAAATTATATGCAAGAAGTTTATTAGGTAGACGTTCTTTAGTATTATCAGAAACAGGTAAGTACATTTTGTTATTGAATGTAGACGCCATGTAATAGTTTTCATAATCCAATTTTAATTCTGTATAGGTACTATTAAGCTCTTTTTCTTTTATATTTGATTTGTTTTGACTGCAAGATACAAGTATACCTAGACATAGAATAAACAATAATATTTTAAAATTTCTCAATATACTAATGTTGGATTGCCACCTGTTGCACTTAGAACGGCTTTTCCTACTCCTTTTCCATTCTCGTCTACTTTCTCCTCATATACACCACCTAAGGATTTTCCATCTTTATCTAATTTGTGATTAGGATCGACAATTTGCATTGTTCTATCTGCACCATGATAGCCATTAATTACTATAAAATGCCTATAGTTCTTTTCTGCTCTTTTATAACGTTCCATGTGTTGTGTATTTGTCAGCACAATCGGTACATTCGTTCCATCTGATAATTTGTTTTTTACTAATACTTCTAGTTCCCTAATGCTACTAGGGCTCATAGCTCCATAGGTACTATCAGCAAAATCATAATTGTCTTTGTATGCATTTAATCCCCAAGCCAAATTAAGAGAATTTGTTCCTTGGTTAGTTGTTAACATTAATGAAGCAAGAAGTTCTTCAGTTGGTATTGGAAATGATGATCCACTATCTGATTTGTGGAAAGTCAGAACACTGCGTGCTGATGCTGGTCCGCAATAAAACCAATCACTTTGTTTAAAATGTGTAACAGGTCGAAAATAGCTTTCAGATGGTGGTCGCATTCTGTTTATCTTATTTTTTTGATTTTCTTGTTCCCAAGCTTTCCTAGCTTTTTCCTTTCCGATTTCAAGGATTTTTTTTCCTTCTTCAGGATCTAATGATGGTGGTTTTGATGTGACAACAGTTTTTTTGTCTTGACTAGAATCAATGTTTTCATCCGCAAAACTGACAGTAGAAGGAAGTAAAAGACTCATTGCTAAAACACTCATGTTTACCCCTTTAATAATAGGTTTCATATCGCATCTCCTTAATTCATAATCTTATAACATTTTAGAATAAATGGTATATTATAGCAATTGAATTCCTTAAATATGCATAATTGCATATTTAAGGAATATAAAAAACTGACCCCTATTTATGAGGTCAGTTTACATTATCAAAATCTTATATATTTACTTTGATAATTCTTTAGAGATACGTTGTATATCTGCTTTAATTTTAGTTTTTTCTTGAACAGTTAAAGCATTAAATTTTTGTTTCTCTGCACTAGGATCAAAAGGCTTCACCGGTGGAGGTGGTGGATCTTGGGGATTCGGAAGCAATTTGTTATCCCATAAAATAACCCCATATGCTCTACCTGCTTCATCATTTTCTTGATCAAAATAATTATCAGCCCATCCTTTTAATTCCTCGCTATACCAGATTTGGTAAGCTCCTTCAATATCAGCTAATAGTTCAATTGGTATTGTTCCAGCTCTTGCTACATAACCAAAGTGAATATTTCCTAAGTCTTCACCTTTCATCAAGTAGCCATTGTAAATGAACTGTTTTTTTCTTCCGAATTTTGTTTTATAATCCCATTCACCACCAGGCTTTACTTTTTCGGCAAATGCCAATCCAACACTCCAAGGATAAGTGCCTTCTTCTTTAGCCTCTTCAGCAGCATAAGCCATAATTAAGGCATTTCTCTTTAAAATGTAAGAGAAACTTGAAGTCATTTCATTTGATGGGATTGTTTGAGCAGATGCAAAGCCACCTTCGGATAAAGAAATAGAAAATAATAAACAAAAAATAAGTAATGTTTTCTTCCACATATTTATGGACCTCCCTTTTTAGTAGTCTATATATTTATAATTCAATTTTAAAAATATGTAAATTTTTATATAGGAAAATAATTTACTTTTTTCTAAATATTGTTATATCATATGTGAGAATTCAAAATTTTATAGAAAAGGAGTTTTTGTATGTTTAAAGTATTTCGAACTAGTTATACCGTTTTAACCTTTTTATTTTTATTTTTAGTCACTACAACCAGTGTCAATGCCGAAGAAAAGGGAGATTTAAGGATTGTCCCTATTGAGAAAGCGACACAACAAGCAATGAATTATTTTAATATTATTCAGAATAATTCTAATACTGATTGGAAAGACAGTAAGCTGGTATTTGATAGAAAATTATATGACGAAAATAAAAAAATAACTGCATATCTTTTTGTTGTACAAAAAGCAGACCAGGAAAATGGATTTATTATTGTGAGCGGTAACGAAAAGATTCCGGGTGTAATAGAATCTACAAGGAAAGGTGCTAATCCATTCAAAACAATTAATAAAGAGAATAGCATTTATGTGTCACCTATTTCATATTTGCAAAAATCAGATATAGAAGGTTCCTTCATTGATTTGAACACTAAAAAATCAGTATCTAAGGAAAAATTAGAAGAAATAAATATATTTACGAATGCACAGAACACTACCTCAAATATAGAAAATATAAAAAAAATTAATGGGTTAACTCGCTCAGCGAATGCTCCATATTATAATCATAAGTTTATACCGAATGTGCCAGACTACGACTGGACTCATGGATGTTTACCTACAGCATATGCAAATGTTTCTGTATATTGGGCAAATAATGGATTCCCACGTCTAAAAAATAATCAGGCAGATTATGAAACTTATATTATTGATACGCTACCGAAATTAATGAAAACAGATGCCCAAGGTAATACATTTGGTAATGATGGTATTGCAGGCACGAAAGAGTATTGGGAAAAAACAGGGAAATATTCTGTGACTATTAAAGAATATAAGAACAAGCCTGTGAACCCTGCTGTTTTTGAGGAATATAAGAAAGAAATAGATAAAAATAGACCGGCTATTATCACAACTCAAACACATCCAATTTATAAAAATCATGCTGTGACAGGTGTAGGATATGAGGAAATCTTTGATCCTGCTGAAAGAGTTTGGCACCGTTCAGCAATTGTACATGATGAATGGATGTCTACTCCTCAAGATCATTATCTTGTTTGGACTCCGGATATTGATAATTTTTATGCTGTTATTCCAGGTGCTGATATTTCATCTAGTAATAATGTTTACAAAGAAAAAACAAGCCAAGTTCATTATAATTGGGGATTAGGTGCACCAGAAGGACAAAAAAATGATGAGTTTTCGGCTAAATTTGATCAATCGCAACATTTAGAAGCAGGGGATTATTTTATGCAAACTCTTGCCGATGATTATGTTAAAGTAAATTTTGACGGTAAGAATATTATTGATGGATGGAATAATGATTCAATTGGACAAATTAAACGTGCACTACTACCAAAGTTAACAGCGGGAGAGCATAAAATAGATACAGATTTTCATGAATTGACAGGGAATGCGGGTATCTTCTCTGATGTAGTTCCATTTGATCATTGGTTGGGGTATTATTATCCAAATAAGAATTTACAAGGACTTCCTGTAGATGCAAGAGTAATTAAGCCATTTGGTCAACAGCAAAAACTTGCAGAAGATAATGGCGAAGGCGCTCCAACTTTGAAGGTACCAAAGGATAATTTTTCTGCGCGCTATACCACCGTAAAACGTTTACCTAAAGGTGAATATATTATTCGTGGAAAAGCTGATGATGGCTTACGAGTTTATATTGATGGCAAACTTGTTATAGATCGTTGGTATGGAAGTGGTGGATTTGTAGAAGATGCTCGAAAGATAGTTATTGACGACAATACAGGCGCAACAATTCTTGGCAAGTCTACAGAAAAAGATGTTCACCTTATTGAAGTACAATACTTAGAAGAAAGTGGCGGAAGTAAGGTGGAATTTGGTATCGAGCCATATGCTACTGCAGTGCCATTTCCACATTGGACAGCTGAGTATTATGCCAATAAAGATTTAAAGGGTGATGCAATTGTAAAAGGGGGGAAATGGTCAATAGATAGATTTATTAATATTGATTTTAACTGGGGAAGCACTTCTCCGTATCCAAGTATCCCTAATGATAATTTCTCTGCTAGATTTACAAAATTAGGTTTATTTGAGAATGGAAATTATGAATTTGAAGCTAAGGCAGATGATGGAGTAAGAATATATGTTGACGATAAGCGGGTAATTGATTCTTGGATTGCGAATGGAGGAGATATCCGTAAAGTAAAAATACCGATGACTGCTGGTGTACACAAAATTACAGTAGAATATCTAGAATTATCAGGAAACGCTAACTTAAAGATGGACTATAGAAAAGTAAATTAGATGATTTAAATTGAAAGTAAATGTACAAAAAGCTAGTTCTTCATTTTAGAACTAGTTTTTTTTATTGTTTTTGGGATTAAATTTAATTTAAGGTAAAAATATGCAATTTTGCATATTTCGATTAATTTATTGTTATAATATACCATTTGGATTAAGATGAATTGGAAAGATGCGCACCTTTCATAATTTTTAAATTAGAATATATTTTCTTAGTATTATAAAAAACAAGATTTTTAAGGTGGGAATAAAATTGAAAAAGAAGGCAATTACTTTAGCACTTTCAGCTATGTTGGGAATTGGAGCACTAGTACCTATTGCAGCCTCTGCAGCAGAAAGTTTTGATACTGGTTTTGATAAAAATAAAATGGAGCATTACGCTATATATTATCATTCTTCTAGAGTACATGCCTCTGGAATCACAAAAAATGGCACTCCTTATAAGAGTATAGCTGTAGGACCTGGTTATAAAGCTGCTTTACATTTAGCTTTTACTGGACCATATGCTGTAACTTACCAAAAATATGTTTTTTAATTAAATATATTGATATTGTGGGGATTTATAGAAATTATATAAATCCCCTTAAAATGTTTTTAAGGTGGGATTTATATGATTTTTATAAATAATATGAATAAGAGTTTTAACAATAAAATTCTTTTTGAAAATTTTAATTTGGAAGTAAAAGCAGGAGAGTTTATTGGGATATATGGAAAAAGTGGGAAGGGGAAGACAACACTTTTAAATATTATTGGCATGTTAGAAAATCCAGATTCTGGTGAAATCAAATTGTTAGGAAAGGAAACAAATTCTAATAAGAAAAAACGAGACTTATTAAGAAATGATATTGGATTCATATTTCAAAACTATGCATTAATAGATAACGAATCTGTAAATAGTAATCTAGAAATTGCTATTAAACATAAAAAGCTAAATAAAAAGCAGAAAAAAGATGCGATATGCTCAGTACTAAAGGAAGTGGATCTTACAAACTATGGTGAAGAGAAAGTCCATACTTTAAGTGGAGGAGAACAGCAGCGTGTTGCTATCGCTAGACTACTACTTAAAAATCCAACTCTCATTTTAGCTGATGAACCAACTGGTTCATTAGATAGTGAAAATCGTGATATTATTACCTCTCTTTTTCAAAAGTTACACCAGCAAGGAAAAACAATTATTGTAGTAACGCATGATACAGCTTTGTCTCATCTGTTTTCAAGAATCATTCAATTATAAGAGAAAGGTTATATTATGAAAAAATTAATATTTATTCTTAGTTTTATTACTTTTACAATTGTGAGTTTTTTATCAATTAAACAATTTGAATACTTGCAGTTTCAAGCTTTTAATTATGATGTTAACTATTCAGAGGAAAATTTTGTTTTAGAAATAAAAGAAGGGAATCCTCAAAAAAATAAAGTTGAAAACTTTAAAATTTTATCAGAAATTGCAATGCAGGCTAAAGTAAATCTGCAAAGGACGTCACACGAAATTACAAAAAATAAACAAGAAAAAATCGTGTATTATGTAGCATTATATGATTATGATCAATATTTTAAGCAGTTAAAATTAAAAACAGGGGAATTCCTGAATTCAAATAGTAATTCTGAAGCATTCCTTTCTACTATAAAAACTAATAATAAAAATCAAATTGGTCAAATTGAGATTTTTCATAATTTTAACCCAATAGAAATTCGGCCGATGATTGCAGCAGCATCAATTAAAGATATTAGAGGTACATATTCTTTAAACAATTCTAAAAATATCAAGTTATTTAAAAAAATTGCCGACAAAAATGGACTTTCAATAAAAATAACAAAAAATGAATCAATATCTGTTTTTACAGAGTATCCGTATCAAACCATGATCTATACAACAAGTTTTGTATTATGTTTATTATTATTACTAGCTATGTCTTATGATGTTATGAACAATTACAAAGCTATTGCTATTCAATATATGCACGGAGATAATTTTTGGCAAATCGGGTTATATTTACTTAGAAGGTATGTAAATATCATTTTAGGTTCATTTCTTCTGGCTAGCATGAGTCTATTAATATTTCTTTATTACTACAATCAATATCAGCAAATAGTACCTTTTATAGGCTTTTGGATAGAAAACATTTCTCTTTTATTCTTAGTCATACTTTTAATTATAATCGTTACTTGGCTTGGTAGTAAAAATATACATATATCTCAAATGATTAAAAATAAAAAACCCATAAAACTATTCTTTTATTCTAATCTCGGGATTCGATTTATATTAGCTGTGTTCTTAATTCTTGCACTGCAACAAGGGATTAGCACTTTTATTGAACTCAAAAAAACAATTACACAACAAGAAAAATGGGAATTGATGAAAGATTATGCATCACTAGGTATGGAAGTAGGGGCTGGAGACAGATTTGATATCAAAAATGAAGATAGTTTGAATCGATTCAAGAATTTATATAAGGAATTAGAGGATCAGGGAGCCATATACATTGCTCCGTCTTATTATTATTTCAATCAAAAGAATAATGAGTTAAATCCTAACCCTTGGGGAATGGAAGGAAAACAAATCGTTATTAATAGAAATTATTTATCAATCAATCCTGTATACGGAATTGATGGTGAAAAGTTACAGTTACCAATACCTAACAAATCTGAAATAACGGTTTTAGTGCCTAAAAAATATGAAGCAAATCAAGAAGATATCAAAACAACAATAAAAAAAGATTATTCCATGATGCTAAATCATGAGAATCCTGACTCAGTACAAATAAAGATACTATATGTAAAAAATGAACAATCTTATTTTACATTTACTACTCAAATGGCTGTAGATACGAATTATCAAATTATTGATCCAATAGTGGTGGTTTTGACGCATGAGTTTGAGCCGATGTATACATCCAGTTCAATTGCCATGGGTTATGGCTACTATACCAAAAATGGAGATAATGAGTTTCCTTTTAAGAAAACAAAAAGAACAATTGAAAAGTATAATTTTGATAATATTTGGAGTCCGGTATCTATTGCATACTCACTTGTTGAGCAAAAGATATCAAATGATACAGAAAAACTTCAATTAACTATAATTAGTTGTACACTATTTTTAGTGCTTTCTGCTGTGTTACTTTTCTTTTCTGCTATATATTATTTAGAGATGTTTAAACAAATACTTGCATTACAATGGGTTTTTGGATACAGTTTTTTTGAAAAACATAACGTGGTTTATCTCGCTTTATTGGTATTTTGGCAATTTTCCTTTATGGTTTGTTTTTTCATTTCTAATGATAGATGGTTATTATTTAAAATTAGTTTAGGATTAGCAATTTGTGATATTTTATTAATTAGTATTTTATTGATTGCAAAAGAACGTAAAATTACTAAGTTAATGATACTAGGGAAGTAAGTTAAATATAGTAAAGGATGGATATATTTGTTGCAGAAAAAACAAATAGTTTTATTAAGTTGTTTTGTATTTTTAAGTATTCTATTTTTCGGTGGATATCTTCTTCTGAAGGATGGAGGAAAGAATGTGTTTGAAGAACAAAGCTTATCTGGTACAAATGAGGTTAAGAATGAAGTTAAGAGTGCAGTTGAAAGTCAAAATAAATATTACTTTGTGTATTTAAAACAAGATAATGGAGTTCCGGATACTACTTTCATCCCTGAAAAATTAAATCCTGGATTTGATAAAACGGCTAGCTTTAATACGCATATTGAATTCGATGATTATGGGAATATTATAGAAGACGAAAAAATGATTGTTATATATAATAATAAACTATCAGAGAACAATAGAAAAAAGATAAAAAATATAGCGGGTAAACAAAATTATGCTGAAGCTTTAAAGGAAATCCAACAAAAAATTGATGAAACAAAGGCTACAGATTTTAATTCAGAAGAAGTAGTTTCTCAATAAGTGTATTTTAACTAAAAGGAGAAAAAGTACAAAATTATTTATACGAAATAACTAAATGGATTTCTTAGAAAGAAAAATAATATAACTATTAATTCTTATAATTAAAAAGAACTTGTATTGATTTCTGCAAGTTCTTTTTAATTTTAGAATAACGTCACATATTTTTACAAGATAAGAAAATACTAATGTTTGTTTTAGTACTTTAATTCCGAACTATTAAAGCTGGATTATTAACTGCGATACTAGGAAGACATTACTATGTACTATGAATATTCGGCTCATATGATTTATTTAGGGTTTAATTTGTTCTCTGCATATTCTTTTAGTATCTTATAAAAAGTATTCTTCTTAACTCCTAATATTTCCATAAATCTAACGCTTGTCATTTCTCTTTTTTCCATTTTTCATAAGTTTCTTCTATTATAATTAGTTGCTTGTGACTTAATGCTGAAAGGTTAAATGGAGGGCGCCCTAAATGCTTACCTTGAGATTTAGCAACTGCAATCCCTTCTGCTTGTCGCTGATGGATTTTTTTCCGCTCTTGATCTCCAACATAGGAAAGCAATGATAAAAATTGATCTTCCATTAACCGGCCCATATCTCCCATCTCACGAAATTTTCGGCTATCAAACAATGTTTCATTTTCTAAAACAACAATATCAGCTTGTAATGCCCTTGTTATGTATTTCCACTCCTAAATTACTTCGTCATAGTTACGTCCCATACGATCTAAAGCATCTACATAGACAATATCACCTTGACTCAATATTTTTCTCAGCAATTGATATTGCGGACGATCAAAATGTCGTCCGCTTGCTTTGTCGACAAAAATACGCCGAGCTTCCACTCCTCTTTCCATCATCTTATGTAATTGACGTTGTTCATTTGGATCTTTTGTACTTACACGTATATATCCATAAATATTTACCATATTTAACATAATCCTTACATTTGTTACCACGATTATATTACTTTAGTTTATAAAGGTGTTTAACAAAAATAAACGTTTATAAAATAATCTCAATAACCTTTATAAACTTGATGTTTCATAGGTGTTCTTAACCTGTTTGTAAAGGTATACCTTTACAAACGACTATTTGCTTTTCCTATTGTTGAAGGGAATATACGGGTTAACATTTAAAAAATATCGAATTCACAGCATCAAATATCCCTTGTTTCAAAGAAAAATATTCTAAACGTACAATATTCTTTTTTTGATATGGTGACCCCAAATACAAAAAGCGTGAACAGTTTAGCATTTTCACGCTTTTTGTATAAAATAAATTATAAAAAATGTAGGGAAAAGTCGAAAGGATTAAATTGATTTTAAAAATTGAAGGTGATACCATAAAATTAAACAATGTTTAAAACATTGTTTAATTAATAAATTCTAGAGGGGGAAATAAGTTGAGGGAAAATGAAAACATATCAACGAAAGAAAAGATTTTAAATACAACATTGGAGTTAATTAAAGAAGAAGGTTTCGAAAGTGTAACAATAAGAAAAATCGCAGAATTGTCAGATACAAATATTGCGCTTGTCAATTACCACTTTGGCTCAAAAGAAAAGTTGATTAGTGAGACGATTAAAGTCTTATTAATTAGCTTTCAAGGTACTTTTTCTATTTTAGATGATATTAAAGTGCCAGCGAAAGAAAGATTAAAAATATTTTTATTGGGTTATGTATTAGTAATTCAGCAATACCCTGAGTTAGTTAGGAAAATTATTGCAATGGGAACTACGGTATTTACATCTCAATACGAATATGGAGATTTTTTGAAGAGGCTAGGTTTTAGTAAAGTGAAGAATATTTTGAGCGAAATAACAAATGAAACGGATCAAGAAATTTTAATGATGATGACAGTGCAAATATTTGGATCCATTTTTCTTCCAGCATTAATGATGCCAATTCTTGAATCAGGGGCAGATCTAATAGTACTGTCTGTAGAAAAACAGATTGATTTCCTATTTGAACGCTATTTTTATAAAAATTGAGACAGTGAGTGGGTGATAGAGATGGTTAGTTTCTTTAGAAAGCATTGGTGTGATATAGGGTTAGTTGTGGCTATTGTTGTCGCTGTTTGTTTAGTTGTGAATTTGGGAGAAATGAGTGAAATAAAAGCACTGTTAGCATTAAGTTTTATGGCCATTTTAGTGCATCAATTTGAAGAGTATCGTTGGCCAGGTTATTTTGCTGGTCTGTTTAATGTAGTTATATTTAAAAGTGATATACCAGATCGCTATCCATTAAATACACAATCTGCTATGGTAATAAATATTTTGATTGCGTATGTTTTTTATTTACTTCCGGTTTTCTTTCCAAACATAATATGGCTTGGTTTGGCACCTATTTTTATGGGTTTTTTTCAATTCATATGGCATGGTATTTTTGCGAATATAAAAGCTAAAACAATATACAACCCAGGATTAGGTGCGGTTATATTACTACATGTTCCGATTGGTTATGCATATATGAGGTATGTTCTTTTACACAATCTAGCTACAAATTTGGATTGGATATTAGGGCTAATCTATTTTCTAGTAGCTACCTATTTTTTAATTATAAAAGGAAATATGTTACTGAAAAGTAAGGAGACAAATCATTACTTTTCTAAAAAGCAATTAGGTCCGTACAATGATGCATTAAAGTGATTCAGAAGGAATTTTGGATGTTGAAGAGAGTACAAATGAATTACAAAAGAAAGGTGCGTAGGCGCCTTTCTTTTTTTGAAGGAGATTTTTGTATTTTTGGGTAGCACCACATTGCCATAAATCGATTGCCAGCTCTATCTTTCCACATATAATCCCAATGTGGTAAAATGCCCGATTGGTTCAACTAATAAACAGTGGGGGATGCCCCCACAGATCAAAGTTTCACTTTATGAACGTGGCGTTTCTGAATATGTATAAATCACTTGTCCGCCTCGCTGTGCGTTACCAATGAAATGCTTAAAATCTTCTCGATTTACAACAACTTCTCTGAACGTATAAAATACATCTTTCGTAACAACATACTCCGTTATTTCACCATTTTTCAGCTGATCTAAAATTGTATTTGCTAATTCTTTATCCATGTATTTCACCTCTATGCAATATTTTATTTTATATTCCATAGATCAACAACTGTAAAATTATCCAGCCAATCTTCTCGAATTATATATTCATTATTTGTAAAACAAAATTATTTTACTATGCATCCATTACGGGTGTTTTTTCTTTGTTATATAAAAATTACACACTAATTGACATTCTGGACACTTTCAAAAGAACGGGTGATACATGATGATGCTTATCCTTATGATTTATACTTGTGTATTACCATATATATCTTTAACCTATAAACTTTTCTTACAGATAGATATATATCTTTCTGTAAGAATGAATCATTCTTCTTTATTTACCTATACATATAGTTTAACTAAATTATTATCATATCCACGTTGATTTAAAACGATTTATACAAAATGTAAAATTGATAAAGCCTAGCGATATCAGTATGTGTGCAAGATATTAATGGGTTTTATTTGAATATTTAGAGATGTGTTTTACAAATAATCCTCCTAAAAAGTGATATTTATATTTACTTAAAGTACAATTCTCTAAAAATAACATGGTGACCCCAAAATACAACATAAAAGAAAAAATGGATTCTTTTAATAAGAATCCATTTTTTAGCTGGGACTAAGTTCCCTTGAAACATTAATATGTTCACCAAATATATTAATGAGATTACTATTATTTTTAATCACTTGGCGCTTAAATGCCGCAAAGGCTGAACTAGAATCTAGTTTTTCGATAATCTCTAAAAAATATTTATCTGTCCGTTGTTGAGTTGCACTTTTAATATAATTCCTTAACAAATCGTAGAAATCTAACATTTCATCAACTAACGCTTCTCTAATATATGATGCTTCTATCGTTTTTAAATGGGTACTTCCATTATATACTTTATGTAGTAATTCAACAGTCTGAATTGTTTTATTTTCTTGATCCATTGCTTCTATATATACTTTAGCAAAAGGCACTGGTTCCACCTTGAAATTCATCCTATTTTCCACATTATCTTGAGGATCTGTACAATTTAACATGTTATCATATTGTGCTAACTTTATATTGTTACAATGGGCACATGACCAAAAGAGGTTTTCCCATGAAAATTTTAAATCCTTATTCCCTTTATGAGGTATAAAATGCTCCACATTTACACTAATAGGATTCTTAGATTTTTTGTTGGAAAAATTTAAGAATGAAGTGTTTTTTAGTTATAAAAGCGTTATTTCTTATATAAATTCATAAAGAAGTTGATTTTATTTATAAAATATTCTTAGGAAAAGAGGTGTTTTGTTGATTACAAACCTAATAATTAATGGGAACTTTGAAAGTGGGACCCTTAATCCTTTCGTTACAACAAATGTACAAATTGATGGAACGAATAGTCATTCGGGTAAGTATAGTGCAAGCTTAATTGGTGGAGAAACTAGTGCTCACCTTATACAAGTAATACCTATCTTTCCAAATGAAAGTTTTGAATTTCTTATTTCACTTGCTAAAACAGGAGGTGCCCCAAGCCCTCCGCTTTCTATTATTCTCGCATATTATTACAATTCTTTATTCTTGAAATATGGTTTAAACATGAGCATCCCATCGGATCATATGCCAAATAGTAATCAAAATCATTGGTTAGAGATATATCAAAATACTTCTTCATCGCCGGCTTTAGCAAATAAAGCTATATTACTTATTTATAAAGAGGGACAAGCTGGGAGTTCTAAAGTGCTTATAGATGATGTAAGTTTACAGTATTTCACAGGGTCTACAGGAACCACGGGTCCTACAGGAACTACTGGAGCTACAGGAATCACGGGGTCTACTGGAACTACGGGTCCTACAGGAACTACTGGAGCTACAGGAATCACGGGGTCTACAGGAACTACTGGAGCTACAGGAACTACTGGAGCTACAGGAATCACAGGTCCTACAGGAACTACTGGAGCTACAGGAATCACGGGGTCTACTGGAACTACAGGAACTACTGGAGCTACAGGAATCACGGGGTCTACAGGAACTACTGGAATCACGGGGTCTACAGGAACTACTGGAGCTACAGGAATCACGGGTCCTACAGGAACTACTGGAGCTACAGGAACTACTGGAGCTACAGGAATCACGGGGTCTACAGGAACTACAGGAACTACAGGAACTACAGGAACTACTGGAGCTACAGGAATCACGGGGTCTACAGGAACTACTGGAGCTACAGGAACTACTGGAGCTACAGGAATCTCAGGTCCTACAGGAACTACTGGAGCTACAGGAATCACGGGGTCTACAGGAACTACTGGAGCTACAGGAATCACGGGTCCTACAGGAACTACTGGAGCTACAGGAACTACTGGAGCTACAGGAATCACGGGGTCTACAGGAACTACTGGAGCTACAGGAATCACGGGGTCTACAGGAACTACTGGAGCTACAGGAATCACAGGTCCTACAGGAACTACTGGAGCTACAGGAATCACGGGGTCTACAGGAACTACTGGAGCTACAGGAATCACGGGGTCTACAGGAACTACTGGAGCTACAGGAATCACGGGGTCTACAGGAACTACGGGTCCTACAGGAACTACTGGAGCTACAGGAATCACAGGTCCTACTGGAAATAATGTATCAGGGATAACAAACTACTTATATACCTATGATACAACTAATCAATTGATTGCAGTAGGAAGTGCTGTTAGCTTTAATACAAATGGACCTAAAATAGGGTCAGCATTGACACATGTAGCAGGTACCACAAATATAATAATTAATACAATCGGAACATATGTAGCTGATTTTACTTTAACAGCTATACAGGCAAATCAATTTTCTTTAGCGTTAAATGGTGTACCAATTCCAGGTGGGCGATATGGTACAGGAATAAACCGTATACAAACAACAGGCAAAGTTGCTTTCACAGTTATAACTGTCCCGTCTACATTGACTTTAATAAATAATACCTCCACAGCAGGAACTGGAAATATAACTCTTTCCAATAATGAAGGAGGGGCTTTAACAACAGTGTCTGCTAGCTTAAGCATTTTTCAAATAGGATAAATACTTAATTTTTCTTACGAATTTTTTGGGGGAATTTCATGCGGAATCTATAAATGCGTTTTTTATTCTCCTATGTGATTTTTATAATATTATTCTTGATTTGAAATATAGGAGATAATTACAAATGGGTTTCAAAGTTTATTTAATTATAAGATTAAACAGAAACTAGTTTTACAAAAGATACAAAATGTTAAACTCATAAAGCCCAGTAATATCGGTACCTATGCATGATATTACTGGGTTTTTATTTGGATATTCAACGGCGTGTTTTACAAATTATATAAATACCTAAACTTAGTTTTACTTTTACATATGAACATCTTAAAAAAATACATCAAAATAATCCTAACTATTTAATTAGGTTTCGGGCTCCTTAAAGGAATTTTATATGTATTACAAGGAAAAGATTTTCATTATCCCATTATCTCCAAATGGATTAGCAAGTAAAAAAATAATAAAAAGAAACAAATCCGACTACATAACTAGAATATGTGTTATAATCCTATTGAACATATGAATAGGATAACAACTACCTGCTGTTGGCAAGTAGCAATTTATCTAATGAAAAGATCACTTGTTTCCAAGACAAGTGATCTTTTTATATACATTACCTATACTATTTGTGAGATCCATTAGATATTTTAGTTCTCTTATTTATATTCTGTACTCATTTCCTCACTCCTTTGATTTAAATACTATATCCCGTTTTCAGCAGCATCGAGTTATAATATCGACTCGATATATAATAAATATTGTTTAATCTAAAAGCCTCTGTTATATTCACCTTCTATAAATCCTTCTTTACAAGTGTTAAATGAATATGGCTCTTTATATCCAACTTCATATTCTTCCATTTAATTTCGTTCTTAATGTGTAAAAGTGTAAACGTGGACATTTACACTTTTACACAAGTTCACAAAAATAATTACAACAATAAATTTTTATATTGTAATATAATTAAATAGACTTCGTTATTTACAAACAGGAGGGATTTCATTGGAAGACTTTGATGATGAGCTACGCCAAATTGATATGGATCAAAAAGACGCAATACTAGTTGTAAGGGCTTACAAAAGGTATTTAGCAAAAACAGATGAGGATAGGGAATATGGAACAGAAGTAATTGAACGTATTAGCAATAGTGATACTACTCGTGAGGATGCGGATTTTATTATAAGATGCACGGAAGTTATTGATAATCTTATCGATAAAGTTTTCGAGGAGAAAGTAGCAAATAAAAGCTAACCTATTACTATAGGATAACCCTCCTAAAAAAACATCTAGCATATAGGCTACGGATTATCTATTCCTGAACTAGTGACCCAAGATATCACAGCGATAATTCACTCATAGTAGAAATTAATATTAATGTTTTGTTTGTTGATGGGTATAAATGGGATTAATGTTAAGAATATTCAATATTAATAATATCAATTTACTATAGTTTACAATTATGTAAAACTATAACCAAGGTGAGTTTTACTTTAAAACTTATTCCTAATAAAGATTTAAAGAAATTTTTGTTTCATTTGCCAACAAGAAGGAAGCCATACTCTTTTTCATTTTTAATTTTGCCACATCGTTAACATTTGTTTAGAAAATTAATTAGTAAATTCAGATTTTAAAATTTGTTTTATGAAAGTAATTGTAGGGTTGTTTGGATTTAGGTTCAAAAATAGATAGACTGGTTCAAATGAGATCAATCAAATCTACTAATATTAGAAAGTGCTTGTATTAAGGAAAAGAAGATATTTCCAAATTTTAAAAATGCACATCAATTCAGATGTCATGTAAGTAGTTTGCGTAAACAACTAAAACAATATGGCGTATAAATAGCAGATTAAAACTATGCATAGTAGGGATAAGGAAAAGGAGCGTTAATGGTCTTTTTTATAATAATTATCTTAGAAACTAGCAGGAATTGCAGATAACGCAGTAGGCTGCGAGAATTTATCAAACAAAATGAGGTGAATGAAACATGAAAGAAGTTGTGAAAAAAGAAAAAATGATACCCTTACAGGGGAAGGAGCATTGTAATCGTCAAGCAGACGCAGAACAGTATAATGCTGAGCAGTGTAATATAGAAAGAGAGTGTATCAAGCTAGACAAAAAAACAGTTAAAAATCGAACCACAGAAGAAAAATGGGATGAAAGATGTAAACGAGCAGTTCAATTATTTAATCAAGGGACAGAATATCCAGATATTGCGAAAATAGTAGGGTGCAAAGTGAGTAGTTTGTATAGAGAGCTCAAGAAACGTGGAGTATTACAAATGCCAAAGCAAGCAGCATCCTCTAAAACATTAAGGTCACCCATAGTATCAGCAAAAACAAAAAAATCGAGGTTTGAACGATATAAAGAGTATTATATGTATAAATAGAAGAATTAAAGGCTATATAGTTGTTTATCTGAATAATAACTGCATCTAAGATTCTCTATTTTTCGATTTATCACAAAGTACACATTTAGACATTACATTTAAAATTCTTATCAACTCAGCTTTGGGGGATTAGTAAAGATGCCAAAATATCAAAAAGATACATTTGAATAAATATTAAGGGATTTTTGGGCACTTGCTCCTTAATGGTCGCTAATATGTTTAGTGCTACACACTCTTATGAAATGTATTAATCAAGCTGTACGCCATATATAATTAATAGTCTTAATATATAGGTAAATATATACGATTTCTGCAAATGGAGGAGATACATAATGTTAACTGAATTACAAAAAAAGTTTTTCTCAAAATTAAAAATGCCCCCAAGAGAAAATGTGAAATTTGAAGATTTACATACAATTCTTTTGCAGATGGGGCACTTATTACCTTATGAAAACATAGACATCATGGAAGAAAATATGAAAGAATTTTCTAGAGAAAATATTGAAGAAAAGCTGCTTTTAAAGAATCGTGGCGGATTATGCTATGAAATTAATTCTTTATTATATTATTTTTTGTGTGATTGTGGATTTAATGTGTATCGAATAGCTGGAACTCTATATGATCCAAAAACAAGAAAGTGGAACCCTGATGATGGCCACGCACTTATCGTTTTACAACACAAATATGAAAACTATATTATAGACGCCGGTTTTGCATCCTATCTCCCTTTACATCCTGTTCCTTTTCACGGTGACAGTGTTACTTCTGTAACGGGCGAATATCGTGTTCGCAAACAAAATACGGAGAAAGGAACGCATGTATTAGAAATGAAAAAAGGGGAAAATGGAGAAACTTCACATTTTTTTGATTCTGATCTTAGTGATACCTGGTCTATCGGTTATGCTTTTTATTTAAATGCAATTAATGAAAAGAAAGTGAATGCTATACAAAACATGGTTATAGAGCATCCAGAATCCCCAGTAAATAAGGCGAATATTATTTGCAAATTAATTGAACACGGGCATATTGCACTTACTAAGCAAAGTTTTACAGAAACCCGGCATGGAAAGAAAATTAAAAAAGAAATAACAGAGAAACAATATCATCAAATACTTAAAAATGAATTCAATATTTTTTAGACAAGCAAGATGTAGAAAGTAAACTATAAGATTTTCAACGCATTATGCCCTCATTTGTAGAAAAATGGGGGTTTTTAATTAATAAGTGCTTGAAAAGTTCTGGAATATTTTTATTTTTATGAATTTTTCTATTGTTAATAGGATAAATTCAGCGATATATAACTTAAATTTATAACGAAATACTATAAATGCTTATGGAATAACAGTGAAAATAACATCAAATATATCCATTTTATTAAAATAGTACTACATTCATGGGAAATTTGTTCAATTGTATATAGAGAGATATTATTTTAAATAGTTATTAATAACGAAAGAGGAGAGGGAAAATTATGTTTAATCAAAGAACAAGAAATGGCGTCAAAAAAATCCTAGCAATTACAGCAGCTAGTACGGTGTTTTCGATGTTTGGATCATCAATTTCTATCATAGAGGCGGCGTCTGCTCCAGGAGTTTATGTTACACCTAAAAATAGTGTTTCTTCAGATATTATTAGTATAGACTGGTCTCCTGTTCAAACAGCACCTTATACATATTGGGCTGTACATAACTGGAACCAGGGGGGAGAAGCTGGTGGGTATGCTGGATTCCAACAACAAAGCGGTTTTGATGAAAATGGAAAGCGTACTTTACACTTTGCAGTTTGGGATCCTATTTCTTCTAAGGAAGCAATAAAAGCAGAATATGTATCCCCTACATCAGTTGCAAGTAATTTTGGTGGAGAAGGAACAGGTCTTAAAATTCAGACGACATATGATTGGAAGAATTATAATTGGTATCGCATGACAATGCGTTCTTGGCAAGAGAATGGACACACAAAATTTGGACAGTGGTTAAAAGATGTTTCAAAAAACCAATGGAAGCTTATTGGGATTATGGACTTTCCAGTTCCTAACGTTACATTTAACTATGGACAAACGCTGTTTCAAGAAGACTGGCTTGGTAATGGACAAGATGTAAGAGAGGCACGTGTAAAAAATGGATATGGAAGAAATATCTCAGATAAAAAATGGACATCTTGGAATACTCAATCAATAGAGGGGCAAGAGCCATTGAATAATAATTGGGATGGGGGAGCTACTTCAGAATATCTTTGGTTTAAGGCTGGGGGAGACTCTCGATCAACTATTGGAACAGGAAAAACATTTACGTTAAATCAACCTAGCCAACCTGAAATAGGAAAACTAGATTATGATGTAAAGTCTATGTATTATGAAAATGAAAAATTAAATATAACTTGGCAATTAAAAGATAGTAGTACCCCTCAATTTAAGGGGAAAATTGAAATTTATAATAATGAAAATATGACGGGCCAACCGATTAACGTAATTAATGATATTAAATCTTACCAAAATGGAATCAGTCAATCTATATCATTACCAACAAATACTTATGCAAAAATTATATTAACAGATATATTTGATCAAACTGTGGAAAAAAAGGTAAAAATCAAAAATGAATCTCCAAACATTTTAGAAGGGGATCGGTTTGCATGGTCGATGAAGGGTATAGGAGATTTTGAATTTGCAAAACTTGATTTAAATAAATCAACAGAAGAATTGCAAGTTAGTTTAATAGCAGGTACACCACACAATTATTTTGATAGTACGTATGCAAGTATTAAAGTACAGGATACATCAGGTAAAGTGGTATATAACAAAGAGGTTTATGGGAATAAACAGCAAAATGCTGAATCAAAAACAGTCCCAGTAAAAGTGGGAAATTTTATTGAACTTACACACCTAGAAGGTGCAGAGAGAGCAATATTAACAAATTTAGATAATAATAAACGCGAAAGCTTTGATAAAAAAGTAATATATGAAGTTACAAAGGATGGTTTGAAGAAAGTAAATCAAATTGTTATTCCTAAACCGGACACAGAAGCTCCTACACAGCCATTAGGATTATATGCAAGTGATGTTACAACAAACAGTGTAGAGTTAAAATGGAATCCTTCTACAGACAATGTGGGTGTAAAAGAATATCAAGTGTTACGCGATGGACAATTGATTCAAACTGTACAAGAAACACAGTTTACTGATCAAAACCTTACAGCTAATAAAGAATATAAATATACTGTAAAGGCTGTAGATGCGGCTGGAAATATCTCGGTTCAAAGCGATATCCTTCCAGTAACAACAAAGAGTCAAAATGTAACGTATGAAAAATGGGATCCCAAAAAGGCATATACAAAAGGAGATAAAGTAGAGTATCAAGGGAAATTTTATGAAGCGGTTCAAAGCTATCAAGGAAATGGAGATCCTACTTGGATATTTGCCCTATCTTTATGGCAACCATTTAAAATGATATAAAAGTCTTTTACTTAATTTATATATATTCGTTTGGTGGTCGCAAAAATATGTTTAGATTTTAGCAGAAGATTTCAAAATTGTAAGGGGAAAACTTAAAAACTTAAAATCTGTATATAAAGTAAATGGTAGTAAAAATACCAAATCTGAATTTTATTAAGAAAGTGTACTAAAAAAATTGATTATATAAAGAGGGAAATAACTTTATCACTGAGAGAAAAAGCCCTGCACACAGGGCATCTAAAAAGATACCTTAGCAATAACGACAATTAGGGAGAAGTATTAACTAAGGTATCTGGGTGGATGGTTGCATAGTAAATATGCAATTTTGAGCATTGTTGAATGTATTGGGATATTCAACAAGTTCAGAGTAACACAAAGTTTCTGTTAATTCAGCCGGTAAATTTGTCCAAAAAATACGAAGCTATAAATTCATTTTTTACCTCTATTGTGGATTTATAGACTCTAACAAACATGTGATTTGAATTTAAAGTAATACTTTTATAGACTTTTACTTGTCTATTATGAAAAACATACGATTTAGGAAAGTTCCTGAGCATATCGTTAAGATTAGGTCACAGGATATATATAACCCTTAAATCATGAGACTCGAAAATATCTATGCATATCTTGTCATAACACCAAAACTTTTGGTAACTCTTTATTAATTAGAGGAGATGTCACGTTTGATGAGAATGATAAGCTGATTAGGAGGCATAGAGATGGAACTAACTAAATTGGAAAAGGTAATTGTTATTAGTACTTTTGTTCAAGGATTAGGTGGGGAATTCCTTGAAAATAGCAAGGACAATCATTCTTTAAAACAGCTACTTAGAGAGATAGAAAAGGTGTTTAATGATTCAACATCAAATCAAATGCGAGAAGCAGCTGAAAGTGTACTAGAAAAATTTATTTATGATTTAATAAAAGAAAACAATCTGCCACTACCAAAAATAAATTAAGATTTATTGGAGAAAGAGAGGGCAATAAGGAAATACCTATAAGGAATCGCTACCGTATCCCTATAAAAATCAATATCAAGCCTGCATAAAGAATAATATATAAAGAGATTATTCTCTTTATATATGCCAAAAGTCAGTTACTTGTTTTCGAGAATCATGTTTTCTAACTATCTTCATTATTTTCTGCATTGTATTTGGTGATGGCACATAATCCTTGTCATTACACAGTTGACCTAATGTATTTCTGTTTACCTTACTAGCTTTAGAAAAATCCTGAATTGAGTAATTGTAGCTAGCTAAAAATTTAGCTAGCTTTGTTCTATGTCTCCCAATACCTCTACCCCACACGTTAATCTCCTCCATAATCTTTTTTAATCATCCTTGTCCGAAATGCAAAAAACTATACGCAATTGCACAGAAAAATTTGCATATTGTACAAGCTATTCACAATAAAATGTATCAAGGTTGCTACCAAAGTAGCTATCAAGATACCTCTACCAAACTTCTAAGTTTGTAAGTCCATGTATCATCGACATTCAAAATTCTGTTTATAAAGGGGAAATTTATATGTTAACTACATTTATCTCTTTAGGAGCTTTAGGAGTAACGACAATTGGAGGGGCGCTGTTAGAAAAGCATCTTGTAAAAAACGATTATGTTGCAGCAGCGAAACTTGTAAGCGATGGAATATATCATGGAATAAGGATAGGTGGAGTTTGTTTCATTGGTTATGTATTCATTCAAATTGTGGTGATGTTTTAAGGAGGAAATTACATGGGGATTTTAAAGGATTGGCTTCATAAACAAACTTTGAAGAATCGACTTATAGAGGTGTTTGTAAAGGCAGGTTTATATGTAGATCATCAAACACGAGGTGGGAAAGTACCCATTTACCCGAAGATACATGATATTTCTTCCTCAAAAGAAAAGGTTCGATACATATTTACCATTCCAAACGGATTAGATCCGAAAACCATTGAAAAGAAGTGGTTTTGCTTTCAACAAATATTAGGGCGTAATGTAGCAATTGAAGGTGATATTAAAAGATTTGTACTTAATGTGTTTCATTCGGATGCTGGGCTACAAGCATACAATTACAGTTATAAGAAGTTGCAGCCATTACTTAAACAACATCATCTTCCTGTAATTGTAGGCCGTGACCAATTTGGAAATATGATTACGTATGACATGATTGCTTCAAACACGCCGCATCTTCTAATTGCAGGAGAGACAGGGAGCGGAAAAAGTAGCATGGTACGCGTTGTACTGTCTACACTCATTCAATATATGTCTCCTGATAAATTACATTTGTACCTGGGTGATTTGAAGAATTCTGAATTTCATTTCTTGCGAAGGGTGAAACACGTAAAAGAGGTTTGCATGGAAGAAATCGAAATGAAGATTATGCTGCAGAAAGTGTGGAAGGAAATACGCGAACGTAGAAAATTGATGGAAGAGTATGAAGTAGATCATATTGACGAATACAACAAATTAAATCCTGATAATCAGAAACCATATATTTTACTTGCTATCGACGAAGTGGTCATGTTGCAAGATGAAAAAGAATGTATGTCTATAGTTGAAAAAATATCGGCAGTCGGAAGGGCACTTGGAGTTTTTTTAATGCTAAGTATGCAACGACCTGATGCAAAAGTGTTGGATGGTAAGTTAAAGCTCAATATGACGGTTAGAATGGGCTTTAAATGTGATAGTACAATTAACAGTAATATTATGGGTACTCCTGGTTCAGAACGCTTGGAGCAATCTGGCCAAATGATATTAAAGTTAAATGGATTAAAGAAAGTACAATCTCCTTATTTAGCATTAAGTAAAGCCAAGAAGATAGTTGAACCTTATCGCGTTCCGAAAGAGAATATAAAGTTGCAAAACCTACCACAAGAAGAAAATCAATTATTCGGGGTGTTAGATTATGAGGAATAGAGACAAAGCCATACTAAACAATTTGAAGCGTTTTAGATGTATGTCTCGTGATGACATTATTGATTTGCATTTTCAAGGATTAAAGAACGCGGTTACATGCTGTAATACGGTGATGAAGCGATTAAGAAGAGATGGTCATGTGGATGCCAATATCTCGCAACAGCCATACATTTACTTCCCTCAATCCAGCACACTTCGCAAAACTAGCCAAAAGATTCCCCACTTTCTAGGCATATTAGATGTGTATAAACAGCTTATCTATTATGAAAAACCTAAACTGTTTAAAGTGGAGCCAAAGTACGGTAAAGAATTCATGGAACCTGATGCATTTACAATTTGGCGTAGATCTCCATTTTTCATTGAAGTCCAGAGGTCAGTTTACAGCAAAAAAGTTATGCAAGATAAAATAAATAGGTATGAATTATACTTCCACAGTCAGGAATGGCATAACGAATCTTGGCAGCCAAAAGAATCTAAATTCTTTCCATCAATACTTATAATTACTGAAAAATATTATAATATCAGCTCGTTTAGCCTACGTATTTTTCAAGCTTCTTCAATTAGTAATTTCTTGAATAGCCTTGCTGTAAAAGCACATTAACAGTCCCTAATTAGTTTTTTTCTCTAAAGAGGTTTCTTAATTTACATCTACGTTTATGGGGTCATCATTGACTGAATTAGTTCATGTATTATTTTGCCAACGTGAACTCTAATACAGTTTCTGTTATTAATACAAGTAGCAATGCTGTTATCGCAACAATTTCAGTATATATATTCCTTAGTGGTATTTCTATAACACTAAATGGTTAAAAGGTTTTTGTAGTAATAGAAGTATTTTTAGGAATCTATTTATTACCGATTCGAATCTCATCAATACCATATCATAATTGATATCAATCTCTATCTTTTATTTTGTAGAATCGCTTGATTAGGCGTTTTTAAGTAGTGTTTGTGAACCTTCAAGGGACATAGTTACTTTCAGTGCATCGTCTCTTTAGTCGCCGAATCAATTCCAGATACTTTTGGAAGGAGAAATATGCCCTAGGATTTCAAAATGTTTACATATCCTTATAACAATAATTGATATTGAATGTTTTCTACCTTAAAAGCTAGTTAGGCGATAAAAATAACATGAATGGACATAATAAGTTTGGTAAATTCATGTATTACTTTTTTAATCCTAGGTATTATATTGCTTATAAAAGGATGTGTTAGAAGTGAGAATTGGAGTTGTTAAAGAGATAAAAAAGGGAGAAGCACGTGTAGGAATGACCCCTGAAAATGTTCGGAAGTTAGTTGAAGAAGGGCATCAAATCTTAGTAGAAAAAGATGCAGGTATTGGATCAGGATATACAAATGATGAATATACAAGCGCAGGTGCAAATTTAGTAGCACAAGGAGAAGCTTGGGAAGTCGATATGGTAGTTAAAGTAAAAGAACCATTACCTGAAGAATATCGTTACTTTAAAAAAGATCTTATAATTTGGGGTTTTTTACATTTGGCTGCGTCGAAAGAATGCGTAGAAGCAATGAGAAATGCTGGTACTACTGCAATTGCAGGAGAAACAATTAGCGAAGATGGTGTTTTGACATTATTAAAGCCAATGAGTGCAATTGCTGGGCGTCGTGCTGTATTTATGGGAGCATATTATTTAGAAAAACAACATCAAGGAGAAGGGATTTTATTATCAGGTATTGAGGGAATCCCTGCCGGAAATGTAGTTATTTTAGGTGGAGGAAATGCTGCAACTAATGCCTGTGATATGGCAATTGGAATTGGATGTAGTGTTACAATCCTAGAGGTTAATCAAGAAAGAATTGCATATTTAAGAAAGCAATACGCAACAGAAGAAGTAAATATAATTGAATCTAATACTGAAAATCTAGAGCGAACGATTAAAGAAGCAGATTTATTTATTTCAACAATTTTAATACCAGGATCTCGCCCTCCTAAAATTGTTAAAGAGTATATGGTTCAATCTATGAAGCCAGGAAGTGTCATTGTGGATATCGCAATAGATCAAGGTGGTACGGTAGAGACAGTCGATCATTATACAACTCATGATAACCCTATATTTATTAAACATGATGTAATCCATTATGCAGTGCCAAATATGCCTGGTGCTACTCCACGTACTTCTACTATGGCGTTGGCAAATGGAAATATTGAGTATTTACTAGAAATAGCTAAAAATGGATTAGAGAATGCAATCCAAAATAAACCGGCTTTAGGGACGGGGATTAATATTTACAAGGGCACGATAACTTATGAGAATTTAGGTGCAACACTAGAGTTAGATTATAAGCCATTGAAAGAAGTGTTAATATGAGTAATGAAATTTTACCACTCAACATTGGGAATATAAAAAAAGCACAAAAAATTTTAGATGGAAATGCTAGAAAAACGCCTTTGGTTAAATCTTTCTATTTAACCAGTAAAACCGGTGGAGAAATTTATTTGAAGTTGGAAAATATGCAGTTAACAGGTTCATTCAAGTTTCGTGGTGCATTTAATAAAATTTCCCAACTAACAAATGAAGAAAAAGAACGTGGTGTAATCGCTTGTTCAGCTGGAAATCATGCACAAGGTGTTGCATTATCTTCTCATTTACTTAAAATTAAAAGCAAAATTGTGATGCCAACCTCTGCACCGCAAGCTAAGGTGGATGCGACGAGAGGATATGGTTCGGAAGTTATTTTATACGGTGATACGTTTGATGATGCAAAAGCGAAATGTGAAGAGATTATCAAAGAAACAGGCGAAACATACCTACATCCATATGATGATGTAGAAGTAATGGCTGGTCAAGGGACAATTGGGTTAGATATTCTGGATGATATGTGGGATGTTGATACTGTTATCGTACCTATTGGTGGAGGAGGAATTATTTCAGGAATTGCTGTAGCACTGAAATCATTTAATCCCTCCATTAATATTATTGGAGTTCAAGCTGAAAACGTACACGGTATGAAAGCTTCTTACGATGCTGGAGAAATTGTATCACATTATAAAGCTCCAACAATAGCGGACGGTTGTGCAGTTAAAATACCTGGAAATTTAACCTTTGATATTGTAAAAAACTTAGTAGATGAAATTGTAACTGTATCAGAAGAAGAATTAGAAGTAGCGATGAAAGACTTACTGCAACGCGGAAAGGCTGTCGTAGAAGGTGCGGGAGCATTAGCTACAGCCGCTCTTCTTGCAGGTAAAGTTGATAAATATGTACAGGGTAAAAAAGTAGTAGCGGTTATTTCAGGTGGTAATGTGGATTTAAAACGTATTTCAAGTGTATGTGAGCATTTCTTTGTTGCCAATGAAGTAAAATAATGATTGAGGAATGTATACAATAAGTTGATATTGCTAAAAAAGAGCTAGGATGAAACATCTTAGTTCTTTTTTGTAATATTAGGATACTATTGAGGCAGAATTGTTTAAAAACAAACTCTTATACAGAGGGTACCGCTACATCGCTATCAAGCTAAGCTCATACAACGTCAATCATAGTAGAGGTTGCTTCTTTTTTAAAGGCTACGTGTAGGGAATTGAAAGATTTGCATACGAAATAAACCCTAACGGGTTTCATTTTTGGGAATTAAGCCGCTTGATTATCAGACATGGTACGATTGTAAACGACACCTAATATATCAAAGACTGTTTTTTTCCTCATATCGATGAGATTTTCACCCATTTTGTTGTAGGGGGTTGAAAAGGCGAATGAAAATCTTGGATAGTTCTTGGGTGTCTTTCTGTAGGGCTTGATTAATAAGAAAAAATAATCTTTAATCATATATACGGCCCCTTATATTCACTCAGTTCTCGTTTCTTTTTTATAAGAAGTAATTGACGCATTTGAAACATAGTGGAAGAACAGAGTAGTATAGCGATCAGTTGCCCATACAAATGGCATTACAATCTTTCTCGTTTTATCTTTTTACAATGATGAATATGAAAGAATGATTTCCATGTTTTAAATAAAATCTCGAAACAGACATAAAAAACGCCATCCTTTCCCATAATTCTACAGAAAGAATAGCGTATTTTTACACTTTAAAGAAAAATAATCAAAAGAAAAGTAGGTATTTAAAAAGGATTTTGAATACTTGATAAGATAAAAAATCTAAAAATTGTTATTCTTTTTGAATATTACTTACCTCTTTTTCTAATCCTTTTACTAATTCTTTCTCTGTTCCCTTTTCTAATCCTTTTACCAATTCTTTCTCCGTTCCTTTTTCTATTCCTTTCTCCGCTTCTTCATTCTTCTTACTATGCCCCTCTAACATCCCCACTAATATTTCTGTAATTATTGACATAGGTACCCCTTTATCCAATAACATTTTAAGAAATTCAAATATACTGAGACCCTGTGAGTTAATTGCATTATATTTGTTATTGATATGTTGCTCTATATTTTTTTTGGAAAGTTGATTATCCCTAGTCTCACTTTCAGAAATATATTTTTGATTATTGTTTACTATACGTGAAGTTGTAGTACTTAGAGATTTATTATTTAAAACTTTAGTATTTAAAGGATAAAACCTGTTATTTATGTTTGAACTGATTTTCATCTCTCATTGTCCTCTTTCTTTTTTGATAAATTTAATATGAAAGTTCATTTCATATTGTTATATCACATATCCATTTATTACAAGTATAATATAAATTTCTTTTAAACTGAATAGAGTATTATACAAATATACAAATCCTATTTTGCAATGCTTAAAAGTCACTATAACTAGATAAAATTCTATTCTTCCATGTAGGAAACCTATAGGACTGAAATACATTTGAATATTAAATATAAAGTTAGACATAAAAAATACAATCTATTCTTATGTTTTTATAGAAAGAATAGATTGTGTTTTTTCATTTAGGGGTTATATGAAAGCCTTAGCTTAATAGAAATGTGGCGGTACCCCTATAATTAAATTTAAGAGGGTATTGCAAGGTTAATAATTTATCTACAATGAGTTACTAATGTGGATTTAGCTCATTTTTTACATATAGCAGGTGATTCTTTTATTGTTGTCGTACTTCGGTTTGAATTACAGTGAGTTGTATTCATCCAAAAAACACCCCTGATTTCCTATAAATAATGGAGGTTATCAGCGGTGTTTATCGGTGTATAAAACTTCATCATTATTAATAAGTCTTCTTTTAAAATATAAATGGTTAAACATATGAAAAAACTTCGATTGTTATATCATCTTTTATTTTTGAAATACAGGCGCTATTTTATCAATGCGGTTTGTCCAAATTCCACCTGTATAATCGTCAGGAAGACGTTTTATATCTTCAAGCGAATCAAATCCACTTGAAAATCCAAATCCATTTCCTCCTACAACGATAACTCGAGTATCAGCTTTATCCATTCGATTAAGAAAACGATTTGGCCATCCCCAAAGCCAAGGAGCTACTTTGTCTGGTATATGTAACTCCCCATGCTTCAGGCTTGAAGGCATGTAACCAGTCCATCCTAACGCCATATAAGTAAGAAGATCCTTTTTCATGGTTGCTTTAGACATTGATCGTAAACTAGGGATGCGCTCTTTTATCGCAGCAATTGGTTTATCGCCACCATATACAGTTAGTTGCTCAAGGCGTTTTTCTGGTAGTTTCTTAAGGTAAGCAGCCAATTGGATTCCTTCATTTTCATCATCACTTTTAATATGAATAAGAAAAGAGCGATTTGGAAAATGGTTAAGTACTTCATCAAGTGTTGGCATAAGATTAATTCCTTGGCCACGAAATGGGAATGTTTTACCACCATCAGCTGTATAACCGTAACCAATATCAAGTGCTTGTAATTCTTTTGTTGTAAAATCTCTTGTAACACCTTTACCATTAGTACGGCAATCAAGAGTCCAGTCATGAAAAATAACAAAATTATTATCTTTAGTTGGTTGAACATCAAACTCTACTAAATCAGCCCCAGCTTTAAATGCCGCTTCCATAGATGGAATTGTATTTTCTAAATAAGGATATTCAGGTTTATTTATACGTTCAGCTGTACATGTATCACCCTCAATCCCCTCCATGCTAAATGTTTGTGAAAGCCCTCGGTGAGCAAGAAGAAGAGGAGTCCCATCGGTCCTCTCAGCAAAAAAAGAACTGTTATTTACATAAACAAAAACGAATAGGATAAGAATTATCCAAGTCGTTTTACGTTTTAGTAACCTTTTTATTTTATTCATTGTATGCTCCTCTTAATTATTAGTTGAAATGCTGTAGACAATGTTCGTCATTTAAATACTGGTAGATGTTACAACCTATTTTATTTTATTGCAATGGATAGAATTGGTAATTGAAGGTTAGTACTTATATATCAATATAACTTTTCAGCGAATAAAGATAATTCTTTTTTATCTAGATTCTACATCCTTAAGTTAATGGATCTGTGGTGGGCTCCTATAGGGGCGTAAAGTACTCAAAACTATGAACGTTTCCGCAACATTCCCCTTTTCCTCTTTCGAATAAAATTTATAGGAAGATATAATAAAAGTATAACGATATAAGGGGCGTCTTTTATGAGAAAAGAGAAAAGACAAAGGCTAATTAAACAAGCGGTGAGAGAGCATGAAATAGATACACAAGAAAAGTTAGTAGAGCTGTTAGCAAAAAAAGGGGAAATTGTAACACAAGCTACTATTTCGCGAGATATTCGCGAATTAAATATAATAAAGACTGTTTCTTCAAACGGTTTAACTACATATAAAAACTTCAAAGGAGATAATATACAAACTGATATGATGTTAAAGAAAAAATTGGGAGAAGTTGTCGTAAAGGTTGATTATATAAATCAATTAACCATTATTAAAACTTTACCGGGTAATGCACATGTTATAGGGGTGTTATTAGACTCTGTAGACTGGAAAGAAAAAGTAGGGTGTATTTGTGGGAATGATACATGTCTTGTAATTTCAAAATCACAATCAGATAGGGAGATTCTAGAAGAGAGATTAAAATTAATTATGTAGATAAAAAAACTACTAATACAGGATTTTATTTCGTTACAGAAATAAAGCAGCTTTTCCGGAGCCTTGGTAATAAATTAAACTTTTAATTGGGATACTTTACGGTATATTGAAATTAATTGTCTTCTTAGTTGCTGAAGATACTTAATATAGAAATGATGTTGGAGTATCGAGAAAAATAATTAATTCTAAATAAGAATTTTTAACGTAAGGTAGCTAAAATTTGAAAGTAAATACAATTAATCGAAATTGCTAGTTATAAGAGAGGGTAAAAGTATCTTGTAAAGTAATGCATATGACATAGAAAGATATAAGAGATAGGTGAAATTTATGAATACAAGACAAAAAGAAATTTTATTTCTACTATTATCTGAATCTAACAATTATTCATTAGTACAAGACCTTGCGGATAAGGTGAATTGCTCTGAAAAAACAATTCGTAATGACTTTAAAATAATTGAGGAGCACCTTGAAAATTATTCAAGTGCGATTCTTGTTAGGAAACCGGGATTAGGTGTGTACTTAGAGATTGAGGAATATGAAAAGGTGGACTTGTTTAATAAACTTTATTGTATTCATAATCGCACAAAGTATGAATCAGATGAAGAAAGAATTCTACAAATTGCATACAACTTATTAATGAATGTAAAGGCAGTTACTGCACAGGAAATGGCATCCCAATATTTTGTAAGTCGAACGACTATAAAAAAAGATCTAGATAGAATTGAAAAATGGTTACATCATTTTGATTTAACCATTGTTTCAAAACAGCGAGTTGGGCTTATTATTGATGGGAATGAAAAGAAAAAAAGAAGAGCATTGGCTAGATTATCAGATTTGATTCGTAATTCTGATCTTACGAATCAATTTATTAAAGAACAATTTCAATATCATGAGGTTGAATTTGTTACGAACGAATTGAAAGCGTTACAAAAACGAAATGCATTGTTTTTTACAGATGATACATTTGAAAGTTTATTAGTGCATACATTGCTCATGGTACGGAGAATGAAACTTAAACAACCTATTTTAAATGCTGAAAAGGAAATTAAAATACTGAAAGAAACAAAAGAATATATATGGACATTGGAATTTTTAAAACAGTTGGAATGTGTTTTTTCAGTCCGTTTTTCAGAAGAAGAAGTTACGTATTTAACAGCTCATATTTTAGGTGGGAAAATCCGTTATCAAGATAAACCAATGCAGGATAGCACACTTACTGAAAGTAATCCAATTCTTTCTATAGTTATACAGCAATTAGTTAAACGTATGTCGCAGTTGTATGAAATTGATTTCAGTAAAGACAAAATTTTAATTGAAGGGTTAACGATTCATCTATATACGGCATTGAATCGCTTAAGCTATGATCTTTCTGTCTCTAATCCGATGTTACACGATATAAAAAGAATGTATCCCTATGTGTTTAATGTATTGATACAAGTATTAGAAGAGATAAATGAATCTCTAAATATATATATTCCAGAAGAAGAAGCGGCTTATCTTACTCTACACTTTGAAGCATCTGTTGAACGGTTAAATCACCAGGAAAAATCTAAAAATGTAATTATTGTTTGCCATATGGGCATTGGCATGTCGCAGTTGTTACGTACAAAAATCGAGCGTAAATTTCGTCATATCCATGTGATGGACTGTATTTCAAAAGCTGATTTACAAAGTTATATAATGAAACATCGTGATGTGGATCTCGTTATTTCAACTACTACTCTTTCAAGATTAAATATTCCTCATATAGTAGTATCCCCATTATTAGAGGGGCCAGAAGAAAAGAAGCTAGGGGACTTTATACAAAATTATGATGAGCCAAGTTATAAAGAACCAAAAGACTTTGTTATGTTCAATTATACATCTCCATTTTTAGTGTTTTTACAACAGGATATACAGCACCCATATGAGCTAATTGAAAAGTTAGCTTATGCTTTGCATAGTAAGGGGTATGTAGATAAAGAGTATGCAGAAAATGCAATCATAAGAGAAAAAATGTCAGCAACAACGATTGGGGCAGGAATCGCAATTCCACATGGCAATCCAAAATTTATTCAAGAGTCAGTAATTGCAATCGCTACATTAAAGGAACCAATTGATTGGGGAGCAGAGAAGGTATCACTTGTATTTATGCTAGCAGTTAAAAGTGATGGACAAGAGGTAACGAAACAATTGTTTCAGGAACTATCCTTTATAAGTGAGCAACCATCCTTTATTCAAAAGCTTACGAAAGAAACAAATGTAATGAAATTTTTGTCCTTTTTACATAATTAACCGAAAAGTGGAGGGTCAAATAACCTGTTGTATGCTTTGGTAAAAATTATATTTTTCCGGAAGTTACGGTAAAAAATGAAATTTTTGACGTCGTAATATTGATTTATAGTAAGTGTAGGCGCTTAGTAAGAAGTGTAAGGAGGATTAAGAATGAAATTGTTAGCGGTTACATCGTGTCCGAATGGGATTGCTCATACTTATATGGCAGCTGAAAATTTGCAAAAAACAGCGGATAAATTAGGAGTCCAAATGAAAATTGAAACTCAAGGTGGAATAGGGATAGAAAATGAGTTGACTGAACAAGATATTCGCGAAGCAGACGGCATTATTATAGCTGCAGATAGAGTCGTAAATAAAGATAGATTTATAGGAAAAAAATTGTTGGTTGTCGGAGTGCAAGATGGTATTCGTAAACCAGGAGAATTAATTCAGAAAGTAATCAGCGGGAATGTACCTATTTATCATTCACAGTCAAAAATAGTAGAAAGTAACCATCAGGAAAGAAAGCAAAATCCGATATATCGTCATTTAATGAATGGTGTATCTTTTATGGTTCCATTTATCGTAGTCGGGGGATTATTAATTGCTATTGCGTTAACACTTGGGGGAGAAAAAACACCTGGGGGTTTAGTGATTCCGGAGGGTTCTTTCTGGAAAACTATTGAACAAATTGGTGGTGCATCATTTACGTTCATGGTTCCAATACTAGCTGGATATATTGCATATAGTATAGCGGATAAACCTGGACTTGTTCCTGGTATGATTGGTGGATATATTGCAGCAACAGGAAGCTTTTACGGAAGTGAAAGTGGTGCTGGTTTTCTTGGTGGTATTATCGCTGGTTTCTTAGCTGGTTACATAGCGTTAGGAATCAAAAAATTAAAAGTTCCAAAAGCGATTCAACCAATTATGCCGATTATTATTATTCCGGTATTTACTTCTCTTATTGTAGGTTTAGCATTTGTATTTATTATTGGTGCCCCTGTCGCACAAGTTTTCGTATCATTAACAGCTTGGTTAGCAGGTATGCAAGGGTCAAGTTCAATTCTCTTAGCATTAATTTTAGGGGCAATGATTTCATTTGATATGGGTGGTCCGGTCAATAAAGTAGCATTCTTATTTGGTTCAGCAATGATTGGAGAAGGAAACTATGAAATTATGGGTCCAATTGCTGCAGCAATTTGTATTCCACCAATCGGGATGGGACTTGCTACCTTCATAGGTAAGGGGAAATTCCAAGATTCAGAGAGAGAAATGGGTAAAGCATCATTTACAATGGGGTTATTTGGTATTACGGAAGGTGCAATTCCCTTTGCAGCACAAGATCCACTTCGGGTTATTCCAAGTATAATGGCAGGTTCGATGACGGGTGCTGTAATTGCGATGATCGGTCATGTAGGAGACAGAGTAGCACATGGTGGTCCAATTGTTGCAGTGTTAGGGGCAGTAGATAATGTATTTATGTTTTTTGTGGCTGTAATTGTAGGCTCTATTGTGACAGCTGTTGTAGTAAATGTATTGAAAAAAGACGTTTCAAAGTTAGAAAAACAAGAAAATGAACAAATAAAAGAAGTTTCAGCAACAATAGAAGTGCAACAACTGGAACAAGAAACTCAAGCAAGAGGCGAACAAGTAGATAAGGTAGAGATAAAAAAATTAACAGATATTACAAGTTTAGAATTGATTGAAACGGACTTAAAAGGGGAAACAAGAGATGACATCATTGATGAAATGATTCAAAAATTAAAGCATGTAGGTGCATTACATTCAGTGACAGAATTTAAACAGGCTATTATGAACCGTGAGCAAGAAAGTACTACAGGTATTGGCATAAACATTGCGATTCCACATGGGAAATCAGTTGCCGTAAGGAAACCGAGTGTGGTATTTGGAATTAAACAATCGGGCATAGATTGGAAAAGCCTTGATGGAACGGAAGCGAAGTTAATATTTATGATTGCGGTACCAAAAGGAAATGAAGGGAATGAACATTTAAAAATCCTTCAAATGCTTTCTCGAAAACTTATGGATGACAGTTTTAGAGAGCGGTTATTATCTGTTCAAACAAAAGCAGAAGCATACAAACTACTAGATGAAATAGCATAGAATGGGGGATTTAAATCATGACTGAACCATTATTTTTTGCACCTGTTTTTAAAGAAAGAATTTGGGGTGGAACACATTTAACTTCTTTTGGATATGAGATTCCATCAAATCAAACTGGAGAGTGTTGGGCTTTTGCTGCACATCAACATGGACAAAGTATTGTTAAGAACGGAAAGTATAAAGGGCTATCTTTGGGTGAATTGTGGGATAACCATCGAGATTTATTTGGAAATATGGAGGGGGAGCGTTTCCCTCTTCTTACAAAAATTTTGGATGCCAATCAAGATCTATCTGTTCAAGTTCATCCTAATAATGAATATGCTAGCGTGCATGAGAATGGAGAACTAGGAAAAACAGAATGCTGGTATGTAATCGATTCCACAAAAGACGCAGAAATTATATATGGGCATTACGCGAAAACAAAAGAAGAATTAATGTCTATGATTGAACAAAAAGAGTGGAACCAACTGCTACATCGTGTGAAGGTGAAACCTGGAGATTTCTTCTATGTGCCGAGTGGAACTGTCCATGCAATTGGTAAAGAGATTTTAGTATTAGAAACACAACAAAACTCTGATACTACCTATAGATTATATGATTATGATAGAAGAGATCCTGATGGCAATTTACGTGATCTGCATCTTGAAAGGAGCATTGATGTAATAGAAGCTCCATTTATATCGAATCAGTTAACGGTTAAACATGAAAAAGTAGATGATTTGAGTATTACTAATTTTATTAAATGCCCGTATTTTTCAGTGGAAAAATGGGAGTTAGATGGATCAGCTAGTTTGGAACAACAAAAGGCCTTCCTTCTTGTTAGTGTAATACAGGGAGAAGGTGAGTTAATTAAAGAAGGTGAGCACTATTTCTTTAAAAAAGGAGACCACTTTATAATACCTAATTACTTTGGAGGTTACGATTTGGTAGGTAACTCTATATGTATTGTTTCAAGTATATGATAAATTTTATAATTTTTATATAAAGATTATAGAAAATATTATTTAAACACAAATTAACCAGTTCCTGATTTTACGGATCTGGTTAATTTGTGTGAAGTGCATCAAGTTTTGAGGAAGTGCTTGTGAACCGTATCATAAATAAATGAGATTTTGTATGTTCGATTTTTAAATAATACCCAAGAAGGAGTGGGTTGCAGTTATAGTAATAATCTATTTTTGTATTTCTATAATAGATAATTTTTTTAAAAAACAGAATTATCTTGACAGTTATTGAATGGATTGATAAGGTTATAAAAAAATATTTCTTATCCAGAGAGGTGGAGGGACTGGCCTTATGAAACCTCAGCAACAGGTCTGCTTAAGTAGACACTGTGCTAATTCCAGCGGGTGATAATCCTGATAGATGAGAGCTTCCGTTTTTATTTGTCAGTAGCGCCCTCTTTTTTAGAGTGCGTTTTTTGTTTTTTCTGGGTAATAACTAAAGGAGAGTAGAAATGGAGAACAAAAATGGGCAAGAATTTCAAAGGAAAATGCAAGCACGTCATTTAGTCATGCTATCACTTGGTGGGGTGATTGGAACTGGCTTATTCTTAAGTTCGGGTTACACTATTCAACAAGCTGGCCCATTTGGAACAATTCTATCCTATCTGGTTGGTGCGCTAGTGGTTTATCTAGTTATGCTATGTTTAGGAGAACTTTCCGTACATATGCCTGAAACGGGCGCATTTCATAGTTATGCAGTTAAATACATTGGACCGGGTACAGGGTATACAGTAGCCTGGTTGTATTGGTTAACTTGGACTGTTGCTTTAGGTTCTGAATTTACAGCCGCAGGATTACTTATGAAGCGATGGTTTCCATCAATTAATGTTTGGGTATGGAGTGCTCTTTTTGCCATTTTGATCTTTGTATTAAATGTCCTGACTGTTAAATTTTTTGCCGAATCCGAATTTTGGTTTTCAACAATAAAGGTTATAGCTATTGCGATTTTTATTGTTTTAGGAGTAGCGGCAATGCTAGGGTTTCTTCCGATGACTCATTCAAAAGCTGCACCATTCTTTTCTAATTTTACAAGTGGAGGTTTATTTCCCCATGGTGCTACGGCTATTATGATGACCATGCTTGCGGTTAATTTTGCTTTTTCGGGAACAGAATTAATAGGTATTGCAGCTGGAGAAACAGCGAACCCGGAAAAAATGATACCGAAGGCAATTCGAACTACTCTGTGGAGATTGATCATCTTTTTTGTAGGAACGATTGTTGTTTTATCTGCGTTATTGCCTATTTCCGATGCGGGGGTATTAGAGAGCCCTTTTGTTGCAGTTCTAGAACGAATTGGGGTGCCATATTCAGCTGACATAATGAATTTCGTTATCTTAACAGCCATTTTATCTGCGGCAAACTCAGGCCTTTATGCCTCTTCTAGAATGCTTTGGTCGCTTGCTAATAAGAATATGATATCGCCGATTTTTGGAAAAATGACGAAGCAAGGTGTTCCAATCAACGCCGTCATTTTCAGCATGGTAGGTGGAGCTTTGGCTTTGCTCTCGAGTATTGTGGCACCAGATACTGTCTATATCGTACTTGTTTCCATTTCCGGTCTAGCAGTAGTTGTAGTTTGGATGAGTATTAGTGCTTCTCAGTTCCTATTTCGCAGACAATTTTTGAAAGAAGGAAATTCTGAGAAGGACTTGATTTATCGCACACCACTATATCCATTAGTACCAATTGCTTCTTTTATCCTTTGTCTGGCATCGTGTATTGGAATTGCATTCGATCCAACACAGAGAATTGCCTTATATTGCGGCATACCGTTTATTTTGTTTTGCTATGGAAGTTATTATCTAACAAAAAATCTAAAAAAGAGGGGCGTAGATTATGTCGAACAAAATCAACCCTATTGATGATATTTTATCCCAACATTCCATTATGCTTCTTGACGGAGCATTAGCTACAGAATTGGAGGCGCATGGATGTAATTTGAACGATCCTCTTTGGTCGGCACGTGTGTTACTAGAAAATCCGGAGCTAATTTATCAGGTTCATTTGGACTATTTTCGTGCTGGAGCGGACTGTGCCATAACAGCAAGCTATCAAGCTACTATTAGTGGTTTTTTCGCGCGTGGAATACAAGAACAGGAAGCTTTAGAATTAATTAAGAAAACGGTGTTACTTGCAAGAAGGGCAAGAGATGATTTTTGGAAGGAAAATACGCAAACGAATAGGCCTAAACCCTTGGTTGTTGCATCAGTTGGTCCGTACGGGGCTTACCTTGCAGATGGTTCAGAGTATGTAGGCAACTATGGTGTGACAGATAACACATTAGCAGACTTTCACCGTTCGAGAATGTCTGCGTTAATCGAAGCAGGTGCAGATCTATTGGCATTTGAAACGATCCCTTCCCTGCAAGAAGCAAGAGTATTAGATACATTATTGCGCGAGTTTCCAGAAACATATGCGTGGCTTTCCTTTTCGCTAAAAAATGAGAAAGAGATTAGTGAAGGTAAGAAACTCGTGGAGTGTGCACGAGCTTTTGAGAAAAGTGAACAAATTGTAGCGATAGGCATCAATTGTGCGCCAGTAACCATTGTGACTGGTGCAATCCAAGGGTTGAGGGCAAACACCAAAAAACCGATTATTGTTTATCCAAACTCTGGTGAAATTTATAATCCAGAAACAAAAACATGGTATGGTCATGAACAATGTAACGCGTTGAATATACAAACGGAAGAATGGTACCAAGCAGGTGCACGTTTAATAGGTGGATGCTGCAGAACGACACCTTATCATATTGAGGAGATATCGAACAAGTGGCGTTCTTCCGAGTTTTTCTATTCGAACGAAGCAAAACAGTAATGTAATGGATGATAATCTATCTTTGTGTGTATTTTCATGATTTAGCTTGTTCAGGAATCTACAGTTACGTCTAGTGGCACAAAATGTCTTTTCAGAGACAAAAATGTAGATGGTAGCCTCGGGAATCCAGTGGACTTTTGGGTACCTTAGGTAGGGAAAGGAATTAGGGAAAATAAAAACCGCTAGTTTAATAGATATGGTAGATAACATGTTGAATCTTTTAATGAAGATGTAGTCGATCCAATTGAAGGTGAAGGGGACCATTTATCATTTTAGTCAAGAAGACTCCTTCCTCAAGGGCGTGAAGGGTCACAGTCCAGTAAGTAGGTGGGAGATGAATTGGCTTCGAACAAGGAATGGCAGGAAGCCATCTTAATTGTTCGACATATAGAAAGTATTACTTCACTACCTATCGAACGTATGTTTGGTTTATGGTAGTCATATGCCGAAATGGAGGTGAATCAAATAATGATTAATAAAGCCTATAAGTTTCGTATCTATCCAAATCAAGCACAAGCAATTCTAATCAACAAAACGATTGGGTGTTCTCGCTTTGTATTCAATCATTTCCTATTCTTATGGGATCACAGGTAATGTATTTGGACCTCTTCTAGGTGGTGTATTACTGGATTAGCTTTTAGGGTATATATTATTTACAATCTTAGGTGTGGGTTGTATTATTTCTGGATTTGTTTACTTACTATTAGATAGACTTATTGAGAATAGAAGTAAAGAAATACCTATAAAACAAACATCTTAATTTTAATATTGTTAATGAGTTGAAAATTTAATTTTATGTTTTAAGGATTAAATAAAGTGCACGTTTATTAATACTAAACGTGCACTTTATTTATTAGTGTTTAAACTTAATTTATATATAGTGAGTTTTTTAGGTGACGACTTAAGTGTATAAAAGTAATTTGCTACTTTATTTAATTAATTTCAACTAGACTTCTTGTCTTATTAATATGATTAAGTAACATACGATACTCTTCTTCGTACATAGTTACACGTTGTAGAAGGGAATGATTTTCTGTCTCTAAATTTTTTATTTGACTTTGCAAGTTTGTAAAGTCATATGTTTTTTTATAATTTTGTAGAAAGAGAATAATATCATCTAATGTCATAGATAAAGAGTATGTTTCTTTTTTTTTGTTGAGAGGGAGAAATATTGTTTCCTACTTCTCAATTTTGTTTTGCTTGTTGTATTTCCTCTTGGTATTGTTTTCTCACGTATGAATTCCAGCGAAATCCACAAGCTCCAGGTGTCCGGTTTAGTAGCTTTGCTACTTCCTTGAATGCAGCTAACTATGTTCCACCGTTGCGAATATTCTGGAGTACTGTTGATGCGAGAAGTAAATCGTTATCGTTAGTCCAGGAGTCTTGCCTTGAGATTACCACGTTTTGACCTCCTTTACATGCTTTATATTACATATATGCAATTACTTAAAATGATAGAAGTTTAACTTATCCTAAAATAATTAGAAGTATGTATTATTTAAAATGCGAAATTGCATAAAAAATTAGATTGACTATTTGTTATGGGTGTAACTATAATTGTTACAGTTATGCAGCTAAATTAATAGGTTTGATGGTATGAAGTAGTTGTATTAATGATGTTTAAGCAAATATTAAAAAATGAGCGGAGTTGGAAATATAAGAAGTTTATATAAAAAGAATTAAGGCCATATAAAGCATTTTATAATCATATATAAATTAAAAGAGGTGCACATTTTGAAAATTTTTAAAAAAATTATAGTTTCTTCAATTGCGTTAACAGCATTTAATGGGGTGGGTGGACTACTTCCAAGTGATAAATCAGAAGTTGCCTATGCGACTAGTTACAATTATTCAAATAAGCAATTGAATTCTACTGTACATAAGCAAGTTACGAAACAATTAATTTTAAAATTTAAAAATGAGGCAAATTTGCCATATCAGGATGGAATAGAAAAATTCATTAAAGAAGAAAAACAAGATCCTGGATTAATTGGAATTTTAAACGAATACCCAAATGTAACTATAAATCGACTTTTTAGTTCTTTAAATCCTAAAGAAATTAAAAATTTAGGTAGAGAAATAAACGACTCCGAACATATTTCTTCCAATTTGCTAAACTATTATATTGTAGAAAACCAAGGTGATATTGATGTACAAGCCTTACTTGCAAAGTTTGAGAAATCATCTCTTATTGAAACGGCGTATTTACAGGAAGAAGAAACGCCACCTGAAGAGCGTTTACCAAATTTATCTGTTAATCCATATGATGAGCCTAGACTTACAAGACAAGGTTACCTTGAACCAGCACCATTAGGAATTAATGCACCTTATGCTTGGAGTATAAATGGTGGGGACGGAAAAGGAACTACTTTCGTAGATATGGAGTATGGTTGGTTATTAAGTCATGAAGATTTAGTGAATCAAAAGATTGAATTGATGTCCGGACAGAATAAGAGTGAACACCATGATCATGGTACCTCAGTATTGGGAATTGTTTCTGCAGAGGATAATAACATAGGTGGAATTGGGATTGCACCAAAGGCTAAGGTAAAGGTTGTATCCCAGATTAGGGATAACGGAAATTATAATACAGCTGATGCTATTTTAAGTGCGGTTAACAATATGCAAGCTGGAGATATTCTTTTACTAGAGGCACAAGCAACTTACGATGGATATGGAGATAAGAACTATTTTCCAGTGGAAGTAAAACCAGACATATTTGATGCAATTCGTATAGGAGCAAATAAGGGAATAATTATTATTGAAGCAGGTGCAAACGGCGGAAATGATTTGGATCAATTTAGAGACCATAATGGTAAACAAGTTTTAAATCGTAATAGTCCTGATTTTAAAGATTCAGGGGCAATTATGGTTGGGGCAGCTTCTGCAAGGGTTCCTCATAAACGTTCATATTTCTCTAATTATGGTAGTAGAGTGGATGTGTATGGATGGGGGAATGCAGTAGATACTACAGATGCTAAACCAAGTGATTTTATAACAAATCTATATACATCTAGTTTTGCTGGAACATCTAGTGCATCGCCTATTATTGCTGGTGCTGCAGCATCAATTCAAGGAATTGCAAAAAATAATCAGGGGAGAGTATATACACCAAGACAGCTTAGGGATATTTTAAGTGATTCTAGTACTGGAACGAAATCTAACGATCCAATCTCTGACAAAATTGGTGTTTTACCTGACTTAAAAGCTATTTTATCTAAACTAGGTTTTTCACCAAACTTAGGTAATGATTCTTCCATTGTATTTCCTGAGGAGCAAGAAATAAATAAAGGAAATAAAGAAAATAAAGAAAATGAAGGATCTACTATTACATTCCCAAAAGAGGATTCAGCTAATGGTGAAGGGAACTCTAGCTTCATTTTCCCAGAATAATTGTAGAAATATCTTTTATTTAGTATGAAAGACTTTTATAAAAATAGTTGTTAATAATACTAGTCAGATAGGCTCTTATGTGTAATAGTATAAGAGCCTATCTGCTGTACTTTCAACCATATGAGGAGGAAAGTACTTCTGGATATATTTTTAGTGTAGTGAAGTGTCTTATATCTACATTTATATATTATTCAGTGTAGCCTCATTATAAATTTAGAAATGAACTATTTTTTCAATTATATGCATAACGGCAATTGCTGGTAATAGTGCAGTCCAAAAAACTGCATAAATGTTTAATTTTTCAACTAATTGTAGTTTTCACTATTTGAGATAGGTAATCCATTGTTATAGAAATTGCTGTATAGAGTGATGGAAACGAATGTGTTTAAATAATTAGATAGAAAAGGAGGTGCTTATGTTAAGTATTACTTAAAGATAAGCCCTTTCTTTTTATTATTTCATGACATTCATCCAAAAATTCTAAACGATGTGGAAGTAGGAGTAGTTCAAGATAGTTTGTATTTAATTTATGACAACTTTAATAAATTAATTTTTACTATAGTATGAATTAGGATAAATTATTATAAGTTATGGTTATTACTTAGCATTTTGTTTTACTTGATCTTTTAATTCATTAAGGGTCTTACCACTAATATTGTCAGTAATAGTTTCATGTATTTCATTTTTTAATACAATTGTTTTACCTGCAATTTCTGCCTTGGAAGACATTTTACTTTCATTAATAGTTTCTATGTTTGTTTGAAGGTCAGCTTTGTTATTTTCATCAAAAGTAATTGCAAATGGTTCAATTGCTCCGTAGTAGTTTCCAAATAATTGATCTTTCTTCAAAAACATCATATATTTTTTATTAACTTTAGGCTCGATATATAAAGGATCCTTATTTTGAACCTCTTTAGTAGTTACCTTAGTAGCTTGTTTTGTAACTGTGCCATCTGGTGCAACTACTGCATTAGAATCTTCAAGCTTAACTGTTTCAGCAAAACGATGGTTGATTTTTATTTGTTTATTTTCATTCACACCTTTAATTGTTTCGGAAATATTGAAATTATATAGATGTCCTTCAACATAATTTTCTTTGTCCTCTTCCGATGGATTATTTGGATTACGTGCCATATTCCACTTAGAGTCAAGACCTCCATATTCACCAATTACAACTAGATCGGCTTCATTAATCATTTGATTTAAATCACTTGTAGCAGGGAAATCTTTACTGAGAATGACAGTTTCAGCATTCTTATCTTCGCCAGCAATATTGGAGAAGTGACTATTATATGTTGAATATCCTCCTAAACCAATCACTGCAGCTAAAGGAATTGCAATTACTATAGTTTTTGATTTTTTACTTAACATTAAGAAATCCTCTCCTTTTTCTGTTAATAGATTGCATTCACACCATTTTTATCGTCAGTTTGAGGGACATGCATAGTAGTACGATTACGATTGCTGTTCATAATTGAAGTGCCACTGTTGTGACCTATTCCTATTGCATGACCAAACTCATGTACTCCTGTACTTTTAGCAACATTAGATTTTGTAATATTTGTATTCCCTGCATTAATATCACCAGCGAATTTTGTTACTTTTTTAGTGGATGTATTATAAGTTGTGTTCATTCTTCCATAATAAGTAGAGGAACTTTCAAACCAAGAGTTTAATTTGTTCACTGAAGAAGAAGAAACTGTAAAGTTAATACGAGAAGCAGTGTACCAGGCTGAATCTGCAGCTTGCCAACCAGATTTAATGATACTGGAGCCATCGTCTAATCTGTCTCCCCACTTATATGTAGCTGATTTTGAAGGTAGCTTCCATCCTTCTTTTACATAAGCTTCTGAAACTCCAACGCTGGAAAAGACAAATACACTACCTAATAAAAATGCAGTAATTCCTTTTCTAAAATTCATATTATCCCTCCAAAGATTATTTTTAACAAGAGAATTATAGCATCATTATCTTGTTTTGAATTAATATTTTTTAAAGATTCAGAATATTTATATTGAGAAAATGGTATAAAATATCTTTTAAGGAGACGTTATTATAATGTATAAACATAAAGTAATAAAATGGAATCTATGTTTATTAATATTTACTTTTTTAATTATTATTGGTAAAACAATTTGGTCAAATACAGATATAGCAGAAGTGTCTAATGTTTCATCAAATTCTGAAACTATAGTATTAAGTAAGACATTCAAAACTACAAATTATTTAAGTGAAATGGTAGAAGAAGCAGATGTAATTGTACTAGGTAAATATAAAGGTTTACACTCTAAATGGAATATGGCAAACAATTCATCATATGAGATTCAAGATGAAGATGTCGAAGGCCATCTGTTTAATTTTCATGTTAAAGAAATTTTAAAAGGGGACTCCGTAGAGAATAAAATTTTAATAAACCATAGATACTCAGAAAGCCTCGTATTAGAGGAAAGTAATGAAGTTATTGATGAAAATGGAATAATTCTGAAAGGTGCTACGAAAGTGTTTACAAAAAAAGTGAAAAATAAAGATCCATTGTATATAAAACCTAAATCTGGTGACACATATATAGTTTTTTTAAAGGAAAATAGTAAACTTGGACATTTTTATCCAGCTGTAGAACCTTTTATGATTCAGTTTGATTTAAGGGATATTGCGCAACTAAAAAGCAATCTAATAGATTGGAATAAAAATAAATATAAATATAAATTTGAGGTAAAGGTTAAAGAGAAAACTTTTTATATTGAAAATGAAATATCTTCAATCATCAAAGATAATATTAGTGGAAAAAAATTAAAGGATATTAAGGATTTTGTAAAAGGGTCTTCAAAAATGAAATAACATTTTCACGGGCTATAAATCTGCCCTGCATTAAAGAATAGAATTTGCGTAGATTTAAACTATTTGCAAAAGAAGTTATGGGGATATTAGATTTTTAAGTAAGAAAATAGAATAATTAAGCTGGGATAAAGTAAAAAAGAGATCTAATAAATAGGTCTCTTTTTTATTTTCGAAAAAAATTAAATTAAAACCAGTCTCCATTCTTCACCAATAAGCACACTAAAATAAATACTATTTGGGCATTCTAGCAAATTAGCTACTTTTTCATACCTATTTCGTTCCTCTGGCCGTTAACAAATACTAAATATAATTTATAACATTGTTCAGATTGTAAATGAATTATTACATATTTCCAATACATATTTGGATAGCAGTAGTAATGTAGAGACTAGTATGAAAGAGCAAGAAATGTATGTACAAGAAAGTGGAGAACTATCAACATCATTCAGTTGGCTATCACAAGAGTTAAAGAATTAATTAGAGAGTTTAAAATTCAATAAAATTAATAAATATCAGATTAATTTTATTGAAAAAACTTTTTTTACTTTGAATTTAATAATGTAAATCACATGCTTACTTAAATAAATATAAATTTTGCATATTTAATTGGAAATAGAGCATGATATTACCAATTAAATGGAGGTGTGTTAGAAATGCAAATACGAGAAAATAATAATTCAAACGAGATTTTGGTGGCAGCGGCAGCAAGTGCAATTGAGCAAATGAAGTATGAAATTGCTCAGGAGTTTGGTGTTACACTTGGACCAGATTCAACGTCAAGAGCAAATGGTTCAGTAGGTGGAGAAATTACAAAACGTCTAGTGCGTATGGCGCAAGAGCAGTTATCTGGTCAATATAAAATTCACTAAAGTTAAAGGTATATCCCATTGAAGGGATATACCTTTTTAATTTGCTTTTAAAGATGATCGTTAAATTTTTTATTGTTGGTTAAGTTTAGAAACTGCAAATTTAGCTGTAAAATTCATTTTCTTCATGTAAGAAGAATTTACTCCTGCTTGAAATTGAACAGAAATATTACCGTCTTTTTGTGCTTTGAATACGCGACCATATGGTGAATTAGCATTGTATGTGCCAATTACTTGATTATCTGCATCAAAGACTGTATAAGAAATGGGGAACCCGGAATTTTGTACAAAGACTGTAAGTTCTTCCCCTTTACTAAGATTAAATGATTCTTTTTGAGAAACTTCATAGGAATTCATAGAGTAATATTTTGTAACTTCTTGAATTTCTAAATTCGTAGTTGCCGCACTCGCTTTTAGTGCCTCTGCTCCTGGTAAATTCATGCCTGATAGTACTGCAATTCCTAGTGCTCCTGCTAAAATAGCTTTTTTCATAATGTTAGTTCCTCCTTTAATATATTTTGAGATTTGAAAAGGAAGTGAAAATGCCACCCCTTGAAACTATTATAGTTACAACGAGAATTATTTTCAATTGGGTTTGATATGTAATTTTGCATACATAAGATGTCGATATAAGGTAATATATCCAATATTTTAAGTATTCTTTAAAAGGAAGGGGTGATAAATTTTAAAAACTATAAATGGGATGTTAGCCACTTTTTACATATGCTAATCCTATAAGTGAATATTTTGTTGGGGCTATTTTTGTTCATTTGCTTTAAATGGAATATTTTAATGTTGATAAAGTTTTATAAATTGGGATTATTAAACAAAAATGAGATATTGTGTGTTATGATAAAGGGGCAACAAAGCACACCATCCCGATAATATTGTGTATATTTATCCTATGTATGTCGTTTGTATTAGAAATAAGAAGTCTCTTAAAAAGAGACTTCTTATTTTTGTATGGATGGGGTATTACAGATGATTGATTATTATCAATTTTTTTATTTACCATGTCAGGTATTTCCTTATTTTCTTAAATACAACACGTTGGAAAATCAACGAAAAGAAACAAATGGACATTCTTTGTTATAGTATTTTTATTTTTGAATTATTTATTTCTTAAATTTGTATAGATAAATGTAGGTGGGATGCGTTTTTTATAATAGAGATCATTCAAAACTATGATAAGGATTCAAATAAGTAAAATGAGGAATAATTTCTAAGATGAAAATTGCATTAGCTAGTGAGAAATAAGCATTTTATTAAATATTAGGGGTACGAGAAGGTAAGGAATCCAGGGAAACGTAAAAAAAGAATATAAAAAGGAGTCATTATTCGACTCCTTTTTATATGGGATAGCTTAATTATTGAAATATTACCTACTGAAATACTTTTTCAATTGTAGGCATAACAGCTATTGGTGGTAGAGATTTAGTCCATGCAGCTGCATATACATTTAATTTCTCGCCTAATGTATAGTTTTCACCATCTGAAATAGGGACCCTTAAAATCTTATTTTGAGAAACTAGATCCCACCAATCATGTTGATAAGCAAGAGCTTCATCTTTTGTAGACGTAGCAGCAACTACTAAATAATTGTTCTCTACTGAAATGACATATCCGGTAAAAGGTTCTTGTTCTTGGTTCTGAATAGTATGAACAGGAATATTATTGGCGGAAATCTTGTTAGAATCTGCAAAGGCCGGTGTTAATCCGAATGTAAATCCACATCCTAGTGTTAAAGCTGTTACCGTTGTTACGAATGTTTGTTTTTTGTTAAACATGGTATATCCCCCTTATATTTTATTCTTACACTATCTACTTTCAATTTACATACATATAAAGCCTTTTAATATTAAGATCATTAACAATTATGTCAAAATTAATTCCATAAATGTTAATATTAGCTATTAATGGAATTGATTTTGTGTTATAATTCACTAGGTGAACTATTATCGTTCATTTCGTCTCTTGATGAATGTATGCCCTTCCTTAATTGTAAATATGTTCGATTTTATTGGTGAAGAGGGGAGATATCCCTCTTCTTTTTTTTATGAGATTTTTGGGAATGAACAGAAAAAGAACCCCATAGGGTTCTTTTTCTAGGCATATTAACAGTAAGGAGAGTATTGAAATGCTAATTTCAAATCTTTATCAGGAGAAAAATTTGAAAAAGCTTATCATGTTATTATTTTTACATATATGTAATATAAAGTGAATTGATAATATTTAGACTAACTATTACTAATATTCAATTAAAATAGTTAGTACTACATTGATAGTGTTAATTATCTTGATTGATGTGGAATGTGATAGGAATCATAAGTTTGCCGCAAACTTATGATTTCAGGATTTGAAGAATATTCTTCATATTGATTTTAAAGAAAATACAAATTTTTTACTAGATGTGAGAAAAAGGAATTGAAAATATCCTTTAAAACAAGATATATTCTGATCAAAAAATTAGAGGGCATCAATTCATTAAAGCAGTAAAAATTGTTTTAATGAATTGGTGTCCTTTTTGTTTTAAAAGGAGAATATATTTTCTCAACAGGACAAATGGTAATCAGCTATAAGTATTAATTTTGAGAATAAAAGGAAAATATAAATTAATAATAAAGGAGAATGCGAAATGATAACATTAATATCTGAAAGAAATCTAGCTGAAATCCACGAAGACGATGTAGATGTATTAAAAGTAATGGCACATCCTGTTCGATTAAAAATTGTAAATGAATTTATGCACCATAAAATGTGTAATGTTACACAGTTAACGGAAATATTAAGAATCCCTCCTCTTCTAAACGAAGTGAAAGCGGGGATAGTTCAAAAATATGTCATGCTTTTTGTCCATTAAAAAGGAGGGAATATGAAATTGACATGAATCTAAGTTGTAACTATAATGGTTACAGTTAGAGGTTAACTATAATCCAATAGAGAATTAGATTTTATCTCATATTTAAAGAGTAGATAAGTTGTGCTATCCAAATTTACGATGCGAAAATGCTTAAAAAAATTACATTTTTCAATGTATCCTATTTCGAATTCTCAGTATTAAAAATTGTAAAAATCTACAAAAAGTTAATAAGGCTGTTGTATGTAGAAAGAAATCTTTTAAAAAGGTCATAATATGGATAATAGGTAGCACACATTTTAATTAGTAGGAGTTGTGCCACTATCAAGACATTTCTTAATAAACGTATAGAAAAATCTCAAGAAGGTGGAGTCCATTGCGTAAACATGCATATGTGCAATTTTATGTATTGCTATTGGCTTTAATAGCTTATATAAGTTTTTGCTTTATATTTTTATTTATTTTTCCGAGTCTTTATTTCGTATCGGATTTTAATATCCGGCTATCATCTTTAGTTGTTGAAACTACTGTATTTATCTCATTACTGTATTCTATATTATCCAGAAAAATTAAGTTAGGAGTATTCTGGGTTTGTATTACTATTGCGATAGGGTGTTTCTTGATAGGGAATTTCATATCTGCTTTTCAAGTACTTAATGTAGAATTACCAATCCAAAATTTTAATATCTCTGATGTATTTTTGTTGTTTTTCTTATTTTTCTTTCTCTTTGCGTTCTTTTATAAAATTATAATGGAATGTAACAAATGGGAGAAAGCGTATTTACTTTGTGATTTATGCATTGTTGTTACTGCTATTTTTACATTAGAGTGGTACCTATTTAATAAACCATCTGCAAATATCTTATTCTTATCAATTGGAGATGTTTTTCTCTCATTTATTTTTCCGATTATAGATTTATTGCTTCTATTACTTGGAGTTACACTAATCTTTCGACCTGCTATTTTCAATGCAAAAAGTAAATTGTTTATTTTTATCCTAGTATTAACTGGATTGGCTATTACGGACTACTTGTATTTCTACTTACAGGATGATTTGTCAGAGCGTTCAGTTATATTTTTAAGGTGTTTGTATAGAGTTTTCCTATTATTTATTGCTATTGCTGCTACAATCCCAAAGAATACTTCTTCTAAAAGAAATTATTTTATTATTAATCCGACATTTGGAGAGAAACTTCTTGGTATATTCCCTTATCTTGCAGTTGCAATCTTAATTGGCTTTACTTTGAAAGAGCAAACTTCTTCAGCTACATTGATTACGGGAAATTGTATTGCTTTTGTATTTGTACTGATTCGTCATACAATCGTACGAATGCAAAACAAAGAGTTAACTAAAACATTAAAAGTGTTTAATAATCAATTAGAACAAACAGTATCTCAGAGAACAAGGGAATTAATAAATAAATCTAATGATTTGGTAAAAAATCAAGAGAGATTTAAGTCATTATATGAGTATCATCCGGATCCTATTTTAACGATTGATTCAAACGGTATCGTATTAAATATAAACCAGGCTGGAAGTATGTTATTAGGAAAAGAAAGTGCTACATTAATAGGGAAAGAGTGCTTCTCTATTTTTTTAGATGAAGATAAATCTGAATTGGAAGCAGCTATAAAGAAAGGGAAACGATGTAGTTCTTCTTCGCTACAGTTACGTGTGAAAAATAACAATGAGAAGGATATACTCTTTTGGTATGTCACTATAGTTCCTATTATGATAGAAGGACAAACCTTTGGGAGCTATGTAATGGTAAAAGACATAACGAGGATGAAACAACAACAGGATGAGATAAATTATCTTGCATTCCATGATACGGTGACGGAGATTGGAAATCGTATATTCTTCCAACAAGAATTAGATAGATCCATTAAGCGTGCACAAAAAACACAGGATAAGTTTGGGCTCCTGTATATTGATTTAAATCGTTTTAAGACCATTAATGATACACTTGGTCATTCGATTGGTGACAAGGTGTTAAAAGAAGTTGCCAAACGTTTTAGGACATGTCTGTCACCGACTATTCCTCTAGCAAGAATAGGTGGTGATGAGTTTGCGATCATTGTCCAGAACCAAACAGAGCAACAGCTATTGGATTTGTGTAAAACTCTATTTCGTATAACTGAAGAACCATTTGTAGTAAATCAGCATAGTTTTTACTTATCTCTTAGTATAGGAATAGCAGTATATCCATTTGGAGGAATAAATACTACTACACTTTTACAACACGCTGATATCGCCATGTATAGCGCGAAGGAAAAAGGTAACAATGCTGTTTGTATGTATGACGAGACATTATCTCAAAAAGTAACCCGTCGATTACGATTAGAACAGGATTTACCAAATGCAATTGAAAATAATGAGTTGTTTTTATTGTATCAACCACAAATTGATAGTAAGGTAGGTAAGGTTATTGGTGCAGAGGCTTTAATACGTTGGCAACATCCAGAACTTGGGCTAATTTCTCCTTTTGAGTTTATACCTATCGCAGAAGAAACGGCGCAGATTATTTCAATTGGGAAGTGGACGTTACAGAAAGCGTGTCTACAACTGAAAGAATGGCATTCCGCGGGTTTTTCAAATCTAAAGATGGGGATAAATTTATCAGCTATAGAGTTTGAACAGAAAGATTTTGTTGAAACAATGATATCTACTATAGAAGAGATAGGAGTACCTGCTAATTCTATTGATTTGGAATTAACAGAGCGAATAGCAATGGTAGATGAAAAAGAAACCTTATCGAAGCTAAAAGCATTAAAATCATATGGTGTACATTTATCAATTGACGATTTTGGTACAGGTTATTCTTCACTAGCGTATCTGCCTCTTTATCCAATTGATACTTTAAAAATTCCAAGAGAATTTGTTAATAGGATCGGAACTTCTACTGATGGAGATGAAATTATACAAACCATTATTTCGCTAGCTCATACTTTAAACATGAAAGTGATAGCAGAAGGGGTAGAAACGAAAGAACAATTAACAGTCTTACAACGTAATGCGTGTTATCTAATTCAGGGATATTACTACAGTAAACCTGTAAATGAAGATGAATTTATCGATTTTTTAAGTGCAATGCAAAATAAATAAGTGAAAAATCAGTATTTGTATGAAGTAAAGTGAAAAGACGTTCTAATCCATATGGACTAGAACGTCTTTCTTATGTTTATTTTCAGTAGCTATTCAGCAAGGTTTCAGCCTTTGAAAGTAAAATAAATATCTATATTCCTTGTATTAGGGCTAATTCTAAAAGTATTTTTATTGATAGTTATTTAAGATTATACTCAATAAACATTTTGTTTTATCCTTCGTGGCAATGCCATTCACCTATTCATATATCAGCTAATTATTCATGTGTGTTAATGTTTTCTCGACGCATAAATATTGAATATTGGCAAGGATGGATATTGAATAAATGGATGGGTAAGAAACTCTAGTAGATTCTTCATAGTGTAAACCTCCATTGTATAAATAGTCTTTACTTATATAGTATTATAGAATTTTTATATAATGATTATTAACTATAACAATGCATACTATTAAGAGTATCGCAAAGAAGGGTAACTATATGAACAAATTCATTATGTAAGGAAAATTCAATAGATTAACATGAAAAACATTCAAATTATTAGTTAGATGCTTAGTCGTTGATTATGAACGGGATATTTGGCTTTTATTTAAAATAAAGCGAAATTAATTTTAAAAATATGTTTGAGAACCGAGTGATGTTTAGATGTTATATATTTGAGAAAAAAGAAACAGAATAATAAGGTATTTGTTGATAAAGAATCTCTTCTATTACATAATTTTACATATTTGGTATAATGTATATTAGTGCTAAATATAAAGGGAGGAATAGGAATGAAGAGGTTCATAACTCATGCAAATGGTAATAATATCTTTAAAAAGTTAGTTTTAATGGTGTTGCCAATGGTTTTAATGATAATGATGATAACCCCATCAAATGATGCATTGGCAGCCAACCAATCAAATGTAAGTTCACTAAAAGGTGTGAATCTATTTAATGGAAGCTGGACTGTTGCTATACAAGCTGCAAATTTACAATATGTGTCTGCTGAGCCATCGGGAAATGTGGTAGCAAATCGTAGTGCAGTTAATGAATGGGAGAAATTCGAATTAATTCCGACTGGGGAATTATATACGTTTGCTTTAAAAGCAAAAAGTAATGGAAAGTACGTTTCGTTTGAGCCAAATGGTAGAGTAGTAGCAGATCGTACATCAATTGGAGCATGGGAAAAATTTATCTTATATAATGGTGGAGACAATAGGATATATGTATTACAAGCGTTAAGTAATGGTAGATTTATATCAGCAAATGGTGGTAGAGAATTAACTGCTAATAGTTATGTAGCTGGAAGTTGGGAAAGATTTGTTATTGTGTATTTCTAAATTTTGAATTGTTTTATATATAAATAATAATGACTGGTTTAGTTCATATGCATGCCAAATAAAGAGTTAAGTACTTAACACAAGTGTATATTAAGGTGTAAAAAGGATTGCAAGTAATTGTCAGTCCTTTTTGTATGTTAAATAAATAATTACTGAGGATGTAATGAGAAGAAAAAGAACCCTATTGGGTTCTTTTTCAAGGCATATTAACAGTAAGGAGAATCATGAAATGCTACTTCAAATCTTTATTAGGGGAAAGATTTTGAAAAAGCTTAACATACATCTACTTTTACATAAATGTAAGATATAGTAAATTGATAATCTTTATACTTACTATTACTAATATTCAATTAAGATAGTTAACAATATGTATATAGTGTTAACTGATGTTTAGTGTAGTATACATCTAGAAATCTAGTATTAGATTACAATTGTCAAAAAAGCTAATAGATTTATCATTTCAAAGTCTCACTAATATATAAACTATTCTAATTGAAATGGAGTGTGTATTAACTCTTATAAGCCGAAAGTAAATAAAATAAACAAAGACCCTGTAAAAAATACAGTGCCGGATAAAGAGTTAAGGGAACACATAATTTCTTAAAAACATAATAGCATATATGTTTTCTGTAGCTATATGAGGATTTTGACAAAATTAAGAACAAGACAGAAAATCTTTTAGAAAGCAAATATATTGATAGAAATATGATTTGGAAGTGAACAATTTACATGTTGATATAGATGGAAAATCTTGAGCACCATGATCAAATTGTCTTTAAATAAGAGGTTTAGGTTAGTGGAATAGTTGAATCTTCCTGAAAAAGAAAAATGTTTTTTAAATTAAAAGAAGAAAAGACACTTTTTGAATGTCTTTTCTTTTGAGGTACAGCTCAGATATTTCTGAATTAGATATGAAACCATAATTCAAATATGAAATAAACAACTTAAAAAATTTTAACATAATCTGAACTGAAAAAATATGTAATCTTGGGCATTGCGAGTAATATCGTTGCTTGTATAATGGCAGTATACATTCAAAAATATGAGCTAATGATAAACTACCTTACAAATATTTTATTTTTAATCATTATAGCGATAACCTATATTAAGATGAAAATTAACAAGTGGGTGTCGTTAGGATTTACGTTAGTTATAATGGAAAAAGGTATTAAGGCAGGTTATGACTTCTACACACATGATTATTATGGTTTCAGTTGGAGTTTAGCTATCATTGTCTATTGCATATACAAGATGAAAAATTATTATGTTGAAACAAATAAATAGCCGCAAAAAATAAGGTTAGTAGTTGGAATTCTTGTTAAAGTATACAATTTTTTTAACAATGATATTACGGTCTTTTTTTTACTTCAATAGCAAAAAAAAGACGCGCCATAAGGCGCCCGAAAATTGGGTAAACGAGGTTTTAGTTTTCCAATCTAAAGAAATTATGTATCAGCTCACAATGAGAGTATATCATAATATACAATCTAAAAAATATGTATTATTACATATATGAGTTTAACAAAAGTAAGATGGGAGTAAATCAAAATAATATAAAAAAGACACTACAAGAGTGTCTTTTTTGAGAAAATACTCTATAATTAACTTTGGGGAAGGTAATGTTAGAGTATATATTTAGCATTATCTTTATATTTGATAAACCATGAAATCAAAAGATTTTGTGGTTTATTTTTTGAAGAATAGATATTACTTATTGGCAGTGAGCTATTGATCATTATAAGCATTGGGAGAGAAGGGATTAAAAGTCTAACATCGAATAACGGTTCCGGAATATAGCGTTGCGAAATGATCTCCCATATCCCAAATGGTACTTGCTTGTATATAGCCCTTAAAGCCTTCTGAAGAATAATAAATCTCTTTTGGTATACTTTCTTTAGTTTGGAAATGTGCTTTAGAATATTTTACATAATGGTTTTTAATAACTTTTGATTCTGGAACAATATTGTTTTTTTGTTCCAATGTTTGCCTAGCACTAGAAGGTGGTATGAATTTTTGAGTGTCTTGGTAATTATGATCTAAGATGTCAGCCTGTACACTGTGTGACGACATAAAAACGCTTAAACTACTTCCCACAATTAATGTTGCAAATGCTAACTTTGAGACTTTTGTTAATCTAATCATTTTATAATCTCCTTTTCATTATTTTGTAAGGTACCTCCTTACACCTCACAGTCTATATCCACTACATAAGGGTGTACATACATATTGATAGACAAAATTCTACAAAATACCTCGTGTTTTTAGGTTTGTGTATAATAATTCAATATTTGATAATTTATCAGAAGTAAAAATGTAGGCCTTATATAAATGAAAATGAATAATTTATGCAGAGCTTGTATATAAAATTATTGTTCAAATATTCTAAAATGAGTTGATAAAGATGGTGTGGTATCATTAGACAATAATTGATTCAATAGGTTGGATTTGAAAAGTGAATTCTCTTTTTGAGCTTTTATGAATCACCAGTGGAGAAAGTAAAACAGAGATTCAATATATAATCAGAAGTTTTAGTAGAGTAGCTACAAGAAGGGGATAGTTATAAAATTGTTAAAGTAAAACATAATTATCGAAACTTTCCCTTGTTTCCTTTTCGGAGAGGATAATTAGAAGAAGACAGGAATTTTTTCTTTGAACTGAGCATTTTTGACAAGAATAGATATTTTCATAACTAGAACAAATAAATGAATAATTGCATATACTGTCTTTTCGTTAAAGCAAAGCATTATTCTCTCAAAGGAATCACTAAAACAATATGTGATTCCTTTGAGGAATGCTATTAAATGCTAGATTAATTTCTAATGGTCCCAGTATCTTTTATTTTGACGTGTGTCTTTACATTTATTTTAGCCTCTGCTAACGCTTGTAACCAATCTCCTTTTACTTTTTTCCATTCTTTATATTGAAAAGCTCTAGCATATAGGGATAATCCGATTGGATCAATTTTATTCTGCTGTATTTCATCCAACATATTTTGTAATTCCTTATTAATCTCTTTTTCAATAGCGTTTTCTAAATTATTTATGTTTTTTTTGTTATCATAATGCTCCTTAATTAAATTCGCATTGGTTTTTTCTACTAACGCTACATTAGCGTTTATATCGAGATTAAATACAAACTTCCCGTTTTTAAAATTAACATCTATCTTCCTTGTCGCATTCTGTAGGAAGATGGAAGTGTTTGTTTTTTTGTTGGAGTTTTTAGGAGGAAGCGCAAGGTGTAGTATCATCCGGCCTGTATTTTTTGACTTATTTATAAGATTGAAGAACTTAACATCTTTTTTAGGGATACGAGTTAAAAATTTTCCTTGTCGATCTAAAAGTGCAATTCCTATCGTGTCAATTTCATTCTTTGTTTTTTTTATAACTGGAATAATTTGCGTCATTCCTTCTTCATTTTGTTCTCTCATTAATTGTTGAATTGTAGAAGAGACGGATTGGTTATTTTGAATGGATGATTCAATTACACCATTTATATAAGATGAAAGTGATGGTTTACTAGGCTTGTGAATTTTAAAAATTTCTTCTGCAGGTCCATCTACAAGTACCACTTTAGCATTAATGGTAGCGTAAGGATCACGGTAAGAAGAATCAAGCTCCTGCAACCAATTTGCTTCTTGCGCTAATTTTTTCCCAATTAAAATGATTTCAGCTTTGGAAGCTGTCATAAAGCCTGTTAACTTCGTATCTATCTTACTGAATCCAGTATATACAGTTGATGCTTGTGTCCAATGTTCTATAGTACTTTTTGACTGTTTATGATGAAAGAGTGGTATGCTTGTTCCAACTTTTATGTCTCCATTAGGGGTTCTATCCAAGCCAATTAACAGGATTAATGAAACCTTCTCAAGAGGAATTCTCTGACCACAACCAATAATATACACACAACAAATTACAATCCATATCCATTTTCGAATCAAAGTTGTTTCCTCCTAGTAATCCAAGTAAAAAGAATACTGTAAACGAAAAATAAGATGGGTAATACAATAAAGAAAACGACATTTAAGATATCCATAAGAGAATATATAAACAAATATTGATCCACATTGGGATTTAGAAAAATAAATAAGCCGACAATTAATACCATAAAACCAAACAGCGCCCAATTGCGAGCGTTTTTTTGAAGTGAAATGGTCACAGAATCAAAACTGAAAAATAAATATGGATATATTGTAGTGGAAAATACAATTAAATAGTAAGCAATATATATAATTTCTAATCGTTCTATGAAGGAAAAACGAACCCCTTTTAACAGATGAAATACTGGCCAAATTACGTCTTTTATCCCCTCTGGAGTAAAGTATATATAAGAAAGAATAGTCACATATAGGTAGAAAAACATGGTTCCAGTATTCGCAATTAGTAGTCCCTTAATAGCTTGTTGTTTTTTTTGTAAGAACGGATAAATAAAATATGCAATTTCTAAACCAGCATAAGGGGTAATGGTTTCTTTCGTTGCTTTTACAATAGGGTATATACCATCTTTAAAAATAGGTAGTAGGTGTAAAGGAGCATACATACTCTTTAATGAAAAAAGAAGAAGTAATGGCGTCCAAGTAGTGAAGAAGAAAACAAGCATAGAATAACTAGTAAGAGCCCTTAACCCACTCAGGGCTAAAATAATAAAAGGCAATAATAATAATATGGTGATTTGATAAGTGGGAATGGAAGGGAATATCCACACTTTTACAATATCAGTTGCCTTTAATAAAGTATTAAAGGCAGCAAAAAATAGATAACAGGCATATAAAAGAAAAAGAATCGTCCCTAGCCATTTACCAAAGTATGTTTTTAAGATTTGTGTGAAATTTTTGTTGGGATTTTTTTGTAACATTAATATAATAAATACACCGATTATAGAAGTAACCATCCATCCAAGAATGATTGAAATCCAGCCATCTGTACCAGCAGTAGTAGCAAGTGGGCTTGGCATTATTAACATACCAGATGCAAGTTGCAGCGAATGGATGAAAATAATAAATTCGAATAAAGTTATATTTTTGAATTTAAGATTCCCCATGTTAACCACCTTCTTTTTTCTTTCTTTGTTTCGGCTGCCCTGTACTCGAGCGGCTGGTAAGCATAGAAATAGGAAATCTTACAAAAGAATCTTTTAACTCTTGGAGACGAAATGGCGCGATTGGCAATCCATATGGTGAACCATATGAAGTTAGTGAAACAAAATGAGCAAATAAGAGCATTAATCCACTAACAATACCTACAATCCCATAAAAGTAAGCCAATAACATCATTGGAAAACGAATAAGGCGTATAGAGCTTGATAAATCATAATTAGAAACAATAAATGAAGCAATGGCTGTAATAGATACGATAATAACCATAACGTTACTAACAAGACCAGCTTGAACAGCCGCCTGTCCGATTACAATCCCTCCAACAATTCCAATAGTTTGTCCAATAGGTTGCGGTAACCGAATACCAGCCTCACGTAGCATTTCTAGTGTGATTTCCATTATAAAAGCTTCCAATAAGGGAGTGAAAGGGACTTTGACTCTTGACGTTGCAATAGAAGTGTATAAATCTATAGGAATGATTTCAAAGTGAAAAGAGACTATAGCTATATAAAATGCTGGTAAAAAAATCGCTATAATAAATCCTGCAAATCGTAATAAACGAAAAAACGATGCAATGATCCAATGTATATTATAGTCATCTGGGGTTTGAAAAAATCCAATTAAATTCATTGGAACAATCATTGCGCCAGGGGATCTATCCATTAACACCGCTACTTTTCCATCCAGTATATGATTTGAAATAGCATCTGGGCGTTCGCTTAAATAAGCCTGTGGAAAAGGAGACCAATTTTGATCCTTTGTAAAATTAGATAGTTCACCAATGCCTAATACCGCATCTGTTTTAATTCTACAGATTCGGTTTTCTATTTCTTGAACTACATCTGCATTCGCAACGTCACCTAAATAAATTAAATAAACAACGGAAGTTGCTCGTTCTCCAATCGTCAGCTTTTTGATTTTTAACTCTGCAGAAGGAAGATATCGACGTATTAAGCCTATATTTTTTGTGGCATTCTCAATAAATCCATCATGCGATCCTTTAATAGTAACTTCTGAAATTGGTTCTTGAATTGCTCTCTCTGCCCAGCCTTTTGTATTTATTAGAAGTGAACGATTTTCACCTTCCATAAATAGTACACATTGACCTTCAAGTAATCCTTCTTTAATTTCATTCCATGTATATACTATTTTGGTATGGGTAGCGATAATATTAGAATTAAATATTTGACTGTCTTCATTTACTTCTTGTAATAATGGTGTAACAACATTGCCCTTTAAAGCAACACCATCAGTAAGGCCTTCAAAGTAATATAGTAGAATATTCGTATTTGTTTTTAATTGCAAAGGGTGTTCAATTAAATCTGCACTAATATCAAAGATGTTATCTAATGTAATTTTAAGTTCTTTTAAGTTACTTGTTTGGATCTTTTCAATGTTTTTATCTGTTTTAGTTTCTAAGATCTTTTCATTTAAAGACAAAATTGACACCTCTTTAATATATAACGATTAGTTGTATTTATTATTTTTATAAGATGGAATTTTATTCACAAATTTAAACAAATTGGGAACGAAAATTAATAATTGAGAGCAAAAAAGTAGAGGTGATTTGTGGGGGAATCTAAGTATCAAGATAGAATTGAAATTTGAATGATTATAACAAAAAAGAACCCTTGATAGGCTCTTTTTCATAGTTGGTAAATAGATTGTCAACAATAGATGGCGTTTAAGGTAGTAATTTAGAAGTCTTTAAGTTCATCAGCTGAATTTTGTAGGAATAATTCTTTTTTTATATCTTAATGTTCAATTAAAAAGATATTACATTTATTTGGGTGTTCTAGTGTAATTAAAGTTTGCGCTAATAAATTTTGTTTAGGGACAAAATGTTTTTTCTGAATTAACAGAAAAATATACGCGCAAAATTCCTATTAGTTATTTTGGTAGGTATCAAATATTGCTTTGACCTTATTTTCTTGAGATTACCGTACGTTTATATGTTTCTAAGGGAAAGAAATACTTGCATTTTTATTACCATCTATTGTTTGATTAAGATGGTAACATGAAATTGAAACGTTTACAACCAGGAAATAAAGAAAAAACATTAAAATGCGACTTTTTTCGACAAAATTTCTACGTTGATATCTCATATTTTTATAGGAAAAGGTGGAGGGAAGCGTACCTTTTCCTATAAGATGTTTTGTAATAATTAGATATAACTAAAGTAATAATAATAGCCTAACATTAAAATGAAATTCCATGACTTTGAGCTCAAAGTCATAAAAACTATTGATAACGTTATAATTGAATTTTTGAACCGTAAAAGTTTTAAAAGTAAGGTCAAACTTTAGTCCACTTTGCGTTTCTTCCTTTTGTAACTAGCTTAATATGGCCAAATAATTGCAAGGAGTTTAAAGCCTTACTAATTGTACTCTCTGCAATGTCTGGATATCTGTTACGAATACTTTCCTTAGTAAAGGGTTGTTTTTGTTTAAGTATAAAATCCTGAATTCTCTCGACTTTAGTATGTTTACATATAGAATCAAGAACAGTGTTATGCAGATCTTTGTAAGCCTCTAAAATAATAGTTAAAAACGTTTTTAACCAAAAGCTACTATTGTGTTCCTCGCAGTACCAATTTACCGAAGATTTATAAATTGAATTGTAATATTCAGATTCGTTTTTCTTAATATACTTATCCAAACATACATATTTTACAAATGTATGTCCACTCTTAATTAGCAGCAACTGCATTAACATAAATGCTAGCCTACCATTACCTTGATTGAAAGGGACTATGCAATAAAAATTTAATATAAAACGAGCTATTAATAAAAGTGAATGTAGCTCCTTACTAGTATTTAATGAGTTGTATTGATCACATAATTGCTCCATAAACTGTGGAATGAGTTCATACGGAAGAATGCGGTAACTATTCAAGTGCATTCCATGCTCAGGAATACCTGGAATAATAAAAGGTTTTTCACGCCATTTGGCACTGTCAGAGGTAAGGTAATGTATTAGTTGAAAATGTAATTCCTGTATAGTTGCTGGATTAATTGATAAAGTACAGGAGTTTTTATGTACAAAAGAAAGTGTTTGATAATAACAAAAAATAGCATCTTCTGAAATGTTTTGTGGTACTATATCATCTAAAATAAGTTCTTTTAATCTTTTATTAGGAACTTTTATATCCTCAAAAATAGTAGTGAAATTTTTTATGTAATGTAGTGGTATAGTTTTTTCTAAACTATTAAATATGTCAGGATTTTGTTCCTGATAAGCAGCTAATTTTCCTTTGAATTCGCTAATTTCACTTATTAAATTGAGTAACCTCCTTTTTAATTCAATATTTTTATACTTATCATCAAAAAAATCTCTCATTTTTGTTCCCCCTGTAACCCCTTAACACGTTGTTGCATATATCATTCCATTCTAAAGGTATTTCATGACCTCATTATAAAATAACGACAATTTTGTTCTAATTTTGATCATGTTTTAGAATCTATATTTTTATTTGTTAATAAAAATATAGGAATTATAAAGAAGAATCGTTAGGATTCAATTTTAATAGGCATAATCCTAACATCAAATGTACAAATGTACAATAAAAAAATATAAAATATAAAACTATCGACACTTTTGAAAGAGTATTTATAGGATTATTAAGTAGCTATAGATGTGTTTTAGTTTAAAAGTAAATATTGAAGTGGTAATAAAGTTTTCATGGATGAAAAAAATAAACTATTAATTTGTGACAGTTATGTGCCTAATCTATTCATTTGGTATGATGAGAATTCCAAAAATAAATCCTAATGAGCTTAATTTTCTATATTTAGCATAAAGATTAGGGGAGGTATGTTGATGAAATGTACCATTAAATATAGAAATATGTAACGTTAAACACTTGTATTGTAAAATAGTTTGACATAAGTTAATTTAAATATTAGGTACAGGAACATTTAATAAAAATTCAGTAATGTACCCTTTAAACGTTTCACTCTAAAAACGTTAGTATTAAGCCTCAAGCATACTGAAGTTTTTTCCTTTGCTTCTGTACCTTATTAGGTAAAAATAATACAATAAATTGTTAGAATGTTATGGGAGAAATTGGGTTTTTAATTCTCTTTCTTATCTTACATAATCAATCTCTTGATGATTTGTTTAAAATAAGGATTAACAGGGTAGGAGATGACTATTAAAAAGGACTATAAAGTTAAGTTGGACAAACGATCAGGAAAACGAAAGGTTAATTTCGTTGTGTAACTGAGAAGCTCCCACTTTATGTTTTGCCAAGTGGTGGGTAGTTCATTCTGCCTGATAATTTTAATATATGAGTTTGAACATCCTTAAGCAAATCAATATATAAATTAAAGTAGTTATGTGGTTATAGGAGTAAATGTCTAAGATTAAAGGATTTGTGTGCATTAACAATGTGAATATAAGTAGAGTATTTATTGTGTTTTTTAAGGTTTAGAAAATATGTGTGAATTTAGCTTTAGAAATGACTTATTTGCAAGTTATATAATAGGAATGTGAAGTCAGGAAGAAACTGATATTGTCAGTTCCTTCCTGACTTTTTTACTTTAAAAGTATATTTTTTACATAAGGTTAAATATAATTCTTTAAATTAATATTTGAATTTTTTGTGAAATTAAGTGAAGTTTTCATTCCTCTATTAATACATAATGTTACCAAATAGACTTATTGTATTTATTTTATTTTTATATGAGATTAAAAATAATAATAAACGTACCAATGTATGAGAGGTATTAGTATATTTATTAGTAATTTGTTGGTTTATCTTTATATTGCTATTATATTAGCGATAACAATAACAATAATATATTGAGGGGACAAGAATGAATTTGAAACTTACATCTAAATTTGAAAGATTAAGAAAAAGTAAAAAAGGAATTGGTGCTTGTGTTTTAGCTGCAGGGGTAACGGCTATTACTATGATTCCTCAAAGTGCTTATGCACATGGATTTGTTGAAAAGCCAAGTAGCCGTGCTGGTTTATGTAGTCAGAATTATGGAGCATTGAATTTAAATTGTGGAAATATAATGTACGAACCTCAAAGCCTAGAAGCACCTAAAGGATTCCCAGATGGGGGACCGATTGATGGAAAAATCGCTTCGGCAGGAGGACTGTTTGGAGGAATTCTTGACCAACAAACATCAAATCGCTGGTTCAAAAACACGATTAAGGGTGGAGCAAATACCTTTACATGGAAATATACAGCTGCACATCCTACAAGTAAATGGCATTATTACATTACAAAAAAGGGATGGGATCCTAATAAACCATTAACACGTGCTGAATTAGAACCAATTGGAACTGTGAAACATGATGGTTCTGCCGCATCAAATAATATAACACATACAATTAATGTACCAACTGATCGCAATGGTTATCATGTTATTTTAGCTGTATGGGATGTATCAGATACGTCAAATGCGTTTTATAATGTAATTGATGTAAATCTAGTAAATAATGAAACTCCCGATACAGTAGCTCCAAGTCAACCAACTGAATTAAATGCGTCTAAGGTTACTGCCAATAGTGTTGCACTAACATGGAAGGCTTCTACGGATAATATAGGTGTAAAGGAATATCAAGTGTTACGCAATGGGGAAGTAATTGATACGGTACCAGGTACAACATTTATTGATAAAAAACTAAAAGCAAATACGGAATATACCTATACAATAAAGGCGTTAGACTCTGCTGGAAACATATCAAAAGAAAGTGAAGAAATAAAGGTTAAGACAACAAATGAAATCCCAGATATAGAAGCTCCGACTCAACCGAAAGGATTACATAGTATGAGTACAACAGCAACAACTGTTGACTTGATGTGGAGTCCGTCTGAAGATAATGTAGGCGTAGACCATTATATTGTATATAGAGAAAGCTTTGGAGTTATGAATAAAATTGGTACAACGGATAATACATCCTTTATGGATAAAGAATTAAAGGCTAATACATCGTATAAATATGTAGTGACGGCGGTGGATTTAGCTGGAAATGAATCTAGTAGAAGTGATGTATTAAATGTAATAACAAATTCAGAGAATTCAACATATGAAAAATGGGATGCAAGAAAAGCATATACAAAAGGTGATAGAGTAGTACATGAGGGAAAAGTGTATGAAGCAGTTCAAGATTATCAAGGCAATGGTGACACAAATTGGATTTTTTCCCTATCGCTTTGGAAGCCAGTTTTGAATAAATGATAAGTGGGAAAATGTAGTTAACATTTTTGGATTTTTCTTTGAAAGTAAAGGTTCGTTCCAAATATAAATCCCTTAATGGTTTAAATGATATACTAATAAATTTAATCACCGTCCTAATGTTTACAAAATGAAAGCAGAAAAGAATCCCAATGGTATTCCATCAAAAAGGAAGTCCAATGGGATTCTTTTATTTTCTAATTTGTAATAGCGTATATTTTTACAGTGAATTTGCTAGTGGTACCAATTGGACTTGCGATATAATATTTAGTATTTGTGTAAGCCTCAGTCCTAGATCCATGTGAAATATTTTTCCAACGAATAGAATCGGTACCTAAGGAAACATCAATCATTACATTGAAAGAGATAGTAGAAGGATGATCTTTCTCTGAAGGCTCAATAACCCATTTTAATTCTTTAGTCCCTACAGGTAAATTATCAATTATAGTTTTGATTAGAACGATTTTTTGTCCAGATAAAGGACTAGATTCGAATGGAATTTGCGAAATTAATATCTCTTTTTCATTCGAAGTATAATTGATTATAAATTGGCCATACCTTATTTGTTCAATGTATGAAAAGCTGACAAATTTAATTAGCTCAAGACTTTTACTCTAAAAGAGTACTTGATAATATGTGTGGCTTTTTAAGAGTATGAATGATTTAATCAGAGTTTTCATATGAAAATAAAAAAGTGTTTTTTATTATTTTAACCAATTAATTCATTTTATATTTAATGAATCTTGAAAGAAAGGAGGTGTTGATTTGAATCGGTTCGGAAAATCGTCTAATCCCAAATGTTTTATAGATCTTAGATTTATAGGAGCAACTTTCTCACCACTACCCGGGATTACCTTCCCAACGGGAATGACGGGAATGGGACCTGTTGGGACAATACAAATAACAAATGTTATAACAAATACGTCAAAGTGAAAGTTTAAACTAAAATCACATGAACAAACGCTGATAAATAGCCATTACCATAAATTTTGTAAGTACTTTCATGTTTCATTAACAGGACATTAAACTCTAAACTACTTAGCTTATAATAAAATACCCACGAAAGTATTTCACTTATACAAAAGACAAGAAGCTTCTTGTTTTAGCTTTAGAAAAAGCAAATTTATATCGATTTTTAATAAATAACACAGTCATAGATGTTAGTTCAATAGCATCTATATACTTATTGGTATGGGGATTTTCCCATTTGAAACCTATTGCTTATTTTTCCACCTTTTCGACGATTGGGGCTTTAGCGGATAATTCACCAGTTGCCATATTATTCATAAAATATGCTCCATAAATAGTAACGGTATCTCCAATATTTATATCCTGTAAGATTTCAGGGGAAACGATAGCACTAATAGTCGAATCCTCACTAGAAATTTCAATAGCGTCACTTGATCTATTGATTACATTTCCAGTGTGCATTTTATATTGTTTTTTTAGCACGTTTTCTTCATTTTCTTTTTGAACAATTGCATAGTTAGCTGTATCGGGCTGGCCAAATACAAGACCATCTATAAAAATAGGTGCATAAATAGTAACGGTATCTCCAATTTGAATATCTTTAAGGATTTCAGGGGAAGAAACTATAGCATCTAAACTTGTATTTCCATCAGAAATAATTAAGGACTTTTCTGTTTTAGCAGTTACTTTACCAGAACGTTTTTTGTGTTGATTTAGTAAAGCTTTTTCTTTTTTATCGACTTCTGATATCGACTTCGATTTATTCATGCCTGTATTAGGAGTAACTGTCTTACTTGCCAACTTTTCGATGATAGGAGCTTTAGCGGATAATTCACCAGTTGCCATATTATTCATAAAATATGCCCCATAAATAGAAACGGTATCTCCAATATTTATATCCTGTAAGATTTCAGGGGAAACGATAGCACTAACAGTCGAATCCTCACTAGAAATTTCAATAGCGTCACTTGATTTATTGATTACATTTCCAGTGTGCATTTTATATTGTTTTTTTAGCACGTTTTCTTCATTTTCTTTTTGAACAATTGCATAGTTAGCTGTATCGGGCTGACCAAATACAAGACCATCTATAAAAATAGGTGCATAAATAGAAACGGTATCTCCAATTTGAATATCTTTAAGGATTTCAGGGGAAGAAACTATAGCATCTAAACTTGTATTTCCATCAGAAATAATTAAAGACTTTTCTGTTTTAGCAGTTACTTTACCAGAATGTTTTTTGTGTTGATTTAGTAGAATTTGTTCTTTTTTATTTTGTGTTGAAACAGCTGTCTCAGTAGTTAAAGAGCGATTTTCTATTGAAATTGACTCACCTTCTTTACTATTGATATCCATATCCTTACTGTTGACTTTTTCTCTCAATTTATCTTTTATTTCTTTAGAAAACATATCTGTTTTAGCAGTAAGTTGAGCAGCTTCAGCTCGTGTTATGAATCTATTTGGTTGCCAGCCGTTATCAGTGCCATTAGAAATTTTTAAATCAATTAAAATATTGGCATACTTTTCTCCCCAATGCCCTTTTAGATCCTCAAATTTACTTTGGCCATTATCATGTGCTGTACTTTGTAATTTATAAGCATTTACTAGCATCGTTGCCATGGCAGCGCGAGTTACTTTACCAGTTGGATTGAAGATGCCATTCCCTTCTCCTTTAATAATGCCAGCTTTTTCAGCTGCAGCAATATACGGAGCGCCCCAGTGGTCTTGAGAGTCTGTAAAAGAAGGTTTGGCTTTGGGATCAATTTCTATTCCTAAAGCTTTTGTTATAATTGTTGCAGCGGAAGCTCGATCTAACGTAACGTTTGAGCCAAAAGTGCCATCTGGATAACCAATTAAGACTTGTTTATCCACTAAGTAATTGACAGATTGCTCTGCCCACTTTGGAACATCAGAAAATTTGTGAGTATCCGCTAAAATATTAGAAGAATAAGATAATATAGCTCCTGCAAGGATACCTGTTGTGATTAATTTGCGTTTCATAAAAATATACACCTCTACCAATCTATTGTATTACCAAATTGAGATTTTTTATTTTTATATTTATATGTTTGTAATGATGCTGACATCTATTCAATTCGGTGTAACGATTATAGTTACTTATGTACACGAGTGTCAATGAATAACTTTAACAAAAATGTTTAATGTTTACTTTTAAAAACAATATAAATTAATTTTATTTAATAAAAATTAATAAAGTATTGACGTATTAATCTATACTTAACTATAATTAATCGAGATTAATTGAGATTGATTTTCAATTTTGTATACTAGTTTAATAAGTATACAAAATTAACTTGAATTTAATTAAAAAAGTTAAATATAAACTTATATTTGTTAATTGACATCTATATACAGGTAACTGAACCAAATGTATGTTATGCTTAAAAAATTTTAAAAGATACATATTGATAGAATACCTTTTCTCTATATACTTTGCTGGGTAAAGAACCTTTTTTTATGCAACTCCTTATATATATTATCCATTAACAATATAGTTAATTATTCAATAATCTCACCCACATTTATTGCAATTTTTTATTATTACTTCTTAATAAAGGAATAAGGTAAATTAAATGCATGAAAATGGATAGAAATTAAGATTTAGAAGGAGAATATTTTATGAAATCCAAGTTAATTACTACAGGAATTATTGTAGGAAGTCTACTATCCTACTCATCTAATACATTTGCGAATACTCATAAGTTCCCAGATGTTCCAGCATGGGCGGACAAATCCGTTAATTATTTAGTTAATAAACAGGTATTGAATGGTTATCCAGATGGCACTTTTGGTTCTCATGATTCATTAGACAGAGCTTCGGCCACAAAAATTATGACAAAAGCTTTAGGGATAGAAATTGACTTCGATGCAAAACCATCCTTTAAAGATTCACAAAACCATTGGGCTACTCCATATATTGCTGCAGCTGAAAAAGCTGGCATTATTAAAGGAGAAGGGAATGGTATCTTCAATCCAACTGGTAAAGTAACTCGCGCTGCCATGGCAACGATGCTAGTAAATGCTTATAAATTACAAAGTACAGCACATGAAAATGACCAAAGTAAATTTGAGGATCTAAAAGGGCATTGGGGAGAAAAGTATGCCAATATTTTAATTGATTTAAAAATTTCTAATGGCACTGATAACGGCTGGCAACCAAATAGGTCTATAACACGCGCTGAGGCCGCTCAACTTACTGCTAAAACGGATATGTTGCAACAAAATCAAAATAATGGTTTAAAAGACAAAGAAATCATTACTGCTACATCATATGAAGATTTAAACTTAACAGTGGCTTCTAATATTACTGCCCAAGAGATTGATAGTTTTATTGCACAATACCATTCGGATAGTCCATTAATGGGACATGGACAAGATTTTATTGATGCGCAAAATAAATATGGTGTGAATGCACAGTATTTAGCGGCACATGCAATTTTAGAGTCTGGATATGGAAAATCAGAAATTGCATATCGAAAACACAATTTATTTGGGTTGCGTGCGTATGATAAGGATCCGTTTAAATATGCCAAATATTTACCAACCTACGGCGACAGTATAGCTTATAATGCCAATTATGTACGAGAAAGATATTTAGAAGAAGATGGCATGCATTATAATGGACCAACATTAGCTGGTATGAACGTAAAATATGCATCAGACAAAGGGTGGGCTGGAAAAATTGCAAATATTATGGAACGTATTAAACCTTTCCGTGCGGAAGACTATACCTCTGCAAAAAAATTACCAAAGAATCCTGAAACATTAGATGTTGAAGCGTTATCTAATAACATTCCATATAACATGTATGAAGATGGGACAACAGCAAATGTTGTATCAACAGCTGCTTATTACCATGTACCTTATCCATTTAACTTAAAAATTAAAAGCAAATCAGATGTAGCAGTCGAGGAAAATAGAGTTGGTACAGTAATTCATGGAACAAACATCTTTATTTATCGTGAAGATCCAAATGGATGGGTAGAATTCTCTTTTGAAAATAACGTAGGAAAATACTGGATATTAAAAAGTAAATTAAGTATGTAATTAGAAAGGTCTCTAACTGCTCTTAATCTTTTAGATTTTAATCTCGAATAATTATGAGACAAGTTTTTATTTTTTTAATACAGTTATGTATACAAAAAAGTTAGAGAATTATTTTCTCTAACTTTTATGCGCTAGTATTTGAAATTAAAAAGATGGTGGGGTTACTCCAAATATAACAGTGACTTTATGCAAAGAGGTGTTTTCCCATTTATGTTTTGCATATGGTGGGATTTTAACACTATCACCTGGATTAAGAAGTAGAACCGCATCATTTAGATATAGTTTTACTTGGCCTTCCATAACAAATGCTATTTCTTCACCTTTATGTGCCATAGGCTCCATAGAAGAAGCGGTTTGAGGTAACAGATTCATTAAAGCGAATTCCAGTGATCCATCTAAATTAGGTGATAATAACTCATACGAAACATTGCCGCTTTCAGGGAAAGTTATTTTTTTTCTTTGATTAGCTCTTACAACTAATTCTTCTGTATTGGTATCTTCTAAGAAAAAATTAAATAAAGGAATATTTAATGCCAAAGAAATTAGTTTTAGTGTTTGTAAGGATGGATTCGTAATTCCTTTCTCAATCTGACTTAACATGGAAGGTGTTATATCAGATAATTCAGCTAACCGTTTACTAGTTAATCCGGCACCTTTTCTAAAAACCCTAATTTTTTCACCAATATTAATATTGTTCATATCCGTAATCCCCTTTAAATAAGTGAATAAATTAAAATTAATTATTTTCACTTAAACTAAACATGTTGTTAATATGTACTTAATTATAATAAATTATGATTAATTTTCAAGCGCCTGCATAGTTGTAAGAATAGTAAATAAGACAAGAAATGATTGATACTTATTCTCGATATGAACTATTAAGTATGATGACCTGATTATATGATGAAATTTCTGTATAAGACTTTTGGATTGACAATACAATAGCGGATGGACTGGCACTTGGAATAGAATCTGGGTTTGTAGGGAAAGCAATAGAACCATTTTTAAGTTGAGCATATACAGTTAATGATAATCATTTATATAAGCTCTTAAAAGAATTAGTGGTAAAGAGAATATCTAACTAAGATCATCGGCTTTAGCAAGAATGATTAGACCTATTAAATTGCATAAAGTGGGGAAGAGACTCTTTACAAAATAATGATTTAAAACATAAATTGAATCAAGCTACACAAATTGTATAGGGAACAGGAGGAAGTATGATTCCAAAAAAGTAAAGAAAGAACACTATCAAACAGATTCTCAGTTAATTAAAAAGCAGTTCTAATAAGTAAATGACAATATATGAGTAAACACCATTGCTTTAATATAAAAATTTTTAGGAAGTGAAACCTTATGAAATCAGCTTTAACTAACATTATAATCTCCTTGATTCTTGCAGTAGGAGGAAGCATTTCGCTTTTGTTTAATTTAATGGGAGGTCAAGATTGGATATGGGATTGGGTAGGCCTAGTACTAGCATATCTATCTTTAGGTATTTTAATAGGCTTATATAATAAAACTGTGGATCACAAAACATTACCTAGAATACTAAAAAGAATTTTGTTTATTTCCTTTAATGCTACAGTATTAGGAATAATAATAGGGATAACATGCCAACTATTAGAAAAGGCGAATCTTACTATAATGATGTATTATTGGTTGATAATGTTATTACTACATTTAATTACTATAATAACATTATTCATCCTAGTATTCGAAAACAGTAATAGTAAAAATTATAGCTTACTATATAAATTTATTATACTTTTAAACATTTTCCTTACCTTAGGACCAGTATTATTTCCAGTAATTCTAACTATTATAGGAAATGCCATGAACGCTAGTGCAGGACACTAACTTTTACCTATACAGATTATTAATACGATAGAAAGAAGATTATAATATGAAAATTAAGCTTAAGAAAAAAAGAATTATAAGTGTATTGTTGGCCATTACATTAGTAGCAATAGGGTATTACATGTTTCAATCTATTACGAATCCAAAGTTGGTAAATACGAAAGAGGTAAACAGTGTTCAACAAGTGAGCAGTCTACCTAAAAATGAATTGAAAAAATCGATACCTAATCGTTTTGATGGTAAAGAAAGAAAAGTTGTATATTTAACTTTTGATGATGGACCAGGAAAATATACAGCTAACCTATTAGATGTATTAAAGAAAAATAATGTGAAAGCAACATTCTTTTTAATAGGCAACAATGTGAAAAGGTTCCCAGATTTAGTGAAACAAGAACATGTAGAGAACCACTATGTTGGCATGCATAGCATGACACATGATTTTAAAAAGCTATATACCAATCAAGAATATGTTAAGGAAATGAAAGAGGATCAATCTTTAATAAGAAATGTTATTGGAAACACACCGAAATTAACACGTCCACCATATGGATCAATGCCTGGATTAAATGAATCACTTCGAAATCAAGTAGTGGGAAATAATTTAAAAGTATGGGATTGGACAATTGATTCTTTAGATTGGAAATACAATAAATTAACTGTTGATGTAGCAGCTGCAAAAATTGTTCAAAATGTCTTAGCAGGTGCGACGTCTTCAAAGGAAATTGTTTTAATGCATGATATTCATCCACAATCTGTCGCGGCAGTTCCAGCTATTATAAAAGGATTAAAAGAAAAAGGGTATGAATTTGAAGCTTATAATGAGAATAATCATTTTCCAATAAACTTCTGGCATGATAATCGTATATAAAAAGATATGTATTAGTTAAAAGAAACTCAGAATGGAATTGGCAATTCATTTAGATATAGTTTTACTTGAGATGAAGCGGTTTGAGGTAGCAGATTCATATTAAAGCCAGTTCCAGTGCAGTGATCCATCTAAATTAGGAGAGAATAACTCATACGAAACATTAACGCTTTCAGGGAAAGTTATTTTTTTCTTTGATCCGCTCTTACAACTAATTCTTCTGTATTAGTATCTTCCAAGAAAAAATTAAATAAAGGAATAGTGAATGCTACAGAAATTAACTTTAGTGTTTGTAAGGGGGGGGATTCGTGATTCATTACTCAATCTTACTTAACATGGAAATGTTGTATCCGCTACTTCAGCTAAACGTTTACTATTTAATCCTGCACCTTTTCGAAATGCCATAATTTTTTGAACAACATTAATATTATTCATATAAATAATAGCCATTAGAAGAGTTATGTATATTAAATTAAAATTAATTTTATTTACTTACACTTAATATAATGTTAATATATATTTAATTAAAATTAATTATTATTAATTTTCAAACTGTCAACTGATGCAGAACGTTTGAAAAGAATCTACTTAGAAGTAAAGGGATTACTGTTATTGAATATACAACAGACTATAGTAAAGCGGTAGAAAAAGAAGAATATAAGCTAATAATGTATTCTTAAGTTTTTAAAGGATGTGAAATGAACATGAAACCAGTTTTAAAAAATATAATTCTTTCCCTTGTTTTTTCAATAGTAGGAGTGTGTTGGTCGCTGTTTGTCTTCTTTATGTTAGATGCAGACTGGTTATTGACTTGGATAGGTGTATTAATGGCATATCTATCGTTGTACATTCTGATAGGTCTATATAGCAGAAAAACGTACGACTCAAAATTCACTAAAGTGCTTGTAAAAACAATCATTACAACCTTTAGTTTTGGGGCATTAGGAATAGCATTCGGAGTTGTACACATGATATTAGGACCTTTGAGTCTTACTTTAATGACATGGTATTGGTTTATAATGCTATTTTTATATTTAATCCCCATAATATTATTAGTGATTTTAGTATTGGTAAATTGTAAAAATCATAATTTCCCTGGGGTATATAGTATACTTATACTTGTAAATATACTTCTTACGTTATGGCCGTTATTATGGCCGCTATTTATTACTTTTATGGGATCTGGTATGAATGCAAGTGCAGGATGGTAGCATCTCCACAAATTATAAAAGGGTTAAAAGAAAAAGGTTATGAACTTGAAGCTTATAATGAGAATAATGATTTTCCAATAAACTTCTGGCATGATAACCGAATATAAAAAATATGTTTTAGTTAAAAGAAACTCAGAATGGAATTGGCAATTTATATAGGGTTTATATATTCGTAAGAGCGTGTTTAGATAAATAAATGAAAACACGCTTTTTTTACTGTGTTCTTTTTCGTTAGAAATTGAAGTTCCTACTTTTCTAGCATACTATATTTAATTACCAATAAATCTAGTTCATTTAGTCCCCACTTTCTTTTCCGTATATTGTGACATGAAAGTGGGGACTTCTTAATATGAAGACACCAATGTGGAAACTTTGTAAAAATAGCAAATAATAATTAAGTGTGAAGTGTAAATTCAAATCTATATTAGTAACAAAAAATATTTATTAAAGATCTACTTTCTTGTCTCATTAGGAAGATATGAAAGTCTATACTTATGTTAATTTTTTCGTTCTTATGTTGATGCGCATAGGAGGGAATTCTACAAATATAAAATAAGATTGACAACAAAAGATTACAAGTGTAATATTCAGTCATGGATTACAAATGTAATCCGAGGGAGGTGTAATTTAAACGAATGAAAGAATTACCTAAAATTTCAGAAGCGGAGTTAGAAGTAATGAAAGTACTGTGGTCAAAATCTCCACAAACGGCAAATGAAGTGATTGAAGAATTGGAGAAGAATATGGATTGGAAACCCAAAACGATTCGAACACTAATTAATCGATTAGTTCACAAAGAAGCAGTTACTTACCATCAAGATAAAGGACGTATGTACGCTTATTATCCTTTGGTTTCGCAAGATAGTTATTTACAAGTAGAAACAAAATCTTTGCTTAAACGTTTCTATGGTGCAGCATTTAAACCATTACTGGTAAATTTCTTGAAAGAAGAAAAGTTGTCTTCAGAAGACATTAACGAGCTTAAACGTATCCTGGATGAAAAAACTGAGGAAAATCAGAGGAAGGATAGATCATAATGATAGGAATGTTTATAAATGTCTATCTGCCTCATTTTTTTGATTGGTTGATAGAGACCTCTATTATGGCTAGTATATTAGTGGTCCTAATCTTATGTATCAAGGTGTTATTTAGAAATAAATTAACTCCACGTTGGCAATATATGCTATGGATTATATTAATAATAAGACTTGTATTACCTTGGTCGCCAGATAGTTCCTATAGTATCTATTCTGTTCTTACTTACAAGAATAATGATGCATTCATTTCTAGCCGAACCCCTGTAGCTATTTTTCCTTCAAAAGAACGTATGCAAGAATTGAAAGGTATAGACGATACAAAGGTTCTTACAAAAGAAGATACTTATACCTCAAGTTCAACACAAACTAATCAGGCAAACAAGACACAAACACACAATAATGAAAAGCAGGATGATGGGACGGTTCCATTCTATACAATCTGTATATACATCTGGCTTACTGGCTTTATTCTTCTAAGCTTTGCTACATTTATTATGAACAGGCGTTTATTACTTTACATAAAAAAACAACCAGTTATTACAGATGAAAAGATTGTCCAGATTTTTGAAGAGTGTAAGCAATCTATGTCTGTTCGACAAGAGATTCCTCTACTTGTATCTGGAAAGGTTTCCAGTCCAACAGTGTTAGGATTTATTCGGCCTAAGTTGCTGTTGTCAACAGTACATATGGAAATATTAGAGGAACAACAATTACGGTATATTTTTCATCATGAATTAGCTCATATCAAGCGAAGAGATGTTGGTGTGAACTGGCTAATGCATGGCTTACTCATTTTAAATTGGTTTAATCCTATTCTTTGGTATGCCTACTCATGTATGCGGGAAGATCAAGAATTAGCATGCGATGCATTAGCTCTTACATGTATAGATTCAGAGGAACAAATTGCATATGGCCATACTATTATTAGTCTTTTGGAACATTACTCAGGTTATTATCAAGGACCCGGTGTGGCTAATTTTAGTAAAAACAAAAGAATGTTAAAAAGGAGAATTCTAATGATTAAAAAATTCCAAAAAAAATCATATCGCTGGTCTGCGCTAGGGGCTGTGGCAGTTATTGCTGTATCATCTGTATCCTTATTAAATGCCCGTGCTGATATACCGAAAAATTCTGAGAAACAACAAATAGAAGTAAAAGATAATATGAAAGAATTAAAAACACAACCTGATATTTCTATACAGCCAATTGTAGAAAAAATGATTGGTACAAAAGAACAGGCAGAGGCAGAATTTTTTGTTTCAGAAGGAGAATATAATACTTTACTTACAGAAGTTGGAGTGGCGCAAAATCTGTTTACGAAAGAAGAATTTAAGCGATTTATTGATTTAGAAACAGAGGCATATACTTTAGGTAAAAAAGTAAAATTAGTAGGAAGTCCTGACAAGTTAGACCCAGAAGAACAAAAGAAATATGAGAAAAATGATGAAGAAATAGGACCATTTAGACAGAAAATTTATTCACACTTTAATTTGACTAAAAAGGAAGCACAGGAATATCTTGATTTTCAAATTAAGAAACCAACGTATGTAGTAAAAGGGTATAAACTAAGTGGAGAAGATGTTCAAACACCGTTGGCTATTAAAAAAATGGATCCCACTATTGTTTATGAATATCGAAATGAAGATTCCGTATATATGGTGTATCAATCTGCAGTTAGAGATCAAGGAGAAAATTCGTTGAACGAGGTAGTGGGGAGTAGTGAAAAGATAACTAATTATGAATTAGTCGGGACAAAAATAAGTTTATCTGAAAATACAAAGGCTAAATTTAAAGTAATGAGGATGATTGTTCCTGCAAAAGGAAAGAATAGCGCTTATCAAGTCACAATTCTTGCAGATAATTTAAGTAAAGAAGAACTAGAGAAAATTATGGTTTCCTGTCTAAAATAAAAAATAGAGTCTCAAGATCCCAGTCTTGAGACTCTATTTTTTATTTTAGGTAGAATCATTCTACGCAGCTGTACAGAAAAAAATTCTCTATTTATTGATGAAATACTATTGAAAATTATGATAAATGTTCTTGATATAAGCCACTACTCATCCATTTAAATGCAACACGTTGGGATAAAGTGCTCGATCCGTAATCAGATTGCATCTTGATATCAGCTAGACAATTAATAACAGATTGTGGACCTACAATCCATCCAATTCGTAATCCTGGAGTGAGGATTTTTGAAAGACTTCCAAGATAAAGTACCAGACCATGCATGTCTTTTGCTTTTAAGGCAAGAGGAGGTTCCTTATCAATCCATAATTCTCTATAAATAAATGGGGATTCTTTCTTCTTTGCAAACCTTTAAAAGCTCAGATTTTCTAGAATCTAACATAATAAATCCCGTAGGATTATGAAAAGATGGAATAGTGTATAGAATATTTTGCTGAGATTTTTGCGTTTGATTTAAAATTGACTTTGTTATTATGCCCTCATTATCTATGGGTTATGGGGAATCCTGAAAAATCCATACCGGCAGATTGAAATACATGTAAGAAATAAAGGTAAGATGACCTTTCTAATAAAGCTGTCGATCCAGGTTTCAATAAACCTACAGATATAAGATCTAGAGCTTGTAGAGCACCTGAAACGATAAGAATAGAATCAGGTGATGCTTTTATGCCATGAGATTTTAAGTATGTACTATTTTTAGTTTAGCGTTGCCCAGAATGTACACCAATTAATCTCGCGAATTACAAGAAAACTATTATTGAAATGAGGCGTGCATTGTGAAGTTGGACGTGAGTGAGTTAGCAGAGTATCTTACCAATAATCCTTTCCAAGTAGAAAGAGTATATCGTTATACTAAAAATCCAGGTGTGCCTTGTGCTGAGTCTACAGATTCTTTCCCAGGATTTGTATTCCCACTTGCAGGGAAGACGCAATTTCAATTTAATGGTACACCGTATACCCTCTCCCCAGGAAAAGTTATACATGGGGGTGCAAAAATGACATTAGCCCATAGAATGCTTGGTGAAATAAACTGGGAATATATTCTTGTTTTTATATCGGATAAGCAATTCAGAACGAGAAGACTCTGGCTTTACTCATCAGCATTTTGAATTATTAACAGGACAATCTCCTCGTCCGAATTACTTATGCGTCTTTGGGATGTATATAATCAGCGTGGAGGCATTTCGATGTTTCAGACCGAAATGCTGTTTCGCGAAGCGTTGAATGAAGCTTTATTAAGTGTTTTCAATAGAGAAAGCAATTATGAGTCGCATACTTTATTCGAACGAATATCTAGTTACGTTCGTAAATACTATTATAAAGATATTACAATTCATACACTTACAGAACAAAATAATGTTAATCGAAATCGTCTTTCTTACGTGTTTAGAAAGCATGCAGGTATGGGGGCAGCAGAATATTTATTGAACTATCGTATAAAGATGGCTCAAAAAATGTTATGTACAAGTGATGTGCCTGTACAACAAATTGCGCAGGCTGTTGGAATCGCAGACCCTTTTTATTTTAGTAGAGTTTTCAAGAAGCGAGTTGGCATTTCGCCTACTAAATATCGCGAGAAGTTCATCAATAATCCATACTAATGTCAACAGGGGTCCATTCTTATTTGAAAATCACTGTTCTATACTTATGGAGAGTTAAAGGAAACATTGGATTGAAAGTACTTTCATTGAAATCACTCCTTTGTACTATCTGAATGAAAAGTTCTGGCCGGAGCATTTTCTTTTTAAGCGTAATAACGATTTTTTTACTTATATTACTGTAATATAGTGGAATTTGAAAGTGAGGAGGGATTATTATCCATTACCAACCTATTAAACTAAATGACGAGTTATCTAAAATTAACGATTATTGGTATCCACAAGTGATTGGTGAAATGAATGACGATCAAATTCAGCTTTTTAAAGCTAATGGAGATTTTATATGGCATGAGCATCCTAATACAGATAAGCTATTTATTGTGCTTGAAGGGGAGATGTTCATCGATTTTCGTGATGGACAGGTGAAAATTTCTAAAGGCGAGATGTTTATTGTCCCGAGAGGCGTTGAGCATAAACCTTTCACTGAAAAGGAATCCCATATCATGTTGGTAGAGCCTAAAAGGGAAATGGATTGATAATTGTATCTAATGTTTCGTTGGCAGATAAGAAAGTGTAGATACAATCGAGAAGTTAGGATTTAAATGCTCTATTATGGAATAAAGCATGCATCTTTAATTGATAGCCTGTTATAGAAATATTATGCAGTAACCTTTTCCTTATTAATTCGCCAGTATTCCTATTCTAATATCTAAAATAAAGATCACTTTTAATTAATAGATTTGCTATTGAAAATCAGGGTGAAAATGTACGTACATATAATTAAAGCAAATTCCTTTATAAAAAAGTACCCACTTTCTTGTCTAAAAAGCATCCATTTTAATGTCTTTCTACAGTACAGGAGGGGACAAAATAAACTTCAACTACAAATTTCATCTTCACGTTAAATCCTTATTTAACGAACAGTTTTGAGCAATATCTCATCAAAATGGAGTTATCCTTTTTATAATTATAGGAATGCTTGTAAGAAGGTGTATTCTTTCCTTCAACCTCACACTGTACAAATCTAATGCAGACAACCCTATAGCTTATCGAAAACGGAAGAAGCCGCAGTACTTACGATGAAGTTTTTACTTTTTCCATAAACTCTTTATTTGCTTCTTTAAACTTTTCCGCTGCCTCATCTAACTCTTTAGGCGGAACTATAGCTATTATGTTTGTTAGATGCCCTCTAGCCTTGTTCACAAGGTCCATGACCGCAAGATGATCTACTTTACCATCAACTGTAGGAACTTGCGCGTCTTTAAAGCACTCAAGAAATTCTTTTATTTCTTTTTGATATACTTTAATGTATTCTTCTCTTGATACTCTACGTAAATCAAGATTTTTCTTATAAAGTTTTTCGCGAGCATCAACTCCTAACTTTTCAAGAAATAACTTGTCATATTTATCTTATATTTCTTTGTCTTTATCACTATAGTCATCAAATATAGATGATGTACGACTAAGTTTTTTTTTCGCCTTTTCAAGGTTTTCAATCTCTAGCTCCAATTTTTTAACGTATTCTTTGTGTGCGTCTTTCCATTCAGAAGGGGCGGATAGTTTCTTAGAATCTTCTAAAAGAGAGAGGCGTTTGTCAATGTTCTCTTTTCTTTCAGCAACCGATAGAGATTTGTCATTCCCTTTTTCTATCCCTCCGCTAACATCAACCTCTTCTTTTGATACAGCATCCAAGTACTCCTCTGCCGTTAATGTTGAACATGCAGACAAGTGTAGCATTGGAAATAGAAGTGTTGCTATAACTTTACGTAACTCCATATATTTATCATTTCGAATATACAAATTAAATACTATTATAACGTACAAGCGTTCGATTGCGCACAAAAAAGGTGCTACAAATAGGAAACATAAAAGGCTGAGTGCAGTCTATATACTTTGTTATAATTATTTTTTGTAACATTCAATATTTTATCGATATTTACAACTAACTTTACCATTGCAATTATTGTTCGAATAATTCCTTCTATTTTTCAGCTGGTTTTACAATGGCTGCTAACTCAGTTAGCAAAGAAGAAGCGCCAAAAGCTGTTTCAAAAGTTTTTATTGGAGTATCTGCGGGTAAGGAGGGAAAGTGAACTTACCTCATAGATTAGCGATGGCACCTATGACACATTGCTATTTTTTTAAGATTGAATAGATTTATTGAACTATAAATCCTCTGCCGCCTTACTGTAATTAAAAGAATGGTGAATTGTCATGAGTTGTCTTCGTTGAAATAACCAAATGGAATATATGACATAAAACTTTAACACCCTCTTTTAATTCTTTTTCACTCATATAAGAATAACTTAATCTCAAATGATGATTTTCTAATTCTTCCGGATAATAAGCCGAACTGGGCAAAAATGTGACTTTTTTCATTTGTTCTTCTATAAGAATAGAATATGTATAGTCCAAAGAGAAAGAGAACCATTTTATAATTTTGATAAAACTAAAAAAGGTTTATAAAGTGGCGTGTTTTAAAACTATATAAGTTATTATATAGCCTCTTTTTGTCTTGGCCCCCATAAAATAGATCTCCCCCAATAACCCACGAAAATAAACATTTTTTGAAAAATTTATAAAAAGAAAAATCGACAAAAATCTCTAAGAAAAGGCTCTATACTGGGTTTTTAAAAAATCCTAATATAAAAACTTAAATAAAATAAATACCCATAATTCTTCCTAGTATTGTTTTATCAGGAAAAATTTAACTTAATTTTCTGAATAAATTTTATCTATAAATACAATTTTTTTATTAATCAGAAAATTCTACTTTTATGCTAATATTGGTTGTGCAGCTCTGTTACAAACATCTGGAATACAAAATTATCTATAAAAGGGGGAATGTGAAATGGAAAAGGAATATATTCATGAAGAAATGTTAGAGCTTGAAGATCTTGAATTAGATGAAGAGGATTTACTAATTCGTGCAGGCAAGACATTAGGTTAAGTTTTAAAATAAGGAGGTTACATATGCAGTTTAACTGTATATGTAACTTTTTTTAAGGTAGGGTATACAGTATGAAAGAAAATAAGATTATTTTATTATATGAAAGATTTATTGAATTAGACTATGAAGAAGAGTTAGATAAAGTACCAAAATTAAAAAACAGAGGGGTACTTTTGAATTTTTGGAAAAAATGGTATGAAATTAGTGAAAAACAATTTGAATTTATAATTTGGAAATCCATTAATACTGTAGATACTTTAGATGATCTAATCAAAATAACTGGGACTTTAAGTTTGGCTTTAAGATTATTAAAAGTATTAAAAGAAAGAAATTTAGTTGAAATTATAGAAAATAAAATAAGGTTTTCACAAGATTTAACAAGTAGTATTTTATATGAACCAACCGCTTTTCTTAATACAGTATATACGAATAAAATAAACAAAAAAAATTATGCTCAATTTAAAGCTACTTGGGATAGTTCACTGAGGAGAGCTGAAATAATAAATCAAGAGTTATCATCTAATAAAAATATCTTTTTTTGCGGAGACGATGATTATACAAGTTTGGCCCTTGAACAATATAAAAACAGAGAAATAAGTGTAGGAGATATTGACGAAGAATTAATTGAATATTTAGATAACGAAAGTAATGATATTAATTTTTATAATTTTGATGTTAGAAATGAAGTTATAGAAGATTTAAGGAATAAGTATGATGCAATACATTGTGACCCTATAGATGATGGTAGAGGGTTAGATTTGTGGTTAAATAGAGCTAATGAATTATTAAAAGGTCAAAAGGGTGATTTAATTTTTTTAAATATAAGTGTTAAAAGATTAGGTAATAGGGTTGTTTATTTACAGAATTTTTTGACATCTTTAGGCTTTTATTTAAAAGAAATTATTCACGATTTAAGTTCTTATAAAGTGGCTGAAGAGCCTTACATTGATGAAGAATTAATAAAAGAAGACTTAGATGGCATTGGTTTTTCTCAAGATACATTCCATAATTTATATATCCAAACAGACATGTTGGTTTTTGTACGATTAATAGATAAACCAATCCTCTTTCCGCAAGAATATTATGAGATTAGAAGAAAAATATAAAATAACTGCGAGGTAAAATAATGTATGTTTTAGGAGTCAATGGATGGGACTTTGATGTTCATGATGCAAGTGCGTGTTTATTTTATAATGGTAAATTAATTGCTGCAGCTGAAGAAGAAAGGTTTATTCGTCAAAAAAAGGCATTAGATAAAATTCCATATAATTCAATAGCTTATTGTTTAAAGGAAGCTAAAATTACTCCAAATGAAGTAGATCATATTGTTATGGGATGGAATGTAGAACAACTATATTTTGAAAAGTATTCAAAGAAGCTTAACAAAGAAGAATGTCTTGAAAAGATTTTTCCGAAGGGAATTTTTAAGAGAGATAAAGATCCTCAAATCCATATGTGTTCTCATCATTTGGCACATGCTTCTGGTGCGTTCTTTAGTTCGGGATTTAATGAAGCTACCATAATAGTTATTGATGGAAGTGGAGAAGATGAGTCAATAACTATAGCAAAAGGAAAAGGTAATACAATAGAAGTACTAGAAAAATACCCATTGGAACATTCTTTAGGTATTTTTTATGAAGCATTAACTGTATTCTCAGGTTTAGGGAGGCATAATGAAGGGAAGTTAATGGGCCTATCTTCATATGGGGACGAAATATTTGAATTTCCTGAAATACTAGAAAATCCTTTGAAACCAAATAAAAATCCAGTTAGTATGAATGGTAAATATTTTTCAGTATTAAAAGATTGGATAAAAGTTATTAATAGTATAACAAAGATAGCTCCTAATTATATTAGTTATGAATATAATCCAATAGATTCAATACTATTAATGAATTCATCAGTAATGGAATATAAAAATATTGCAGCCTCAGGTCAGGCAGCCTTGGAAAGAGCAATTGTTAAGCTTGTAAAAAAAGCTGTTAATCTAACTGGAATAGATAATTTGTGTCTTTCGGGAGGAGTAGCATTAAATTGTATAGCGAATAGAATTATAGCTGATTTACCAGAAGTGAATAATTTGTTCATTCAACCAGGTGCTTCAGATAGTGGGGTAAGTATTGGAGCAGCTACATGGTTTCTTGCCGAAAATGGTATAGCGCCTATGTTCACTGAAAATCATGTATATTCTGGTCCGGAATTTCCTGATTCTAGTATCTTAAATATATTAAAAAAATATAATTTATCATATATAGAATTAGGTTCTAATAAATATGATAAATGCTCCGAGTTATTAATTCAAAATAAGATAATAGGAAGATTTTCTGGAAAGATGGAGTTCGGTCCTAGAGCTTTAGGAAATAGAAGCATAATAGCTAACCCTCAGAATAGGGATATGTTAAATAAAGTAAATACTATTAAGAAAAGAGAGCAATGGAGACCATTGGCTCCTAGCATCATAGATGAAAACGCTTCTGTAGTATTGGAAGAAAAAATAAATAACCCTTATATGCTGTTAAATTCTACTGTTAAAAAAGAGGTACGTCATTTAGTTCCAGCAATAGTTCATGTTGATGGGTCAACAAGAGCTCAAGTAGTTACAAGGGAAATGAATTCTGATTATTATGAAACAATCTATAACTTTTACCAAAAAACAGGAATTCCAGCAGTTATGAATACATCGTTTAATGTAGGAAAAGAACCAATTATATGTAACCCAAGTGATGCTATTAGGTCATTTTATGGATCAGAGATGGATGCCCTTTTATTAGGTTCATTTTTAATTCTTAAATAAAGGAGGAGAGATTTTGAGAAATAGAAATTATTCTAATCTACAGGATGAAAGGGTAAAGGATTTGGTACTTAATAAAAAAGGTTATCCTAACTACCCGGAATATATACTATTAGATTTAATAAAAGAGGAAACAATTTTTAAACGAGGAGCTTGCTCAAAGTATATTCATCACGAAGAGTTCAATACATGGCAGGAATATTTTTGTGGGGAATATTACGAAAAGCCTCAAGGGAAAAGAATTGCTTTTTTACAAGTTTGTTCTTGGGCTAAACCATATGATTTTTCATATATTGGTAAAAAAATTAGAGAAGTTACAAATAAATACCCAATGGTTCATCCAATTATTCTATCAAATGCGGGAATTATACCATATGAATACCAAATGAATCCTACTTTTTGTGCGTACGATTGGATGGATGACATTGAGGATCCAGTAATTTATGAAGAATTAATGAAAGAATATAGGGATAAATTGATACAAAGAATTAGGAGCTACCTAGAATCAAATTCATACGATGTAGTAGTACAATATGGTATACCGGTAAAAAAATATTCAATGGCTCCTGTAATTAAAGATATTTGTATGGATCTAGGAATTACTTTTCTTTTAACCCCAGATATAGAAACATATAGAAATAATAAAGATAAATTAGTCGAGTTAAAGGATTCAGGGGAATTTTATTGTTTAGATGAAGTTTTGAGTAGTATGGATAATTGTTTAAATAAGGTGAGTAGATATGTTGAATCTATCAATTGTAATACCAGCTTATAATGATGTTAGATTGGGAAAGTGTTTAAAAAGTATTGATGAAAATGTAGAGGTTGTCGTTGTCTTAAATGGTGCAACAGAAGAAGTAAAAAAAATCGCTTATTCTAGCAATGCAGTAATTGGGGAATTACCTACACCTAATTTAGCAAAAGCTTATAATTATGGAATTGAAATTTCTAGTAAAGATAATGTGTTAATTATGGATTCAGATTGTGTTTTTATGCCAGGTACCATCAATAAATTATTCAAATTATTAGATGCAGGACCTTTGGCTAAAGGAAGGGTGATGTTTTCTTTTAACAGCAAAATTGGAAAAATAATTGCACGCGCAAGACATATTCATACTTGCAAAAAAAATGCATATTCACCTCCATTGGCATTTAATAAAGAAATCTTAGCGAAGGTAAATGGATATTATTTTGATGAGAATTTATCTTGGACAGAGGATTATGATTTTGATATTAGAGTTAAATCTGCAAATCTTAAGATTTTATATGATGATAAAGCAAGAATTATTCATCCAGAGTTAAGCATTAAGCAAGATTTGAAAAGTTCATTTAATTATGGTGTAGGTCATGCACGTGGGGTTTTACACAAAAAAGATGGTTATTATGAACCTAAAAATAAAATGAAGTCCATTATTAACTCATATAAGTATATCAAAAAAAAATACGGTTATTTAACTGCTTTCTATCTCATCTTTTGGCAGCTTGCCTTTTATAGGGGATATAGAAAAGAAATGAATTAAGGAGGAAAACAATGAAGCAACAATACGATGAAATTTCTGAATTGTACGACATTATCATCCCAGAACCTGATGGTATTTTTGATTTTTACAGTGGTTTGGTAAAACCAAATGATGAAGTTTTAGATTTGGGGTGCGGTACTGGTAGATTGTCTTTTATTCTTGCTGAAAAAGGTGCGAATGTAACTAGTGTTGATATATCAGCAGGAATGATTGAAAAAGCCAGTAAGAAGTTAGAGGAGATGCCAAATATTAAGGATAAAATAGAATTTAAGGTTTCTTCTGCTACAGATTTTAAGTCTGAAAGAAAATTTGATTTTATATTTATGTCTGGTGGTGTATTTGAATATTTACTTACATCGTCACAACAAAAATTAGCTCTTAGGAACATTAAATTACTATTAAAAGAAAGCGGGATTTTTGTTTTCGATATTATTACACCTCCAACTATTCTTCCTTATTCTAAGAGAGTGAGTGATGGGGGAAATAGTCCTATTAAAGGAGAGAATTTTAAAAAATATAAAATTAAATCATGGGATGTCGTAAAAGCAGATCATTATAAGCAAATAGTTGAAACCACTTGTTATTTTGAGGTTTATGATATAGCAGATAATTTTTTAAGTGAAAAAAATTTTAAATTTCTTGCAAAATATACTTTACCATCCGAAATGCAGTATCTCTTAGAGATAGAAGGATTCAATATAAAAAATTTTTATGGTGATTACAATAAAAATCCTTTTGGAAGGAATAGTGAATTTATGGTGTACGAGTGTAGGCAGCAAGGGGAAAATTTTAACGATATACAATGAAAATAGACGCTCTTAAAAATTATATTTTTCTAGTGGAAATAAAATGTATCCAGTTAGTTTACTCCAGAGTAGATAATTTTTAATTTAAATAATAGGTAAGTAATTTACCTGTTCAATAAAGGTGATGCTGAGTGAAGGGTATTGTAAAAAAACATTTAGTTATAGCGCCACACCATGACGATGAAGTCATTGGCTGTGGTGGAACAATTGCTCAAGCTATTAGTAAGGGTGAACATGTAAAAGTAATAATAATTACAAAAGGAGATTTATCTGGGGGGAGAGGGGATTTAAATGAAATTATTTCAAATAGAGAGAACGAGTGTATAAATGCTTGTAATACATTAGGGATAGAAAAAGAAAATGTTAAATTTTTAAAGAAACAAGACAGATCACTTGTGTATTCTTTAGATTTTGTGGAAGAAATTATTCATGAAATCTCAAAATATAAGCCTAATTTTATTTATTTTCCTCATGATATGGAAAGTGATAGGGATCATCGGATAGTAAATGAAGTTGTATCAGAAGCAATATTTCTGTGTCAATCAGGGTTCTTAAAAGAGAATTGTGCTCCGATGTGTTTACAGTATGAAGTATGGACTCCCATGAAAAACTATCAGGTTGTAAAAGATATTACCAGGTTTATTGAACTGAAAAAAGCATCAATTAAAAAATATGAATCCCAACTTAAAACATTAAATTTGGTTGATGGAGTTTTAGGGCTAAATTCTTATAGGGGTATGCAGGCAGGAGTGCAATTTGCAGAAGTTTTTAGAGTGGTAAGTAAGTAGTAAAAAGGAGAGAGAAGATGGATATGATTGAAATTGAAAACGTATCAAAAACTTTTGAAAGAGTAAAAATTGAAGAAGGATTAATAAACTCTTTTAAAAGTTTATTTAAAAGAGAAAAAGTCAAGGTTACTGCTTTAAGTGATGTGTCATTTAAAGTAAAAGAAGGTAAAATAATAGGGCTTATTGGCGCGAATGGTGCTGGTAAGTCTACCTTAATGAAAGCCATGGTTGGGTTAATTAAACCTACTTCCGGGACAATCTTGGTAAATGGATTTAACCCCCATGATAAGAAGAAAGATTTTTTAAAGTCTATTGGTGTTGTTTTAGGTCAAAAAAATCAGCTATGGTGGGATCTTTCCCCTTACGAAACATTTTTATTACATAAAGAAATATATGAACTGTCTGATACAGAGTTTAAAAAGAATGTAGATGAATTAGCTAAAAATCTTGGGGTATTAGAAATTCTTAAATCGCCAGTAAGGAATCTATCGTTAGGAGAGAGAATGAAATGTGAGTTAATTGCATCAATCTTACACTCACCTAAGATATTATTTTTAGATGAACCGACTATTGGATTAGATTTTCTCGCTCAAAAGAATATCAGGAATTTCCTTAAAAATTATTGCAAAGAAAGAAATACAACAGTTGTAATAACCAGTCATTATTTCCCGGATATATATGAGTTATGTGAAGAATTAATAATATTGAAGAATGGAGAAGTTGTTTTTAATAACAATTTCCAAAAAATAAAAGAAGAAATTAAGAGTTATAAATATATATATCTTAGCTTTGAAAATGAAATAGATTCTCAAGATCTTAAGAAATATGGAGAAGTTAAAGAGTCGGATGAATTTAGTGTAACAATAAAAGTGCAAGAAAAGTTAGTGAACGAGACCATTTCTAGCATATTAAAAGAGTTCAATGTTATTGACTACAATTTGACTGAAATGTCATCACAAGACCTCATTGAAGATATTTATTCAATGGAATCGACTGGAGTGAAAATAACAGTATGAAGAAGTATTTAAAACCAATGATGCTTTCATTTCAAGCGGTTTTTCAGTATCGCATGAATGTTGTATTATATATGATTTTTGGTTTAATACCGCTTGTGGCTTTAATACTATTGTGGCATTCCCTCTTTGAAACACAAAGCAATATTCAAGGTTATACTCTTGAAATGATGATTACTTATGTAATAATTGCTAAGTTAATTGAACTTTTGCTAATTCCTGAAATGCACTGGTCGATAAATGATGAAATACAATCCGGTGAATTATCAAAATATCTTATAAAACCATTTTCATATTTTGGATATTGGTTTAGTCATAATTTAGGTAACAAAATTATTCATTTAGTGATGTCAGTGATACCGATAATACCGATAATATTCCTGAACAGGGATTATTTCCTTTTGCCAACCTTAAAATATACTTTCCTGTTCATTCTTTCAATAGTAGGAGCATTAATACTATATTATATGATTTATTATTTGATATCGCTCTTCTCATTTTACTTTGTAGAGATATCATCCTTTTTCTTTACTGTAGATATAGTATTAGAATTATTATCTGGATCGCTTATTCCACTTGAATTTTTACCAGCTCCGTTAAATACAATAACTCAGTTTTTACCTTTTTCATACTTAATTCACTTTCCGGTAAATGTATATTTAGGAAATTTAAGTAGCGCTGAAATTGTAAATGGATTAATTTCACAAGTGATATGGTCTTTAGTTTTCTATGTCCTTATTAGAGTACTTTGGAAGAAGGGGTTAAATAAATATGAATCTGTTGGTGCATAAATATGATTAGATATTTAAAAATGTTAAAAGCAATTCTTAAAATTAATTTAAGTAATATTATGATGTATAGAGTTAACTTTTTTTTAAATATAGTAGATAGCGTTGTTTGGTTCATTGTTACATTAGTATTCTTTAATAGTATATTTGATAGTTTTGGTAATATTAATGGTTGGAATACAAATGATATTTATTTGTTAATTGGAACAAGTGAGTTGATAAAATCTTTGATGTTTACTCTTTTTATTAATAATCTACCGTATATACCGAGTTTAGTTAACCAAGGAAGTTTAGATCAGATATTGTTTAAACCTATTAATAGTCAATTTCTAGTTTCATTAAGAAAGCTTGATTTAGGGAATTTAGGGAACTGTTTACCAGCCATACTGTTAATTAGTTATGCATTATTACAAAAGGGAGAGAGTGTTAGTATTGTAAATGGATTTTCTTTCTTGGGTCTATTGTTTTTAGGGATTATACTCTCGTATTCTATGTGGTTTATTTTAATGACTTTATCTATATGGTTAACCAAAGTTGAAGGTATGCATGAGTTATTTCTTGGTACTATGACATTACTTAGATACCCATCTTCCTTATATAAAGGAATAAGTCGATTTGTTTTTTTATTTATTTTCCCTATTGTTATTGTTAGTAATATTCCAACTTATGCTTTAATTAATCGATTAGAACTAAACGATGTATTCATGTTAATAGGTTATTCTATTGGATTTTTTATTATTTCAATTTATTTTTGGAAGTTTGCCTTAAGATATTATAACAGTGCAAGTAGTTAAGGGGAGAATAAAATGTACTCTAATGATAAAGCAATAGTTGTTTTTAGCGGTGGACAAGATAGCACAACATGTTTATTTTGGGCAATGCAACAGTTTGCGGAGGTGGAAGCTGTAACATTTAACTACAATCAACGCCATAAGTTAGAAATTGATTGTGCAGCGGAAATTGCGAACGAGCTTGGCATTAAACATACAGTGATAGATATGAGCCTACTAAATCAGCTAGCTCCAAGTGCGTTAACAAGAATAGATATGGAGATTACACAAGAAGAAGGTGAATTACCATCGACATTTGTAGATGGGCGGAATTTACTATTCTTATCATTTGCTGCTGTATTAGCAAAACAAGTTGGAGCACGTCATATTGTAACGGGTGTATGTGAAACTGATTTTAGTGGTTATCCAGATTGCCGTGACGTGTTTGTGAAATCGTTAAATGTTACATTAAATTTATCTATGGATTATCCATTTGTCATTCATACACCAATTATGTGGATCGATAAAGCAGACACATGGAAATTATCAGATGAACTTGGCGCATTCGAGTTTATTAGAGAAAAAACATTAACATGTTATAACGGAATCATAGGTGATGGTTGCGGTGAATGTCCAGCATGTCAACTTCGTAAAGCAGGGTTAGATACGTATCTACAAGAACGCAAAGGGGGGAATAAATAATGGAAAACTTTTTCGGGTTTCGCATTGTAGAAAATTTGCAAAAAATGGACAAGGATATTCAGCTTGAGCAATTAAAATACCATAATAAAAGAGTAATGGTCAGCAAGGAATTTACATTTGATGCAGCACACCATTTGCACTGTTATGAAGGAAAATGCAAAAATTTACATGGTCACACATATAAAGTTGTATTTGGGATTAGTGGATATGTAAATGATATTGGAATTGCAATTGATTTTGGAGATATAAAAGAAATTTGGAAAAATGAAATCGAAATTTATTTAGATCATCGCTATTTAAATGAGACATTACCAGTGATGAATACGACTGCGGAAAATATGGTTGTCTGGATTTATGAAAAGATGGCGGAAGCATTAACAAAAGGGTATCGAGCAGAAGAATATAAAGGAGCTCGTGTCGAATTCGTACGTCTCTTTGAAACACCAACGAGTTATGCAGAAGTAAGACGGGAGTGGATACTTGATGAGTAAGATTCCTGTGTTGGAGATATTTGGCCCAACCATTCAAGGAGAAGGAATGGTTATCGGACAAAAAACGATGTTCATTCGCACAGCAGGTTGTGACTATAGCTGCTCTTGGTGCGATTCAGCCTTTACATGGGATGGCTCAGCAAAACAACAAGTTAGACAAATGGCTCCAGAAGAAATTTGGAATGAACTTGTTGAAATTGGTGGAGAAAATTTTTCTCACGTTACAATTTCAGGTGGGAATCCTGTTTTGTTGAAAAATATTCAGTTTCTTCTTACTGTATTAAAAGAGAATGGAATTCGTACAGCAATTGAGACGCAAGGGAGTAAGTGGCAAGAATGGTTACTTCAAATTGAAGAAGTGACAATTTCGCCTAAACCACCAAGTTCAAAGATGAAAACAGATTTTATAATGTTAGATTCTATTATTCGTAAATTAGAAAGAAAAGATATTAGTTTAAAAGTAGTTGTATTTGAAGATTACGATTTTGAATATGCAGTAAAGGTACATAAGCGATATCCGCATGTACCATTTTTTTTACAAGTTGGTAACGATGATACGAAAACGATGGATGATGCAGCGCTTATTAAAAATTTATTACTGAAATATGAAAGATTGATTGAAAAAGCTGTACAGTGTAAAGAAATGAATGATGCAAAAATATTACCTCAACTTCACGCGCTAGTATGGGGAAATAAACGAGGCGTATAAATAAGAGCATGTTAAGAATAAATTAATAAGGTGGAGATAATATATGAGCTTAAAGACAATCCAAAGTGTAGAAATAGATACTGACAAAATTGAAGTAGCAGTAAAAATGATTCTTGAAGCAATTGGAGAAGATATTAATAGGGAAGGTATTTTGGAAACCCCAAAGCGAGTAGCAAAAATGTATAAGGAAGTTTTTCAAGGTTTAGGTCAAAACCCTTCTGAACACTTATTAAAAATATTTAATGAAAATCATGAAGAATTGGTATTAGTCAAAGAAATTCCGTTCTATTCTATGTGTGAACATCATTTGGTACCTTTTTTTGGAAGTGCCCATATAGGTTATATTCCTAATAATGGGAAAGTAACTGGGTTAAGCAAGTTAGCTAGAGCTTTAGAAACTATATGCAAAAGACCACAGTTGCAGGAAAGAATAACTAATGAATTAGCTAATGTAATTTTTGAAACTTTAAAGCCAAAAGGAGTAATTGTAGTAATTGAAGCTGAGCATATGTGTATGACAATGAGAGGTGTGAAAAAACCTGGTTCAATGACTATAACTTCATCCTATAAAGGAATATTTAAAGATAATAGTGCACTTCGAAGTGAAACTTTAAAATTGATAGAGAGATAGAATTATATCGTTATTATGCTAAAAAAGAGCATACAGAAACTATGTTAAATAATAATTTTTCTTCTATTCATGAGCAAACGAATAGAAGAAAACAGACGTTCATTATCAAAGTACGTCTAATCAAAAGGCATTGCTGAAGACTTTCGCAGTGCTTTTTCTAAATTAACTTTTTTATATTTTTCATTCTGCTCACAATATCACTTTGTATTTTTTGAGTATATATCCTAAATATAATTGATATATGAAAGGGTGAGAGTATGATTTCATGATATTCAGTAAGATCCCTTGAGAAAGATATTAAAGATGTAATTGAAGCACTAGCTAGAAAACAAATAAGGGCTTATTAACAATAGGAAGGTGATAGTAAAGCTACTATTTTTCTAATATTTATAAGTTCGCACGAAATACCGTTTTTACGAACAATAAGATATATAAATAAAAATCTAATACAGTATTTAGGGATTTCGAGCTCGTTAGCAAGAATCTCTGTAATTAGTATCTGTCCATATAATTCATATTTTATATAGAAATTATCAAATACTAAATTACTCATCGCAAAATTTTTATAGTAAATTACATTTAAATTTTTAAAAGTTTTTCTTATGTTGATCTATTTAACTCCTTATAATCATGATTAAATTAACCAATTCGTATTTTATAACAACTGTTAAAAATTTTTCGTGTATTCATTTTGTATGAGTTTATATATATAAATTGTTTTATTTTGCACACCTGTGAATGTGATTTTTGTACTAATTTTTATAGCTTAATAAAGATTTATCGCGTGCTTATCTATAATTTTATTAGAATGACTACACTATCCTTATTTAATTTCGAGTATATTTTAGTATCTCATAATTTAATTATGTAAATAAGTCTGTGTAAAAATTGAATTTAATGCGAACTTGTGTTCGTGTATCTTTTCTGTTATAGTATATATGAGGTGATTTTTATGGATTACAGCAAACAACGTCAAAAATCCGTACATCGTAAGAAATTATACGAAAATTTAAATGAAATGCCCTTTTACATAGAAGAATTTGTGGAGTACAAAGAATTACATGATGCCTCTCCTTCCACCCTACTGAATTATGTATATGATTTTAGAGTTTTCTTTAATTGGCTATTATCTGAACAAATTATTGAATTTAAGCCCATTAAAGACATATCCTTCTCTGATTTGGAGAATTTAAAGAAAAAAGATGTTGAGAACTTTATGAGGTTTCTAAAACTACAACAAAACATGCAGAATTCCTCTGTTAACAGAAAAATTTCGGCCTTAAAGTCTTTATTTAAGTACCTCACCTCCCTATCAGAAAATGAAGATGGAGAATGCTATTTTTATAGAAATGTAATGGCTAAAATCGAAATACATAAAGATAAAGAAACATTAAATGCCCGTGCAAAACGCATGAGATCTAAAATATTTCATAATGATGATGATCAAGAGTTTTTAAATTATGTTAAGTATGAGCATGAAAAATCTTTAACAAAACATCAGTTATTCTATTTCCTAAGAGATAAGGAGCGTGATGTAGCTATCCTTTCCCTCTTTCTTGGTAGTGGTATTCGTGTAAGCGAATTAGCCGATCTTCGTATGGAGGATATAAACCTAAAAGAAAGACTAATTGATGTAATCCGCAAAGGAAATAAAGAAGATTCAGTATGGATTACTCCAATTGCATTGAATGATCTTGAAAAGTATATGGAAATCAGAGATAACAAATACGCTCCAGGGAAAGAATTAAAGAATGTATTTCTATCAAAGTATAAACATACTGCACAGCCTCTTTCAGTTAGGGCTATTCAGGATATAGTAGAAAAATATACTAAGGCTTATGGAAAAAGAATGTCTCCTCATAAATTACGACATACATTGGCAAATAAGTTATATATGGAAGAAAAAGACTCGTTACAAGTGATGCAGCAGCTTGGGCATACCAGTCAAGATACCGCCTTGTTATATACTCAACTTGGGGAAACAACTATTAAAGATAGTTTAGGTAGAATAGGAAAAAATAAAGAATAAGGGTTTAGCAATTTTGTATTGCTGAACCCTTATTCTTTTCCCTACCAAAACAAGGGTTTAAATATTATATATATTTCGCTTGAAATATATTTTTATTATATAAAAAATACGTAATATAAATTATACATTAATTAATTTATTTCATATTTACATTTGCTTCTTATTACTATTTAATGAGATATAATATTTGTATCAAATTTATCGAATGTTTCGGAATCTAGTTTTTCTCCATCTATCGTCATATTTATTTTCTGTTTCGGATTTGATGTTACCACCCAAGCATTCGGTAAATAACGATCTTCATGTGATAATGTAGAAGGTGAATTTATAACCTTTCCTCCTAAATATAGCGTAGCAGAAGAACCTCCATCCATAGCCATTGCATTTATAGCTCCTTTTTCATATAGAATATCTTGACACTCTTTTAACGTAGCCCCTATACTATGCGTCTGTCTACCGTCAATGACTAGAAACATAATTGTACCATCTTCTTTTTGGGCCATAATACTTCGCGGAGCAGAACCCCAACCACCGTCTCCTTCTGTAATCATTTTTTCTCCATTTACAATTAACTGTGGCATAAATCCTGCTGCTGAAACGATTTGTTTATCCAGAAGTTGTTGGGTAGAATAATTTCCTGTTATCATTTGCCCAAACTTTGTTAAACCGGTAATAATTGTAGAGGTATTTCTATCTATATTTGTATCAATAGCTTTCCCATTTTCTATTACTATGCCAGTTGCAACATTTCCTCCACCCCTTCCTGTTTCATCTGCAAATCCACTTGCATTCACAGCAACAAGTGCATGATTACGTTTTGCCATTACACTAATTTTTTCTCCCCTGTTAGCGCCCTGTGTTCCTTGATGGCTAACAAGTTTAACATTGAAGGGATTGCTAATGGTAACTAACCTTCCTTCGAAAAGAAAACGACTATCTTTATTGCTTTTAATTGTTTCTACATCAATTTCTAATGGCTGATTTTTTAATTCTTCTAATCTTTTTCCTGCTATTTTTTTATAAATATGCTCATCACTGTTTGACCATTTCGGATGATTAATTCTATCTTGCAGTTTATCTAGTTCCTTTTGGGATAGGAATGTATATTTCGCATATTGCGGATGTTGAGAAGTTAGTATACTCCCAGCGATTGTTATACGAAGCTCTCGGCCATAACTAGTACCAAATAATATTCCTATGCCAATAAGCATGAAAATAGAAAATAGGAGCAAAATTCGTTTGAAGATTTTTCTTAGATGTTTCATAGTTTTATCCTCCGGTATTAATTACATTCAATGAATCCTTTAAAATATTTTTTAATAAAGACAAAAGTGTTTATTTTCCTTATTCCCGAGTTCCCCACTAAGTCTTAGCAAGCGATGCAAAATACTTAATTTACATTTCGTATTTATTTAAGTGTATACTTACAAATTTAATAACGTTTTTGCAACCATGAAATAAATTACTAATCCTGTTCCGTCAACAAATGTTGTAATAAATGGACCTGAAACAACTGCAGGATCTAGTTTTAATTTCCTTAAAATCAAGGGTAAAACAGCTGCTACAAGAGAAGCCCAAATAACAATAAATAATAAAGTAATTGCTACAACTTGTGCAACTTCTGTTCCAACTCCTAACATATAAGCACGAGTGAGCCCAGCTATCCCAAGTGCAAGTCCAAGAAGCATACCAATTGCAAATTCCTTTTTCATTACACGGAAAATGTCTTTAAATTTCATCTCTCCAATACCAATTGCACGAGTAATTGTTGCTACAACCTGTGTTCCTGTATTCCCTCCAGTACCTACTAATAATGGAACAAAGAAAGCAAGGGCAACTATAGTTTCAATTTCGTCTTCAAAATACTTTAATACTGTACCTGTATATGCCTCAGCAACAAAAAGAAGTAATAACCATGGTAGACGTTTTAAGAAAATGCTCCAAATGCTAGCTTCAAAGTAAGATTGATTCAATGGTTCACTTCCACCTAACTTTTGAATATCTTCTGTAGCTTCTGATTCCATAACATTCATTACGTCATCAAATGTTATAATACCAATCATTTTATTATTTGCTGTTGTGACAGGTATTGCTGCTAAATTATAATTCAGTAGCTTTTTTACAACTTCTTGCTGGTCAACTTCAGCGTGTACTGAAATTATCTCTTGAATCATGATAGTAGATAATATCTCTTCATCTGCTGCTAGTAATAACTCATGTATGGAAACGATTCCCTCAAGATGACCATGACTATCAAGAACATAACTATAAGATATTGATTCTACATTTTTAGAATGTTCCCTAATGTACTTCAATGTCATTTTTACTGACCAATTTCCTCTAACTGCAACAAAATCACTTGTTACAAGACTTCCTGCCGTTTCAGGTTTGAAAGTCATCAATTTTTTCACGTTATGTTTTGTGATTTTATCTAGATACGCCATTAATTTAGCCTGTTTTTCCGGATGAACCGCTAACAGCAAATCTACTAATTCATCAATCGGTTGTAAATTTAGTAACTTTTTAGCTTTGTTTTCAGATAAGTGAATTAAGATATTATATTTTTCTTCTGCACTCATATATTGAAGAATTTTAGAGCTTTTTAATACAGGAATCGTATCTAGCAATATGACTCGATCTTCAATTGAAAACTGTTTTACTTCTTGCGCAATATCATACGATGCATGACGTAAAACTTTCTCTTCATCCAAGTTATTTTTGGTTATAAGTAATTCCTTTAATAATTTCTTCATGTTAACTCCTCCTCATATTGCTAAGGGAGACTCTAGAGTTTCATGAGTGGTTTTGTTTTATTTTATCTGTCTTTAATTTTTTATTAGAGCAATAATAGTGACATTGCAATCAATTCATTAGCTAGAATTACCTCCTTTTTGAATATAGACAAGATAAAAATAAATAAAATTAAACAGAAAAACCTTTACTCAAAAAGGAGTAAAGGTTTTTTCACAATACAAATAAATGATTATTAAGACAGCTCTACCAAAATCACAGAGGTGCCTTTCTATCAAATCGTATACCACTCCCTCGTTGAGTTTTAGCACTGTATAGCATAGGTTTTTATAACCAGCTACATTAAGAAGGGCCTTAATCCGACCGTTCCTGTTGACCCATTGGCGTCTCTCGACATTTTTGGGCAGCAGCGTTTCTCTATACAGGAGCCTCACCTAACAAAGTTTATTGAATTACTTCAAAATTTAAACCAGAATTTAATATTTGTCAACTGACTTTCAATTCCATTTATAAAAAAATGTTTATAGAAAATGAAATTATATTTTATTATAAATTTAAAATTGCCCTTAAAAACATAGAATTCAAATAGATTTAATTCGAAGAAACGTTATAAAACATATGAATTTTATTGTTTTTAATCAAATTCCAACTTTATAACAAAAGATGAATAATTAGTCATTCTGTATATCAAAAGAACATTCATAAAAAAATCTTCTTTTATGATTAAAATCTTCTTTACTGTTTATCAAATTTATATGGTTAAACTACTTAATCAAACAATACACTACAAGTCAAAAATATGTACTTATACGGAATGATTACATACATTTTTTCAAATCATTTCTCAAAGGACTATAAAGCAATAAAACAAATAAAATTAGCAATATGGTTGCTTGACAAGCAAAAAAAATATATTTATGCTTGCTACACGAAACAAACACATAAAATTTATATTGCTTAACCTGTTAGGTGAGGCTCCTATGCAAACACAGGCTATTGCCCAAAAATGTCGAAAGACGCCAATGGGTAGAACAGGAATTGTCGGATTAAGGCTCTTCTTAAGATAGCTAAGTAATGAATTTTCATTACTTTACGTTGTATAGTGCCAAAGCTCTACTAGGGGGACAAAAGCCTTATTTAGTCATGCCATTTTGAATCCCTCTAGTTACATACTAGGGGGATTTTTGCGTAAAAAAACAGGGAGTAAGCGATAGAATCTTCCTAAACAAAAGTCATTTTTAGTAATTGACGAGAACAAGATTCTATTCATTAGCAAATGTAATATTATGTTTTGTTTTAGATCAGGAGGATATTAAAATGAAAAAAATATTAAAACTCGATTATCTATTGCTCCTTCCTCTATTCATAACATGTACTTTAGGTATTATCATGATGTATAGTGCAAGCTCCATTGTCGCTGTCCAACATTACGGTTATAACAGTAGACATTTTGTTGATTCTCAATTAACAAAGCTACTTTTAGGAACAATAGGGTTAATAGTTTGTGCTTTACTCCCATATGAAATATGGAAAAAACGAATAGTCTCAATCTGTATTATGGTTGGGGGGATTTTTTTATTAATTATGGTTTTATGGAAAGGAAAAGTGGTAAATAATGCTCAATCATGGATCTTTGGAATACAGCCAGCTGAATTTCTTAAATTAGGAACAATACTTGTAACAGCCCGTTTTTTTGCATTACGACAAGAACAAGCTAAAAATAACTGGAGTGGTATCGGAAAACTTTTATTTTTTTTAGCTACAATTTTTTTTCTTATCTTTAAACAACCAAATTTAGGATCTGCACTTTTAATATTAGGTATAGGTTTTAGCATATTTCTTTGCTCAGGAATAAATATAAATCTACTAATCAAAAGAACTATCATCAGTTCTATTTTGTGGTTACCTATTTTATATTTCTTGATTCAATATAGTTTGTCAGAAGTTCAAAAGACACGTATTACTACGATTTTCAATCCCTTTCTTGATGCGCAAGGAAATGGATACCAGCTTGTAAATTCTTTTATTTCCATTGGCTCTGGAGGAATCACTGGTCGTGGATTTGGAAATAGCATACAAAAAACAGGTTATCTTCCGGAACCACATACTGATTTTATAATGGCAATAGTTTCTGAAGAACTAGGATTTATTGGTGTATTTATTCTATTGGTTGGAGTTTGGACTATAGTACTTCGCTCCTTAAAAATTGCACAATTATGTGTAGATCCATTCGGCAGTTTTATAGCAATTGGTATAGGATGTATGATTGGTATGCAATCTGTTGTAAATTTAGGTGGTATTACGGGACTATTTCCTCTTACAGGTACTCCATTTCCATTTGTAAGTTTTGGTGGAAGTTCTTTAATGGTCAATTTAATATCGGTAGGAATATTAATTAATATTTCAATTTTTAATAAAATTAAGTTTGATAATCATTATATATAATTTTAATATTTTAATTAAAAAACTTAAAATCTGACCTCATTAATTTATCTATATTTAAAGAATTTCTAATTTATTTTTAACTGTATTAATATTTATGTTCCTTTTAATACGAAAAAGACAGGCATAAATATATGCCTGCCTTCCGTTCTCATAATCAATTAAACCTAAAACAACGTGAGGTTAACCAAATCTAGATACTGTCTTCTACGCCCTATTTTTTACTTTTCCAAAACAATTTCTGCTATTTCATTAGCATATTTTTTAGAGTCAAATTCATCATAGTTACTTAGTACCACAACAGACAAAGATACTTGTGGAAACCTCATGAAGTGTGAACGATAGCCTGCCCAGCTTCCTGAATGTTCTAAGTATTTACAGTTAAAACCTTCCGCAAGCCTTAGCCCAAAAGCATAATCTTCATTGTCAATAATCGTCTCTCCAGTTGGAGAAATTTTTGGACCTATTTCGCTCATCCTTTTAACAAGGTCATTTCCACCAACAGTACCTGTAGTTAAATTCTCTCCCCATCTTACAAGATCTTCAACATTTGTATGAACTGCTCCATCCCCTGTATGTTCCCAAGGGCTTTCATAGACCATATATGCTCCTTGTTCATTCTTTGAATACCCTCTAGCAATTGAAATAGTAGTTGGGTAGCAATCCACAATCGTTGTGTCTTTCATGTGTAAAGGATCAAAAATACGTTCCTTTGCAAACTGACGTAGGGACTTGCCACTTACCTTCTCTACCACTAGTGACAATAAAAAATATCCTGTATTGCTATACTCAAATTTTGTGCCAACTGGGAATATTGCAATTTGATGATTTTTAAGGTGCTTTAGCGATTCTTCCACAGTTAATATATCAGTAAATTTTATATTTTCTGCTTGAGCCAATTCCATATAATCAACTAGTCCACCAGTGTGATGAATTAGATGTCTCAATGTTACAGGTTCAGCATATGCACCTACAGAAGGGACAAATTTTACAATTGAATCATCTAAACTCAATTTCCTCTCTTGTTCTAAGAGTAATATAGAAAATGCTGAGAATTGCTTAGAAACTGAAGCAATATTAAAAATATTTTTTGTGTTTATAGGTGAATTTTTCTCTATAGAAGCTAAGCCAACCGCACCTTTATAAGTTGGACTTATGACAACATGGGAATTAGCTATTCAAGGTGTAAAAGTTGTCGTTTTAGAGAGAAGATTAAATCGGATAAGAAATTCTAGAGCACTCACACTTCACCCTCGCTCCTTAGAATTAATGGCTATGAGAGGTATTGAAAATCGATTTTTATCTAGAGGTAAGAAATCAGATACCAGCCATTTTGCTACCTTAGATACAAGATTAAACTTTAAAAATTTAGATACTGATTTTCCATATACGCTTTTTATCCCCCAATCTATTACAGAAGAAATATTAGAAGAGCGTGCGCTAGAATTAGGTGTAGACATTAAACGTGGTCATACTTTAAAAGATTTAAAATAATTTTGTACTATACAGTAATGAAACCGAATTCATTTTTATTTAATCAAGAGATTTCGATTTATTATTGGGGTAGCACCACATGACCATCAACTTAAGAAAACAAGTTACCCCAAAACGATAAAAACACAAAATTTCCATTTAGAGAGTACTTTAAATCTTAGCTTGATGGACATGGGGATGTTTTGCTAGCTTGATAGGAAAACATCTCCGTATATATAAGGTTTTTAATTAAAATAGGTCGCCAGTCATTACAGTCATAAACTCCTTAAAAAACTGTTCATAATTCATTTGTATTGCAATCCTATGTTTTGGACGGTCACCGAATGTTTCTGGTTCAAAGGTAGATCTAAAATCTCCTATACTTTGTCCTCTTACAGTATCAAGTACATTAACTGTCACTGCCGATTGATGGTACATAAAAATATCATCACGATTAGTTGCAATTAAAGTAAGTGCATCATGAACCGGGCTACCTTGTATTCCAGGAACTTTTTTTTGATAAAATTGATAATAGTAATAGTCTAAAAGAGGCTTTAAAAATTTAGTTTTCCCTTTAGAGTGGATATAATTGACCATTTCCGGTGTTACAATAGCTGATTGTGTAACATTCAAAGGATAAATTGATAGATTCTTTGCATATCTCATTACAATATTGGCTGCTCCAGGATCGCCATAAAAGTTAGCTTCAGCAATTGGAGTAACATTTCCTGGATATAGAAAAGCTCCTCCCATAATATAATAAGAATGTACATATTCCATCACATCACCATAAAGGAGAAATAAAGTTGCAAGTGAAGTTAGCCGTCCGGTATTTACGATAATAAGTTCATTTTTATGCTGCTTAATAAGTGTGAGAACCTCAAAAAAATTCTCAAATGTCTGAATCTCTAGTTCTGGATGAATGGGACCTATTCCAAATTTACCGTGAACTTCTGGATAAAAAGTTTCTGCTTCTGAAGACATGGAATGCTCCGCCCCACCAAAAACTTTTATATATTCTTTACCTACACTTTTAAGTAAAAAGCGAACATTTCTAACAACTTCAGCTTTAGGTACGTTCCCATAGTCTGCAACAATTCCTATAACATCAATTTTATCTGTTAAATGCGCATATATGATAGCTATCGTATCGTCAATTCCGAAATCCCCAAAAAACAGTACTTTTTTCCCCATACAATATTGCTCCTTAAATTTACTAGTTTTCAAAACGTATTATACTTATTTATCGTAAGATAAGATTGTTCTCATGTTTATTTGTAGTACGATATATGAATGAATTCATCTAGTTAACATACACTTTCGTTAATAATGAGCAAATTCCTTTTGTATGAAATGAAATAGTATGGAATTACTAACCTTAACAAGCTTTTTCTGATATCCTCTACTCATTATTTGGTCCTCAAAATGAATAAAATAGATTATTCTTTCTGTAGAATTATAGGTAAGGAAAACGTATTTTTCGCTATATGGGTAGTGCAAAATCTTAGCTTTATAGCGATGGGGTAGCACCACATACCCGTCAACCTAAGAATTCCGAAATACCCCAAAATAAAAAAGCGTAGAAATAAAACCCTTCTACACTTTTTTATTACTTAACTAAATATAATTTCTCTTATTGAAATTTCTAATTACCTTATTCAAAATTACAAAAGAAACAATATATTTCATCTTTTATTATGAATAAGATCAACTTTTAGTTTACCTTAATTTTACTATGGATAATAATTTAACTGTATAGTTTATATACTATTAATTCTTTATGATGGAATCATTTTCTTATTTTAGATTTTCTTGTTTTGGTACAATTTTAATAGATTTCTTACTAATCCGTATAAGCATACCAAAAGAGAGAAAGATAAAAAATCCGCCAAAAAGAGCAAATACAACTGTAGGATTGAAATGTGCTAATAATACCCCCGAAACAATAGGTCCTACAGCCATTCCCATATATCTAATAAAGTTAAACATTCCCATTGCACTTCCTCTATTATGTTCAAATTCATTTGCAATCATAGTAGCAAATAAAGGAGTAAGGATACCAATTGATATTCCGTGAAGAATTAAAGCAACTGTTACGCCAATTAAAGTTTTCGAGTGTGTCACAGCAAATAGTATAACGCTCAAAGCTAATACTACATTTCCAGCTATAAAAAGCTTTTTTTGTGAAATTTTTGATTGAATTGTTTTAAAAGTCATGCTGCCAATTATTAAACTAATAGCCATTGGTAAGTAAAGTAAACCCACTACCTGTAAACTTAATTGATAATGATCAGTTAATAAGATTGGTAAGTAAACAAGGAAGGAGAAATAAAGAAAAAATGCAAAGAAACTTAATATTAATATGGAACTGCCCACTTTGCTTTTAAATATAGAAGCATAGTGAAATATAAGTGTTTTCCCACTCAATTCTTTTTTACTTCCTACACGATCCTTAGGGAAGTATATCCAATTAGTTATAAATAGAATTACAGATACTGCTACAAGTAGCCAGAAAACACCTGGGTAATTATATTTTTCCCCAATAAATCCTCCTAGCACTGGTGCAACAGCAGGTGCAATGGATAACATGGTTTGATATGTACCCATTGCACTTCCTCGTTGTTCTTCTTGAAATACAGTACCAATTGTAGTTGCAGCAATAAGTGGTATTGCAGCTGTCCCTACAGCCTGTAAAATTCTACATATTAAAAATACTGTAAAGTTACTTGTAATTGCACAACCAATACTCGCTATAATTGTTAAAATAATACTCGGAATAAGAATAGTCCTAGCACCTTTAAAATCAATTATAGAACCAAAAACAATTTGCATAATTGCCGTAATAAAAATAAATATGGAAACGGAAAGGTTAACCATCGTTATAGATACTTGGAATGAATCCCGAATTATGGGGATTATTGGAGAATATATATTTTGATTTAAAGAAGCGAAAAAAGCACTAATACACAACAAATATAAAAGAAAAGAAGCACTTGATTTAACACGGTTCATGCTATCCCTCCTAAAAGATTATTAATAATTAGCTAATATATTTAAGTTATAAAAAATTTATTTCCCCAACATTTTATCGTTTATATTTTGTAAAAACTTCAATATTGCGTTTTGTTCAATTTCAGAAAATGAATCAACGAACTGATAAAATTCATTTTCTTTCTGGTCATGAATTTTCTGATGTAATTCACAAAGTGATTGTCCTGCCGGAGTAAGTTGATAATATACCTCCTTTTTGTTATCAACTGACTGAAAACGAGTGATTAAATTTTCCTTTATTAATTTGGTGTTAATTTTTGTGATATTCGCTTTAGATAAATTCATTTTCCTTGCAATTGTAATATTATTTATTGGTTGATTCTCACCAATACAGGCAATTACGTGTATACTTGTCATATTTGTCGGTACATGTTCTATTTCTTCCATTTTTGCTTGCTTAAAAAAAGTCTCAATATCCTTATCTGCCTTTTGTTCATTGAGATGTAACAAATGTAGATAATTATCGTAAATTTTCTGTTTTATGCCCTTATTCATTTAAATGTTTCTACCCTTCTTTGTCTATTTTATTTTTTGTTTACCGGTAAACTATTTTGATTTTATATCCTCGTTTAGCAATTGTCAATTGCTAAATTGGAATTTAACTAATTATGTAAGAACCTTTAATGTATCTATTTTTCATAATTTACCCTAATAAAGTCGTATTATATTAAAGAGTAAGTTTCAATGCATAAAAGTCCTTTTTTTAAATTGTTGACCTAGTTATTGTTTACTGGTAAACTTTATATTGTTAACCGGTAAACAATAATTCTAGATAGGGGAAATTATTATGACAAATTTTGTCCATAAACAAACCTTAAAAGCTATTGAAGACTTTGTCATAACAAGAGAAAAGAAAAAATATGCATCTCAAGAGATGATAAAAGAATTAGTTAGTGAATATGAAAATATAAATAAAAATTGGACTCTAACACAACTACATATTGTTTCGGTTATTCATGAGAGTAGACAACAAATGAATAACACTCTACTATCTATGGAACTTAATATTTCTAAAGCAACCATCTCTAAAGCTATTCGCGTTCTTATTGATAATAAAATTTTATTGACGCATCAAAATACAGATAATAAGAAGGAAATCTTTTATACTTTAACTGATAAGGGAATACAGTTAGCCATTGTTCATAAAAAATTACACAAAATTGCACATGAGCGTTACAGTGCGTTATTCCAACAATTTAATGATTCCGAGTTACAAGTTGTAACAAAATTTTTAGAAGCATGGAAACAATATATTTAATTTTTTGTTATATTAGCTTAGAAGGTATATATGATGACCTTCTCATAAAAATAGAAAAACTAAGGGGTTTTAGCCCCTTAGTAAAAATTGAATTATATTAATAACTAAAATAGCCATGTTTTTTTAAACTAACTTATCAAAAAGAATAGGCATGGAAATAGGTCCACGTGTATAAAGTCCTTTTTCAACATATTGAAAATCTTCTTCTAATTTAATATTTTTCATATTATCTAAGACTACATTTACAACTATTTCAATTTCTGATTTCGCAAACGCTGCCCCTACGCAATTATGAATACCTGATCCGAATGCAAGATGTCTTGCAGCACCACTAAATGCCTTTTTAATATCAAGATCCGGACGATAAATGTTGAATTCATCAGGTCTTTCAAATGCATTAGGGTCACGGTTCGCTGCACCAATCATACAAAATACCGTAGTTCCTTTGGGTATTTGTATACCACTTATTTCCGTATCTTTTGACAATTGACGTGGGATCAATTGCACTGGTGGATTGTAACGTAAAGTTTCTGCAATAGCTAATGGCACTAATGAACGATCACTTAATACATCTTGTAGTTGTTTCGGTTGGTTAATTAAATTATAAATTAATAAAGCAAGAGTCTTATCACCAGGTTCTGTTGCAGCTAATAATATATTTAAAATCAATGCTAGAATATCAGTATCAGTCATAGCTATTCCTTCATATTTTGCACTGCATAATTTAGAAATTAAATCTTCCTGTGGGTTTAATCGTCGTTCTTTAATAATTGGTTCTAAATAATTAGCTAACTGTTCACTGCACCAAAGAGAATGTTTTTTTGCCTCTGGTGGTTGATTTATACTAGTAATAAAATCAGCTACACCACTATGCCATTCTCCTATCTTCTTATGATCTTTCTTATCTAATCCAATCATATCCATTGTTACATAAACAGCAAATGTTCTGCCAAAATCATTAATTAAATCTATCTTTCCATTTGGAAGGTGTGGAAATAGTAAATCTTCTGCATTCTTTTTAATTAAAGGCATTAATTTTTGTAAAGCATCTCCCATAAAACTTCTTAAAACAATTTTTCTTTTCGCTACATGCTCTTTTCCACGCATTTGTGCTAATACTGGTCCACGCATTACTGGTTCAGCACGTTCAGCTAATGATTTTGTTGTAAATGTTTCAGTATCATTCAATATATTACGGACATCTTGATATCTACTAATAAAATAACTATCAATCTCAGGTTCATAATGTACTGGGTCATTCTGACGTAGGTATGAAAAATACTTATATGGATTTTCTTGAAATTCCTCTGTTAATATATTTACCGTTTGCATAGTATTTGACATATTACTTCCCCCTTGTATTGGATACTTACTATTTGCTAAGATATATCTTCCGATTCTTGAACCATTAAATATCCTTGATTTGGTTTCATCTTGATAGAAAAATCATTTCGAACTATCTGTTCACCAAGCTCCCATGGTTTATGATAAATAAGTACAGCTTCTTGAGCTCCTAAAATTTCAGCTCCGCCAATGAAAAATGGGAGTTCTGCAATTACATATTCTACTGCAATATTTAGCATGTCATTTGATATTTGATCAATATCTATATTAGTACCCCTTGCCCTACCTAAAATGGCTGCATGTGACATTTCTAAGCAAGCATTTCGAAAATCAGTTTCGCTTAAAAAAATATGTTCTGCTTCTGCCCTCATGCAGCTATATGCATTGTTGTCATTAAAATCAGAAAAAGTATGGATAGCATTTACATTACCACCATGCTCTTTAAGTGCCTTTTCAGCTGATCTTCTATTTCGAGATACTTCTTTCCTAACTTTTCTTTCCGCTTTACCTTTTGGAGTTCCTAGAGCCTCAAGTAAATTTGCAGCTTCTTTTCCAGCTAATAAAACACTAACATCATCAAAAGTATGTAATGCCCATTCAATGAGTCTATTAATATATTCATCAGAAAATCTACTATTAAACGGACTAATACCTATTATTGCATGCTTACTACGTTTTAATATTTCAGCACAATTAGTAGATAAGGGTTGAGAACTAAACTTTCGTACATTTCTTACCGCTATAGCATTCGTCATACAATCATCCCTTTAAATAATTTTATCAATATAAACTGTTTTATTGATTTTAAGTAACCAATAATATTTCAAACTACATAAAAAAAGAGATAGAATATCTTGATGTTAGAAATGTTGAATAAAAATAATACTAACAAAAAACCCCGTATAATGTTCACCGGTGAACAAAACCAATTCTATATTGCTACTATTGTTTTGTCAATATGTATTATTCAGAAAAAATAAATAAAACAAAAAATTAAAATTCTGTTCACAATTGTTTACACAATAGAAATTTATTTCACAACTTACAGTTAGTCATAATAAAGAAGTACAGGTCCTTAATTAAGGACCTGTACTTCTTTATTATATATTTTATTTCTCGTTTTTTTGCTCTTCAATAATAAATTTAGAAAGCAATTCTGTTAATGCATTCACCTTTTCTTTCATCTTGTTAGATTGATTTGAAATTTCTTGAATTGAAACTGCTTGTAATTGAATTGATTGTACTGTTTGAATTGTTTCTCTTTCTATTTGTGTTGAAGTATCAGATACTAGTGAAAGAGACGCATTTACTTCTTCTGTACCGGCAGACATCTCCTCTGTTGCTGCAGAGACTTCTTGAAATTGACTTGTGATTTTGTCAATATCTCTCATAATAGATGAGAATGTTTGATCTGCTTGGTGGGCTGCTTCCTTTCCTTCTGCTGCCTTTTGTTCTCCTTTTTGCATGACATGAACTGTGTCTTGAGTATCTTGTTGAATAGATTTGACTAAATGGTTAATTTCATTAGCGGATTCTTTAGACTTTTCAGCCAAATCCCTAACTTCTGCTGCAACCACTGCAAACCCTTTCCCATTCTCTCCAGCACGTGCTGCTTCAATAGCAGCATTTAAGGCAAGAAGGTTAGTTTGCTCGGCAATATTAGTAATTGCATCCAAGGCTGTATCAATCTGTTGTGTACGTGTAACAAGTCTATCTATTACTTTTGATGTTTCCTCCACGACATCATGAACACTGTTCATTTGAAGAATTGAGTGCTTTATCACATCACTACCAATGTGTATTTGTTCTGTAGTAGTTACTGCTACCTCAGCAACTACAGCTGAAGACTCAGCTACTGTTTGCACACCAATTGTTATTTCATCCATTGAAGATGAACTCTCTTGAATACTAGTTACCTGTCCTGCTATTTTTTCTTTTACTTCAGAAATCGTCTGAACAACCTCATTCGAAATATTAGATGCTCGCTTTGTATCTTGTAAAACACCATCTGTAGAAGAAATAACTTCTTGTGTTGTCGATTTAACACTTGCAATTAATTGTTGTAGATTATCTAACATACTATTAAAAGACTGTACAATATTTCCTATCTCATTATTTGCTTTATAAGAAGTACGTATTGTTAAATTACCTGCAGCTACTTTCTTCATATCATTTTGCAATAATAATAGTGGTTGTCGTATAGTTAACCTGATAAGATATCCGATGAATATTACTATGATAATTGCTAAAATTGAAAGGACTACAAACATTATCATTGTATTTTGAGCACTGTTATTATTAACTTGTTGTAACTGCTCTGCATTATTACTGTTATATACAATTAGTTCACGAATGGACTGAATTGTTTTTTGCATATTAGGTTCGATTTCTTTTAGATAATAAGTGTAGGCTTCTTCATTATTAGCTTTCCCTAATTCTTGTGCCTTTTTCATCTTTTTTCTTAATTCATGAAACTCTTCCTGAAATTTGCTAAATAGCTCTTTTTCTTTATTAGAAATAACTTTAGTTTCGAACAGCTTTAATAACTGATCATTTTCTTTACGAATTCCATCCATTTCTTTTATCAAATCGTTCATTCTTTTTTCATCTTTGGATACCATTATTTCCATAAAATTCATATTAACGTGATAAAAGTTAGATTCTATCGTTCCTATCCAATCAACTGATTTTAAATTATCTTCATACATATTAGAAGAAGCACTCTTTCCTCTTTCTAATCCCCAAAATCCTATTAGGGATAATACTATACAGGCAATACTTGATATGCCTATTAGTATGTTTAGTTTTGTACCAACCTTACTGTTTCTCAATAATTTCAACTAAAAACTCTCCATTCTTATATATAGTTCAGTTGATATATTGTATAATAATAATCTGGAATATACGATATTTATTTTTAAAATATATAAATATAAATAATTTAAAAAAGTAATAAAAATAAAATTTTCCAGTAAAATATTTCGCCATTTGGCCATCAAGGGGTATCCCCCTATGCCCATCAACTTAAGAAAACAGATCTCCCCAAAAAGAAAAAAATGAGCTTTATTATTACAAGTCAGCACAAAATTTCGTTTTTGGGGTAGTTTTCTTTTCTTAGCTTGATGGCGATGGGGTGGTACCCCTTTTTACTTCTTCCCAAGATTTCACTCCTTTTTCTTCAGAATAATATACTAGAAGAAAAGCATCTTCACGAAGGTACTTTTGTGCGAAAAATTCTAATTCCTTTTCTTTACCTTCCTTCTCAGAGTCTACTAATTTTAAAAATGTTATGTTAGAAGTAAATAATTAAAATAAATCTTACGAAAATTTCTCATTAAAAGATGTTACTTTTACAATTAATAACGACTGTATAACAGGATTTATCGGTATCAATGGTTCTGGTAAAACTACTACAATCAAAGTAATCCTCGATCTGATTTTAAAATATTCCGTAAAAATTTATTTTTCAGAAAAATAAATGATTAAATATGAAAGAAAGTCTAAAAACAAAATTGGTATTGTGCTAGATGAGGGATATTTTTATGATGAATTAACATTGAAAGAAATGAAAAATATCATTGCTCCTTCCTATACTGATTGGGATGAACCCGTTTTTCAAGATTACATAAAACCGTTTACTTTAAATCTAAAACATAAAATTTCTACCTTATCCAAAGGGATCGAATGAAATTTAAAAGTTCACTAGATTGGAACATTTATTTGAGTGTAAATATGCTAAAATAGTAAATGTACTGTTAATCTTTCAGCGAATGTATAATGGCTTTTGTTACGATTTAATGTATAGTTGTAAAATAAAAAACCACTACTTAAGGGAGTGGTTTTTTATTTTACAGTTAATACTTAGTAAACGCCAAATTTCAAAATAATTAAAAGGAAAGTTACTAAAAGAATAAAGCTATATTTACTTGCTAATTTTATATAAATTAAAGTGATTATCTACTATTAAGTTGGTCCTTATACTCTTTTAATGCTTCTTTCCAATGTCTTAATGGTTTTAATCCATTCAGGATAATGCAATCTTTGCTTAACACTGAATATTTAGGTCTGTTGGCTGTTTGCGGGAATTCCTCCGTCGTTAAAGGAATTATATTAATCTCTGTATTGAAGTCTTTAAAAAATTCAACTGCAAACTCATACCACGAACATACTCCTTCATTTGTCACATGATATAATCCAAATTGATCTGTCTCTATTAACTCCTCAATAAAGTTTGCTAAATCTATTGCATAGGTAGGTGAGCCAAATTGGTCTGATACTACACGTACTTCATCATATAGACTTGCTATTTTTCCTATCTTAGCAATAAAGTGACCATCACCCTTTCCAAATATCCAGGACGTTCTAATAATAAAATGATTCTTCGTGTATTTTTTTACTAAATGTTCTCCAGCCAATTTCGTTTCTCCATATATATTTAATGGATTAGGACGATCTTCTAGATTGTATGGTGTATGCTTTTCGCCATCAAATACATAATCCGTACTAATATATACAAATTTACACTTGATTCTCCCTGCAGCCTGAGCAATATATTTGGTACCTAATACATTTACTTCATATGCCAAACCTTTATCTCTCTCTGCCCTATCTACATTTGTAAATGCTGCACAGTGTATAATTACATCTGGCTTTACTCTGTCAATATAAGAGCAAACCCTTATTTTGTTTGTAATATCTAACTTGGTTCGATTCACACAATATAGTTCATGACGTGTTCTGCTGAGTACTTGTATTAAAGTTTGTCCAAGTTGCCCATCTACTCCCGTTATCAGTATCTTCATTTTAAAATTCCTCGTTTAACTTATGTAATTTTTAGCTAATAAAATTTATCCCCACCAAGAAGGGTTATCTATATACCACTTAATTGTTTGAGTGAGTCCAGCATCAAATAGATAGTGTGGTTTCCAACCTAATTCTTCTTTCAACTTAGTAGCATCCATAGCGTAACGTCGATCATGTCCTAAGCGATCTATGATAAATGTAATTTGCGATTGACTTTTATTGAGGAATTTGAGTATTTTTTGTACTATATCCAGATTTGTGTATTCATTATCTCCTCCGATATTATATATGTGCCCGTCTGTTCCACCATGAAGAACTAAATCAATAGCTACACAGTGATCCTCTACATGAAGCCAATCTCTTATATGTAATCCATCACCGTATAGAGGAATATCTTTATTATTTAAAGCATGAGTTATTGTTAATGGTATTAATTTTTCCGTGAACTGATAGGGACCATAATTATTGGAACAACGAGTTATATTCATAGGTAAACCGAATGTCTCATGATACGCTCGTACCATTAAGTCTGCACTGGCTTTACTTGCACTATAAGGACTATTAGGAGCTATTATTGTATGTTCTGTAAATGCACCCGTTTGAGATAATGTCCCATATACTTCATCTGTAGAAATTTGTACAAACTTTTTCACTTTTGTTTTATATGCTGAGTGTAATAAGGCTTGTGTACCTAATATGTTAGTTTGGACAAAGATATGGGGAGTTTTAATACTTCTATCAACGTGAGATTCTGCTGCGAAATTTAATACATAATCAAATTTCTCTTTTTTAAATAACTTATCTATGAATATCTCATTTGAAATATCCCCTTTGATGAATTTATAATTTTGATTTAGTGATATTTCCTTTAAATTAGATAAATTTCCTGCATATGTTAATAAATCTACATTTACAATTTGGTATTGAGGATATTTGTTTAACATATACCGAATAAAATTACTACCAATAAATCCTGCCCCACCCGTTATTAATAATTTCAATTAAAATCATCTCCATAAACAAAGTTGATATTAGTATCTTTTAATCTAGGTAGTTTTCTATCTTTCTCTGATAAAACTGGTTGATTAGTTGGCCAAAAAATCCCTATCGTTTCATCATTCCATAGAATTCCGCCTTCATGGTTAGGTGAATAATACTCATCTACTTTATACTGGACAATAGTATTAGGTTCTGTAGTACAAAAACCATGTGCAAACCCTTTAGGAACGGTAAGTAGACGGTTATTATACTCACTTAAAATTGTTCCGAACCATCGCCCATACGTTGGAGAGCCCTTTCGGATATCTACCACTACATCATAAATAGAGCCAGAAATGCAGCTTACTACCTTCATTTGTGCTTTAGGATTCAACTGATAATGCAGCCCACGTATCGTGCCTGTATGAACAGATAATGATTGATTATCTTGTACAAAGTCTCCATGTAAATCTAAAAGTTCAAATTTTTTCTTATTACATGTTTCTATGAAGTAACCGCGTTTGTCACTGCATTTATCAAGCTCTATAATAAAAACACCATCTAATGCTGTATGAATTTTACGCATTCTTCTCTCTCCATTCATTTAAATGCTATTGATGGGCAACCCTTAGTAAATATTGGCTGTATTGATTTTCCTTTACCGAATTTGCCATTTTTAATAGTTGCTGCTTGGTTATATATTTCTTTTTAAATGCAATTTCTTCTAAACAAGCTACTTTTAAACTCTGTCTTTTCTCAATTGTCTCTATAAATTGTGCCGCTGCTAATAATGATTCGTGTGTACCTGTATCCAGCCATGCATAGCCTCTTCCCAATAATTCAACTTCTAATTCTCCCATTTCAAGATATTCTTTGTTTATATCTGTTATCTCTAATTCCCCACGATTAGATGGTTTAATATTTTTTGCTATTTCTATCACACGTTTATCATAAAAATACAGGCCAGTTACTGCATAGTTTGATTTTGGTTCCTTTGGCTTTTCCATGATATCAATCACATGCTTTTTAGAATCAAACTCTACTACCCCAAAGCGCTCTGGATCATTGACATAATAACCAAAAACTGTAGCTCCTCTAGTCTTCTTAACAGCCTTTTCTAGTAATTCTGTTAGTCCATGACCATAAAAGATATTATCGCCAAGAATTAAAGCTACATTATCATTTCCAATAAATTCTTCTGCTATAATAAATGCTTGTGCTATACCTTCTGGATAAGGCTGAACAGTATATGAAAGGGTAATTCCATATTTTGAACCATCACCTAACATTTGCTCAAATTTATTAATATCTTGTGGCGTTGAAATAATTAGTATCTCTCTTATACCCGCCAACATTAGTACTGATAAAGGATAATAAATCATGGGTTTATCATAGATAGGTAATAATTGCTTCGATATAATTTGGGTAAGGGGGTACAATCTAGTACCGTTCCCACCTGCAAGAATGATACCTTTCATGGCATTGTGCTCCTTCATAGTTTTTCTGATATGATCAATTAAGAGCTTAAGCTTTAAAAACTATATAGCTTATTATGCAGGAGACCGATACATACCTAATAAAAGTGGCCTCCTACATAAATAATTAATTTAAATATTTTCCTATTACAACAGAATTATAATTACCACCATAAGAATATGTACTAATTAAGGCATTGCGCACCGGAGCCTTACGAGGATTTTCTGTGACGAGATCTATTCTTCCTCTATGACTCTTTACATTTTGCGTAGCTGGTATTTCACCATCAAATGCACATATAACACTAATGAGAGAAAGAAGGCCTGCAGTTGCATGAGTTTCCCCAAAGATAGATTTTGTGGCACTAACAGGAGCTCCTTTTCCGAATGTACGTTCTATAACTCTCTCTTCAATATGGTCAAAATATGTATGACCATTGGCAGCTGCACAAATATATTCTATCTCTCCTGGAGAAATCATCGCCTCTTTCATTGCTAAACGCATAGATTCCTCCCATGCCTTTCCTAGATGATTTAAATCCCCTATTTTACTATCATCAGATGTTAACCCAAAACCTTTAATTTCAGCTAAAATATTACTATTTCTTTTTAACGCTGCCTCCTCACTTTCTACAATAAAGGCAACGCTCCCTTCACCAAGTATGGTACCGCTATTATTACAATCAAAAGGACTTATATTCTCAGTTGTTAAGTATCTTTTTATTTTTGAGTGTCCCTCTATTATTGGATTATTTACTTCATCTGCCGTTACCACAATGAATGTGTCATAATCACTAGATTGAATCATGGCATAGGCATAGTATAGTGCACTAATACCAGAAACCCCGCCACATGAAATAGTTGAAGTAGGCCCTTTTATTTTAAAGTTTAATGAAATATGTCCAGCTGCTGCGTTCATAACTGTGTTTGGAAATAATTTAGCATTGGCGGCCTTAACACCCTCTTGGATAATAATCCGGTTAAATGATTCTACCGTTCCAACTGGTCCTGTACCAGTAGCAAAAATAATTCCTATCTTGTCCCTATTATTTTTATCTATCTTTAAGTTCCCGTTCTCTATAGCCATTTTCACTGATAATACTGCATGTTTGCTAATTGAATCCATCTTCCTTAATAAATTAGGATGTATTAGCCTTCGATAGTTTTGTTCTGGTATTTTTCCGGCTTGTATGCACTTAGGATTGTCGTTCCACTGTTTAATCTTTGAGGTACCACTCTTTCCCTTAAACATACAATCTTTAATTTCTTGAAGGTTTGAAGAATTCCCAGCAAGTCCCCCTACACCAGTAATTACGACTTTTTTTTCTTTAATTAGCTTTTCCTTTGCTGCTGATAACTCAAGGTTCTCATTGTACTTACAGAATAAGATACTTGCATTGTTTCCACCGAAAGCAAATGAATTTGATAGTACATAACTCAAATCACTTACCCTACCTATGTTAGGTACAAAATCTAGATTAAACTTTTGACTTTCAACTTCAAAGTTTATAGTTGGAGGTAAATATCCATGTTGAATAGCAAGAATACTTGTTACTGCTTCCGCCGCCCCTGCGGCTCCTAACATATGTCCTATCATTGATTTAGTTGAAGAAACTGGTGTCTTATTTTCAGTAATTAATGTACGAATTGCTTTTGGCTCTGATACATCATTTGCTGGTGTACCTGTACCATGTCCATTGATATAGCTTACTTCCTTAGCATCTATATTGGCTTTCTTTAAAGCACCTTGCATGGATCTCAAAGCACCTTCCCCGCCAGGATCTGGTGCCGTCTGATGATATGCATCTGAAGATAAATCGTAATCCACTAGTTCAGCTAGGATATTTGCACCTCTTTTAACCGCATGATCTAAGGATTCCAAAACAAGAATAGCTGCACCTTCTCCGATTACCACGCCATTACTCTTGCTATAGGGCGATGGTGGCGTTGGTGCTAGTGCTTGTAAACTATTAAAACCACTCATTGACAATTTAGATAAGGGATCTACACCACCGGTTATCATGATATCTGCTTTGTTATTTCGAATTGTATCCAGCGCAAATCCAATTGAATTTGTACCAGCGGCACATGCATTCGAAATAATCATTTTTGGCCCTTTTATTTTTAAGTCTCGCGTAATATTGTCACAGGGCGTATGGATTGGATACTTAAAAAGTAACGTTTCATCTGCTTTTTCAATTCCATCTTTAATCCACTGATTATGAAATTCTTCCCCGCTCAACATGCCTCCTAAAGATGTGCCTAATGATATTCCAATTCGGTATGGATTAAAGTTTTCTATTTTTAATTTTGCGTTTTCTACCGCTTCTCTTGCCGCCATGACACCTAATTTTCCACAGCGATCCATATCCTTTATTTCATCATTAAAGAAGTAATCATCTAACTGAAGGTTTTCAATCTCTCCACCATAATCTGTTACCATTTCAGCCATATCGATATTTTGGATTACTTTAATACCAGATTTCCCAGATTTGATATTATCCCAAAATTCTTTTACACTATTTCCGTTTGAACAAATAATTCCCATGCCAGTTACGACGATTCGTTGATTATTCGTGTTCATATGCCATCACCTTTACAGTATTTTGATTGACCATGATTTAGGTAGAATATATGGTGAGGACTGAGTATGTGCCTCATATAAAGCATTTTCTTTATTTTTCACATAAAATCCAATTCCTGAAACAGCAAATGGTTCCTCTAATAAAGCAATCCCGAGTCTCATGTTTAATACAGGACTTTCTTTAAGTTCAATAACTTTACCAATTAATTGTTCTTCTATAAAAATCTCATCATTAACTGTAATTTGACTCTCTATTCCTGTCGTGAATCCCACAATTCTTTTATTAAATCCAGCTTCCGATTGCTGTTCTAAGGATTCTCTTCCATAAAATTCATCTTTATAAAAATCAATAAACCATTCTAAACTAGCTTCGAAAATATTTAGTTCTTCTAAATGTTTAAATTCAAAATATGGATGTCGAATTTCTAACATTAACGTCTCTAATGTTTCCCAATCCACTTTTTTCAAGTTAATATCGTCATCTTTAAAAGAATTTATGGTTTCAACCACTATTGGTTCCAAGTATTTTTCAAACAATAATTGATAACCATACTCTGCTGTTACACCTGTTCTTGCCAATAGAATTTCCTTTCCAAATAATTGATTTAACACAAATGATTGAAATGGTAGTGATGATATTTCGAAATCTAAAAATTGTTGAGCTAATCTCCATGCATAAGGGCCTTCAAATCCAAGGAGAGAATGTGTTTGACTTATATCTATAATCTCAATGCCATTCGTCTTTTGATCTTCTAACCAAGCTAGTACAGTGTCCTTTTTATGCGGTGTAGTAATAACTGTAATAGAATCCTCATTTTTAAACAGATTAATAATATCAATTACAGTCCCATCTTCTTGTAACAATAAGGTAAAGAGTGTAGTTTCTTCTTCCATAAACATAATATCTTTCGTAACTAAACGATCTAGGAACTCTACATGGTCCTCCCCTTTTACAACAATTCTTCCTGTTGCTGATAAATCTATTACACCAATTCCGTTACGTACTGCATCATATGCTTCATTAGTTTCTTCTTGTACATTAATTTGATTACTCATGATTAAGCGCCCCCAATTCTCTCTTTATCACATCTTTAATTGTCGGTTGATTACATACATTATTTATATACAGTTGTTGCATTTTCTTTAATTTATCAATCTCCGTTTTGCTATACAGCATATTAAATATGGTTTGACTAGTTTCTTTTAAATCAAACATTTCACAAGTATGCACACATTTAAAATAATCATTTTGCTCCATCAATGGCGCTAATTCTTTATGCCATCCATTTGGAAATACAAGAAATGGATAAAGTCCATTAGGTAGTATATAATTCCATTTTTCTATAATGCTTCTTAAGGTAGGATTATGGCTATCTCTTTGAGTCTTTAATTCTTCATATTCCATATGGTTTACCAGACTAATTACAGGTATTTTTCCAAATACCGCTTTTCCCATTGAGCAGGATGTAATATTATCGGTGATAAATAAATCACATGATAATATTAGTTGCTCATATTCTTCCAAATGAAGAAACGGTAGTGAAACAAATTCTATTTTTCCTCCATTTTTCATAGAAACAAATTTGGTCTCATCTGAAACCCCAATTAATTTAATACATGTATCACTTGGAAAATCCTGAAGATATAGGCTTAATAGTTCTTGTAATATATATTCATAACTAAACCTTGCATCATTGTACTGTTTCTTCTCCATGAGCCTCATTTTTACTAATAGGTTGGCCCATGATGATTTCGCAATCATAATTAATTTATCTTGTTCCCTACAACCTAGTTGTGTTCTTATTTTCATTCTTATTTCTTCATCTATTTGTAAAGCATCTTTATATAATTTGACAGAAGTAATATTCTCACTATCTTGTTTATAACTATTCACTGGACAAGTTCTAATTAGCTTAAATTGAGAGGGGATTTTAGGTAGTTCTATCAATGACCTTTTCTTTAAGCTATTGTAATTTGCATTTTTAAAAAGTTTATTTTCTAATAATCGATCCTCACTACCCCAAGCTAAAGAATCAATAGAAAAACAAGGTATGTGTAGGTTTAATAGATAATCAAGATCAATAATTGGAGACTCTAAAAATAAATTATGGTAATCAGCTAAAACAATAGCATCAGGTTGAAATGAATTATTGATTTGTTTTATAACCTCTTTTTGTTTTAGCCCCTTTGTTAGTGATCTAACATTTGCTACAGATTTACTGGCATACCATAAGAATTTTTCACTTGTTAAAAAATATACTTCTCCATCCTCTTCAATTTGTTTCGCTAGACATAAGGCATTGTGCAACTCACCAATGCTAAAGTGACTAGGTGCAATAAACAATACTTTCATGTCATATTCCCCTCTAATAAAATTTGCGAAAAGTATTCACTATCAAGTAAAGTTTCTCCAACTGCAATATTAAAGCGAATATCTGCATCATAAAATTCGTTCTGATTATCATATATACCAATTTGTATACCTTTCTTTGGCCACTCGTATATAAAGCATTTTGTATTATGAGATAGTGCTAAAATAGATACGTATAACCCATTAGATAATTCGAGAATTACCTTCTTATCTAAGTAAATCTTTCTTTGTTTGTCATTTGGTATTAATGTATTTTGCTCTCCGTTCTGCCAATAATAAATCTTTTTAATTTTTGTTTTCCCTTTTTTCTCCCAGAATAAATGAAAGACACTAGCTTTCATCTTCTCTTTTTGTAGATTTTTCATTTGTATTTGTAAAATTGGTAAATCAAATACAGTTGTATATCCAACTTTCGATTCATTAGATTGACAGAAAATCTGATGAATGAATTCCCTGTATGTATTTTCTTTTACTACTACCGAATTGGCACTGTTCTTGAGATGTATGGAATTAATACTCAAATCTTCCCTACAATCTGAAGTACAAGATTGAACCGTTGGTATCATCAAACCAGGTAAAAAATTATAAGAATTTAATGCTGATTTCTCTTTTAAAATCTTTTTATCTTTATACATAAATTCTGTTATTTTACTACTTTGGTTTACCTTAATCATTATGTCTAGTACGTTATTCTGAACTAAATATTCCTGCTTTTTTTCGTTATATGTCAATTCATTTCTTCCTTTAGGGAAAAGATATATATTTTTAGTTATCGTATTTCCATTCAAGTCATCTTGATACGTAAGTGTGGCATAATGCGCTTTTGACCATTTAACCTTCCCATTAAATTCAAAATCAAAATTGCTTATGGAATCAATGTCTTGTATAAACAAATGTTGTTCGTAAGGTATCTGAGGGAAAACCAATGTTAATTTCCCCTTTAATATGGAAGAAAATAAGTTTTTTAGGCTTCCGTGAATATAAAATTCCCCGTTTTCATTTATAATATGAAATTGGTCAGTCTCAATTGAGTACGGAATCTTATTAGATATAAATTTGGATGTATGACTAGTAATATCGTTATAGATTTCTTCTACTTCATCTTTGCTATCACGAGAACATAAAGTGTAATAGTGCGTTTTTGTTATACATTTTTCTTTATCATTCCGTGTAAATATTACCGCTGGCATCCATCTTAATCCAAATAGGATACGCTCTACATTTCCTTTCCATATGAATCCAATATTAATATTTTGCGATTCAAACAATGTATAATTTCGCTCATACATGTCTGGATGACTAGGTAGATCGAATTGGTTTACAAATTCATAGTCATGTAGTGCATATGGATACTCACCATATACCATAGGTTTAGAAACTAACCCACTCTTTAATGGTACCGTCATCTTCGCATCATATAACATGCACCAAGGGTATATCTTTATATATTTTCCTTCTTGTGCAAAATCTTTTATTTGAACTATCTTATCTGACAAAAAACGAATGCTTCTCTTTAATTTTGTGGCCTTATGAATGATTTCAAAACATGAATCAGATTTTATTGCCCATGACAGCTCATTTACTTTCGGTTCTTTTACTGCATTTAAAAATGGGTAATCTAAATCTGGCCATGCTTCTTTTACTAATAATTGCTGCTTTCTAAGGTCATATATATATAAACAACCAGTACTTTTACTTATTTGTACGGTTATATACATATTTTCTAGAACCAAGTATTCTTCTGTTTCATAAACATGATTTCTCCCAAGCGTATGAACCGGAATTATGGCCTTTATTTCCCCAATACTTTTATTTTGATGACTAACAGCCGAAAATGTCATATTAGTGATACCAATTTCTTGGGGATTCAATAAAATAGGATGTTTCTTTACTTCACCCGGCTCTATAATACAAATTTGGTGTTTTTCTAGCAGTTTGAAATCTAGTATTTTAGGGTTTCCTTGTTGGATAAATAATTTGTAAATTAATCTATCTAAAGAATTATTTTTCACATTAACGATACATGCAGATTCTTTTCCATTAATTAACTTAGGATGATTAGCAACATTTACTTCTAACGGATTTGCTATGGTTACTCCAAAATGAACAGTTAGTTCTAGTTCTTTTGCTTGTAACTTAGTAACAAGTTCCCCCTCAATTTCCTTAGTAACTGTTATAACTTCTTCCCACTCGTACTTTATATTTGGATAAAAAGTTTTCTGTAAATCAATTAAGTAATCGTCGCCTATCTTCGATGTAATACTAGCTTCAATAGGATTTGAAAAATGATTTTTATATACATAACAGATATGAACCTTCTCTCCAACAATTAAATTGTTTCCTTCTAAAATATAACTAGTGAATCTTACTTGTTCTGTTTCTACCTCAGTAATTTTTTCACTTTTTATATCAACCCAACAGTTCACATCTTTTGCTCCAAGATTAATAGCATACTTTACAACTTCAATTCCATTTCTTGTTATGGCGTTACTCTGAATAGAACGTAGGGATTTCAATCCCCTAACTGTTTTCCAACCTCTAGATAGCCATATATCTTGGTCACTTTTTGAAATAATTGGTTTAAATGCATCTAACAGATAATTAATTACATAAGGTAAATAGCTTCTTAAATTTAAGTAGCCATCATAATCTATATACGACCTACTTGTTTGATATAACCCCACTCTTTTATAGAGTGCCATGGCTACTTTATCTTCGGGATTCACTTCTGTATCAATATAATTAATATCTTGTTGAATAAGATTTTTAATTGCATAGGCAAATAATTTATCTGGTATATTTCCCGAACGAAATTCTGGATGGATTAAAAAGAATCCTGCCCAGGTTCCATCTGAAGTTGCGGCTCTTTGACCTGATAAACTAGAAAATAATAAGCTAGCTATAATTTCATTTTCATATTCAGCAATTAAATATAACTGTATCTTCCGCTCTCGAAATAATTGCTTGATGTCTTGCTTATTTAAGGGATACCCATATTTAATGGGGCCATATTGATATTTATTATAAAAGTGCGCTAACTTCTCACTGTCTGCCTCTGTACACTCACGAACTTGAACATCTATACCATGGATCATATTTCCTCAACTCTTTTAGAAACTTGAATACTACCAGTAGCAACTTTCTTTTTATCTACATAAGCAGTGATTTCCACTTGTGAGATTCCCCCAAGTGATCTTCCGATTTGGACATGTAATTCTAGCTGGTCTCCTGGTACTACAGGTTTTAAAAATTTCATATTACGTACAGAAACTAAATAACCCACATATGAACTTGGATCTATTTTAGGTGAACATGCGCCATGTGCATCTATTTTTGCTAGTTCTCCTGTAACATAAACAACAGCCGTCATTTGTGCCAAAGCTTCAATAATTAACACTCCAGGCATAATTGATTCATCTGGAAAGTGCCCTTCAAAAAAAGGTTCGCTTACAGTTACATTTTTAATACCAATTCCACTCTTTCCTGGCTCAAGTTGAATAACTTTATCTAAGAAAAGGAATGGCCATTTATGCGGTAAGATATTTCGAATTTGATCTGCATTTAATACCGGTCTCACTGCACATCATCCTCCCTATTTTCTTCAATAAAATCAGCAATTTTATTAATAGAACCCAGTACTGCCATATTCTCGTCATACACTGCAACGCCAAATTCCTCTTCAATTGCCAGAAATAGCTCTAATGCATCCAAGGAGTCAACTCCTAAGCCTCTTCCGAATAATGGCTGATCATCAGTAATGAAATATGGTTCGATTTCTAAATCTAATCTCTCAGTTATAATTTCTTTAATTCTAGTAGTTAATTGTTTTCTTTTTTCAGCAATAATTTTTGTTTCTACATACGTAAACATCTGTTTTCCCCATTTCCTTGTTTAACTAAAAATTCGTCATTTAATCATCTATTGTTTAGCCATTAACTAATCCACCATCCACTGTAAAAACTTTCCCAGTGATATAACTTGCATAATTAGAGGATAAAAATGTTGTTAGATGTGCTACCTCTTTAGGATCCCCAATTCTGCCAAGCGGCACTAGTTCTAACATCCTTTTTAATGTCTGTTGATCCATTCCTTTTGTCATATCTGTTTGTATAAAACCAGGTGCAACAGCATTAACCCTAATCCCGTATGCCCCACCTTCTAATGCTAAAGTCTTGGTTAAGGAAATAACTCCACCCTTTGAGGCTGAGTAATTACATTGACCTCTTGCACCCGTTATTCCACTTGTCGACGTGATATTTACAATAGAACCTCTTTTCTGTCTCATCATTATTCTTAATGCTTGTCGGCAACAAAGAAATGTTCCTTTTAAATTCAGATCAACCACATGATCCCACTTTTCCTCACTCATCATTGCAGCAAATCCATCATTTATAACTCCTGCATTATTTACTAAAATATCTATTCTTTTTTCCTTTGAGCGTATGTGTTGAAACAATTTATGAATAGAATCTTCATTTGTAATATCTACATGCATAGGAAATGCCTTTCCACCTTTTGCTTCTATAGTGTTGGCTATTTCATTTGCTGATTTTTGATTACTTTGAAACGTAAAGTAAACAGTTAAGCCCTGATTGGCTAGGTCCATTGTTATTGCTTTACCAATGCCTCTTGATCCTCCGATAACTAACGCCACTTCGTTTCCATTAAACATAGACCCGTTCCTCCTTAAATTCTTTCTCTATCATAGTAAGACTTCTTTTTAAATACATCGGTGTTTCTGTAGAGGATACAGATATGTTCTGTTTAAAGGAGCGACATAACTTGGTTAACGTATTTCCGGGACCTACTTCTATAAAGTGTTTCGTACCATTATTCAATAAAGTGTAGATAGTGTCTTGCCACATAACTGGATCTACGCATTGTCTTTCTATATCTTGTAAAATATTGATTCTATCTGTAGTTGGTTTTCCTGAACAGTTTAAAACAATTGGTATTTGAGCATTTTTTAACGAAAATAAATTTAAATACTCCTTAAACTCAAGAACCATTTCTCCCATTAAACGTGAGTGAAATGCATGACTAGTTGAGAGTATTTTAGTTTTTATACCATTTTTTTGATCTAGTACCTTTTGAAATTTAAGAATGCTCTTACTCTCACCAGAAAATACAACCTGTGTAGGGGAATTATAGGCAGCAATATCAATTTCATATTGTTTAGATTCCTCTACAACTTCAAATAATGTTTGATATGTGTTCGATACAATTCCTAACATACACCCCTCTTGCTTTACATTACTCATCAGCTGACCACGCTTCCGTACAATTGATAGTGCATCCTGGAATTGTAAAGATCCTGCTTCTACCAGTGCGGAGAATTGCCCTAAGCTATGCCCAGCTACTTTAGATGGCCTTATACCGTGCAAATGTAAAATTCTTGATAACCCTGTGCTTACCGTAAGAATAGCTGGTTGAGTAACACTGGTTTCTATTAATTTTTCACTTGGCCCATATAAACATAGTTGCTTTAAATCAAATCCTAGCGTATCATTTGCTTCCTCAAATAATGGGACAAATATGTTTGGGTATTTATCTAAATACCCTTTACACATCCCTACGGATTGAGACCCTTGTCCTGGAAAAATAAATGTAATCATATGACACCCCCGCTATTTTCAAAATGAAGCTTTTCTAAAATTTCTTCTGGTAATCTACTGATTAATTGATCATTCGACCGTGTTAAAACGTGTTTTGAAAATCCCTCCGCTAACAAAACTCGGCATCTCTTGCGGAATAATTTATAAACAAATTCTATATAAACTTTACTTTCATTCTTAAGGTAGGTTTCTACAATTAAGTCGTCTTGAAAACGAGCTGATTTTTTGTAGGTACATCTTATATCAATAATTGGAAAATACAATTTTTCCTGTTTTAAATACTGGTTTATACCAGTCATATCTAGCATTTGAAACCTACCTAGCTCAAACCAATGAAAATAATGAGAATGGTGAGCAATTCCCATAGGATCGCATTCCCCAAAACGAACATTCACCTCATTTTTTACTAAGTACACTTATTTCACCTACTTTTCATAAGAACGTCGAAATTTTTGTATGGAGATTGTTAAAAATAAAATTCCCATACCAATTAATGCAGCGGATGGAATAAGAACAGAGGAGAACTCTTTGTTATATACTAATAAATCGTTAAAGCCTCCCATTGCCCAAGCTGTAATCGTAATATGCGCTAGGTTTTGCATCCATTCAGGCTCTATATAAAGTGGCCACCAAGATCCACCCAAAGCAGACATAGTTAACACGATTAAAATAGAAATACCATTTGCTTGTGATCTTGTTTGACATATAGAAGCTAATAAAATTGCCAGGCTTGAAGCTGCAAATGCAGTACATATCACTAGCAATATAATTCCTAATACACTTTTCCCTAGCCACATTCCAAATACAAAATGTCCTACGCTAAAAAGGACTGCACATTGAACAATAGCTGTTATAAAGCATGAGAGCATCTTTCCAAAAATGATTGATAATGTATTAATAGGTAAAGTAAGAATTTTTCTTAACGTTCCATTCTCTCTCTCTTCTACTAATGCACCTGCAGCTGCTGCAGTACCTAAAAGTACAAACATAACGGCATATCCTGGTACATTAGATTCAAATGGAGTGGGTTTATGTTCATTATCTGATGCTAATTTTTTAAACTCTACTTTCACATTTACTTCCATTTGGGCAGAGGCTTGTTTTACAATCTCTTTAGTCATATCTCTTTGTATTTCTGATACAATTTGAGTTACAGCATTTGAAACAACACTTGGAATAATGCGATCAACTTCATCTTCTATGATGATGACTTTGGCCTCTGTCCCTGAATATACATTTTGTGTGAAATCCTTAGGAATTACGATTGCTGCTTTTTTAGTTTGAACTTCCTTTTTCACTTGTTCTTCTGTATATGCTTTCTTTTTACCATTTAGTTCATAAGTTTCTTCTATCTCAAGGGCAGGGATTTTTTTCAATTCCTCAATAACCCTTTTAGAAAGTTCTCCATTATCATTTACTACTATAGGAATCTTGAATTTTTCCGTCTTACTATCAAATACATTTGATAATGCAAAACTAGCAACTGCAATAACTATAATAGGTGTAATAAATAAATAGATTAGACCAGGGATATCCTTTAAAAGAATAAGTAAATCTTTCTTAGCTATATACCAAGCTTTCATTTTTACCATCTCCTTTCATTTAAGACCTTAAATTTTTGCCCGTTAAATGTAAAAATACATTTTCTAAATTAGAATTTTTAACATTAAATAATTCGATTTTTAAATTATATTTTTGAATTAATTTCATAACTTCTCTTGTAACATTAAAGCTATCTACACATTGAATGATGACTTTTTTATCTACCAAAGTGCAGGACTTCACATCAACAATCATTTTTGTTTTATGTATAAATTCTTCTGGAATATTTGATATTACAATCTCTAAATAATTTTCCCCATACTTTGTTATTAAATTTTTTGGGGTGTCAATATCTAATATTTCACCCTTATCATAAATTGCTACACGATGGCATAACATCTCAGCTTCTTCCATATGATGAGTTGTATATATGACAGTGATTCCTAGTTCTTCTACGAGATGGCGAATACAATTAAAAATATGGTTTCTTGATTGCGGATCAATTCCCACTGTTGGTTCGTCTAAGAAAATAACTTTTGGCTTATTTAACAAACCGATCACTAAATTAATTCTTCTTTTCATACCACCTGAAAATGTATCAATTCTCTTATGTGCCCAATCCTCAAGCTGTGCGAATTGCAAAGCTTCTTTTATGCGGCTTTTTTTCCTATTTCCCTTTAATCCATATAAATCGGCATAAAAAGATAAATTATCATATGCAGTTAAAGTCGGGTATAGCGCTAAATCTTGAGGTACTACACTCACATTTTTTTTAATCTTATTCCGTTCAGTATACAAGTCGTAGTTACATACTGTACCATACCCTTCATCTGGCAGAGTAAGAGTAGATAAAATCGATATAAGTGTTGTCTTCCCAGCTCCATTCGGTCCTAGTAATCCTATAATTTCACCTTTACGGATATCTATGCTTAAATTCTTAATAACTGTATAATCTCCATATGATTTCTTAATGTATCGAATGGAAATCATAGTATTTATATCAGTCATAATGTTTCCCCCTTCTTCTTGCTGTTACAATTTATTAGAAGTGACTCTTCTTTATCTCCATTAAAGCTTCAAGGTATTTATATCCATACTTTTCATCTGGTTCTAGGTATGTGCCTTCTGCCCACTCATTCCAAGCATTAATAAATAAAAAGTCAGTGTCCTTACTATGTTGTAAAAGATACTTCTTAAACTTATCGGGATTAGCCCCTTTCACAATTAAAGCGCTTTCTTTTTTCCTTGGAGAGTTATCCCAATCTACAAATGCCCCTTTATATATGTTTTCACGTTCTTTAATTTGACGGTTTAATATTCTTTTCCATACAAAATCATAACTTAAGTGAAAATCTTTTTTTTCTTGATGTAGTGAAGTTGTATTACCTATTAGTTTTTTTAAAGTGTACATAGGTTCAAACTCTATAGCAGCATCAAAAAGAAAATCTGATTTATCTTCAAAAATTGTTAACATTTCTACAAAGTGTATCCCCAGAAGCCCTTCAGATTGAGCCCATTCATTCCATAGACTCAACATTTTATTTAGGTTTGGTATAGAAGCTGGTCGGTAAATTACAAATATCGGTTTATCTTTAATATTTAAATAGTTTTTGTTTTTAAAGAATGGCAAAAGATAATTAAAGTGTTCTTTCCAATCAGACTCATCCCCATATTCTTGTCGCATTAATACTTCTTGGTCTTTTCCATCCCATGATCTTGTCCAAGATTCATTTGCCCAACATAAGCAATATGGGAAATCAATCTCCTTACATTGATTTCTCAATTCTATTGGTTTTTCTAGTAATTTTTTCCCTTTGAACCAATAGTGATAATAGCAAAAACCATCTAAACCATACTGTTTTGCTAAATTTATCTGCCACTTATGTACATCTAAATCTAACAAATTGTAATAATAATCCCTTAATGGAGCCCTAGGCTGATAGTGTCCCAGAAAACGTGGTTTTGCTTTTTTTACATTGGTCCATTCTGTAAAACCCTTTCCCCACCATAAATCGTTTTCAGGTATTTCATAAAATTGTGGTAAGTAAAAAGCAATAGTCTTCATTAGTAAGGACTTCCCCCTTCCCCATATGCAGTTACGTACTTATTGATAAAAAGCAATTACACAATATAAAACTCTGCTTTTTAACACGAAACTATTTAATCTGATGTTAAATCTTGTCACAAAATAAGGCAAAAAGACCCTAATTATTATAATTTTCACACATAAAAAACTATATTTTTAATTTTTTTTAGAAAATTATTCAAAAAAACACTTTAAATCCAGTTAAGTATTGTATAGTTTTATATGATAGGAGGGGAAAAATATGTCGTTTTTTGGCGAAAAATTCACAAATTTATTGATAAATTTAGATGTAGCAAGCCTAATTGGAAAAATAAAGCAATACCAAGGGAGATTGGAGGTCTATGAGAAGGAATTTCCATGTACATTAGAAAAGTTGCAAAAATCTACTCAGCTTCAGCATACCAAAGATTTTGTCGCAATGTATAAAAACTTAAAAATAACAAATAAAAGGTTAAAAGAATTAATTATATATGATCTGTCGCCAAAAACAATGATTGAAGATGAAATATCTTGTTACGTTGATGCGCTATCACTCATTCATAATAACTATGAAAGGCTTACTATTGATCCAAGCACAATCTTAGAAATACATTTTCAACTTTTTAAATATGCTACTTCGGATAGTGGAACGTGGCGAAAACAGGACATCTTACTTGAAGAACATGAGCAACTTAATTTCTCATTTTATTGCTATCGTCCTTTAACGATTAAAGAAATTCCAGAAGCAGTAAAAAATTTATGTGAGGAATACAATTATTTATTAAATCAAAAAGATATTGATCCACTACTTTTAATTTGTAATTTTGTACTTAATTTTATATGTATTTTTCCTTTTGAATCTGGAAATGGAAGAATGGTACGTCTACTTATATCTTTATTACTATTACAAAGTAAACATTCACTAGTGAAATATATTTCACTAGATAAAATAATAAAAAAATACGAGAGAGATTATTATGATGCCTTATATAAATCTTCAGCAAATTGGCATTTTCAAGAACACAATGTATCCTTTATATTAAAATGTCTATTACATATTATTCTAGAAGCATATAAAGAACTAGACGTACATATTACAAGTTACCAACTGAAAGGGAACAAAAGCTATAAAATTAAAGAGTATATATTAAAACAAGAACTACCTTTTACAAAAGAAGCAATACGAATGGTATTTTCAGATGTTTCACCAAGCACAATCAATAAAGCATTTGCTTGTTTACAAGAAGAAAAATTAATTAAACTAATATCAAAAGGCCGTAATGCAGTTTGGACTAAAACAAAAATATAAATAATATCAAAAAATATAGGGTAATTTTCTAACATTAATGATTAAAACATATATATAAATTTATTTCACATACACAATAGATATTTTTACATAATACATATAGAGAGAATTTGTCGCTACACTATTCATACAACTATTTTTGTATTTTTCCTCTATACTTCCGAAAGTCTGATAACAGACTTTATAGGAAGTATTTAAGATATACAAACTAGACATTCAGATTTTATATCACCACTATTATTTTAGTAATAGGAACGTTTAGCTTTTATTCATTAAAAAATTCGATTTCACTTAAGTAAGTGCTGATTAATTTTGTCTCTAATAGCAATGGCTATAAATTCTTCAATAGAGCTATTTGTTTCATTTGTAATTTCTTTCAAGTATTTGTATTCCTTACTTGTAAGTATGACCGACTTCGTTACTGTATTACTATCCAAATATACGCTATGATTCATTCTTGGAACAATTTTCCCTTCTATTATATAAGGCGTTAACTCCTCAATCCATTCCATTTGAATTCCTGGTGGTAATGTAATTAATGATTGACGAATCTCAAAATACCAAAATGTTTCTTCTTCTAAAATCTTTATATTTCTTGGAGATACGTACTGTAATATATTATCGATTATGTGAAAAATATTGTTTCGTAATTGCGCAGATTTAGGAAAACGAAACTTAACAAACCTTTGATGATGACTTCTAGGTTTATCCGACAGTTTATAAGCGGACTCATATCCTGCTTTTAATGCCTCACTTAGTGTCATATTAGTTCCAAATTCATCAAGAACTATAATATCACCACGTTTTGGAATAGAAATAACACGTGCCAATGTATTGCCTTTTACAAACTTTTGAAATAATACTACATTATATTTCTGCGAAAATGTATATATATGATTAACTTGTTCTACTTGCTGAACAAGTTCACGAACATCCTCCTCCTTCACAAATTTCGTTTGTCGATTACGATGTTCTATTAAAAAATAAACTAACTTTCCTTCTTCTATCCATTTTTCAAGCTGATTCATACTAATATGAAACTCTTTACTTGCTTGATATAAAGTAATCCCCTCAATTTTACGTTCTTCTTTTACTTTTTCTACTTCTTCTCTACTAAATAAAAAACTACCATCTAAACGCCACGTATCCTTATTGATTGGTGTTAGCTTTCCTTGCTTCATTAAATTATTAAAAATAAAGTGACTTATATCTAAATAATCTTTTACTTCATTTGTAGTCATAGTCATTTCATATGCGCTAATCATTCTAATTCCTCCTCACACCTCGTAATTCACATAATAATATTATGTAAATTAAAATTTATATAATTTACATTTTAAATAAATTATAACATATATCGATATATATTTTAGATTGTAAATTAGATTAATGTCTAATTTAACTTTCTTTTTAAATTTAATTTTATACAATATTAAACTATATAATAAAAACATTATTTTTAAAATTAAATAATGACTATAGAAAATGGGAGATTTTCTATAGTCATTATTTATTTATAGCTTTGTAAAATTTAATCTTAATATATAATTTAATTTCTAAATAATTACGTTATAATATTTAATATAAAAGAAATTTATAAAGGATTGAATAACATTGAAATTTGAAATAGATATTATTCATAGTGATATTTCTTTAAATAACATAGAGAAACAAAAACAAAATTTTACAAATCTAATTACATTATGGAATCCTGATTATATAAATGAAGCGGAATTAAAAAAGGAAAATAACGAAAGAGAAGATTCATATACATATGAAGGATTTTCAGATGAAGAAATACTGTACTACTACTTGAATCGACAAACACATTTTGACCAAGAAAAACGAATCAAGGATGCATCAAGAATTCTATATGCACGTGATTTAAGTCAGTTTTATTTCTTTATTAGACAAAGTGAGGAATTTCTACAGAAAGATGTAAAGGATTATAAATTTGGTCAAGTATGGAGAAATCTTAGGAAACGGCATATCCGTAATTATCAAAAATGGTTATCTCAAGAGGCAACCTCCTATCAGTCAAAAGATAAATACAAGCCATCTACAGTTAGTAGAAAGCTTGGTGTTATTCGTTCATATTTGAAATGGCTATATGAAATCCAATATATTCAGGATCCTCTACATGTTGAGATACTAAGTACAACTGTAAATAAACAACATAAACCTAAACGGGAGTTATCATATGAGGAAGTAAAACAATTGCTTCATTACTACAAGGACAATGAAATCAATTACGCTTTATTGTCAGTTCTAGCTACCACAGGGTTACGTGTTGCAGAAGTCGCACATGCAAAGTGGGAAGATCTTGAGTATGATACTATACGAGGACGATATTATTTAAAGGTTGATACAAAGGGAGATAATGAGCGGATTGTTTCCATTAATAAGGAGATTTTCAATCGGATTGTCGCATTTCGAATGCGGAGAAGATTACCTATAGACATTGGAAATAGAAATGGTGGAACAGTATTTCAAACTAAAAACCATACTGCTTATAGAGAGAATTATTTGTCACAATATATTTCTAAAATCATTAAGGATACTCAGCTACCCTTTACAGAGAATATGGGAATTACTCCCCACTTCTTTAGACATTTTTATGTACAGTACTTATATGATTACAAAGAATTACCACCTCATATTATCGCAGCTGCAGTAGGTCATAAAAATGATCGTACTACGAAAGAAAATTATTTAAATCAGCGATTGACGAAAGATAATGATGCCGGGAATTTAATTTTGGAAGATGAATTTTAAATTGAACCTCTATAAATTAAATATTAAATCGATTCAATAACACCACTTATAGTTATGTATTTTTTATATAATTAGAATCGATTTATTGTCTGTTTTCCTTTATTTCTTCACATAAATGTTCATTATTAATTCGCCAAGTATCCCTATAAATAGGTTGTATTTTGTGTAATTTAGTATACCCTTTTATAAAATAATTAGAAAAATTCTCACCAGAATTTTTCATAATTTAAAACTTGATTTCATTTAGAAGTGTTAATTTATTAGTTGTAAATAATATATAATTCAATTTTTTTGTTCTAATAAAGATTGCTTCTGAATTTTTAAATTTATTACCAATTTCTACTGCTTTGTCAGTATTTTTTAACGTATTATTTTTATTAACCTCAATTATATCTTTTAATGGAATATTAATTGTTGCACCTTGCCATGTAATGGTTATTTTTTCGATTGATTTTATAATTTCTATTTCTTTCATATTACTAGTAACTCCCTAATCTATTTGTATTTATCTATATAATAGAGTATATATTCAGAATAGAAACCAGCCAATTTCATATATATTCACTCAGCCATTGTGTAAATAGGTAATACTAGTACAAAGATTTTTAGATTTAGTTACAACCTAGGGCTAATTTGCAAATTTTTTTGAGTTGAGTCTTCCAATAATCTAAATTATGATGATATTATTCATAATATTAAATGCTATGAAAATGAGTTGAAGTGGCTTTAGCATTGCTTAAAACCTATAACCAATTATTTGTTAATAGTTTAAAAATAATCTTATAGGAGAGGATAGATAAAAGTATCTTATAACGAATAAACCATATGTGAAAAATATACAGGAATGGTGCTAATGAGAAAAAAAACTAAATATCAGACTTGGATTCGAATGAAAAAACTGATTGTATTTTTGATAAGCTCAATAATTCTTCTATTGATAACATTATTGCCTATTACTTTCTATCTGCGAATCCTATCAGGGGTTATAGCGATGCCTTTTATTTATATAACGTTTATACTTTCTTATTCTACTTACCAATTCGCAGCATTCGGAGAGGATTACCAATCAAAAATACATGATTTAATTGTTAAAAAATTGAATTGGGATGGAGAAGGAAAAATATTAGATATTGGAACAGGTAGTGGGTCATTGATTATTAAACTTGCAATGACTTTTCCTAAATCCTTTTTAACTGGAATTGATTATTGGGGGAAGAATTGGGAATACTCACAAGATCAATGTCAACAGAATGCTAAAATAGAAGGTGTATCTGATAGGGTTAATTTTTTTAAAGCAAGTGCCGCTGCGCTCCCTTTGCAGGATGATGCATTTGATATAGTTGTAAGTTGCCTAACATTTCATGAAGTGAAAGATACAAACAATAAAATAGAATTAATTAAAGAGGCTATAAGTGTATTAAAACCTGGTGGTGAATTTATCTTCTTAGATTTATTTATGGATGAAAAAATATTTGGGGATACAGAAGAGTTCTTAAATAACCTAGAGAAACTCGATATATCTAAATTGAATAGCTACAAGCTTGCTGAAGAAATGAAATTACCAAAGCTTTTATTAAATAAAAAAGTATTAGGAAATGCAATGATTTTGAGTGGCAAAAAGTAAAAGGGTATTAATTGCTTACGAAAGTATTGAAGAGTTTTCTAAATAAGGGTATTAACTTTATTTAACAAAGTGATGTAACTCTATGTATTTTTATTAGTGAGCGGACGTAGACCTATTTAAGCATTTAGTGTGTTTGGTAATTAAATATGAATTTTTCAAACGTAACGTAGTGAAGCACTTTATATAGAAGTAGCGCCACATCGCTATCAAGCTAAGATTATGTAAAATCAATTTCAGGTGAGAAGGTTTTGAAAAAGCTGATTTTGTATTAAATAAACCAAAAGATATTTTGAATTTACTTTAACCAAGCTCGTGTCTAATAAAGAAATTAAGTTACTCACTAAAAAGTCGATTTCTTAACGTATAGGAAATCGACTTTTTATTTATAGGATTAGCGAAAGAAATTTGGTTATTGTTGGCGCTATCTTTCAGTGAAGGTTTTATTGATATTCTAGTTACCTTTATGCTTCTTATTAAAATTCCTGGCAAAGTTTATGGGTTAATAATTAACCTACGGCTAATTTATAGGTAAACTGATAATCAAAGTGTTAGCTTGATGGAAATAAAATAATAGAACTCTTTTTAAATGTAGTTGGAAATTTAATTAAAAAATATGAGGTTTAGTCCATAATAATTACAAATTAATTAATAAGAAAACAAAGAGTGATTCCTCTTTTTATACCGTTTTATTAAACCGGAAAAACTTCAATTTTTGTTGGCTGTGAAAACCTACGTTCTAATTCTCTTTTAATCTTATTAACAGCAAAAACTTCTGAGGATGCATGAACTTTGGCTACCTTTTTTATAGCAGTATTACCCGTGACTAAAATATAACTTACCGAATACGATGAAATCATCTATTCACCCTTTCAATGTAACATGTTGTTATAATATATGATCCTTATCTTAACTCTATGAAAGAAATGTAAATTAATATAAAGTTTCCTTTTTAATTCATAGCATATACTTAACTAAATATTAATGAAAAAAGGCCTCTTTTCTCGTTGAAAAGAGGCCTTTTACCGTATCATATTAAGGTTTTTCGGGTACTAGTAATAGTAAGTAATGTACTGGGATACAATTTATTTACTATGCAATTAAGTATAACATGTATATATCATAAAAGGCTGTGTCAAATTTACGAATAAATATAGTATCAAAATACTTATAGCTAACCAAGTACTGAAGTTAAACTATTTTCATACTTCTGCAGTTGACTAAAATTTAAATGAAACTTTAAATTGAGACTAATTATCCAATGTTCTTATCTCTTCGGGAGTATCCTTGTATTTTTTATTTTCTTTCAACAATCTATAAAACTCATTTTTTAATATATTTTTTTCGCGCTCTAGTTTCTTTTGATGCTTAGTCAATTCATTTATACGCTTCGCACTTTCTTGTATTTTTAAATACATGCTCATAATCAACCTCCCAATAAATTATGCTTAAATATATGAGGTTTTTGTACAAAAAATACGGTGAAATTTTTTGTACAAAGGAAGCTTTTCTTTGGTAGTCATTATAGCCTTACTATCTGGAGTTTATGTGTGGAGACATAAAAAACTTCATAGGAAAATTATCTTTACTTCATATCAGCTTCAGGTGCATACGATAGTATATAACTTAATAACACTAGAAAGAGCTAATCAAGATGTCACTTGAAACAAACATTATTCTTTCTTTATTAGATCTACAACTGTGGATTGCTCATCATCGGGATAATAGTCGCATATAAGTAAAAAAACAAAAATTAAATTCAGCACCGTACTCAAATAAGTACGCAAGTGTAAATAAAGAAAATTAGACTTCTATACTTGTATATAAATTAACCGGTTTCTTATATGTTAAGGAACTGGTTGTTGACTTATTAGAAAAAGTTATATTTTATTAATTACTTCCTGGGTCTTTAGATTCCACTTTGCCTTCATTATATTCTTTAATAATACCGAATCCTGAATTCCCCACTTCAATAAATGAGGGTTGTCTTTGATTTGGGCCTATCTCAATATGATGGTTATTCCTTTTGTTTACTCCTTGTGCTAAAGATAAGATTGTATTCCCAATCTTATCTTTTTTCTTTGTAGATTTTTGATACAAAAAAAGGAATCCTCATAATAAGGATTCTGCAACAGAAAAGAACAAAAATATAATAATAAAAAGAATTACTTATATTATAATTTAAAAATAAGACGAATTTGTTGAGAAAATTCAGAACGAATTGAATATTCCTATAAACTTATATATAATTGATTAAGAGTTGGAGTAGTAATCTGTCATCTTTTCCTTTTTTTGAAGAAGATTGATCTCAATCTTCTATTTTTTGTGTTTTTTCCTCTTCCCTCGAAAAAGGAACAAGAATTACTTAAGAATTGTGGAAATAGCTTGCTTGTAGACTAGTTGTTGCTTACCATGAACTATCATAAGAACGGTAAATTTATCCGTTGCAAGAATCTTTCCACGTACTGGAACGCCATTCTTTAAAAATACTGTAACTGCCCCTTTTTTCTCTTTCAATTGTTCATACATATCTTCTTGTAAATTAAACATGAAATGCGCCCCCTGGTTTGTTTGTATTTACTTTTCTTCTAATACCTGCTGCTTTTCACTGTTGGATATTTGTGATTCCTATTCACTTTCTATTTTTCTAAACGATTTTCCTATTTTGCTTAAATAATATCTTTTTACTTCACCATTAGGAATCCAAATTTCACGTTCCTGTATTTGATTCATTACTTCATGAAGAATCTCATCATGTTCATACTTTTTAGGTTTTCTATAATGTGTTTTTACAAACTGTGTATATTCTCTACGTAACCAATTAGAAATATGTTGTCTTTGCTTGAGATGTGACCATTTTTTATTTGTTTGAAGTATTTTTCCATTTACTTTTATGTGGTTTTTCATCGACACTCATCCCCTTTTACTAGCAAAACGAATATATCACTATCGTATCACATTTAAATTGAAATACTGCTCTAGGTACATATTTCGCAAGAAATCTATACGAAATAAAAAAACTATCTCTATTTCACATAAAATAGTATCCAAAACAGACGAGATCGAATTCATTAAGCGGATGAATTAGACACAAAATTTAATGTAGACTATTGATTATATGGTTTGTTTTTTATTAAACATTACGGTACGTGAAATTATATATTTCCCTTACAAAAAAAGCCCCTTGAAAGGAGCACTTATTTTACAAGATACTGTTCTATTTCTTTTATTAATAGTTCTGCACCTTCTGGACTTAATGATATCTTACCCTTTGCTAGGGCTATGTTACGATTTGACACTTCTCCTGTTAATGCACAAACATGACCAGGCTGATACTTCTGTAAAATAATGTCTTCCCCTTCTACAAAAATCTCTAATGGTGATTTTTCTTTAATCCCAAGCGTATTTCTAAGTTCCTTTGGAATTACTATACGCCCTAATTCATCCACTTTTCTAGTTACTCCGGTTGCTTTCATCCAGCATATTTCCCCATTTCATTATCAATTTGTACCCAAGTTATTCTTTACTATTGTAACAGGCTTTCACCATACATGAGAAACATAATGAACCAAAAACAGACCATCATTATAAGAAATTCTTTAAACCCTTGCTGAAAGGAAATACGACCTTCTTCCATCCTACACGCCCCTTACCTATAAATCTGGGCAATCTCGTAGTTCCTCCAAATCCGGCAATAGCTCCAATACGGACTTCAGGATGTCCTAATCTAGCATGATTAGCACAAATACGAATCGTACAGGATTCAGCTAACTCAAGTCCACCTCCTAGTGCAAATCCATTGATGGCAACAACAACCACTTTTCCTAATGACTCGATTTTATGAGTAACCGTAACAGCCAACTGAGCTAAATCCCGTACTTCTAGTGGAGTGGCTTTATTGAGAAACTGAATGTTAGCACCTGCGGAAAATGCCTTTTCTCCGGTACCGATAATTATCAATGCTTTTACACTTGAATTAGTTTTAGCCCGGTCCAAGACGGAGGAAAGTTGCTCAAGAACATCTCGGATTAACGCATTTAGTGATTCCGGTCTGTTTAATGTAATTCTTGCAATACCATTTTCCTCAGTGTAGAGGACGGCACTTTTGTTTAACATTTTAATCCCTCCAATAGTTTAGTGTGCAGACACAAAAGGATACTAATTTCTATCACTTCTTTTATAACATTAAGAGAGGATTTTTACTGAAATGTCATCACCGACTGATTGCTCGTTCATAAATGAGATTATATTTAGAATATACTGCATAATTCAAAAAGTTTTTTATTCATCAATTTAATCTCGTAGGATGCCCTTGTGGCGAAACATCTTGCATTTTTAACCACGACTAATACTCAGACACAGAACCTATCCCACAGCCCTCTTTGGACCGCTTTCAATATAAAATGTTCTTCTTTGGACATAAAAATCCTCTTTAGGAAAAAATACTTAAGGGGGTTAAATTTCACAAATTCCCTTTTAAAATGTCGCGCCTTTCTTCTAAACATCACATTTTTTTAAGGGTTCAGATTCATGCCCATCAAGTTAAAATTTTGTAGCATCTCAAAATGAAATTTTAACCCCTCTTGTAACAAGACATCTTATTTTATCGTTTTGGGGATGAGCTGTTTTCTTAATGGGGTAGCACCACATCGCTATCAAGCTAAAATTTTATAGTACCCCCAGAACGAAATTTTGTGTTAACTTATAACAAAAAATATATATTTTAGAACGTACTACAACTTCTGTTTGGCTACTAAAGTATCTAAAAAGACAAGGTCAACGCCAATTCAGAAACTAGGTTTAACCGATAAACGATATTAATAAACTGGGCAATCATCCTTATGATTTTTTTAGAGGTTCCTGTGAAATTTTATGTTAAACTTACTATAAAGATTATGAAAATTCAATCTTCAATAAACGTGCAGGATTATTGAACAAGTTTTATGAATTTTAGTGGTTGCATCATTAGTGAAATGCTTTATAACAACTAATTAAGGAGAGATAGAATATGAGAAATAACTTTCAAATCGTTGCGTTACAAGAGAAGGAATTTAATAACCTATTTCTAATGAGTGAAGAAGTATTAAAAAGTATCGGGGCAGTCAAAATAATAGCAAATGAAAATCCTGGATATCCTTGCAGGATAAGTTTGAAGGATGCAGAGGTAGGAGAAGAGGTAATCTTACTGAATTACCAATATCATAGTGTTAATTCGCCTTATAAAGCAAGTGGTCCTATATTTATACGAAAGGGAGCAACTACCGCTAAGCTAGATGTAAATGAAATTCCGCTTATGTTACATCATAGGTATCTATCTATACGTGGCTATAATGCTGACTCAATGATTGTAGAAGCAAGGGTTACAGAAGGTGTAAATTTAAGAGAAAATATAGATGAAATTTTTGATAATAAAGAAGTAGAATATATTCACATTCTTAACGCTAAACCAGGATGCTATAACTGCCTTGTTAATAGAGTGTGAAAAAATTGAAAATGCAAACTTCTATTAGCCTATAAGGGATACCCCCAATCGCTATTAGGCTAATTCAACAAAATCCTCCCTAAAATTAAAAAATACGCTATTCTTTTTGTAGAATCATAGGAAAGGATGGCGTTTTTGTATGTCTATTTCTGTATCTGATGAATTACAACTATTTGCTCAAGAGATTCAAAGTTTTTTATCGCCAAATACCTTACGGGATCTTGCTCGAGATGTTGGTTTCGTACAACGAACCAGTAAGTACCAAGCAAAAGATTTAGTGGCTTTATGTATATGGATGAGTCAAAATATCGCTACAACCTCTTTAACTCAGTTATCTAGCTGTTTAGAGGTATCTACAGAAGTACTCATCAGTCCGGAAGGACTGAATCAAAGGTTTAATAAATCAGCCGTTCAATTTTTACAACACGTATTGACTAACCTTTTAAATAAAAAACTAACTTCATCTATGCGAATTTCTTCTCCATACACCTCTGTTTTCAAGCGTATTCGTATTTTAGATTCAACTGCATTTCAGCTTCCAGATATATTTTCATCCATTTACCCTGGGGCGGGAGGATGTAGCCATACTGCTGGGATGAAAATTCAACTTGAATATGATCTATTAAGCGGACAATTCCTACATATCCATACAGATCCAGGTAAACAACATGATCGAACCTATGGCTCTCTGTGTGTCCCAACTGTAACAGCGAATGATTTGTGTATCCGAGATTTAGGGTATTTTCACTTAAAAGATCTTCAACATATACAAGATAAAAAGGCTTATTATATCTCTCGTATTAAATCCAACACACGTATTTATCAAAAAAATCCCAACCCTGATTATTTTCAAGATGGAAGAATCAAAAAAGGTACGGAGTATATTCAGCTAGATATGGAGGTCTTAATGAATTCTCTTCGGCCAGGTCAAACATATGAAATATCCGATGCTTATGTAGGAATGACGGATAAAGTATCAACTCGTGTGATTGTTCATCGATTAACAAAAGAACAACAACAAAAACGATTACAGGATCAAACTGTAAAGGAAAAAAAGAAAGGAATGAAGTATTCTGCTCGTAGTAAACGACTTAGCGGTATCAATGTATACATGACCAATATCTCTACAGATATTGTCCCGATGGGACAAGTACATGATTGGTACTCTTTACGTTGGCAAATTGAGATTTTATTTAAAACATGGAAATCATTCTTTCATATTCATCATTGTAAAAAGATAAAACGAGAACGATTGGAATGCCATTTGTATGGGCAACTGATTGCCATTCTACTCTGTTCGTCTACTATGTTTCAAATGCGACAATTACTTCTTATGAAAAAGAAACGAGAACTGAGTGAATATAAGGCCATATATATGATTAAAGATTATTTTCTTCTTATTTATCAAGCTACACAGAAAGACACCCAAGAACTATCAAAGATTCTCATTCGCCTGTTCAACCTCCTACAGCAAAACGGGAGAAAATCTCATCGATATGAGAAGAAAACAGTCTTTGATATATTAGGAGTCGTTTACAATTGTACCATGTCTAATAATCAAGCGGCTTAATTCAAAAAATGAAACCCGTTAGGGTTTATTTGGTATGCATATCTTTAAATTCTCTACATGTATCCTCTAGAAAAAAGAAATAACCTCTACTATAAGTGATGTTATATTTTCTTAGCTTGATAGCAATGGGGTAGCACCATCAAAACGAGAATCTCGTAGGCTAAGCAAAATTTTTATAAAGAAAAAGCCGATTTCCCTATAAATTAAGGGCATCGACTTTTGTTCATATTCTATTACTTAATCAATTTCTGACATAAAACTTATAATAATACAATTACTTTTACTAACTAGAAAAGGGGGCATACTGTACATTTTAAAATATCAATTAAGCACTAATATTTTGTTTATGCACTGTTTCACCTTTATGGGAAACATAACTGTGGACTATCATTCCTAGCATTATTACAAACATGCCACACCAAGATAAAATAGAGGGGAATGAAGAATGTAATAAGATTAGTTCTCCAATAACAGCAAAAAGCACCTCCATAGATTGTGTTGCTTCAACGGTTGCAAGTTTCTGCATATCTCCTTTAACCATATCAGTAGCTTTAAAAAATAAGATAGTTGCAATTACACCAGAGCACATAGCAACTAAAATAGATTGCATAGTTTGCTCCTTACTCGGTATTCCTGCTGTAAAAAGACCGTACAAGGATAGTAAAAACCAAAACGGTAAGCTAGCTAATGTCATTCCAAGGACACGTTGATAAGTATCTAGACGATCTCCACAAACCTCCATCATCTTACGATTCCCGAGTGGATAAGCAAAAGAAGCCACAATAACAGGGATAATACCTAACATAATATCTTTTACAGCAAGCGATTTTGCTTGTTCCATTTGCATAAGGAAAATACCAAGAAGAATAATTAATGACATACTCATACCCTTGATTGGAATTTTTCCTCTTTTCTTAATAATTCCATCTGGTGTTTGATAAGTTTGGATAAAAAGAGGAGCTAACAAAGATCCTGATATAATAGTAACTTGCCATGTTCCCGCAATAATCCATCCTGGTGCATGTGCAGCAGCAAAACATAATGGAGCATAAAATAGACCAAAACCTACAAAACTCCATAAAAACCATGCACTTAAATCCTCTCTCATAACTTGTAATAATATTTTTAATTTTTTTCGACTCATAACAAGAAGTAAAAGGAATGGAAGCATAAAAATAAACCTTAATGAAGCACTCCATATCCAGCTACCACCTGATAATTCCATTGCTCGATTTAATATAAATGTGAAAGCAAAAAAGAAAGCAGCACATATACCTAAAAATATAGGGCGTAAATTTCTCATCTCAATCTGCCTCATAAGTCATTAATTTCTCAAGACTTAACCAGTTTTGTTCTACAAGATGCGCTGTTGTTTCTTTATCTTTATTTTTGCAAGCCTCTATAATTTGCTGATGTTGTTCTACTGACTTTAGACCATTTATAGAAGTGAACTGAGAAATTTCGAGACGTTGAATCTTAGATATACTTCGTTCTAACGCACGGATGATTTCAGGATTTCCTGCCACATCTAAAAAAACATTGTGGAATAACTCGTCAGCTTCAATTGCTTTTATAATATCTTTTTTCTCAATAGATAATAGTAAAGCCTTATTACTAAACTCTAATTCCTGAATATCCGACTCTTTTAACAATGGTACTGCTAAACGAGCAGCTAACGAGTGTAAAACTGCTACCACAGTAAATGCGTGTTTCGCCTCCTCAATATTTAATGGTGCAACACGAGTAACTGAACCAGGAATAGATTCAACAAGTCCTTCATCCTCAAGACGCTTCAACGCCTCTCTAACTGGAGTACGGCTAATTCCAAATTCTTCTGCTAACTCTTTGTCATTTAAACGTTGCTCCGGTTGCAGCTCTAATGTAACGATTGCTTTTTTCAAAGTTAGATATACTTCATCTCTAAATGACATACGTTTAATGGGTGTAATAATATCTTTTTTCATAAAACCAATATATCGGATATTGGTTTTATGGTCAACTATAATTTTTCAATAAAATATACTCCATTATCAAGTTCTAAAAACGACCTTTTTGAAACTTTATTAATTTTTAATGAAACTAATAGAAACGTAGTCAAAAAACAGTTCCAAAACTCATTCCTAAAAACAAAGTACCATATCAAATACAAAATATGGTTTATGAAACCTTCTTAAAGTACGGTAAAGCAAAGTTTTTTACCTTAATAATTCCTTAGCGTATGAAATTCGCGTTTTGTTGGCGGGACCCCATCGCTATCAAGCTTAGGTTTTACACTACCCCTAAAGCAAAAAACTCCCCTTAATAGTGGGGAGTTTTTTGTAGAATCTGCAACAGAAAAATTATATTATAGACTAATTTTAAGTATTACTTATATAATCTAAATTCACAGTTGTAATTTTCTAAAGGTTATTATAAGATACATGTTTTTGATTGACTAAAAAATCATCTATCTCACTAAATTCTAATGTTTTATAATCCCTACGTACTCCACTCTGCGTGAGTTGACTATCAAACAGATTTGGATAAGCTACAACCTGTTTATTGAAAGAAGTATTCTGAATTAGACTGATACATTTATCTATTTTTATCGGTTCTGTAAGTGGAATTTTTTTTGCTAATTCACTGTATTGATCATTCTTATTGTTTTTCATCGGTATAGCTAAATTTACACACGTAGGGAAATTCTCATTACCTAACTGGATTGACAAATCATTATGTTCAATTTGCTTAGAGATATACGCCACCCCTTCCACACCTAGCTCCGTTAAACATTGCATAATCAGTTGAGAAACAATATACTCACTTTTAAATACTCGGTCCCCTTCAATGACTTTAAAAGATGTTGCCATTACAAGTGGAAATAACTCTATCATACTCATAGCATATTCTTTATGTTCATTTCCCATTGTAAATCCACTAACTATACCTTGGGTAATAGCTAAGTTTAATACTCTTAATTCTTTGGGCAACGTATAAGATGAAATATGTAACTCATCATATCTTGGTTTATTTAACTCTAGCCAACATACATATGAAGTAGCTCCAAAATACATACAAGGAACCCCAGCGATACTAAACCGTTGTGTGGATACTAATCCCCTTTTATTAAATGGGATATGTAAAAAGTCTTTTCTACTAAACTCCTTCTTACTAACCCTAGCTCTAAAAAATGATAGCGGGGCAGCTGCTATTTGATCAAAGTAGCTATTTGTAGAAAACCGTGTAACGCCCCTTAAGGCAGGCGAATCATCTAAATTAGATATTATATAATCATCATCTTTATATCTACTTAGCATATTATAAATTATCTTTCTTGCTTCATATATATTAGCATCGTAGTAGACTTCAATTGCTTTTAATATATCTTCTATGTTATCTTCAGTCTTCATTTTTGTTTCTTGATCTATTAGGAAGCTATTTTTGATTTGCTTTAGATATTGACCTAATAATGCTTTTAAAGTGGGAAGATATTGAAAGTCTTCTCTAATAATAATGGGTAACTGATAGTTTTGTAGAATCAGAAAAGATCTTTCATATTCTTCTTTCAGTTTATTTTTTATATCCACCATATCTCCTCCTTTACTTACTCCATTATTTATTAATTTTAGTATCCTCTGTAGTGCTCCTTACTCTTTACTAATTAATTAGCACCTCTTTCTATAAATTTAAAGAGATACTCGTATGCCCCACCTCTCATAATCCTGAAAATAGGTACTTCAAGGAATTCATTTAGTATAACAGTGGAATTTAAACCAGAATCTTTTACATCTGTAATTATAAATACTTCCTAATCGGATGCCGATTTAAATAATTGTGATTCTAATTCACTTTTTGAATTAACACCAAAGTAATTAACCGGTTTTGGCATATCCAAATCCATCTTCACTAATTGGCCAATCGGATAACTAGATTCTCCATTTAAATTTTGATATACCTTCTTCCCTCTTATGTGTTTATTCTTTTCAGTAATAGTAAACATATTTCTTAAGTATCTTTATCAATAAACTAATTACTCATCTCACTTATATAGCTAAATATGTACTTTTTATACTATAAATATTAACACAACTAAGTTTTAATGGTTGTAATAATGTTAGGAATGATAACACATAGTTAATGTTTCCCATAAGGAAGAAATGAGGCATAACCAAATTTTTAGTGTCTAAATGATGATTTAAAATGTATAGTACGAAACTTTTTAAGTTAATATAAGTAAATTTATTACTTTTTTAGAGACATATCTTTCCCTACTTTAGCTCCTTTACAATACAAACCCATGCTATATTTTAAATTAATTGAAATTTGAAAGTTCACTAGATTGGAACATTCAATTGGATCAAACTATGCTAAAATAATTAATGCAAGCGGTCAACCTTTCAATGAATGCGTAATGGATTGTGTTTCAATTTAGTGTTTGATCTTCATTACCCACAAAAAAGCCATTACTAAAAGTGAAGTGTACCCCTTATTCAGATAAATAGCATGATCACTAAATTGAATATACTGAGGAACTCCTTCTGTTTTTTCTGCTAGATTGATAACCTTTGAATTTTATATATTGTTTAAAGAAATAATTATCGTGACTCCTAATTTAATGCGCCATCATCTCGTGCGCAATATCATGTCCATTCATATCCGATGGGTAGTAGGTAGGCCAGTGTATGACTTCATCCAATAAAGCTTCACGATTGTCACCCCAATACAAGTGGTAGTGATCAGCTTTATTCGGATAAATACCATGATCACTAAATTGAATATACTGAGGAACTCCTTCTGTTTTTTCTGCTAGTTTAAATATGTATCTTACACCTCTATTCCCTGCATCATATGTCAAAATTTTGTATCCATCATAGATATACTTACCAGAATTTTCTTCTTTGTTTTTGTAGAATGTTACAGTATCTCCTTGAATCACGATACGGTTTACCTCTGTTTGATATCCTTCATTATAATACTCCTTATATTCTTTGGCTGACATTTTACCTTTATGTTTCGCTTTGTATGCAAATACCTCATCAAGCGTTCCATCTTGTAAATATGGATATACCGATTGCCAGTCTCCTTTCCAATCGGAGAGTGGTCGATCCTTCACTTGGTTGTCTTCAAAATATCCTTCATAAATTCTTTCTGTTGCTTTGTCATAAGCATGACTATGATTATGACTGTGATTGTGTTCATTTTCATGTGTATGAATTTCAGTTGTTTGCTCTTGCTTTTCAGAAGGCTTTTCTGCAACTGATGCGAATTGTGTTGCTTCTTTTAAAGTATTCACGTTTTCTTCCATTAAAGTGAAGTAATCTTTATTATTCTTCGCATCGTCTTCAGAAATAGTAGCAAGGTGATTTAAGCGTAAAATTTTTGTACCAGTTTCTTTCTGAATAACTGATGCTACTTTTGGAGTAGAAAACGTTTCGAATAAAATGTATTTTAGACCGTATTCTTTAACTGTTTTTGTAATTTCAGCAAGTTTTTTTTGAGATGGTTCATCAGAAGCTGAAATACCAGAAATAGGAATTTGTTTCAAACCATAGCGTTGTTCCCAATAGCCATAGGCAGCATGAGAAACTAAAATTTCTTTCGTTTTTGCATTTGCTACAGCAGTTTTAAATCGATCGTCTAAATCTGTAAATTTATTTTGAAGTGCTGCAAAATTCTTTTCGAATTCTTGTTTATGATCAGGCTGTAATTCTACAAGAGCATTTTTGACTTTTTCAGCTTGTTTCATCGCTAGTATAGGATCTAACCACACGTGTGGGTCTTTATCGTGATGATGTTCAGCTTCTTTATGTCCATCTCCATGATCATGATGTTCATCTTCGGTTGCGGCACGCAGTTCGATTCCTTTTGATGCATTTACAATTTTAACATTTTCTTTTTGTAAGGTTTTTTCCATTTTTTCAGCAAACGGTTCTAATTCTGCACCGTTATAAATGAATAAATCAGCTTTTGCAACTTTCACTGTTTGTTTTTGGCTTGGTTCAAATGTATGAGAATCTGCACCAGGAGGGTAAATTGCTTCAATATTTACATAGTCTCCACCAATTTTTTTTGCGAAATCAGCAAGTGGGAAAATAGTTGTATAAACAGAAAGTTTCTCATCTTTTTTTACTGCACTTTCTTTTTTATTAGAACATCCAGCAAAAATTAAAGTGAAAATAAGTAGGCATGAAAACATAGTTAATTTTTTTGGCATGAAATTCTCCTCTTTTCTTTTTTACAAGTTTATTTCCTCCAATTCTATGAAGAAAATATCGTTCTGATACAAAACGGAATGATTACGTTTTAGTTTGCGAACCTAGTATAATACATCTTTTTGAAATTCGCAATAAATAATAATCATTACGATTTACCTTTTTTATAAACTTATAAAAAAAATGGTATTAGTTTTTAGTATTTTTTTTTGCCTGTCACATCGTTATATCAAGCTAAGAAAGGTAAATGCCCCCAGAACGAAATTTTGTGCTAACTTGTAGCAAAAAAGCTCATTTTTTCGTTTTGGGGTAATTCTGAATTCTTAAGTTGATGGGCATAGGGTAGCACCAACAAAATGCGAATTTCATACGCTAAGCAATTTTTCACATAGAAAAAGCCGATTTCCTAAACGCTAAGGGATAATCAGCTTTTTAAGGAATTTAGGTGAGATACATATAAAAAATGGATTTTAGCATAGATTTTATTCTCATTAGAGTATCTTTCTATTTCAAATACAGTCTCATCGCCATTAAGTGAAAAGCCCGTTGTTTCTTAAAATATAAAGTGAGCTAAATTTTTAGCATAAACAAATAACGCAGCACGTGTTGCTTACTATAAGTAACATGTTTAATATCCCTTTCTAGCTTGCTGGCCATAATACTTCCCTCTAGGGTTGCGATAATAAAGGAAGCTACCGCCTTTGTATCGATATCCGGTTTTAACTCCTTGTTCTGAATCCCTTCTACTATAATCCCTTCAATCATATTAAGAAATGTATAGAAAACTTCAAGTGCCTTTTCCCTTAACAGTAGATTCGTATCATCACTGTCTACAGCAGTATTCAGCAAAGGACATCCCCCTTTTATTGGTGGATTATTTATTACATCTTCATATACATTAAAAAAAGCACCAACCTTTTCTAATGTTGTGTTAGCATTGCGTATCGCCTCAGAAAAATGTTGAGAGACAGTATCAATCGCATATTCAAATGCCTCTAAAGCAATCTCATCTTTACTTTTAAAATTACGATAAATCCCCCCTTTTTGTAGCCCTGTAGCCTCCATAATGTCATTCATCGAACAGCCAGCATATCCTTTTTGATTAAACAGTTCTGCCGATTTTAAAACAATGTTTCTTCGTGTTTGTTCACCTTTTTGCATAATATCCTCCATTATTATTGTTGAAAAATTGTAATATGTTTTAGTTGTACATTAACATATAATAAGTTACCTTAAAAGAGACCGTTCAGTCTCTTTTAAGGTGAGAGTAGAGTTTCTAAAAGGAGAGGGTGAGAGAGTTAGTATTTGATTAGCACGTAACATTCTTATCATGCTATTGATATCTGACATGGATTTATTAAAAAACAATTAAAACTAAGGAGGAAATTATGCGTAACATTATTATTCCAGATAGTAAAGTAGCAAAAGAAGCTACCCAATTGATTTACGAGATTTCTCCAGAATTTCTTTATAATCATTGTTTACGGACATATGCTTTTGGTGATGCATTGGGAAAAAAATATGGATTTAAATATGATCAGGAGTTATTTTATCTTGCTTCTATCTTACATGATGTTGGTCTTACAGAGTATGTATGTTGTAAACATTCATTTGAATATGAAGGTGCTGATCATGCAGAAAAATTCCTTCATTCCCATGGTTTTTCACAAGATAAAATTGATGTAGTACGTGAAGCTATTATTCTACACACCTCGGAAATTGCTAAAGAAAAACAACCAGAGATTGCTTTAGTTCATTTCGGGGCGGGAATGGATGTAGTTGGTTTACGTATAGAAGATATTCCGGAGGAAACATTCAATTTTATAATTGAGGTTTATCCTCGATTAGGTTTCAAAAAATCTATGATTGAACTTATTAAATATGATTCCAATCTAAAAAATACACAGCAACAGTCAAATAATTTGAGTTCTTCTATGCTTCGTATGGGGTTTTCAGATTGGGTGATGAATGCTCCTTTTAAAGATTAGAGAATAAAGAATTAGAATGTCATGGAGCTTAGGAAGGGGTACAGACCGCAAAACGGGAAAAAACACGCTATGCAAAAAACTAACCTCTTCAAAAGAGGCTAGTTGACGTAAAATTCATTATCGGTAGCAAGGAAAAAGGTGGAATCCTTACTCTCAGAAGGAATCCACCTTTTTATTTTCTATAAAGCTCTTCATCTTTTTATACATTCCTATTATGGCGCGGTTTTAGGTTTCTCGTTTGTTACTGTTTTAGCCCAAAAACTGTATAAAACCTTGCATACTCTTAGCGTGGTTTTTTTCAAAAATGCTGCCGGTACCCCGAGTAAAAGCAACTATATTTTATACAAAACTTTAAACAATGTATCATGCAATTCTTTTTTTAAGTTCTCATCTGATACTACATACATGTGATCTACGAATTTAGTAATTAAGTCGAAGTTATAAGCTAATTTAAAAAGAAATACATCTAGATCTAAAAGCATGCCCTTCATATGAACAAATAAAGGTAAAACATATGCTAAGATTTGATGATTCCCTTTTTTATAAGCTCTAGCAATGCGATGGTTTCCATCGATAATGACTCCCTTGTAATTGTTATTTGCGACAGGGTGCTGGGCTATTATAATAGGTTCATTATTTTCTCTATTCATATCAATTGTATTTAAATTCACATCATTATTTAGTGCTTCATCTAAAAAGTTGTCTACAATGAGTGTGTTTGGAATAATTTCGTTTTCTCGAATGAGTTCTTTTAATTTTGGAATATCCCAAGTTAAGTAATAGTAACCCAATTCTTTCCTTTCTCCGTAGAAAAACGGCTTTGTAAAACATTGATTATTTATTTTCGAAGAGATATCTTCAGAGGAGTATTTCTTCAAAATTTCTTCGAAAAAACTTCCAAAACTCCACAATTTCTGTTTGTGCGCCCGAATAACCTTTTGAATTTTAGGATAATCAGATAATTTTTTTGATGAGTCATTTAAATATCTATCCAAATCACAGTAAACTAACTTTTGAAAATTTGTAGTTGTATCCAACATACTGAACACCCCATTTTATATTAATATCCTAATTTTATCAAAAATTCAAAATAAAACATATTTTTATGATGGTATTTTTAGGGTACAAATTCAAAAAAAAACGAATCGTTTTCATATTTATTAAGTGTAACTAGAAAACTATATGGTAATTTGGATTCAACCTCATTATTATCCCATGCCTAAAAGCGATGAGCTTTCTCGTTTGAAAATGGTTGTAATTAAATTTCGATAATAACTTGTGTTCAGTTATCTAGATGTTAATAAGTCTAAAATAGATAACTTATCATCTTCATAATAAAAACCAAGTATAATTACTTGGTTTTTATTTAAAATATTTAATTTTCAATGTTAGCTTGTGTATGATCACAAAATTCTGTTGGAAAACCACGATCATCTGTACACCATGATTGCGATTGAAAAGCTAAAAAGATAGCAACCCAGTGATTGTCGTTATACTGGATTAAAATCCCTCCATCATGGTATATCCCGTTATCTCCTGCGTGATCTTTTATTCCTGGAGGTTTATCTTCATTTCCTTGGTTCATATGGACATTATGCATACCCTTTACTGGTTTGAAACCAAAAACTTTATCTTTTTTTTCTCGCTTATTAGAAAATTTTGAGCCGTAGATATATATTGTTGCTTCTTCATTTATAGCTTTTGGGATGTACTTATTAAATAAATCGTGTAAATCATTATTTTTACCTTTGAGATCAGAAGGTAATGTTTTCATCTTAGCGGGATCAAATAATTGGCTACGTATATAATCTAGTGCGATTTCTTTATTATTTTCATCAATTGATTTAAAGCCATTATCCATGGTAGGAAGAATTGTAATTGCTGATGCATCAAATTCTTCATCTACTAAATATAAAAGTTCTGGTTGCTCAGCAATAGATTGTACATTAACAGCAATGCGATATTTTACATTTTCTTCACCAATCATAAGAATCTGGTAATGAGGAGATTCTAAATCATCTCTTTCCTCTTCTTTGTCAATTGCAATTCCTTTTAATACGCCATAATGTTCTACAGGCATAGTTGTACCTCCTAATGATAAATTCTCACTCAAGTTATTGTTTGCGAAAAGTTTATATATATATTCTTTTTGTGTCTTGGAACTTTAAAGAAATATATATAATCAATTTTCAGCATTTATTTGTGTATGATCATAATCTTTTATCGTTTTCCGACAGAAGACTTCTTCCTCAAAAATGTGAAGGTGTGAAACACCAATTTTAGATGGAAGATGAATGTCGGTTGGTATAAGCCAACATGCTTGCTAACATACACTTGTAAGGGTGCTATAACAAGGTACTTGTGCAAAAAAGCTACTTCACGTTATTGTGAAGCAGCTTTTCCACCAAATTTAACTTTATAATTGATTTCTATTTGGGAAAGTTCTATAACCCTCTGTTAAATCTAATAATCCATTACCTTCGATTCTACGGTCAAGTCCTAATGAGACTGTACGTTTGATAAGTTGAGCATAAATTTCAGTTTCGGTTAAAGTTCGTCCAAAGTCAGTTTCACATTGCTTAATAATAAGCGCTGCGGCTCCTGATACATGCGGTGCTGCCATAGAAGTTCCGTTAAATGTAGCATAACCATCTTTAACTCCATCGCTATTATCCTTATTTTTAGGAACAGTCGATAAAATACCGAATCCAGGAGCTGTTAAATCATTATCTAGGTTTGTGTTTGAAAAAGGTACAAATGAACGATCTAATTTAATTGCTGCAACAGATATAACCTCTGGATGCCTAGCTGGATAACCATACTCATCTTTCGCAGCGCTAGAATCTCCACCGCTACGGGGATCCCCTTCGTTCCCAGCAGCACAAATAACTAAAATTTCATTCTTAACCGCTTCTTGTATAGCTTTATGAAGATTTTCATCAGGACGTGGACCACCAAGCGACATATTTATAATACGAATGTGATCTTTTTTATTATGTTCTTGATTCCACTTGATGCAGTCTTTAATCGCTGCAATTATATGTTCATTAAATGCTGCAGGGCGATTAGGATCTTCAGTTGGAGTGAACACTCTATAAATAGCAAGTCTTGCTTGAGGAGCAACTCCAAAAATCCCTGTCCCATTTGCTGCAATTGTTCCTGCAACATGAGTACCATGGTCGGCGATATCGGAAAAATCAGACTCATCACCATGTTCTGTAGTATTTTTCCCAAAAAGAATACGATTTTGTAAATCAGGATGATTTTTATCACATCCTGTGTCTAAAATAGCAACTACGATACCTTTACCCTGCATACTATCATCCCAAACTTCAGGAGCTTTAATCATCTCCACTCCTGGTGGTGTTTTTTCTGCTCTGTCGTCTGCTGGTTCAATTGTATAAGGTGCTAGTCGATAAGTAGTCATTGTAAATACCTCCTTTTATTAACAAACATCAATTAGCATACTCATTTAAATTATATTTATTCTAGATATTTGGAAGAAAAAATAAAAGGATTTAAGGCATCGTAGTATGGTTAAACCAAAATAATAATAGGAGAATTATTCAATGGCAGTTAATAGATAAAGGTTTTTTAACCTTCAGTTATTTGTATCAGAATGGGATTAAATCCACTTTTTAAAAATATCATTAGTTTGTGATGCGAATAAGAACGGCTTAATAGCAATAGGTACAATTTCAACATTAAAAGTAATGAGCTTGAAGAGGATATCAAAACTATACAATGTTGTAGTTCTTTAAAGAGACATAGACTTTCTTGTAGAATATAGAAAGTGAATTCCTCCTTCAAGATTTTCGAAGTTTAATCACTTCAAAAATTTCTATATTTAGGGGGAATTTTTTTATGCCCTTAGAGTTTTTATAGCTTTTGGAGTGAAAAACGTGCAAAATACTCAAATAGATATAGAAAAACCGGTTTCAAATGTTAGAACCGGTTTTTCTACGACTTCAATTTATCTTTATATTTTTCACTTTATTTTTACCTTTTTTAATACTTTAAAACTACCTAAGTATAGAAATAGTCGATCAAAAGTGATTAGATAAAGTCCAATAAATACAAACCCTGTTAAAGATACAAGAAGAAATGGTAACAGGTTTATCAAGAACCATACAGAAAGAATTCTTTGTGAAAAAAATTTTAATCCTTTGTATACAATAAAGAGGGTGATGAAAAGGAGAATCAATAATAATAATTGACCTTTTGATATTGATTCATTTGCCCAGTAAATAAACTTTGAACCGAAAGTACTTATAATAGTTCCACATATAAGTACAACCAATAAAATAGTTATAAACTTTACCAACAAATTTAATCTAATAGCCTTAAAAAATCGTTTGCTTGCAGTTTCAAGGAGATTTTTATAATAAGAATCAATAACAGGTGATGAAATCCAAGAATCCATCTTAAAGAATTGATATCTTTCCTCTTTTAATGCAGTATTTGTAACAAAATTTTTTATATTTACTTTATCCAATTCATATTGACTTATTCTATAGCCGTTAAGCATTAAAGAAAAAGCTTCTACTTCTGAAAAAGAGTCCAAATCTGTTCTAATACCAGAAAGGAGGTTTTGAACATCTGTATTGACCCCGAAATTCTCGCAGGTTTGTTCCGTGTTATAAAGTTTCGATTCTTCTTTAAGATTGTGTCTCTCATCAAAGTAGGAAACTTCCTTTACGGGCAATCCCTTCTTTAAATGTACTAGGGCAACATTATCTGAATGTTCCTTAATTATATTGGACAATTGCTGTTCTCGTAGGTTGTCCGATAGTATACTATTTGAACGTTTGATTACATTGGATATCTGTACATTAGGCTCCCTTTCATCTTTTAATTGTGCTGATGCATCACTTAATATAAAATGTGTGCAATTTAAGCGTTTATCTAGTAATCCTCTAATTCCTTGATTATCGTGGACACCGCCATCAACTAATTGTAATCGTACCTTCTCATCATAAAGATTACTAATAGCAAGAGGGGCAAAAATTCCAGGCACACAGGCCGAAGCGGCAACGGCTACACCCAATTCAAAATCTTCGTGTTTGTATATGTCATCATACGATTCTATTCTTTTTAGTCGAAAGTTTTTATCAAATTTTTTTCTAGATTGGTCAATTTGTGTTTCGCCCATATCCGAAGCACTAAAACACCAGTTATGTCCATTATTTAAGATAGTTGCATTAATAAGAAGTATTGGTACTTTTGCACTTCTATTTTCATTATCCTTAAGTGGGTGAAAAGAATTACTCTCACAGCAGGGTTTGATAATTAACTCCTTCATTTTTATAGGCTTGGTGTTATTTGTATCAAGAACTTTTCTGTATAAAAATTTATCATAAAGCTCTCCAATATGATCACTTCGTGAGTAATTAGGAAGAATCATTTTTATATTTTTTACTGGATTAAGAAAGGTTCTTAAACGCAAATTCTTTTGGACTACTCTTAGAAAATCAACTTCAATTTTTGCAACAATCGTCTGGTAGTCTTCATCTTTAATTTCAACATCTCTCTTTTCTTCCAGTAGTTTTTTTAAATGAAGGTAATAAAGCGCGCCAATAATAGAGCCACCTGAAACCGTAGAAATTAATTCAACAGAACGAAGTAACCCCAAATCAGCCAACCTTGCGAGTACTCCAATATGATAGAAAGATGCTCTAAATCCCCCACCAGAAAGGGCAAGTCCTAATTTTTTATTATTTTCCTCTTTCATAACCAAAGTCACCTTTTTCTTTCTTTAAAACTTCAATATTAATAACTAAAATTTATGTTTTCTTTTTTTATAATTTTTATGCTATGAACACATCAATTTTCTGGAGGGTTTAGCTTAGCTACTGACTCTCGTGTAATGCTCCGTTCATCTCGTGTATCGTTGGGTTTCTGTATACCGAATGGGTAGAACAATTTTTAAAAGAATTTCTTCAGTCAATGCTATGTTCATAGCATCGATTGGTCTGACTCGAAATCGAAATGTTTTCGGGCATAAAAATAGCTAGTTATCTAAAATTCTGATTCCTTTTTAAGTTCTCTTAGTTCAAATAATTTTATACTAGGGGATTCCTATTGAATGAATTATACGCATACAAGCTGTATAAAATTCCGAGTGTATTTTTCAGCAAACATGTGTAAATTAAAGATAATGATATCAATAAAAAATATTAGAGGTTTTCCATACTATTAACATACCCTTTATTACGGAATATGCTTTCTGCTAACACATGTCGGTATTACAAATTACATAACTAAAGAAGGTGAAAGCTTATGCAAATTCGCTGTGGGACATTTAATTTATTTCAATTTGTTGAACCTCCTTTCGCATGGTATGAGCGAGATAGCTCCTATTTAGCTGATGAGTGGTTAATGAAAAAAGAATGGATAAAAAACAAATATCAGACATGAATTGCGATGTTATTGGTTTCCAAGAAGTATTCAGTACAAATGCTTTGAAAAACTTAGTTGAGGAAATAGGGTTTACTCATTTTACAACAGTAGAATCTCCTGTTACAGATATAAATGAACCATTAGTATTTATAAAACCCGTAGTTGCTATAGCTTCAAAATATCCAATACTCTTAGTAAGTCCAGTTAAAGTTCCCGATTCCATTACCGAAGAAATCCCCTTAGGAAAAACTTTCAAATTCAGTCGAATTCCTATAAAAGCTACGATACGTATTGATAGCTCTAGGGATATCGTTTGTTATGTTTCACATTTAAAATCAAAAAAACCAGCCATGAAAGATATCGTTTATAATCCAAGTGAAATATGGGATAGTCAAATACTAGAAACTTTACGTGCACGTTCAATGGGGCATGTAGCATCTTTACTACAACGGGGGACGGAAGCAGCAATCTTATATCATGAAATATCAGAAACTCTACACAGTAATAAGGAACTTCCAATTATCTTACTTGGTGATTTCAATGATGATGAACACTCTATTCCTATAGAAGCATTAACAAATAGAGAAAAACTTTCAAAAATAGGAGATACACAAATCCCTATCGAGAAACAACCGATTGTCTACGATTATAAACTTTATGATGCTTTTGACTTAGCTCCAAATCAAAGCGGACAAAAAAGATTGCCTACACATTATTATGGAAAATTAGGAAATGTATTAGACTTTATTTTTGTATCTAATTCACTTAATGAGAAAAATAAAGAATACATTGGTCGAGTAAGTGAATATACGGTGTTTGACAGGCATTTAAAATGTGATGATATTGAAAATAAGACACAATCTGATCATGCTCAAGTAGTTGCCACTATAAAATTCAAAGAAAATTAATACTCATTATAAAAGATGTAAATGCTGCAATGACAGTTCTCTGCATGAGCGAACTTATCGGCCTCATCTATAAGGGATTTTTCCTTTGCTTCATACGCTTGTCGGAAAGAAAAATCTTGATTCATACGTTCCCATTTATTCATTGCTTTTTGTAAAATAGGGTCTTGGTTCATCGCAATATCCTCCAATGTTTGGGTTAAGTGTTCATCTTCATTCGCTGGTAGTAGTAATACCCAACGAACAAAGGAATCTTCCCAGGGATTTACTTGTTCATTACGCCACTGTTGCATGAGTTTTGGGATCTCTACAATATGAATTTCTATGTCATCACTTAATACCTTCTGTTGTTGTTGATTCCATAGAATTCCTGTTGTATGGAATGCCTCGTATTCAGAAAACATAACGAAATTTAACAAATTAATTGTAATTGTTTTATGGAGCGAACTATATGGCATTCGCTTTGTCTTGATATTGCACTTAGCTTATCAAAATGGCCACTTTTCTCCGAAAAATCACTTTTTTACTTCTAAGTATGTTTTTGTTATACTTTCAATTAAGTATTACCAGTAATACTTGAGTAATAATTATAAGAAAAGAGAGATGTTGGCGCATCTCTCTTGGTAACTGATAATGTAAATTAATCGGTTGCTAAAATATATTATTTTTTTCGTTTAGAACTGCCCTTATGCTTCCCGGCTCTAGGTGCAGTTCTTTTATTTGATCTACTTTTAATATTATCTGCTAGTCGTTCTCCGTATGCTGTTAAAATTATTGTCAAAAACCCCTGTATAGGATCATGTAATAAATCGGATAAGTAATCACATAGTTCTATTAGTCCCATCTTCCTCCCCTCCTTTCTCTACAAAAAATATCAGAGAAAAGCGAGCAATTCGATCAATTACATATCAATTGGAATTTATCATAACATGAAAAACAATAAGTTTAATGATCCTAATTAATAAAAAGCCGCTAATATTTAACTTTTTTATGGTTTTTTTCTATTTTTGTTTAATATGCAGTAAAATCAAGTTGTGTTCCTTGAAAATTCCTTAGCGTACGAAATTGGCGTTTTGTTGGTGGAACTTCTATAAAGAATAGTTGATAATCATTTTGAACCCCCAAATTTAATTTTAAGGTAAAAAGCCTTTATAGATTTTTGCATGATATAAAAATCCTCCTTTCCATGATTAACTATTAAAGCAATTGCAGCTAAAATTTAGCTATCTCACATCATAATCATTTTGAGTTTATATTTTAATAGCAATTTAAAAATATTTTAAAAAAACTCTTTAAAATATTAAAGAATTCTTTTATTGGTAGCTAATTCATATAGGAGTAGAGTCAGAAAAACAAAAAGAACTTGTAGGAATCCCTACAAGTTCTTTTTTAGATAATGTAAAAAAGTTAAATTTGAATCGGAGAAAACACTATAACCACGAGTTGATTTTATTATACACCAAATTCTAACATACGCACTTTTATATTTGAAAATTACGTGAATTTAGAAAAGTAAAATATAAAGCTATGATAAATCCCCCAAAATACCGATTTAATATTTTGAACAAAATGATTTAAATCAATATGCATTTTATAATAAATGATGAAAAATATACGTATAGGTAAATAGAGAAGAATGGTGCATTCTTACAATTCATTTTATTTATATGGAATATGTTTTTATCTGTCTGTACATCTTCAACATTTTCTCCATCTACTAATAATCTCCTGTACTTAAAAGAGTGCCCTGTTAATACTGTTGTAACCCCCCCCTTTTTTTTGTTTGATTACTCGTATCATAAAACAAGTATCTGAAGTTTATATGTAGTCTATCTAGAGTCTATGTAAATCAAAAAATTTCTAACAAACTGTTTGTATTGTAACGTTACCACCAAAACTATTGCTCTAAACACCACAATTTGAAGAAACAGTACCCTATGTTCTAATCCTCAATTCCTCCTACTGCTTATGTTGAGTAAAACTAGTTAATCCCTATAATATAAAAAGAGCATCCCTTTTTGGATGCTCTTTGTTATAACTATATATTATTTAATTTTCTTCATTTGTTGGTACCATTTTTCCTTGTTGAGAATCCGTACCTGTACCTTCTGATTTTTCAACAGTTTTTGCATGTTTTCCAGGTTGTGATTCTGTACCTTCTTTTGTTTCTACCATTTTTCCTTCTTGAGAATCTGTACCTGTACCTTTTGATTTTTCAACAGTTTTTACATCTCCTTTAGATGCTGGCACTGCATCTTTAGGTAAATCAAAGTTTTGTGAGGAAGACGTTGTTCCATCTGCACTCTGTGTAATTACTTGATTTGAATTTTCATTTGACTTTAAATTGTCCGTTTTCGCATCATCTGCACCAATTGCACCACCCGCTAATAATCCTGTACTTAAAAATACACCTGCTAATAATGTTTTAACCATTTTTCATTACCTCCTGTTTATTTGTAATATTCATCAAAAAAGTATCTAGAGTTAATGTTTTATTCATTATCTTTATCTACTTGCTTTTTGATTACATTTAGCATAAGGCAAGAATCTATAGTTAATATGGACTGTATCTGGAGATTATGTAAAGAAAAATAGATGATCAATTGTATATCCTAATGGATGCTTAGACAATATTAAAATTTTATATGAGTTTGATAGTTGAATTACCCTTTGTTTTTAATCGTCAGGTTTATGGCTGGGGTAAAGCCTATTGAGGACCTAATCTTTTCTAATTTGGAAGTAAACTTTTGGCTAAAAATTTACTTCCATTTTATTTAAGCATCAAGTTCTTCCTAAAATTAAAGTGGAACAATTTTATTACTTAGATTGTCTATTAAATGTGTACCTAAAATTAGATGTTCAATTTAGATATAATAAATCCCGTTTGAAATCTATTTTTAAGTATTACAAAAATATGAAAGGACTTTTTATTTTGAAAAGGAAAAGGATGCAAAAGAAGGATGAGTATTTAAGAGATACAAGCTTAATCCTTTTACAGGTAAAGCATTGCAAGTCAGATTGAAGAAGGAATAACTTAAACAATAGCTTATCAATCATATAAACATCTTGCATGTGCTTTGAGCTATAAAATTTTAGCTGTAGAAGTATTGTTACCCCATATTCTCTTTACTTACATCAGTATGAAAAACCTAGGAAAAAACCATATATTCTTGAAAGAGGTTGAAAATTTATGTTCATATTAAGCAAGTTCTTTAACATTACACATTACAAAAAGATTGTATCTGTCGTATTACTTTCATGTGTAACACTAATAGGCTGTTCCAATAGTAATACTCCATCTGAATCACCTAAACAAACGAAACAAACAAATCCAATTAAACAAGAAAATACTGGTGATAATTCTTTTGCTAAACTTGAAAAAGAATATGATGCCAAGCTTGGTATTTATGCACTGGATACTGGTACGAATCAAACTGTTTCTTATCGATCAGATGATCGTTTTGCATTTGCCTCTACATCTAAATCATTAGCAGTGGGCGCTCTTTTACGCCAGAACTCAATAGAAGCTCTTGATGAAAGGATTACGTATACGCGTGAAGACCTTTCTAATTATAATCCAATTACTGAAAAGCATGTGGATACAGGAATGACATTAAAAGAACTTGCAGATGCTTCTGTTCGATATAGTGACAGTACAGCACATAATTTAATTCTTAAAAAATTAGGTGGTCCATCTGCATTTGAAAAAATCTTGAGGGAAATTGGTGATACTGTTACTATTTCCGAGCGATTTGAACCTGAATTAAATGAAGTAAATCCAGGAGAAACACATGATACGAGTACACCAAAAGCAATCGCTAAGACACTTCAGTCTTTTACATTAGGAACTGTACTACCATCTGAGAAACGTGAACTATTAGTAGATTGGATGAAAAGAAATACGACTGGGGATAAATTAATTCGTGCGGGCGTACCAAAAGGATGGGAAGTAGCTGATAAAACAGGTGCAGGTTCTTATGGAACAAGGAATGATATTGCAGTTATTTGGCCACCAAATAAAAAACCAATTGTTCTTGCCATCCTCTCTAATCATGATAAAGAAGATGCTGAATACGATGATAAACTTATTGCAGATGCAACCAAAACTGTTTTAAATATTTTAAAAGCTACAAATAAATAATAATAGTAATACATTAATACTTTTCCATGTTTCCGTCACATTACTGTGACGGTTTTTTTAGGTATGTTACAAAAAATTGACCATTTAATGTTACGGAAGCAATTCAAAAAATTAACCGTTACAACTAAAAAACTTTTCAATTTAGACAGATATTTTTCTTATAGGGGCACCTCATATACGTACTGACTTAAGAAATTAATTGTTCCCAAACGAAAATAAAACACACCAAAGCCTCATACATAACTGGGTACAAATAAAAAACCATCTGAGATTCTATTAGAGGTTCTAAAGGGGAGTTACATACCCTTTATTGCAGAATTTGATTGTTGCCATACTCACCCGATGTTAACTGTCCCAATGGATTTCAAAATAGAGATGGATGCAACAAATAGAACATTAACAATTCTTGAAGAATGGATTAATTAAATCTATTGATATTAAAATTTTCTTAGCGTTTTTTTTCCAAAATGCTGGCGGGACCTCATATCCATCAAGCTAATAAAAAACTATGTTCCAAAAGGAAAATTAAAGAAAAGAATCTCATTGATTTACCGATGCCAGCATTATAATAAATCCTTCCTTCTCCTCTTTTTATCAGTATTGGTAAGTAAAGGGGGCCAGGCATAAAAACAGGTTGTGGAGAAAGTCTTCTTCACAACCTGAGAGTAAATTATATATCCAAATATGATTTGTTCTTTTAACTATTAAGTCTTTTATAATCTGTTATAGTCAATATAACTAGAGTCATAATAAATCCACTGACCTGTTCCAATTCTTAGCCAGCCGTTCTTTTCTTCATATACTGTAACTTTCTCACCTTTACTTGTCTTTCTAACAATAGAATAGTTTGTACCTGATCCGCTTCGAACATTTACCCCAATACCATTAATTTGAGCCGTTCCAATTACCTTTTCAACACTACCATTTTCAATTACTTGTAGCATATTTAGAATGAATGTTGCTGTTTCACCACGAGTTGTTGTTCCTTTAGGGTCGTATTGATTGTCCCCCTTACCTCTTACAATACCTAGGCCATACAGTCTTTGTACGTCTTCTTTATAAATAATTTGGTCTTTGTCTGAGAATGGTAGGTTTACAACTGGTCCCCATATACCTTTATACTGTAAAGCCTTGTTTACAATAATTGCTGATTCTTCTCGTGTAATAGGTGTGTTTGGGTCAAAATAACCATCTCCTCTACCTTGAATGATGCCTGCACTTGCAGTACGTTTAATACCATCTCGTAAAGTTGAGTTTGCATCGTTTAGGTCTTTAAATGAAGCATCTCCAGCTGGCAGGTTTAGAGATTTAGAGATTAATTGAGCAAATTCGGCTCTTGTTATCGCTCTATTGGGTGCGAAAACTCCGTTTCCTTCCCCTATCATAATACCTCTTCTATTTAACTCTCGAATAGCTTCTTCATACCAGCCTCCTGTAATGTCATCTTTTGGTTGATAAAGGTTATTATAATACCCACCAACTCCATTTACGAATGCATCCCATTGGCCATTATTAATCATGTTAGCAGGACAGATTTTACCACTCCATTTTTGGTGTTTTACAATGTTGTTTAACGGTACACCAGTTTCTTTCATTAAATAAGCTACAAGTTTCTTAGCGTTATCTACCGCTTTACTGTAGTTTCCGTCACTATTAACTGCGATTTCAATTGCAATAGATTCTCTATTACCTGGACCATTACCGTCTCCTGCGTGCCATCCGTTCTCGTTTAATGGTAGATGTTGATAAATCTCTTTATCGTCTACTGTAAAATGCCACGATGCAGCTCGGTCTGTGTTGCCTACTGCTTGGTTATATAGGTATTGAGCGTGGTTTCTAGCACCTGCTCCTACACTTGTATTATCAGTCTCATGAATTGTAATGTACTTTGGACTCATGTAGTTTTGAGGACGAATATTATCGTTACCTGGTGGGACAATCCATTCCGTGAATGGAACACCGTTTATAGTACTAGAGGTGCTAGGTGATATGGGAGACAGACTACGTTTTGTTCTGTTTGAATTGTTAGGAACCGTTAATGTACCTGTTTCTTCATGAATACCTTCTGAACGTTGAAGACTATCTACTTTCTTATTGTCGACAGTACCTCCACCACGCCCGTCTACCCCTTCAAAACTAGCTTCAATACTTTTTAAAGCCTGTTCATCTGTTGTTTGAAGTTGGTCTGTGTTACCTTGCACTTGAAGGCTTGTAGATTGCTTATTGTTTACTGATTGTTGTTCCTCTGCAATCGATACCAATGGTGAAGATAATACCGTTAATCCTGCCGTGAATGCTACTACTTTTTTATTAAATTTAATATTCATTTTGAATTTGGTATACCTCACTATTTTAGTAGATATACCTTCCTCCTTGTACTTCTTTTAGTGTGAATAATAGTCTGAATAATGGTAGCCTGAACCTCAAAAATAATGGCTTAATTTTTCATTTCATATGATAAACTGAAATCTATAAGTCCTACTAGATATATCAGTATTTCAGAATTATAACACAGCACGATTGCAAAAATATAATTAAAAAACATAAATATCCTTTAATGTATAAAACGGTTCTGGTGCAACAATCCCAAGGCTCTTACAACTAATACCTTAATCTTGAACATACTGATAGTATGACTCTAAAAAGGAGCATAATCAGTTAATCTATTTTTACACCAAAACCATGTTAGCTCCTATATAACAAATATACCCCTTTTTTTCATTTTATCGTTTTCCGACAGGAGACTCCTTCCTCAAAAATGTGAAGGTGTGAAACAACAATTTTAGGTGGGACATGAATGTCGGTTGGCATAAGCCAACATGTTTGTTATCATTTACTTGTACAGATTGCTCTTCGAAAACTGAAGATATGAGGTTGGTTGCAGAAAAACGTTGCAACCGTAAAATCTTCAACGTTCTATCACTCCATGCTTACCGAAGTTGCGAAAACCAAGCTAAAGTAGGGAGTGTGGTGCGTTAACGTACAAAATACTTATGTTCTCACCGTAGGGACTACGGGTAGAGCCTGCTAAGATAGCTGGTGGATACACCGGTGTTCGCAGGAATCTCCCACTTCAAAAAGTCCGTAAGGACGTTAAGTGGTGAGTAGTTCAATATTTCTTTTTACCTAGCGATTTAAGACCACGTTTAATAACATCATAGAAACTTAGAGATTGTGCCATATGACCTGGATCTACATATTCTCGTATGGCCCGGAGAACTTTCTTAGGTTCCTTAGAAGAAAAGGTGAAGATTCCATTTCTCTTGGTTTCAATAGCATAACGTGGAATCCATTTCCCCTTAAACATTACAGAAGCTATAACGTAATCTACCTCCTCCCACGGAATCTGAATAAATTTACTCGTATCACGAGAATTATAAAATTCAAACCCTTTATCACCAATCATAATTTTCCCATAGTCCGTAAGTCCCGTAAAAGCGGTAGCATCTATTACTAAATCTACACTTGTATTAATTGATTGAACCATCATATCCGCTCCATTTCATTTATCCTATTTATAATTCGTAACTTCAAACAATTAGATCAATACAAAAAGTGGCTGAAACGATAATCCCCAGCCACTTTTTTATACGAACTATTATCAATTCACAGGCTACTAATCTACACCTCAATCTCAACAATTCCTAAATAATATATCTTAAGAATTGAAAACGTGAGGAGCTTAAATTATAAAAGTCCGATTACGTGACCAACTACCCCAACTACGAATAATGAAAGAATAATAACAATTGGGCTGACTTTTTTCTTCAACAACCACATGCAGAAGAATGTCAGAAGTAATGCAGCTAGACCAGGAATCAATTGATCTAAGTTATCTTGCAAGGTAGTTACTTTCGTAGGTGACAGTGCCATTCCTGAGTTTACTTGTTCAAAAGATTGACGAATCCCTTCACCATTTCCAGGAAGTTTGGCCCACTCAACATACGCACCTTTATCTAACTGAACTTCAGATACAACTGGCTTGAATTTAATTGATACCCACCGTTCCACCAAGGCTGCAAGTACAAACATACCAAGGATAGATGCACCTTTTGTAATATCTTGTAATAATCCACCTGAAAGATCATCAGTGATTTTAGAACCAGCTTTATAACCAAATTCTTGTGTATACCACATAAATCCCCAACGAACCAGATTCCAAGCTAAGAAGAAAAGGATTGGCCCAAGGATATTCCCCCCCATTGCTAATGATGCTCCTAAAGCACCTAACATCGGACGTAAAGTAAACCAAAATACCGGATCACCAACACCGGCTAAAGGACCCATCATCCCAACTTTAACCCCCTGAATTGCCACATCATCAACTTCTGCACCATTAGCACGTTCTTCTTCAAGTGCTAATGTAACTCCTAGAATTGGTGAAGCAATATAAGGATGTGTATTGAAGAATTCCAAGTGACGTTTTAATGCTGCTTTTCGATCTTCTTTTGATTTATATAACTTTTTAATCGCTGGAATCATCGAGAAGGCCCAACCACCATTTTGCATACGTTCATAGTTCCAAGAGCCCTGAATAAATGTAGATCGCCATGCAACGGCTAAACGATCTCTTTTTGTTAATTGTATTTTTTCTGCCATTTGTCTTCTCCTCCTCCTGAATTAATAATCGTTTAAGATATCGTCAAGCGGGTCACCAGAGTTACCTCCACCACCATTTGAAGAACCACCCATTTTAGAAAGACTCAAATAAATAAGAGCTAAAGCCACACCCAATGCACCAAGAGCAATAAGTGTTAATTGAGAGATCGCAGCTATTACGAAACCGATAATGAAGAATGGCCATACTTCTTTTGTTGCCATCATATTAATAACTAATGCATAACCAACAGCAACAACCATTCCGCCACCAATAGCCATCCCATCAGTTAACCATGCAGGCATTGATTCCAAAAATCCTTGAACGCTTTGTGCAGGGATAAATAAAAGTGCTCCGGCAGGAATCGCAATTCGGATACCTTGTAAACACACCGCAGCGATGTGCAACACTTCAATTTTTTTTATATTTCCTTCTTCAGCTGCCGTATCCATCATGTGTACAATAGGAACAGCAAGTGTACGAACAATCATTGTTAAGAAAAGTCCTGCTACTGCAAGTGGTACTGCTACTGCGATTGCTGATGCAACACCACTAACACCTTGTCCACCTAATACTAAAATGATTGCTGATGCAACTGATGCCAATGCAGCATCTGGCGCTACGGCTGCTCCAATATTTGCCCATCCAAGTGCAATCATTTGAAGTGTACCGCCAAGAACTATACCAGCCTCCAGGTTACCTGTTACTAAACCGATTAGTGTACATGCCACTAGTGGTTGATGGAATTGAAATTCATCTAATATTCCTTCCATACCGGCTAGAAATGCAATTAGTATCACTAAAATTATTTCTATAGTAGACATTATGATCCCCCATTTCATTTAAATTTGCTATGTAACTACGATAATTCAACCTTCGCTTTTTTTAGAATATCTTCCATGTTTGCACGAGAATCATTAGGTACTTTACGTACATCAAAATGAATGCCTTTTGCTTTCATTTTCTCGAAAGCCTCAACATCTTCTCTTCCCATAGAAAGAACCTTATTAACAACAACCTTTCCAGTTGAATGAGCCATAGAACCAACGTTAACTTCTTTAATATCCACACCACCCTCTATAACTCTCAGGACATCTAGTGGGTTTTCAAATAATACCAGTGCATTGGTATTACCAAAACGGGGATCTTTTTCAACTTCAATCATTTTGCTGATTGGAATAACATTGGCCTTAACCCCTGGTGGTGCCGCCTGTTCGATTAATTTTTTACGAAGATCGTCTTTAGACACTGCATCCGAAACTACGATAATACGATTTGGTTGTGTAGACTTTGTCCATGCAGTCGCTACCTGACCATGCAATAAACGAGAATCCACACGGATTAAAACGAACTTGATTTTCCCATCACCAACTACTGTACCGGGAGCTAGTCTGCCTTTTGCTTTTCCATCTTTAGCAACTGCAATATCAGTATTTTCTTTGGGTTCCAGCTCTTCAGGTTTAATTCTGACCCCTTCCTTCGCTGTTTTAACGATATGTGCTGCGATTTCTTGAGCAGACGTAATTGATAAACGGGATGCATAAGCTTCAATCACCATAGGTAAGTTCAAACCAGCAACGATTGCCCAATTGTCTTTGTGCCCTTCATACAAGCCATTAGCTTGATTGAATGGAGTACCGCCCCATAGATCGACTAAAAATAATACCTCATCTTGATTATCAAAAGATGCAATTGCTGCTTCCATTTTTGCTCTCAAATCGTCTGGCCCTTCGTTTGGCATTAAGGTAACTGCCTTAACGTTCTCTTGATCTCCAAAAATCATTGCGCCAGATTGTAAAATGCCTTCAGCAAATTGACCATGGCTTGCTAGGATAATTCCTACCATCTCTCTACCTCCTAAATATTTCATCCTAATTTTTTCTGAATTGACGCAACCAACACAACTTTTCTTCTTCATTTCATCAATCTTTAACTATTAAAAACTAACTTTTTCTATCTTTGAGAAAACCACCTCCTAGGCTATTTAAATCTCACTTCTTTTATAAAATTTTCTTTACTACTAAAAATCAGTTTGTGAATCTCCAATTCATCATTTTTCAAATCATTACTTAAAACACATAATTTCTTAAGTAAAAGGTTCATAATCTTATAAAATAACCCACTATAAGAAAACGCTTTCAAAATATAAAAAAACATACCGTTGAAAATCATTGTTTCAAATACACTTACTCTAAACCTAAACAACTATAAATAGACTGAATTGCGTCAAACCAAAATAGGAGTAAAACTCCATTTGCGAATTGCCTCATTGATAAGGAAAGCGTTTATCTCGAAAAACATGATTATCAATGCAAACGAACATGACAGAAAACAATTTAAAGTTCTTTCGAATGATAAAAATACCATGTAAGTTTTTATTACGCATATGTTACTTACCAAAAGTTCAATAGAATGACAGAGTATACACATTGCTCCTTTTCCCAACTAAAGAAAAGCACTGTTATTCGTATAATGAAATCGATTCCATTTACTAAAAACATTGCCGTTCTATCTGATAAGATGATTTATATCGCCTGCATATAAAATAGCAAACAAAAAAACAATAACCCCTTCTTACGAGTCAGAAGTTGGCTAAAGATAGCTATCTAGAAAACAGTTTATAGTTGGAGACAGAAATTTGATAAAAGAGTCGATTCGTCGCAAAAGAATATTTGGCATTGGTGTTTTTGATCTTGGTTAGATTGGATATTTGCTCAACTTTAAAGAGAGTATGTATCAAATAATAATATTATTTGTAAAAAAACACATGAATATAACAAGATAAAAGCAGCTCGTTTATCAGTTCTCAAAAAAATAAAACCAATATCATCCTCTACAACCGTTATATATTCATTATATCCATTGTGAACTTTTTCACAATGGATATAAATTGAACATTTTATGAATAAAAAAATTCCACATTATAAGAAATATATAGTGATTTTTTTAGCATACATTTTTTACTTAAATACCCCTTTGCATTATATGATCGATAGTAAACGGGGTTAACTAATTAATTTCTAATTGAAGTTTAATATATTAATTGCTTAATAAATCAATTGAAAACATATAGCTCCTATGATTCCTCCTATGGTACTACCAATTATGGGAATCCATGCGTATCCCCAATTCGAAGAGCCTTTATTACATATTGGTAAGATTTGATGTGCTAGTCTTGGGCCAAAATCTCGAGCTGGATTTAAAGCAAATCCAGTTGTTCCACCAAGAGATAAACCTATAGATACTATTAGCGCTCCTATTATTATTGGAAGTAGTCCATCTGTAACTTTATTATGACTTATAGCTAAAATTGAAAATACAAATACCGCAGTGCCAATAATTTCACTTAACAAATTGGAAGGCCAACTTTTTATTGCAGGGCTTGTAGAAAACACCGATAATATAATTTCTTGATTTTTAGTTTCTTTCCAATGCGGGAAATACTGGAGCCAGACAAATATTGAACCTAAAAAAGCCCCAATCAACTGTGCACCAATATAGGAAGGAACTTCACTCCAAGGAAATACCCCTATACAAGCAAAAGCAATTGTAACTGCAGGATTCAACTGTGCACCACTTATGTTATCTACTATATATATAGCGAATGAAACTGCTAATCCCCAGCCAAGAGTAATTGCAACCCATCCGGAATTTTGTGCTTTGGATTTTTTCAGCAAAGTACCTGCTACAACGCCGTTCCCTAATAAAATAAGAACCAAGGTTCCAATTAATTCCCCCATAAATGGAGACATATTTATGACCCCCTTTGTTATTTCAAAAACCATTGTATAAACACAAGGGCATCATCAGCATCTTCCCCATCAAGAAGTACATGAATTTCTGTTCCTCTTTTTACTGCTAAATCGATTAATTGAAGAGTACTTTTTGCATTAACTCTTTTACCTTTAAATATAAACTGAACCGAACAATCATAATCCCTTAAGCCATCTACAATTTCACTTGCTGATTTTGCATGAATTCCATCCTTACGAGTTACAATTAATTTTCTTTCGATTCTCATAAGATTAGCTCCTTTTATATTTTTATAATGGTTTTCGCTTCAAGTACAGCCTTAAATCTTATATATTTCTTCTAATATTTTGCCAATCCCTAATTCAACAACTGCTACGTAGGCCCCTCTATTCATGGTGAATCTGCTATTTTGATTTAATCACTCTTAATTAGAGCGCCTCCCAAATTTAGGAATACAATTACAACTCATTCGTTATAAATAGCCTCTTGAATTTATCTAACGCTTCAACCTCCTTCATCGTTATCTACTCCTCCTACAGAAACTATTAAAACACTGGAACTTAATTGGACGAGTAAAGCTTTTAAATCTCTTAACTAGTAGATAACCATTAGAAACTAAAGCTATTCCTGCATTACTCATCATAATTGCTCCCTAAGTTCATTAACAATTTCTTTTTCACCTATAAGAGATAAACATAGAGTTTCAAAGATAATAAAAGATGAGACTGCTCCTGGATCTAAATGACCAATAGACCTTTCTCCTAGAAAAGAAGCACGTCCTTTTTTAGCTAATAATGGCTTAGTTTTTTCCATTTGTTCTCTTGCAAAAATGATAAGACCAATAGGTTTTATTTTTTCTCCATTTCTTTGGATATACTTCAAAACAGGATCCCAAACATCAAGCATTGTTTTATCTCCTATCTGAGTTTTTCCTCTTAGACAGATGCCATCTACAGATTCTTGAAAAGCAATCCCCAATTCATTGATTGTAATTTTATTTTTCCCTTTCAAGACACTACCAGCCCTTAAAAATGCTGTTCCATATAAAGGCCCTGATGCACCGCCAACCTTTGAAATAAGTATCATTCCAATATCATGAAATACATTTCCAATATCATCATAAGCTGTATATGATATCTTTTTTTCAACCTCTTTAAACCCTCTATTCATATTAATACCATGATCTCCATCACCTATAAATTGATCAAGTTGCGTTAGATTTTTTTTTTGATACTCAAGTTGTTTTGCAGTGAGTTGCATCCAATTGATGATATGTCTTGGTGTAATATACATGTTGGCCCTCCTATTGTACACGCCAGTTAGTCGTATTTGCTGGATCATTAAGCAAAGCAGTTAATTGTTCATCTAGTTTTAATAAAGTAATAGAAAAGCCGGCCATATCAATCGCTGTCATGTATTCCCCAACATATGTTTTACAGATATCGATACCAATTTTGTTTAATATTGTGTTAATCATTTTATTTAAAATATATAATTCCATTAACGGCGTTCCACCTAAGCCGTTTACCATTACTGCAACTTTGTCACCAATTTTCAATTGCATATCACTTAAAATATGCTCTAAAAGGAGTTCAGCCATTTCATTGGCTGCTATCATACTAATACGATGTGTTCCAGGTTCACCGTGAATGCCTATACCAACCTCTACTTCATTTTCACCAATTTTATAACCGACTGTATCAGATCCAGGTATAGTACACGTTGTTAATGCCATTCCCATACTACGTATATTAGCAATTACTTTATTTGCAACATCTTCAACTTCTTTAAGCGATGCACCTTTCTCAGCCATTGCTCCAGCTATTTTATGTACAAATATTGTTCCAGAAATTCCTCTTCTTCTCATAGTGTGTGAACTATTATTAATAGCAATATCATCATTAACAATGACTGTAGCAATCGGGATTCCCTGTGCTTCAGCCATTTCAGCAGCCATTTCAAAATTCATTATGTCTCCTGAGTAGTTTTTTACAATTAACAAAACCCCACTTCCAGTATGAACCTTTTGAATCGCTTTCAAAATCTGGTCTGGTGTAGGAGAAGTAAAAATTTCGCCCATTACAGCAGCATCAAGCATCCCTTTACCAACAAATCCTATATGCGCTGGTTCATGGCCACTCCCGCCTCCGCTGACAATTGCCACTTTTCCTTGAAATGGACTATTAGCTCGAATAATTATATTTGTTTCAGCCATATTTTGTAGTTTATCAGAATGTGCAAACAACATTCCGTCAATCATATCCCTAACTACTTTTTCTGGATTATTAATAATTTTTTTCATGGCATCTATTCCTTTCCATTAGTCGCCGCTAGTACCCTAACAATTAATTTTCTAGTTTTATTCCCTCCTACAATTCCCTTTTATTATAAAAAACTATAATGATTTCACTTGGACATTTAGCTTTAAGCCTCCAATTTCATCTAAAAAGATTGTTCCAATGTTTGCTTGCTCAAATTTCCCTTTCCTCATGTGAAATGTTCCAGTGAATACTCCTTTTTCATGCTCAAATAGCTCACTTTCAATTAAATTAGGGGAGATAGCCGCACAATTTACTAGAATAAACGACTTATCTTTTCTGAAACCAGCTTTATGGATAACTTTAGCTATACATTCTTCTCCTGTTTCACTTTCTCCAGTAATAAGAATCGTAGAATCTAATTCTGTCACTTTATTCGCAACAAAGAGCGTCTTCATTAAAGTGGCACTATAACTAATAATGTCTGGAAAAGAGTTGTTTAGTTTTTTATATTTCGACAATTCACTTTCTAAATACGTTATTCTTTTCAAGAGTCAATTGGTCTAATAATGATTGTGTTTCATAAATAGATTCATCGTAAAAAGTATTCCGCTCAATTTTGCTATAAATGTAGCTACGGCTCGGGCATGCGGACCATTTGTAGTATGAATATTAATTTCAATCCTTTGTATCATAAGAACCTATTCTATAATAATAAATGCATAAAAATACATAAAATTCAACCAGTGAATTTTATGTATTTTTATTTTCATTATTAAAACTCTAACTATAATATAATAAGATTTTTTATACAAAACCTGATAATATAGGTTTTAAATACTATTTTTCCCATTTTATCTTTCTTAAGAAATAGTATTTTATTTTTGATAATCATAACACTATCTTTTAATCCGTCATATAACAGACGAAAAATATACATAAAATATTCATAATTCTGTACTCAGAATTTTGATAACATTAGATTCAAGGCTAGATTTTCAGCTTACTTACAAAAAAATCAAGGAGTGATTATCATGGAACGTATCCTAATTAGCCCGCAAAAATATATTCAGGGAAGAAATGTAATTGAAAAAATTGGAGAGTATGTAAAACCTCTAGGAACCAATTTATTAGTTATTGCAGATGAATGTGTTTGGCATCTTGTTGGTGAAAAAGTTATGGAAAGCTTTCATAAACAAAATCTAAGCTTTGAAAAAGTCGGTTTTAATGGTGAAAGTTCTGAAAATGAAATTACAAGAATTGAGAAAATAGGAAAAGAATTTGGTGCTGATGTAATCATTGGTATTGGTGGTGGTAAATCAGTAGACACAGCAAAAGCGGTAGGAGAAATGCTTTCGGCCAAAGTTGTAAGCGTTCCCACTATTGCCTCAACAGATGCACCAACCAGTTCTCTTTCTGTTATTTACTCTGATGATGGAGTATTTGAGAAATACAAATTTTATTTAAAAAATCCGGATATTATTTTAGTAGATTCCCAAGTCATTGCACAAGCTCCATCCAGATTTTTAGCTGCTGGGATTGGAGACGGAATGGCTACATGGATTGAAGCTAAAGCAAATTTAGAATCACGAAAACCCGCTATGGCTGGAGGACTCTCTACCCTAGCAGCTGCTAAGATTGCAGAACTCTGTTGGGATACCTTATTTCAATATGGAGAAGCTGCTATTTTAGCAGTTAAACAAAAAACTGTTACTCCAGCAGTTGAAGCCGTAATAGAGGCAAACACCTTGCTTAGTGGCCTTGGATTTGAAAGTGTGGGGTTAGCTGCAGCTCATGCCATCCATAATGGTTTTACTGTTTTACATGATAAGACTCATGATTTGATGCATGGAGAAAAGGTTGCATTTGGCACATTAGTACAAATGGCATTGGAATCTTGGACAACTGAAGAACTATATAACTACATTGATTTCTGTATCAAGCTTGGCTTACCTACTACACTTGAAGATCTGAACCTAGGTGATGCAAGTAAAGAAGAATTGATGAAAGTGGCTGAGGCTGCCTGTCAAGATGGTGAAACTATACATAATATGCCATTTGAAATTTCACCAGAAATGGTTTTTGATGCAATTATTGCTGCTGATGCTTATGCTACTGAGTATAAATTAAAAAAATCAGTTCAAAATTACAATCCCAAAAATTAATTAAGTGTATATTACACATTATTTAATTTTGTATGTGTCCTTTTAAGAATTTAGCAAAATTACAATACTATATATTAAAAACTAAATAAGCATTAAAATTGTATATCATGAAATAATCTGAAGACTTCATCCAACATATAAGAGCACGAAATATTTAAATGAATCCTAGCATTATGTCAAAAATAATTTTGCAACTGAATTTTCACACCAAAGATAAATATAGAAATAAAAAAAACCTCTTTTTTATGAGGTTTTTTTCTAGTCCTATACTTTTGAGAATAAAATAAGCTGTTTTATTATAAACAATAGGTTAGCAACACTAATCTTAACATATAAAAACAAAAAATCTATGTGTCAATTTTTCAAACATCCTATAGTTTTTATGAGAAGACTAAAAAGATATAATTCATAAAAAATGTAGGAGAATTAATGGACTTAATTTATGCTGTTTCCAGTTTACCTACTCAACTAAAGTAAGAAAATTTTAGAAAACCTAAAAAAATAATCTCATTTTATTACTAAAAAATACAACAAATCATTTAGATTTAGTAATAAAAGTAGTTATTCTTGTACTCAAGATAAAAATTTTTCAGCCAAACTAGATTACTAGAATCGACACTTTTGTGTACATTTATATTACTTCTAGCTCACTATTCATCCCCACCTTACAAAAATGGTATATATATATACATTTTAATTAGATTTCCTGTAGTTTATGAGAAGAAATATATTGTTTTTGAATGAATATTATTATATTTCCCTCTAATTTGTTTCATTTTTTGTAAGTTGTTATCCTACTAAATGAGGGTAATCATCACGTATAAAAATATCAGTATCGGAAGTTACGGCAATAATTCTTCATAATATATATTAAAAGAATTTTAATAATGCCTAATATAATTTCTTTTTTTTTATTATAAATTAGAAGTGAGGAGATATTATTATGATTAGAAAAAAACATCCATTTTGTACTCTAGCAAAAACAGCTGTTGCATTAACTATGATTATTCCTACATCCCAAGCCATTAACCATACGTTTGCCTACGCTCAAGAAAATATAGTGAATGCTCAACAACAAGTAGCGCCATTTTGGAATAAAAATAAAGATTATCCAGGTGAATCTTACGTTACATATGAAGGTAAGATTTATCATTCTGTATATTGGGTAAATGCAGGCACATTACCTACCCAACAATTTAGCGGTTGGGAATTATATACTGGTTCAGAATATATACCTGACAATAGTGATCCAAATGATTTATTTGGTGAAGGAATAACTTGGCCAACTCATGTCTTTGCACCATATGTAGATAACGGCATGAATCCTCAAAATCTATTAAAATATGCCCAAGAAACAAATACTAGTTTCTTCACGCTTTCGTTTATAGTGGCTGATAAAAATGGAAATCCAGTATGGGGAGGAAGTCATACCCCTATTGGAGATGGTAACTTAGATGATCAAATTAAACAAATTAGAAAAATAGGTGGCGATGTTAAAGTATCTTTTGGTGGAGCAAATGCTGGTAATATACCTGGATTAGGTGCAGATCTTGCCGCAGCTATTACAGATGTGAATAAATTAAAAGATGCTTATAAAAGTGTAATTAACACATTACATTTAACACACATGGATTTTGATATTGAAGGCGTCTTAGTTGCTCACCCAGAATCTATCGAAAGAAGATCAAAAGCAATTGCGTTATTACAAAAGGAATTAAAAGCTGAAGGTAAAGATGTAAAAATTGGTTATACCTTACCAGTAATGCCATATGGCCTAACTAATGATGGACTAAATGTGATTCAAAGCGCTATAAAACATGATGTAGATTTAAATTCAGTTAATATTATGACTATGGATTACGGACAACAAAACCAACAAATGGGACAAGCTGCGATAGATGCTATTAATAGCTTGCATGGACAATTAACTAATTTATATAAAGGTACTATTAAAGATTCTGACATTTGGAAAATGATTGCTGTTACACCTATGATAGGAAAAAACGATACTCAAAATGAAACTTTCACATTAAATAATGCAAAAGAATTGTTCCAATTTGCCAAAGAAAAAGGGATTGGGGAAATTAGTATGTGGTCAGTGTATCGTGATAAAAAAGCTACTGAAAGTTGGCAAATCGGTCAGGCAACTGGAGATGCTTCTGGATTACCCGATGTAGACGACGGTGCCTTTTCTAAACTATTTTCTGCTTTTAATAGTAGTACTGAAATTGACGTAATCGCTCCAACAGCTCCTTCTAACCTACGCTCTGTTAGTAAAACAACAACAACTGTTGAGCTACAGTGGGAGGCTTCCACAGATAATATTGGTGTGAAAGAATATGAAGTTTATCGTGATGGAAAAAAAGTAGGAACAACAAAAACAACACGTTATGAAGATGCGGGATTACAAGCCAATACAAAATATAATTATACAATTAAAGCTACAGATGCAGCAGGAAATAAGTCAAAAAGTAGCAATGAAATTTCAGTTACAACAAAGGAAGAGAATCCAGAACAAATAGCTCCAACAGCTCCAACAGGATTACAAGCATCAGAAACTACTACAAACAGTGTTCATTTAATATGGGAAAAATCCATAAGTAATGTTGGTATAAAAGAATATGAGATTTATCGTAACGGTACGAAAATAGCTACAAGTCCTTCAACTTACTATACAGATGAAAATTTACTGGCTAGTACAGAATATAGATATATGGTAAAAGCTATAGATACTCAAGGAAAAGTTTCAGTTGCGAGTAATGAAATCAAAATCACAACAAAAGATACCCCCTCTTCTGAGTATAAGGCATGGGATTCGTATGCTGCATATAAAAAAGGAGATAGAGTAGAACATCAAGGTAAAATTTATGAAGCAGTTCAAAGTTATCAAGGATACGGTGATCCAAATTGGATTTTCTCATTAGCTTTATGGAAAGTAATTAAATAAACCGTAATACTATTAAATAAAAGACATCTTTCTTTTCAGATTGATGTCTTTTATGAATTGAAAATTATATTTTACAAATCTATTCTTTCATTTGCCCTAGACTATATATTTTCTATAGGTAATTCTTATTTTACATTACTATGATTTGATTAAGCATCATATTTTCTAAGTTAAGACAGAGTTTACATTTTTAATAGTTCGGACGAAAGTCCTAACATTAAAATCTATTTAACTATATATACAATTAAAGAAGGTTGTAAGATGCAGACGAACACTAACACTATAGAGGACATCTATCAGGAGATATTAGATGGAAAAAGAAATAGATTTCCACCAAATACTTGGAAATTAGATGGAAATAATCAATTGGCCAGAAGAGTAACAAAGTATTTAGTAACAAAAATTTTGAATTGGAATCAAGAAGAGATAAAACAGAATTGGAATAACAAATTGATTGCAAAGTATCGATTACGTGGTGTATTGAAGCACAAATATAATAATAGTCCATATGCGATGATTAATGATTTATATCCGAATCAATTTAAAGAATGGGAATTTAGAATGACACCATTAAATTTTTGGACGAAAGAAAAGGCCCTACAATTATTAAAATGGTTAATTGAAGAAAAGGAGAAATTACCACCACAAAAACTCTTACAAATTTATGGGCAAAAATGGTTAATTGAACATCGACTAAGTGCACCTCTAAGGGTGATTTGGAATGGAAGCCCGTATGCGATGATTAATGATTTATATCCAAATCGATTTAAAGAATGGGAATTTAATAAGGCTCCTAATAAGTTTTGGACGAAAGAAAAAACATTACAAGCACTAAAATGGACAATTGAAGAAAAAGAAAAATTAAATCTGGATCAATTGAAGAATATATATGAAAATAAATGGTTAGCCCAATCAGGATTGCGTGGAGCCTGTCAATTATATTGGAATGATAGTCCATATGCAATGATTAATGATTTATATCCAAATCAATTTAAAGAATGGGAATTTAAGATGACACCAAGTGGTTTTTGGACGAGAGAAAAAGCGCTAGATGCATTACGGTGGACAATTGAAGAAAAAGAAAAGCTGACAGATAATCAATTATTACAGCAATACACAATGCAGTGGCTTAAAAGTCATAGACTATGGACACCTGTAGTAAGATACTGGAATGGAAGCCCATATGCAATGATTAATGATTTATATCCAAATAAATATATAAAAAGTTCATTCAGAGGATATATAAATAAAGCTTAATATTATTAGACATAACTTAATTAAAATGAAAGCTTAACTTGATAAACAGCAAACTATATTTTCTTGATGGGAGAAATATCTAATAACTAATTGGCACGATTAATAACAATAGAAAAACAGTAAAAAATGCTACTGGTTTAAAAATGAATTTAAGGTTTTAGAGGAGGATATTTATGCAAGCAAAAAAAATTCTATTTATTTTTAAAGTGATTAGGCTATTAGCGATAGTTATCTTATTTCTTCTCTTTTATTTTACACATCAATTATCTTATCTCTACTTTTCAATTCCTTTCATTCTTGAAAGGTTCACTAGAAATATTTTAAAAAACAAAGTTTTATAGATGAAAACAAGCTAGAAACTTCAGCAATGAAGCAATAGTTTGTTTTTATCTATCCTTAACCCCCATTTTCACATATTTATTACTCCTTTTCATATGTCTTACAAGTCATTAATATAATTCCACCATTTAATCTCCTCTGCTCCAGTATCTAAAACTTAAGATTTTAGCATTATATTAATAAAAAAAGTAAGAAATTTATATGAGAATTCCGTTATAAATTTTTCTAAAATGAAAATTTTGTGAACTTTATAACAAGATAACTTGTTAAACCATTTTCAATAACTTATAATCTTAACTGTGTATGGTGTGTATGGTGTGCATCATACACAGTCACACTTGTCGATGGAGAGGTATTTAAATGAAAATTATTTTAAATAATGCATCAAATCAACCTTTATATCAACAAATAAAGGAACAAATTAAAGATTCTATATTTAATAATGAATTGACGGAAGGTGAACAATTACCATCAATCCGTGTATTGGCTAATGATTTACATGTAAGTATGTTAACCACAAAAAGAGTTTATGCGGAACTAGAATCCGAAGGTTTTATCGTTACCAGGGTTGGAAAAGGTACTTATGTAGCATCTACAAACTTGGAATTATTAATGGAATCTAAGCGTCATATGGTTGAAGTAAAATTGACAGAAGTGTGCAAAATGGCTCGAAGTATTGGAATCCATAATGAGGAACTCTATTCGATGTTAGATTTAATCTTAAAGGAGGAAAATGAAGAATGAATGCAGTGTTAGAAGTGAAGAATCTAAACAAAGCTTATGAGAATTTTTCATTAAAAGACGTGACATTTTCACTTAACCAGGACTGTATAACTGGTTTTATTGGTACTAATGGTTCTGGGAAAACTACTACTATTAAAGCTATCCTCGGGCTCGTACTCAAAGATTCGGGTAAAATTAGTTTTTTAGAAAAGGATATAGATAAACATGAACGAAAATCCAAAAATAAAATTGGTGTCGTGTTAGACGAAGGGTACTTTTACGATGAATTAACATTAAAAGAAATGAAGAATGTAATCGCCCCTTCCTATACTGAATGGGATGAGCAAGTTTTTTTAAAGTATATTAAACGATTTAATTTAAATCTAGGACAAAAAATTTCTACCCTCTCCAAAGGAATGCGAATGAAATTTGCAGTTTCTCTAGCTTTATCCCACCACGCAGATCTATTAATAATGGATGAACCCACAAGTGGACTTGATCCATTGGTTCGAAGTGAACTAATAGACATACTTCTAGATTTTATGAAAGAACCAGGAAAGAGTGTCTTTTTTTCTACTCATATTACCTCAGATCTAGATAAAATAGCAGACATGATTATTTTGATAGATGATGGTCAAATATTAATTGATGAAGAAAAAGATGCACTAGTGGAAACACATGCATTAGTAAAAGGTGATAATCAATTGATTAATAATCAAACAGAAAAACTCTTTTTGAATTTGAGTCAAACTAAATATGGATTTGAAGGGATTACTCATAAAATAGATGATGTGTGCCGGCATATGCCTGGTGTTTTGATGGAAAGACCAACTATAGAAGATATAATGCTTTCTTATATTGGAGGAAATACATATGCTTATTAATCTTGTTGTAAAAGACATACTATTAGTAAAAAGATATTTTTCTATTTTACTCGTTTTCGCAGCTATTGCACCAATCTATCTTTCTACTCAGTTACACCTCAACGATGGTGGACTTATTAGTTTTCTTTTAACAGTAGTTTTTATGGAGCATATTTTGTTTGGTACAATATCCAAGTTCGAAGACCAATACAAAGGAGCAACTCTACTTTGTGCAACACCATATACTAGAAGTGCCTTTGTAAAAGCAAAATATCTCTTTCTATTGGTAGTTTTTCTTTGTGCCTCAATTATTCGAATGATAACTTCAATTATTATACCATCTGGTATCGAGAATCTTAGTATAAACGCTCTCGGAATAACATTCTTAGTTGTTAGTATTTTGTTTGGAATACTACTCCCTTTCCAATTTAAATTTGGTTTTGATAAAACAAGAATGATTTCTTTTATTGTTGTCTTTTTGACACCTTTTGTAGCTCCTACTCTTATAAAAGAAATTCAGTTGAGCCATCTGAATTTTACACTCCCTCTTCCATTCCCATCAATTATCATGGCATGGATGCCTTGTCTCATTTCAATAGTTATTGGCATTATATCAATGATAATTTCACTAAAGATATATGCAAAAAAAGATTTATAATTAGTTTAAGGGGCATTTTAAAAAATATGTTTTATCGCCCCATACTTATCGAGGTTACGTCAACGCACAAGATACTTCAGTTCTCAGCGTAGGAACTACTGACAAAGCCTACTAAGAAAGCTGGTAGATACATCGATGTTAACAGGTATCTGTCACTTCAAACATTTCGTTATTTACTTTCTAAACTAGAGCATTGATCTATGTCTCTATTAAAATGCATCCCTTATCAATTAAGTGATGTATTTTATATATTTATTTGATAAAAAAGGAAGGATGAATGTTCAATCAACCGACACAACTACTTCTTAGGAAGTGTGTTATAGTTAATTCAGAATCAATACTGCTTAGCAGCATTAATTCTCACCTATCTTTTATTTATTTGTTTTTACACCAACTTAAAGGAAAGACCAACTATATTTTTAGTTGGTCTTTCCTTTTGCTATTAGAATACGATTAAGAATCACTTAGTTTATAAACAAATTACTATTTATTTTACGATAATGTACATATACTTCCTATAGAATTCTACCGTTCTCTTAATAAAAAATGAAAAACATAACAAGTTAAGGTATCTATCAAAAAAATCGAAACAAAAATAACTTGTAATATATAATTACAAGTTATTTTTATCGTATCTTCAACACATTGGAACTATAAACTTGTAAACAACAACATTAGAGGAAGGGTGAATTGTCCCCTTAAAATGATTATATAACTAATATTCATATTTTGAGATTGAAACCTTGAACATTTCGTTAATTTTAACCATCACCTTAATATTCTTGATTTTTAACTTACATAAACATTTATCATTCTGCACATTACAATAAAATCAAATAACCTAAAAATATATGTGAAATATTTTATATTTTTTTTGATATTAATTGAATATTTTATGATTATCATTTCATTTTCACTCTAATATTGCCATGTTTCTAGATTGCTATTAGAGATTTACCCTCTAAAACTTACTTAAAATTGGTTAGTATTGAATACATTGACTGAAAATTGAGAAATCAAGTGCATATTGATACTATTATGATATAAATTATCTGTCAGACTAACTTCCATTACCCACAATAATGTTTTTCTATTTATGTATAGAAATAATTTATCTGTCAGTAATTTATAGTTTATTATCATACATTAAAAAGGAGGAAGTAAAATTATGAAGAAGCAAATCATTACAGCAACTGCTCTGGCTGCAACATTAGCTACAGCTGCATTACCTACAACATCAGTATTTGCTGCTGAGACAGTTGCTCCTATCCAACAACAGGAATCACAAGTTAGTATTCAACCATTTGCACAAAGTAACCTAGAAACGGCTGTTCAAGCTGCATTAAATGGTCCCGAAGTAAAAAAAATAAAAGTATTTGAGCATGAATTTAATGTAAAAGAAATTGAAGTTGTGGATCGAGGTACAGCTGGTAAAGATGTATACGGACAAATCTCTCATCATTTAAGCTTCCGTCCAGATGATCAACTTTACTATAAATTCACAAAAAAAGATGGTGAGGTAACAGGGTTCGAATTCCATATTGATAGAGGGGGTTGGACACCAATTGTAGCTCCACTTTTATCAATTCTTGCTGCATATAACGGAATTCCTGTTAATCCAAATGATTTAACCTCACTCGGTCAACAACTTGGAAAAGTTATCGATGGTAGTTGGGAACATGCAGGACAATCTATTGCTACTGCAGTTAGTTTAAGCTTTAATGAGAAATAAGCTTATAGGCATTATTTAGGATTACAGAGAAGTATTATTCGTAAGTTTTTCTAAAATGATATTATATGTAACAAATCCATTTCTAACTTTAATGCAGTAATAAGAGAGAGACTCTCCCCAAAAGTCTTTTGCTCTCAGATATGGAATTCATATAATTTTGGCACATAATACCTTAACAAAAAAATCTACGTTAATTTACATTAATAATTATGTAAATATTACTAATTTCAATAATTCATTGTACTTCGGGAAACAGACGTCTAGTTTAAGACTTCTGTTTTCTTTGTATAATATTAGATTTGAATTGTATGACCTATAAAGTACATGAAGTATGATAATATACTTTGACATCATTTCACTAAACTTACACATGATTATTTTGGCCTTCCCACCCTTGTATGATTACATTTCTAAATTTATGTTCCCAGTGCACAATGGCTTTTGAGCAAATCTAAATGAGAATATCCCTCTCTAGATTTTAAAGCTGGCACAATATTTTAAAGTAAATGACAATAGTAACTCTGATGGTAGCTAACATATTATTTTATTTGACTTACTTTCTTTTTAACTTTATAAACCTTTTGTTACCTATTATAAATTTGGCACTATTTATAAAAACTAAATTTTTAAATTAATACAGTCTATTATTCTCATGCTGGACTTCATGCATATGGTAAAATCACCTAAATTATTATATAAGGCTTATCTGTTTAAGATTAGGAGAAATATAATGAAGAAAATAAAGATAATAAAACATTTAAAATTTGGGATTCTTACTTATTTTACACTAGCGAGTTTATGTACAACTTCAATAGTATTTGCTGATAGACATCCAGGTTATTCCTATGAGTCCGATTTAGGTTATCGAAATCCAAACTGGATGTCAAAATTAGAAGATACGAAAAGAATAAGCGAATTATCTATTCCAGGTACTCATGGTTCAATGGCTTTACATGGAGCGAGTTTTATTGATGAGAATTTGACAAGAAATCAAACAATGCCCCTACCTCAGCAGTTCAATGCAGGAATACGGTATGTAGACATGCGTGTTAAACGTGTAAAAAATTCTTTTGCCATGCAGCATGGTATTGTGAATCAAAAAGCAATGTTTGAAGATGTATTAAAAGAAACAATCCAATTTTTAAGAGAAAACCCTCAAGAAACAATTTTAATGCGCTTAAAAGAGGAAACTGATCCAGAGAACGGCTCACAGTCATTCGAGGAGATATTTAAAAGTTATAAAGACCGTAATGTGTCCTATTTTTGGGAACCTAATTCTGTGCCATTTTCAGAAAGAAATAACCCTAAGTTAGGAGATATCCGCGGAAAAATTGTAATACTACAAAACTTCTCAGCAGTTGAAGAATACGGAATTAATTATGAATCATTAAATATCCAAGATAATTTTGAAGTTAGCGCTGGAGCGGATGGAATGTATGAGAAATGGAGTACAGTAAAAAACCAGCTTCTAAAGGCAAATAACGACTCTAACAATAATCATATCTATCTCAACCATTTTAGTGGTACAGGTGGCGCTACAGCATTATGGAATAATTATTATCCTTGGTTTGTTGCAAGTGGAAAAGAAAATAGAGATACTGGTAGTAACCCACAGTTAATCCAAAAAAACACAACAAATGAATGGAAAGACTTCCCTCGTGATACAAATGGTCAAGTATTTTATGGTGGAATGAATACAATGGGGACAGATTTCATACTACAAGATGGGATCAGACATTCTGGTATCATTGCAGCTGATTTTCCAGGTCCAGGTTTAATAGATAGCATCATTAAATTAAATGGGATAAACGTTAATGAAAAAGAGATATTAATTTCCCAAATTTCTTCTGACTCTAAGCCATTGCCTGGAGAAAAGAACCGATCCAGCCAAAACTTTAGTATAAATAATTTACCCCCAGGGACAATCGGTTTAAAATGGATTATTGAGCCTACCCAGGGAGAGACTTCTGACAGTATCTCTTTCAATATTATGGTCGATGTTTCTCTGGGTCTAGATCGTGTTAGTTGGAGCAATATTTCAAATGAGTCCAGGACTGCAGCAGATACAAATTCTAAATATTATATCGCAAATCCAAGTGGTGTGAATCACCCATTTACAGTAAAAGTATATGCTATCACCAATTAAATTTTTTAAAGGATTTCTTTATCCCTCCGTCGGCTTAAGAAGTTCAATTACCTTATGTATCAAAAGAGCATTCTCTCCAGGTATGCTATATTAAAGGAAATAAAGAATCCAGTGAACTTAAAAAAATTTCATGTGACATATCTTTAGGATTTTGAACTACCCCCACTTTCACTTCGTTTAGAAGTGGGGGATTCCTAAGTAAAGAGTTCTATCGAACTCTAATTGATTAGGCTAACCCCGCAGTCCTTGCGGTTAGAAGCCTTATCGCTTCATTCTTTAGATTGATACTTGCGTTAATATCCCTATCATGGTGTGTACGACAAGAAGGACAGTCCCATTCACGTAGGTTTAGATTTTTAACGTCTTTATTTTGATATCCACAACAAGAACATAATTGGCTGGAAGCAAATGTTTTCGATACGACAATGACTTGTTTGCCATACCATTTTGCTTTATATTCCAACCTGGTTCGAAACTGTGACCAAGATACTTCACTAATTGCTTTTGCTAACTTATGATTCTTTAACATATTCGATACTTGCAAATCCTCTATACCGATAACATCGTGGCTTTTGATGATTTCAGTTGAGATTTTGTCTAAGTAATCTTTTCTAGCATTTAATATGTATTCATGAATTCTAGCTACCTTGACTCGTTGTTTATTCCAGCGAGAAGATCCTTTCATTCTTCTAGAAAGAACACGCTGTGCTTTCGCCAACTTATCTTCTAATGATCGGAAAAACTTCGGATTTTCATAGGGTGTTCCATCTGACAAAATGGCGAAATCTTTTAGTCCTACATCTATCCCAATGTAAGAATGTGTTTTCGGAAGTTCTTGTACTTCTGTTTCAACTAATAGTGACACAAAATATCTACCAGAAGGGTTTCGTCTAACAGTCGCATTTACAATACGTCCCTCTACTTCGCGACTTTTGGCAAATCGAACAAGGCCTAGTTTCGGCAACTTTATTTTGTTCCCTACAACGGCAATATTTTCATTTGTTTGTTTTGTGGTATAAGATTGTACGTTATTCTTCTTGGATTTGAAACGCGGGGCACTATTTTGTTTTTTGAAAAATCGTGTATATGCATCCGCAAGGTTGCGAACAGACGACTGAATCGCAATACTATCCACTTCTTTGAGCCAAACAAACTCTTTCTTCATGGCAGGAAGTTTGGCAGAGCATGTACCATATGTTAAACCTTTTCCAGTCTCTTTGTATGCGTGATCCCATAGGGATAGGAAATGATTGAATACAAAGCGAGAACAACCTATCGTTTTGTTGATTAACATTGCTTGTGCTTGATTTGGATAGATACGAAACTTATAAGCTTTATTAATTATCATTTGATTCACCTCCATTTCGGTATATGACTATTATATACCAAACATACATTCGATAGGTGGTGGAGTAAAACTTTCTGTAAATTGAACAATTAAGATGGCTTCCTGCCATCCCTTGTTCGAAGCCAATTCATCTCCCACCTACTCACTGGACTGTGACCCTTCACGCTCCTTGAGGAAGGAGTCTTCTTGGCTAAAATGATAAAAATTTGAATTTCAAAACACCCAGGAATACAATGAATATAGTATATACCTTATTTTTTAGAAAGAAGGATTGAACATGAAAACCAAAGTAGCTAAATCAATTCAAAATTTGCAATTGAAATCATTTGAAATGATGACAAATTCTGTTTCTTTTAAATCTATTTTGCGTGGAACTGGTATGACTTTTGTAATTATTTTTGGATCATCTTTCATTAACAACTCTTCTTTATTTTCATTAAATTCTTTGATGGTGATATTGGGTTTCTTTTTAATCTTTACGCCATATATGTTTAATATTGCTGAGAAGTCTAATATATAACTTAATTTCCGACGTTTAATCATTGACTTAAAAATTTTAAGCACCCAAAACAAGAAATTCACACACTTTTAATTAAAAGGTGTGATTTTTTTGTTTGGGTCTATTTGCTCTTAAATCTATAGTTAAGTGATACTACTTCAATTAATTAATTTTTATTTCTAGTTTAAAATTATGCAAATGGGTAGCCTGTATCTTCTCTACAATACAATTCCCCTTATTTAACTATTTATATAGTATAGATTTAAAAGTAAACATACCTAATCCCCCTATACAAAACTGTAAAAGTATCTTCAACCTTTTAATATTATAATTTATATAAAATTTACCCTTTCTTGAAAACATACTATACTATAAAATTAAATTAACAAAAATTATTTAATGGAGGTTCATAATGAATAAAACAGAACTAATTAACCAAGTATCTGAGAAAACATCACTTACTAAAAAAGATGCTACCGCATCTGTACAAGCTATCCTAGATCAAATTACACAATCTCTTCAAAAAGAGGAATCCGTACAGTTAATTGGATTTGGTACATTTGAAGTACGTGAGCGTTCTGCACGTACTGGGCGCAATCCCCAAACGGGCGAAGAAATGCATATCCCAGGAGGAAAAGTACCTGCATTTAAAGCTGGGAAAGCTTTAAAAGAGGCTGTTAAATAAGGATTAAATTATCTATCTAAAAAAGAATGGAGATTTTTATCTCCATTCCTTTTTAGATTAATCATATATTTTTTCGGAAAATAATTAACTAATTTTTTATCATTTTCACGATTTCCATACCCTGCAAACTCTTCTAATCATAGAATTTGTTTTTTAGATGCTAGATGCATCTTTTACTGCTAATTTTTTCTTATTTAAATAAACAGCTCGATCCGATTTTTTTGCAACTTCTTGGGAATGCGTTACAACAATTACACATTTCCCTTCTTGATGCGCTAGCCCCTGGAACAAATTAATGATATCATTTGCTGTTTCTTCATCAAGGTTTCCTGTCGGCTCATCTGCAATCAGTAAATCAACATTACAAGATAGTGCTCGAGCAATTGCTACACGTTGTTGTTGCCCGCCGCTTAGTTGTAAGACATTTCGCTTAGCTTCTACTTCTGTGATTCCTACCTTTTCTAATAATTCTAATGCTCTTGCTTTTTTATTTTGTACCTTCACACCTGTAATTTCCATTGCTGTTAGGACATTTTGAAGAGCAGTCATATAGGTAATCAAATTATAAGATTGGAAAATTACAGATACATTTTGATTACGGTATCGATCCAAACCTATTTTTCGAATATCCTTGCCATTATACAGTACATAACCATTTTTAGGTATATCCAGCCCACAACCTAAGCTTAGAGTTGTGGTTTTACCAGATCCAGATGGTCCTAAAATTGTGTAAAAATGCCCTTTTTGAAAAGAAAAATTCACATTATCTAGTATTGTTACTTTTTTTCCATTACTTTCATAATAATAATCTAAGTTTTTAAATTGTAAAATTGTCTCCATATCGAGCCTCCTTATTCATCTTTTAAAAGAATTTGTTTTGGATTTAAGCGTAGAATAGATAATGCAGGAAGAAGTGTTGCTAATATAGCAATAGCTAGTCCAATCCCCCCCATTTTCCCTACGTCTTCTCCTGTTACACTTACATTAATTTTATCAATTGGATTCTCTTTTTGATTTTGTACAGTACCACCTGGTCCAGCCACCATTACAGTTCCATTTTGAGAGGTGTCTGTTTCTTCGTCTGCTGTAGCAATTTCACTTGAAAGTAAATTATCTCCTATATATTGAGAAACTTTAGTTCCTGTTGTTATGGATAATCCAAATGCTAAAATAGCGATACATACTACTTCTACTACGAACTGTGCCATCAGCTTCCACTTTTTCTCTCCAATGGACAATAGAATCCCCATTTCCTTACGACGTGTTTTAATCGATAACATAATAATTAACCCTAATATAATCGCACCTGCAATTGATACAATATAAATAATCATTTGAGAAGTAGATGAAATATTTTCGATAGGGCCAATCATTTGTTTGTACAACGAATCATTTGCGTCTAACTTAAAATAATTAAAATCAATATCAAATTTCTTTGCTTCTTTTTTAAATGAATCAATGTTTTGTGGATCGTTCAAGAAATACACGATTTGAATACCACTACCCATACCGTCATCTGTTTCTAATTTTTTCAATGCAGAATAAGGCATATATAGCTTATTAGCTGGGTCCATCATAGGAGGGGCATGTTCACCCATTGGCTTCTCATTCGTTTCATAAATACCAATAATTTCAAATTCGAGAGTTTTCTTCTTATCCCCTGATTGAATTTTTACCTTATCTCCTACTTTTAAATTGTTTTGTTCCGCTAATCGTTTTTCCATTAAAGTTACATTTTGATCTTTTACCTGTTCTGTAATTGGTTTTCCATCAATGATTTTACTTTTTCCATTTTTAAAACTTTCGTGTAATGCAGTTTTGCGAACTCCTTCCATCACAAGAGAAGAATTCATATCTATTTCTGTACCCGAACCTGATCCACCTGCTACTGCCACCATTCCTGCTTTACCTTTTCCTTCTTCACCTTCTGAAGCACCTACTAGTTTAAATCCATCCGAAATTCCGAAAGTATTGGTTATGTAGTTATAATCTTTTACATACTTGGACTTCGCTAATCGATCTGCTTCTTTTGTGTTGAGCTTTGGTGGTTTAGGCATCTCTCCAGTTTCCCTAGCTTGTTGACCTAATTTATCAAAATCAAGACCTAAAGTGACATCTGCGCCTAGTTTTTTTCTTGCTGCATCCGCAGCTTTTTTTGATGCATTTTGAATTGTGAATCCTGCCAATACTAAATTTGTAACAATCAGAAAGACCGCCATCAAAATTAACGATGTTCCTATCCTTTTTTTCATACTGAGAATTGCGCGTTTTATAAAATTCATTTTTCCTAACCTCCTTGATAGTTGTTATTCTAAATACACTATCTGGAGTTTATATGAAGATATTCAGTAGATTATCTAAAGATATTAGGGTTTATCTGGAGTGCATATGTAGTGATTTGTTAATATAGTCAAGAAAAGCTGGAACACAAATTAAAATATGTAATCGATTTTGAACATTGGTAAAGAGTCAGTCCATTTAATGTGAAATGAGGACAAACGGAATAATAATAATAATAGGTATAAAATATTAGTCACCAACCAATTAACTTGAGGAAGGAATACAAACACGGGATAACTCCCTTTATTTATGACCCATACAGTACAAGATGAGATACTATCGCTAGAAAAATTAGCCTCCTACACGGAATAACAATGTGGGCATTCTTTTTGCCTCATGGCATCTACCACCTCTGATATATCTAGTACCCACACGAAAAATACATATTAAAAAACCACCGAAAGGTGGCTATAGTTTTAAGCGGCACTTGTTTAATCCGCTAATTTCACGTTTTTTATTAGTTTTTCACCATTTCGATAAACTGTTACTTTAATTGTATCCCCCAACTTTTTCTTTTCATATAAATATTTTCGGAATTGAACGAGATTTTCTATTTTTTGTCCATCTAATGCAATCACAACATCATATTGTTGCAATCCACCTTTTTCTGCTGGTGATTGGTATGAGATATTCCGCAATACTGCACCATTTGATATCTCTTTTGGTAACTTTAATTGATTGCGTGCAGAATCTGTCATTTTCTCCACATCTAATAACTGTACACCCATCATCGGACGTTTAACTGTTCCATCTTTCTCAAGAGACTCTAGGATCGTATTGGCTATATGAATCGGAATTGCAAATCCAATTCCTTCAACAGCTTGTTGTGCAATTTTACTCGAATTAATTCCAATGACTTCACCCTGTTCATTAAACAAAGCTCCCCCACTATTCCCAGGATTAATAGCTGCATCTGTTTGAATTACCTGTGCTTGCCAATCAACTTGTTGATCTCCAAGAGTACTAACAGGTATTTCTCGTTCCTTACTACTAATAATCCCCTTTGTTACACTACCTTCTAACCCCAATGGATTCCCAATAGCTATTACCGTTTCCCCTGTACGAATTTTTTCTGAGTCTCCAAGTGTTGCGACTCTTTTTACATCTGCCCCATCAATTTCTAATACTGCTAAATCTAATAATGGATCTGTCCCTACTACTTTAGCGGGAACTTTTTTACCATTATTCAATTTCACTTCTACTTTATTCGCACCGTCTATCACATGATTATTTGTAACAATGAAAGCCTTATTGCCGTTTTTTTTATATATGACCCCTGATCCCGAACCAGCTTCTTCTGATTGAACTTGCCCATTAAATGAATCTGCATTTTGTTTATAGTTAATGACACCTACGACAACTTCTTTTGCAGATTCAATCATATTTTGAGGATTGCTCACATCTTCTGGTTTGTAAGAGATCGGCGTAGCCTGATTTACTTCGTTGTGCTTAGGAGGTTGATCTGCACTTCCTTTGATTTCATATATATAAGGAGTGGCCAATCCAATGGTAATTGCACCAATCACTGCACCAATTATTCCTGTGAAAAAATACCCTGTTTTTTTATAGACTTTACGCCTATTGCTTTCTGTTTGATTTGTATCATCGTGTCCCATTATGAACATCCCTTTCTCCTTTAATTTACAATTGAATGTTTTTATCTTAATATTTGAAATCCAATTTATGAATGAAATATTTAAGAATCAACATTTCAAAAAATGAAAATTTCACCTTTAGGCATGTTTAAACATAAATCAACTGTTTTTTCGTAGGGGTAACATTATATTTGAAATTTCCTATGAATATATGTATGACGATATTCAAACCCACTTTGAGCTTGTCTCTAAAAAAAGAGCCTATTTGGCTCTCAACAAATAGAGTATTCAATGTACAAAGTAGGATACGTGTTTATACAGGTGTTTTGCAAAAAGTGGAAACAAAGGAAAATAAACATCCATTAGCTTATTTATTCTTTTGTTATAAACTTAGATTCTAGCATTCTCGTGAGAATGGATGGTAATAGGTTTGTGTGTAAATAAGAAGGAAGGGATAAAATTTGATAGATTGTGTAAGTCGTCAACATCATGTATCATTCCTTTCTATTTGGTACATGTATCATACAAACTTAATCTGTATTCTATATGGAGCTAATCTAGAGTTATAGTAAAGATTTTCAGTACCTAATTATGGAATACAAAAATAGAGAGAATCAATTTAATCCTCCCTATTTTTGTTCACTAGACTTATATAGCTTTCTATTATTTAAACTTGTGTATTTGTTTAAGCCCGGTGCTGGTTTCAATTTTTGTTTTTTCTCTTTTATGCGTCTATTATTCGAATGAGGGGCCATCCACAGTTGTACATCTAATAAAGAAAGAATGATGTTTGCTTCTAGTGACATCTTAATTACCTCCCTCTGTCTTGTTATGTATATAAACTATCTCATGCATCTGGAGCTAATTTGAAATACATATAGTTTTCTTGTGAAGTTTTTATATTGTTTCTAATACTTCTCCACATCAACTCCAGATTGGAAGGTTATAATGACTACAAGAGGTGATATTATGAAGAACTATCACATTCTGGTGGTAGAAGATGATCAAGAAATACAAGAATTAATCAAACAATTTTTAATGACACAACAGTATAAAGTTATAGTTGCATCAGATGGATTAGAGGGCATGAAACAATTTAATAAGCAATCCTTCGATTTAATTCTTCTAGATGTGATGATGCCAAACCTGAATGGATTTGAAGTTGCCAAAATGATTCGAAATCAGTCAAATATACCAATTATTATGCTAACTGCGCTAGAAGAAGAACAAGATCAAATGAAAGGATTTGATCTTGGAATCGATGATTATATTACGAAACCTTTTTCTTTTCATGTTTTGATGAGACGAGTCGAAGCAGTACTGCGAAGAAGTAATAATCAAAGTACAGATAATCATTTTGTATTTAGAGAACTACATGTGGATAGCGATGCATATAAAGTATATGTAAATAAAATTGAAGTTCCCCTAACGACAAAGGAATTTGAAATTTTACAACTACTAATTCAAAATGAAAAAAAGGTACTCACAAGAGAAAATATCGTAGAAAAAATTTGGGGATATGAGTATGCCGGAGACACACGAATGATTGATACGCATATAAAAAACATACGAAAAAAATTAGATACACCTTATATTAAAACAGTAAAGGGCATTGGTTATAAAATCGATGAATAGGATTGTAAAAATCATGAAGATGAAAAGAATTACCTATAAACTCTTTATGACTACATCCCTCATTTTATTAGCCTTTGCAACCTTAATTTATGTAACTTTATACTTCTTTCTCCCTAAATTTTATGAGAAATACAAAACAGATCAGCTTCAAACGGGAATCGAAGAAATAATTGATAAATCTAAAGATCTTACGCTTCAAAATGCAACACCACTTGTTGATCAATACTCACAAAAAAATAATGCAGTGATATACCTTCAAGATAATGAGGGAAGGATTATTTATTATCCCTTTCTTCAAAGTACTGTTCAAGGGAGTACTATACAAGAGGGTACTGTTCGGGGGAGTACTGTTCAGGGGGGTACTCCAGCAAAAGGTTTTATTACAACAGTACCAATAAAGGGTTTGGCTCAATCTCGTAATTCATATGAGGCTACCAAGCCAATACAATTCCAAGATGTTAACTTAACACTTGTGGTGTTCGCAACATTTCAACCAATCGATGAAGCTTCACAGGTCTTGGTACGTTTTCTACCCTATATTAGTATCATTGTACTGGTTATTGGTTTAGGAAGTGCTTATCTCTATTCAAGGTTTATTACTAAGCCACTTATTTATATTAATAAAGGTGCACAAAAGATGGCAAACTTGGATTTCTCCGAAAAAATTGAGGTTCGTTCTATGGATGAATTAGGGGAATTGTCCAATAGCTTGAATGATATGTCCATAAATTTACAACAGGCAATTTTTGATTTACAAAAAGCGAATCAGCAATTAAAAAGTGATATTGAAAAAGAAAGAGAATTAGAAACAAAGCGAAGGGAATTCTTTGCTATTGTAGCACATGAATTAAAAACTCCTCTTACTGTTATGAAAGGATACTTAGAAGGGATGATATATAATATCGGCCCTTATCAAAATCGTGACCAGTATTTAAAGAAAAATTATCAAATAATTGAAAGTCTGGAACAACTGGTTCGCGAAATTTTAAGCATGTCAAAATTAGAACAACATACCTTTAAACTTCAAGTGGAAGAAGTAAATCTTTCCAAATCAATAGATACAATCACAAAAAAACTCGAATTTTTTGCTTCTCAAAAAGGCATTCAAATAATAAAAGAAGTTGATCTTGATATTTTTGTTTATACGGATTATGTTCTTTTAGAAAAAGCTTGTAAAAACATCATTCATAATGCGATTATGTATTCACCGTATAACGAAAAAGTCTATATAAAGTTAACAAAGGATTCTAAACAAAACAACATCCAAATGCGAGTTATCAATACAGGTGTCAAAATAAAAGAAGAAGATATACAACATATTTTCAAACCATTTTATCGAATCGAAAAGTCAAGAAATCGAAATACGGGAGGGAGTGGCTTAGGATTATATATTGTAAAACAAATTTTTGAATCCCTTTTTATCACGTATTCTATAAATAATACCAAACAAGGCGTAGAATTTTTAGTTACCATTCCATTATCCAGCAAATAAACAACAAAAGAGTCTCAATCTCATTTCATCCTATAAAAATGAGATTGAGATTTTTCATATTATGTTGGGTATGGCAACCCAAACATAATATGGGGTACAGAGATATTAAAGTTGTTTAAATTACATTAAAATTCTTTGAAAAATAATAAAGTTGTTTTATTATAATTAGCTTTACCGCGGCAATAAGACCTATTATCCTTTCACACTGACAGTAAGTTTGGCGTTGACGGGCTTTTTTGGTATTTTGCATGTAGAGCATCTATTAAAAAATAATATGAATCCTACAAGCCTAGTCATATCAGTGAAAAAGTAACTAATATGCATTCAATACACAATTTATTTGTATAAAAACATTTCTGTTAATATAGAAATGTTTTTATTCATTAGAAAGTCGATGTTAAAAAACAGAATAAATAGTGTATTCTTTATTATAAGAATTATTTTCCCGTTAGAATAAGGTCGCAATTCGATTCACTTATAAATCATTTGAAGAAAGCTTATAAGTAAAGGGGTAAGGGAATGAGCCAGTTAATCTATTCTATAAATAAAACATTATATTTTATAAAGAGGTATATATGATGGGAATTATTGTGATTTGTAATTGCTGTAATAGAAAAAAAGGCACTCACCCTTTTACATTTTTACCCTATGAAGAAACTGATTACTATTGTGAGAACTGTTATAATGATCTGGTTCTTATACAAATGCATGAAGAAAATTCAAATAAAAACATTATTCATTTGACACATAAAGATCAAAAATAATACACTTGCAAGTGTATTAACCGAAGAGTATTTATGAAACAAAAAAGTATTCATAGTGGTTGTAATATAAGTATGATCCCTGAATTATATATTAATGAACCATTTGTAAACGGGATAGAAATATTTTTTGTTACACAAACTGGCCGACTGTACTTTTTTCACTACAAACTGGTAACTTAGCAGCTGGGTAGAAAGTTATAAGTATACTAGACCAGATATGACTGATTTCGAATTTCACATTTTTTGTTATTATTTCCTTTCATCATATCTAAAACAGATTTATATGCTTAGTGACAAGGTCAATCAAACTATATAAGCAGATGATCCATTTTACTCATTCGCCATATTATGCATAATTATATATAAAATACGTATCTATAAATTAAAGATCTAAAAAAGAAAAAATCTGAAGATCCTTCTGACGTAAGGAGTTTCAGATTTTTTTATTTTAGTAATACCCTTTGCAACAAGTTGCCATTAGGATAGTGTATCAGCAACTTGTAGCTATTACTATGAATGCTAGATTCCTCAAAATTATTCCATATTTTTTCATTTTATTTATATTATTCTATGCTTTGTTCTAAATTATAATTCCATATTTATGGACAAAAGTTTAAATTTATGGAATTTTGTACAAGCTATTTATACGTCATTCTTAATTAGGAGGGATTCTTTATGTTTGGTCTAGGAAAAAAAAGGACTCCATTTGGTGAGTATTTAGATCACAGAGGAATCAAACAACAATGGCTTGTACAAAGAACTGGATTAAGTAAATCTCTGATAAGTGATTTAGCAAATAAAAAGGATCGTATTCCCACTTTAACATCTGCAACTAAAATCATTAGAATACTAAAAAAATTTGATAAGCATATTGATTATCAAGATTTTTGGAATATTGATATTTAATACCTCTAAAATGTACTGCACATCTAATTGTCTCTAATCCAATTATGTAGATTACTAAAAACATAGATTTTTCCCTTTATAACTAATGATTATTTAACACTTATAATACAAAAAATCCTTTTATTAAAAAGGATATAAATTTCTATTTAGCTCTGTTCATATCCCCACTCAAAATAATTAATGATTACATCCCACTTCATTTTTGACAAATCAATTCTTTAAAGACATTTTTTATTAGAAAATCTAAATTTCATTGTTTTTTTATCCAGAATCCTAAATATACATTTGATATTATTCTAAAGTTTATAGCGCACTATTCGAACATTTTGTGAAAATCAGCAAAAAACATTATAAACTACTAGTAGTAGGTATTGATTTCCTAGTGTTTGTTCCAAGCACTGTGTTAAACTGAGAGGGTTTAACAGATTTACTCTAATAACATTAATGAAATGGGGTATTTACTTGAACTTTCCACAATTAAAAATCGGTCATATGATGCCAAAGGTCCCAATTATGCAGGGAGGAATGGGCGTAGGCATTTCATTAAGTAAACTTGCATCTGCAGTTGCAAATGCTGGAGGAATTGGGATTATATCAGGAACTGGTATTTCCATAGATGAAATGAGAATGCATATTAGGAAGGCGAAAGAAAAGATCCGGAATACTGGTTATATTGGAGTAAATGTCCTTTTTGCAATGAATGATTTTGCTGAAAAAATGAAAGCAGCTATTGAGGAAAAAGTTGATTTCATCATATCTGGTGCTGGTATTTCACGAGATATGTATACTTGGGGAAAAAATGCCGACATACCAGTTATTTCAATAGTATCCTCAGCCAAACTCGCTAGATTATCTGAACGCTTGGGTGCGGCCGCTGTTGTAGTAGAGGGTCATGAAGCAGGAGGACATCTGGGTACCGATCGACCTTTATTCGATATATTACCGGAAGTAGTTGCAGCAGTCGAAATTCCCGTAATTGCTGCTGGAGGAATTATGACTGGAAAAGATATTGCGCATGCCTTAAAAATGGGTGCATCTGGTGTGCAAATGGGTACAAGATTCGTTGCAAGTAATGAGTGTGACGCACCACTATCCTTTAAGGAAAAATATATAAATGCTCGATTAGAAGATACTATATTAGTCAAAACAACTGTCGGACTCCAAGGTCGTGCGGTTAAAAATAACTTTACTAAATTAATAGCTGATAATAATAAAAAGATAAAAATAAAAAAGTGTATAAATTGCTTAAAAAACTGTTCTTATCGTTTCTGCACGCTAGATTCTTTGATAAACTCTATGGATGGTGATTGTGAAAATGGTCTTGTTTTCGCAGGTGCACGAGTAAATGAAGTCAAAGAGATTTTGCCCGTTCAAACAATTATTAACAATATTATGATGGAATATAGAGCATGTATCTAAGGTAGAATCCATGTAAGTTCTTTAAAAAATATTTAATGTTGAAAATTTTTATTTTCCTGACGATACATCAACTAATAATTATACTCTGGACATTATTGGTCATAAAAAAGAACACCTACAAATGCTGTAGGTGTTCTTTTTTATTTATAATTGGATAATTTCTCTTATTTCTTCTATAGGTAACTTCGTAAATTTCGCAATATCCTCTACAGACATTCCGTTTTTATACATACCACATACCAATTGTATACGTTCGGCTTTTTTTCCTTCTTCAATACCCTTTTCAATACCTTTTTTGATTCCTTGCTCCTCTGCGTGAGCAAACTTTGCAGCTTCATCCATTAGGGTTTTTTCCCTCGCTTCATAGGCTTGTCGGAAAGTCGAATCTTGACTCATTCGCTCCCACTTATTCATTGCTTTTTGTAAAATCGGATCTTGATTCATCGCAATGTCCTCCAATGTTTGAGTTAAGTGTTCATCTTCATTTGCCGGAAGTAATAACAGCCAACGAACAAATGAATCTTCCCACGGATTAACTTTCTCTTCCCGCCATTGTTCCATTAATTTAGGAAGTTCTATAACATGAATCTCTATATCATCACTAAACTGCTTTTGCTGTTGTACATTCCATAGCTTTCCCGTTGTATGAAATTCCTCATATTCGGGAAAAAGTACGAAGTTTAACAAATTAATAGTAATTGTTTTACTAAGAGAGCTGTAAGGCATCCCTTTTTGTAACTGTGAAGTATATAATTTACCCCAGTAATACAAACTTCGTTTAATCATGTCGTGATTATTATTCAGCTGAATTTCTACGTTTACTTTAGTACCTGTGTCTAATGTGGCTGAGACATCTAAAATTGATAATTTATCATCCTCGTGTTCTCGATGTAAATGTGGATCCTCTAATTGTAGTGACATAATAGGTGATTCTAATGAATTCTTTAACATGGCATTTAAAAATGTGATAAGAATATCCTCACTACCACTTGTCCCAAATAATTGCTTAAAAGCAAAATCAATTCGTAAATTTACTAATGACTTGGTCATGACTTTCCTCTTCCTGTCTAAAAAACTCTCTTTTCTTTATTGTACATAAAAATTAGGTAATCATGCAAATAGGAACATTTACAAAAGATAACGCTATCATTCTTTTCAAAAATATATATTCACTAGAAGATAAAGGTACAATTAATAGTTAATTTGGTAAATTATAACATATATTATCTTTAAATAATACCCATTCAAAAAAACAATGGATTATTTGTGACATAATTGTTAAATCTAGGGATTTAAAAAGGCATTCTATATAAAAAATAGAAAGGTGATGGTGTACGGATAAAATATAAGGGGGATTTATATTATGTTTTCAAAAAAACAAAAATTAGTAGCAGGGGTTACCACTCTGACGCTAGGATGTGGATTAGCTTTCGGATTAACTCCTACTTCGGCAGATTCTATAAGTAATCCTACTCCTATTAAGGAAGAACAAGTAAGAATGCAGATACCTTTCACTGGATATGTTATTTCAACAGATGATAATTATTTGGTTGTAGCTGACACTAATACAAAAGAGGAGGCACTTTCTTATCAAAATAATTGGTGGGAATTAGCTTCTCAGAATAAAATTTTACGTGTTCCTATTACTAGCAAAGATAACTATAGCGTAGGTGAAAAACTAAATATATTTTCCGTAGGATGGACTTACTCTATTCCACCAATCGCTGTTATGCCTGTTATCGAAAAAATAATTGAATAAATTATATATTTTTTATAAAAGAAGATAGCCATTACAAATGGCTATCTTCTTTTAAACTCATTTATTCTAAATTGGACTAAAGAATTTTTGTTTGTAACTATCTTTATAAATTTATGCTATAACAACGCTTGTGCACTTTTGTATTTACTGAACTATGGCTTGTTCTTCCTTCTTCATAGCTCTAATGGATTGAGCTACTTTAACCATCATAGAACATTCTATCCTCTTGCGGAAGATTTTACAGCTGAACTCATGTGTTCCCTTAAGGGAACCCGTTGCATGTATTGTATTAGCTGAGCAACCGCCGCTACAGTAAAGCTGTGCCCAACATTCCTGACATTCCGGTTTTGAATAGCAATTACTCTTCTTAAATTGAGACTGTATCTCTGTTTTTGTAATGCCATCCCAGATATTCCCCATACTATATTCTTCTTCTCCAACAAACTGATGACAAGGAAATATCTCCCCCCATGGGGTAATAGCAAGGTATTCAGTCCCAGAACCACAACCAGAAATTCTTTTTTGAACGCATGGACCTTCTGAAAGGTCAAGCATGTAATGATAGAAAGTAAAACCGCTTCCTTTTTCCTCACGGTTTAGCATTTCCTTCGAGAGAATTTCATATTGATTGTAAATTTCCAAAAGATCTTCTTCACCGAGCGCATATGGTTCTCTTGGATTACAGATAACTGGTTCCATTGATATCTTATTAAAACCTAGATCAGCGATGTGATAAATATCATTAGTAAAATCGACATTATTATGGGTATAGGTTCCACGTACATAATATTCTTTATCTCCACGCTTCTCAACAAATTCCTGAAACTTTGGAACAATATGATTGTAGCTACCCTTTCCATTGACAGTTTTACGTAGATAATCATGAACTTTTTTTCTTCCATCAAGGCTTAATACAACATTGTGCATTTCCTGATTCAAGAAGTCAGTAATTTCATCATTAAGCAGCATACCATTTGTAGTAAAGGTAAAACGAAAGGTTTTTTTGTACTCTTTTTCTTTATTTCTTGCATAGACGACAATCTGTTTGACAGTCTTCCACGCCATGAGTGGCTCCCCACCAAAAAAATCAACATCGAGATTTCGATGATTACCTGAGTTTTCTAATAGAAAATCGATGGCTCTTTTTCCAACTTCATAACTCATGATGGCCCTATTTCCATTGTATTTTCCTTGGCTAGCAAAGCAGTATTCACACGACAGATTACATGTATGCGCGACATTAAGGCAAAGAGCCTTCACATAAGTAGGACGATTTATCAAATCAATTGAAAGATCCTTATAATCATCATCGGTAAAAAGCTTCCCATCTCTTTTTAGTTCTTCAATATCCGCAATTGTTTCTCGAATTTCCTTCTCGGAAACGTGGAAATCATATTTATACTTTTCTTGTATCGTTGACAAGATTTCTTCCATAGTAGTATTCTCATATAGCATAATTATTTCATAAGCAAGATCGTCAACAACATGTACCGACCCGCTATAAGTATCTAATACAATATTGTATCCATTTAATTTATATTGATGAATCATACTGGATAATCAAACTCCTTTTTCTTGAACTACCCCCACTTTCACTTCGTTTAGAAGTGAGGGATTCCTAAGTAAAGAGTTCTATCGAACTCTAATTGATTAAGCTAACCCCGCAGTCCTTGCGGTTAGAATCCTTATCGCTTCATTCTTTAGATTGATACTTGCGTTAATATCCCTATCATGTTGTGTACGACAAGAAGGACAGTCCCATTCACGTAGGTTTAGATTTTTAACGTCTTTATTTTGATATCCACAACAAGAACATAATTGGCTGGAAGCAAATGTTTTCGATACGACAATGACTTGTTTGCCATACCATTTTGCTTTATATTCCAACATGGTTCGAAACTGTGACCAAGATACTTCACTAATTGCTTTTGCTAACTTATGATTCTTTAACATATTCGATACTTGCAAATCCTCTATACCGATAACATCGTGGCTTTTGATGATTTCAGTTGAGATTTTGTCTAAGTAATCTTTTCTAGCATTTAATATGTATTCATGAATTCTAGCTACCTTGACTCGTTGTTTATTCCAGCGAGAAGATCCTTTCATTCTTCTAGAAAGAACACGCTGTGCTTTCGCCAACTTATCTTCTAATGATCGGAAAAACTTCGGATTTTCATAGTGTGTTCCATCTGACAAAATAGCAAAATCTTTTAGTCCTACATCTATCCCAATGTAAGAATGTGTTTTCGGAAGTTCTTGTACTTCTGTTTCAACTAATAGTGACACAAAATATCTACCAGAAGGGTTTTGTCTAACAGTCGCATTTACAATACGTCCCTCTACTTCGCGACTTTTGGCAAATCGAACAAGGCCTAGTTTCGGCAACTTTATTTTGTTCCCTACAATGGCAATATTTTCATTTGTTTGTTTTGTGGTATAAGATTGTACGTTATTCTTCTTGGATTTGAAACGCGGGGCACTATTTTGTTTTTTGAAAAATCGTGTATATGCATCCGCAAGGTTGCGAACAGACGACTGAATCGCAATACTATCCACTTCTTTGAGCCAAACAAACTCTTTCTTCATGGCAGGAAGTTTGGCAGAGCATGTACCATATGTTAAACCTTTTCCAGTCTCTTTGTATGCGTGATCCCATAGGGATAGGAAATGATTGAATACAAAGCGAGAACAACCTATCGTTTGGTTAATTAGAATTGCTTGTGCTTGATTTGGATAGATACGAAACTTATAGGCTTTATTAATTATCATTTGATTCACCTCCATTTCGGTATATGACTATTATATACCAAACGTACATTCGATAGGTAGTGGAGTAAAACTTTCTGTAAGTTGAACAATTAAGATGGCTTCCTGCCATCCCTTGTTCGAAGCCAGTTCATCTCCCACCTACTCACTGGGCTGTGATCCTTCACGCTCCTTGAGGAAGGAGTCTTCTTGGCTAAAATGATAAAATATAACTGCGTACAATACTACTTGTTTCCTATCTATTTATTGTATTTTCACACTTTTGATTTGCAACTCCACATGAGGTTTTACAAGCGGACTGACAAGATGTCTGACATGCACCACATCCACCATGTTTTATAGTATCTTGCAGTTTACAAGTGCTCAGTGTTATAATTCTTTTCATTACCTATAACCTCCTTTTGAAATAATTTTGAAGAACTAAGGCATATCATTGTGAAAATATTCACAATGATATGCCTTAGTTCTTCAATTTTGGTGTATTAATTCTATTCATGCTTTTAACAACACTTCAATTAACCACTAAATATTACCAATAACTTTATGTATTAACAAACTACTTTTACTGTCTTTTCTTTTAACCATAATTTAAAATATTACGAGAATATCAAATATTATCTATTTAAAAGTTATATACCATAAAAGCTACATATAGACTAATGTTTGTTGTAATTATTTATATATTCATAAGTACGGTACGTGAAATTACAACGTTTATCCTATAAAAAAATATGGACGTTTATAGCTTTCTGCTACAACTATAAAAAGTCAACCCCAATGGAATTGACCTTTTATAGACTGTGGCAACAGAAGGATGTCATAAAACTAGGGTTTGATATTGTAGCGTTTCACTTGTGAAAAGTATAACATGATTAAACAAAAATAGATGTGTCGATCCTTGGAACATTAGTTATAACTTGATTTTTTGATTATGTATAGATATATATAATATTTAATAGGCCTATAGAATTCATCATACATCACTATCAATAATTAATGCTTTTTTACTAATAAAAAAGATGTCCAAAAAAATTCTATTTTTTTAGACATCCTTTTAATCTATTTTATTAATAATCCCGTAGGAGTAACTTGATATGTTTTTTTCTTACCCACAAATTCCTGTTTACTATTCTCAAGATTTGTAAGTGTGGCACGTGTCTTTTCCTTTTGTGCTTCTCCCTCTATATGAGTAAACTCAATATAATCTCCTACTTTGACGGGAACGGTTTGGTTTTCAGCAGCTTGTTGTCTATTTCCTACAATTTCTTTATTATACAAAATATCGCCCGATGAGTTTTGAACTTTAATGCTTGCATACGTACTAGTAAAATAGGAATGGGGTATACCCGCTTCTAATTTAATCTGCATTTTTTCTGTTGCTTTGTTATACTCTACTTTTGCGATTTCTCGATCATTATATCCCTTTAAAGACCACGCAAATTGATTTCCATCTAAAACTGTTGTTTCTGGCATTTTCTCTACTTTCTTCAGGCCTTCTTTTGTAACCTCGTACATGGCTTTTTTTCCAAAACTCTCTTGTTTACTATTATCTACATTTGTGAGAGTAGCTCTATGCACACCTTCTAGATGTGTTAACTCAATATAATCTCCTACTTTGACTGAAACTTTTTTCGATTCAGCATTTTGTTGTTTGTTTCCATAAATGTCTTTGTTATAGACCACTTTACCTGATGTGTTTTGCACTTTAATACTTGCATATGTACTATCAAAGTAGTTATGTGGTACACCTGCTTTTAAATCAATTTGCATTTCTTCTGTTGATTTATTTAAATTTACTTTTGCAAATTCAAAATCTCCAATCCCTTTCAGCGACCATGCAAACTGCTTTCCTTCTAAAATACTAGAAGAGTTTGGTATATCTGAATTAAAACCTAAGTTATCTAATATAGATTTTAGATCAGGTAAAACACCTATTCTATCATTCCACGGATCTTGAGATTTTGTTCCTGTATTTGGATTACTTAAGATATTTCTTAATTCGGCTGGTGTATAAGGAGAACCTCGATGTTCTTTAGCAATACCTTGAATCGAAGTTGCTGCTCCAGCAATAATTGGTGAAGCACTTGATGTTCCACCAAATGTTGATGTATATAAATTTGTAGTATTTTGACTTGGATTTGCTGATGTTGTATCAACATTTTCTCCCCATCCATATACATCTAATCGGCTTCCATAATTTGAAAACCATAAACGTTTATGTGGAACAGTTGATGATCCCGCCCCAACCATAATAGCACCTGAATCTTTGAAGTCTGGACTATTTCGATTTAAGATTTTTTTTCCATTACGATCTTTAAAATTATCTAAGTCGTTTGAACCATTTGCGCCAGCTTCTATAATAATAATCCCTTTATCTGCACCAACACGAATTGCATCAAAAATATCTGGATGTACTTCTACAGGTAAATATTTATCCCCATATCCATCATACGAAGCTTGTGCCTCTAATAAAAGAATATCTCCCGCTTGTAAATTATGTACAGCACTTAAAATAGCATCCGCTGTATTATAAATTCCATTATCCCTGATCTGGGATATTACTTTTACATTTGCTTTTGGTGCAATTCCAATATTTCCAATTTGATTATCTTCAGATGAAACAATTCCTAATACAGAAGTCCCATGAGCTCTATGCTGGCTTATATTTTGTCCCGACATAAGCTTAATATTTTTATTAACTAAATCCTCATGGTTCAATAACCATCCATATTCCATATCCACAAAAGTTGTATCCTTCCCGTCACCACCTTTAATGCTCCAAGCATGCGAGGCATTAATTCCCTTTGGTGCCGCTTCAAGATATCCTTGATTTTTAAATCTAGGATCATCGTACGGATTAACAGATAAATTTGGTAACTGTATTTCAGGGGGTGTCAAAATTTGTTTTTCTTGTATATAAGCCTCCTCTACGAGAGGAGATGTTTCAAATTTTTTCAGTAATAATTCTATTTCTATGTTATTAGGAGCTTGTACAATATAATAATTTAATAAATTATTAGCTGATTCATTAGCAACTGATTTAGATTGTACTGATAACTTTTGAATCTCTATTGGATTTACAGATGAGAACAGACGATTCAAAGTAAGTTCTGTATTTTCGGAAAATAACTTCTTTAAATTGTTATCATAATCTCCATTTTTTATTCGTTTCTCAATACCATCTTCATAAGGTAAGTCAATTTGATTTTTAAACTTTACAATTAATCTTTCTTCCTGTGAATCTCTTTCTTTGTATGTGACATTATAAGATTCAGCGTAAACTTTATTATGAATACTATCATTTTGTAGGATTAGATCTGTTCCTACAAATGTGGTCATTGCAATTGATGAAATTAGAAACCCTTTGAATATGTTCATACTATACCCGCCAATCTATTTTCTGTTGAAAATTTTTTAATACGTATAATAGTTAAGATTTTTATATAATATATAAATTAATAATTTAAGTTTTGTAATGAAATCTATGACTTTATTACTAATCCCATAGAGGTAACCTGATATATTTTTTTCTTCCCTATATATTCCTGCTTACTATTCTCAAGATTAGTAAGTGTGGCACGTGTCTTTTCCTTTTGTGTTTCTCCCTCTATATGAGTAAACTCAATACAATCCCCTACTTTGACGGGTACAGTTTGGCTCTCAGCAGCTTGTTGTCTATTTCCTAAAATTTCTTTATTGTACAAAATATTACCGGATGAATTCTGGACTTTAATGCTTGCATACGTATCGGTAAAATAGGAATGTGGTATACCCGCTTCTAATTTAATCTGCATTTTTTCTGTTGTTTTGTTATAGTCTACTTTTGCAATTTCTCTATCACTATATCCTTTTAGAGACCAAGTAAATTGATTTCCATCTAAAACTGTTGTTTCTGGCATTTTTTCTACTTTCTTCAGGCCTTCTTTTGTAACTTGATATCTTGCCGTTTTTCCAATGGTTTCATTTTTGTTATTTTCAAGGTTAGTTAAAGTTGCTCGCGTTTTTTCCTTTGTTGCTTCTCCTTCTATATGGGTAAATTCAATGTAATCCCCTACCTTGACGGGCACATTTTGGCTTTCAGCATTTTGTTGTTTATTTCCTACGATCTCTTTATTGTACAGAACGTTACCAGAAGAATTCTGGACCTTAATACTCGCATACGTACTAGCAAAATAGGAATGTGGTACACCTGCTTCTAGTTTTACCTTCATCTCTTCTACCGTTTTATCATAATCTACTTTTGCAATTTCTCTATCACTATATCCTTTTAATGACCATGCAAACTTGTTTCCTTCTAAAATTGTTGCTTCTGGCATTTTTTCTACTTTCTTCAGGCCTTCCTTTGTAACTTCGTATATAGCTTTTTTTCCAAAGCTCTCTTGTTTACTATTATCTACATTTGTAAGAGTAGCTCTATGTACACCTTCTAGATGTGTTAACTCTATATAATCGCCTACTTTAACTGGAACTTTTTGCGATTCAGCATTTTGCGGGTTGTTTCCATAAATCTCTTTGTTATATACCACTTTACCTGATGTGTTTTGCACTTTAATACTTGCATATGTACTATCAAAGTAGTCATGTGGTACACCTGCTTTTAGATCAATTTGCATTTCTTCTGTTGATTTATTTAAATCAAGTTTTGCAAATTCAAAATCTCCTATACCCTTCATCGACCATGCAAATTTATCCCCTTCTAAAATGTTTAGAGATTCATTTTTGATTTGCACCTTTTTTTCCACAGTTTGATCAAATATATCCGTTAATCCAATTTTTGCATAAGCATTTGTTGGTAATGATATAGATTGACTGATTCCATTTTGATAAGATTTAATGCCATCAATTACGTTAATAGGTTGGCCCGTCATATTTTCATTATTATAAATTTCAATTTTCCCCTTAAATTGAGGTGTACTACTATCTTTTAGTTGCCAAGATATATTTAATTTTTCATTTTCATAATACATAGACTTTATATCATAATCTAGTTTTCCTATTTCAGGTTGGCTAGGTTGATTTAACGTGAATGTTTTTCCTGACCCAATAGTAGACTGCGTATTACCTCCTGCTTTGACCCATACATATTCTGAAGTAGATCCCCCATCATATTGATAAGTGTTATCATGCGTTCCAGAAATACTTTGATTATTCCAAGAACTCCATTGTTTATCAACTAATTTTCGGCTATAACCATTTTTCAGGCGCGCTTCTCGAACATTCTGTCCACTATCAGCCCAGTCTTCTTGAAACATTCCTAATCCATGATTAAATGCAACATTAGCAACCGGAAAGTCCATAATTGCAATTTGATGCCATTTATTCTTTGTTACATCTTTCATCCATTGTCCAAATTTAGTATGACCATTTTCTTGCCATGAACGCATTGTCATTGTGTACCAATTGTAGTCTTTCCAACCATAAGTTGTTTGAACCTTCATTCCTGTACCTTCTCCTCCAAAGGGTCCGGCTTGCGAATTCGGAGATAAGTATTCGGCCTTTATTGCTTCTTTAGAGGAAATTGGATCCCATAAGGCAAAATGTAAAGTACGTTTTCCATTTTCATCAAACCCACTTTGTTGTTGAAAACCAGCATATCCTCCAGCTTCACCACCTGCATTCCAGTTGTGTACAGCCCAGTACGTATAAGGTGGTGTCTGAACTGGTGACCAGTCTATACTAATAATATCTGAGGCAGGTATATTTTGGGGACTCACATAAACTGCTGGAGCAGCTGAATGTGTTGCAGCTTTAGTGTGTAAAATAGACGTTCCAAACATAGAAAACATGCTACATGCTGCGGTCATTATAATAACTTTATTAAATCTTTTCTTCGTTTTCTGACTAATCACTAATCTACATCCTTTTCTAATTTTTATTATTGAATAATAACTTAGTAGAGAAATCTATCAAAATTCAAATAACATCCAGTAATTCTTTAAATTACTGGATGTTGTTCTATCTTCACATCTGATTCTTACATATTAATTGATTGTAATGGTTTTCCATAACGATAGTGCAAATATCCAATTCGGGTCACCATTTCCTTGATGATTTTGAACAGCTTCATACACTGTCCCTTGATGTTCTACTTTATCGCCCTTTGTATATGCCTTCTTTGGATCCCATTTTTCATAAGATACATTTTGATCTTTGGTTTTTACAAGAAGAATTTCACTTTGGATTGATGTATTTCCAGCTGCATCTACAGCCTTCACTGCATATTTATATTCCTTATTAACTGTTAAGTTTTGATCAGTAAACGTCGTTCCTTGTACCGTTTGAATCAATTGTCCATCGCGTAATACCTGATATTCTTTTACACCTACATTATCTGTAGAAGAATTCCATTTTAGCTCTACACTGTTAGAAGTAAGGTTGCTTGCATATAATCCTTGTGGCTGTGTTGGAGCTTCTGTGTCCGGTTTCGGATTAACAATTTGATTTACTTTCTTCAGACCTTCCTTTGTAACTTCGTATATTACTTTTTTTCCAAAGCTCTCTTGTTTACTATTATCTACATTTGTGAGAGTAGCTCTATGCACACCTTCTAGATGTGTTAACTCTATATAATCTCCTACTTTGACTGAAACTTTTTGCGATTCAGCATTTTGTTGTTTATTTCCATAAATGTCTTTATTGTATACTACTCTCCCTGATGCATTTTGTACTTTAATACTCGCATATGTTTCATTAAAATAATGATGCGGTACGCCTGCTTTTAAGTCCACTTGCATTTCTTCTGTCGATTTATTGAAATTAATTTTAGCAAACTCGAAATCACCAATTCCTTTTAGTGACCATTCAAACTGGTTTCCTTCTAAAATATTGTTTACATTAGACATATCTGGCTTAATTGGATTAGAATCCGTACCCTTCCAAATCTCTGCTGTTAAAATTGGATATCCTAATGCAGCTACTTTTTGAATGGTATCGTTATTTGGACGTAATCCCCACTTCTCAAAGAAAGGAATCAAATTTTGTTTGGCTACTTTTGATGCTGAAATCATAAATAATTGTTTTTTATTTTCATCAGTTTGTGGAAGTTCACTTGAAGGCATGTCTCTATACAATTGATGCAATTTAGGATAGAAATCCTCTCCATACGCTAACTGTAGTTGCCAAAGCATAACAAGTTTTACAAAAACATCACTAATTTCGTCATAATTTTTATCCGTTTGTTCTAGATATTGAAACGCTTTTGGATAAACTCCACTTTTCTCTAAGTTGGATGGTTGATTAAATGCTTTTTCTACAGAAAGGCTGTATATATTATTTTGTACTTCTGTCATATTATAAAACTTCCAGGGTGATTGTTGTCTCAAATGTCCTGCCTCATGCCAAGGACCCCATCCATCTGTTACAAATTTATTAATATCTAACACGTATTGGATTGCATCTCCTACATATGCGGTTCGATAAGAAGTTGCATACATATAATAATCGGGAGAATGATTTTCTTCTACGTAATGAACATAATGTTTATCTACTTGTTCTTCAGATAATCCAGCTACTTTGTCTTGAATTCGAGTAGCTTCATCCATCTTTTTTAAGAGTTCTACAGGATCTGTATTAGAACCCAACAAATATTTCTTAACACGTGCAGGGCTGGCCGTAATTAATACACGTTCTCCCTTTAACTCCACTGCATGTGCATTAGGATACTGGTCCAGCATGTTTATTAAATCTTGTTTCGTATGCTCTCCTAGTTCAAAGAAAGGAGTAGTCGTTCCACCTATTGTAATTGTTGTTCGAATGGTACCACCTTGCTGTTTATTATAAAAATAAATCAGCCCCCCATTTGGAGATTGGATTGTGTTTACACCAGGTTTTAATGTAAATGATTTTATCTTAGAATCTTCTCTCCAAGAAGCATCATACGAATACGTTCCAATGTATGCTTGAATATCTTGATTACCTTCTACATTAATCGTTATTTGTTCATTTGGCTTTGCATATAAACCCGTTGGTTCATATGGACTAAATGCCATACTTTTTCTCTCCTGTTGTTTCAGTACCTCAACATCCCCTTTTCCTGGGACTGTAAATGTTCTATTTTCTGATTTAACTGACTTTTCACTTTGCAGTGATGTCGATAAACTTTTTTGCTGTTGCGTTTCCTCTGCAAAGACATCTGATGAAGAAGCCATTCCAGAAGCAATTATAGTTAATGTTGCAGTAGCTACAAGTATTCTTTTAGTTTTATGCTTTGATTTATTCCCCATAGTATCTCCCTCTCATTTCCTTAATAAATTTAATAGTTTTGGTTTCTTTAGCATGTACTTACGTGCAAAAACAGTTCATGAACTTGTATTTATTACTTTTTTACATAGTCCTCCCTTATTCTATTTATGATTATATTTTGATATTATTTTATGACACATATTAATACAACTTTATAAAATATCAATCAATAATGAGCTTTTATGTTTTTATTTGTTATTCTTAACTATCTTATAAATCAAATAAATTACATAAAGGTATTCATTTCGTATGAATAATACTTTAAATCAAATTATTTTCAGATTAATAATTCACAAAAATTTAATATTATGTAAAATCCTATCAAGGAAATAAATATAAACTGATTTGTTATATATACATTGAAATCACTAAGACATTTACTATCATCCGAATAATTCATTCCTTTTTTCTATTTCAGTTTAATTTTGTAAGTTATTAAGAGAAAAAACGCTATCTTTTCCTAGGATTCCACAAAAAAGATAGCGTAGTTCTTATAATTTAAAATGATGATTGAACTTTTGTATTCGATTTTAGGCAAACTATTTATTTTCATTTAAAAATTCAAGAACTTTATTAAAAGTTTCTCGCCCTGCTGGTGTGTTCATTTTAAATTGAAATTCATGAGCCAACTCACCAGAAATATTTTTATCAAAGAAGAGTTTTTCTATAGGTACTCCTTTACTTTCTAACTCAGACGCTAGTGCTTTGGCTTGATCTTCGAATGATGCAGTATTTCCATCTGTAATAAATGTTGGTGGATAATCTTTTGTAACGTGTTTAATGATAGAAGCAATTTCTATTTCAGGTAATGTTTCAAAATCCTTTTTCCCAAAGTAAGCCCAACCAGTGGTACGCATAAAATCTTGTACTTCTTTAGTTGTTTCCATTTTAGCTAATGCAGGCATATTATATGGACCACAAAATAGTAAAGTACCTTTAATTGTAGCAGGCTCAACAACAGGATCAATTTTAGTTAACCTTGCATAATTGGCAGATGTTTGAATATTAACGAATTGTCCAGATATTTGTGCTCCAGCAGAATCTCCTGCAAAATAAACCTGTTCAAGTTTTAAATTATATTTCTTTGCATTTTCTTTTATATATTCATAAGCCTCACCAAGTTGGAATACTGGTGTAGGATATTTCATCTTAGGTGCAAGAGCATAATTTATATTTATTACTGCATACCCCTTAGCAGCCAATTCTACTGCATAACCAGTGATATCGGATTTATCCCCACCTACAAATCCACCCCCATGAACCCAAAAAATAACAGGTGTTTTGTCAGTATGGTTTTTCGGATAAATAATGTCTAACATACCATCGGGAAATTTAGAATTATAATTGATGTCCTTAACAATTTTTGTTTCTTTTAAAGCGTTTTGATAATTATCCGATTGAACAAACATTCCACCTTCAAATGCTTTTTTTATGAGAAACGCTTTTGGAGTAGGTGAAAGGTTCCAATAACTAACTCCTGCAATAATCAATCCGAAAACAATCAAAAGAAATATTAATATTCTTTTTTTCCATACCCCTTTAAGGTTTGACTGGTTTATTTTCATAAACACATACTCTCCATTCGTTTTTAGTAACTAACTATACAAGAAAATAAATATATTTTTGCTTCCTGATGTGTATTTGTATACAAAAGGTTATTTGTTCTTATTGTGTACATGCTTTGTACTTTATATCTATTTGTTATTTCAAAATATCACCTTGATAGCGTTTAGATAGATTTCTTGCTCATAGATTTAAGAATTTTCACTATCCCAAAGGAAAAATATAAGCGGATATTAACCAAGCATCTTTTAAATATGGAATGTCCCTAAAAAAACGAATCTATTTTAAAAATAGATTCGTTTTTTTACGTATAACATAAACTTTCAAGTTCTTTTGATTAAATTTTTTATAAAAAGAAAAGGTACATCCCAAATGAGAAGAATCCAACTTGTCCAAACATGTAGGGCATGGTACCCTTTGTCTCTGATATATCTCATTTATAGTTTGTTTAATTGACTATGTCTTTTAGAATACATAAAATATACTATTACCCCTATAAATAACCAAATACCGAAATAAACCCAAGTTTTTAAAGGAAGATTTACCATTAAAAATAAGCAACATGTTATTGAAATAATCGGTAAGATTGGTACCAGTGGTACCATGAAACCACGTTTTAAATTTGGATGTGTTTTACGAAGAATAATAACTGACACACCAACCATCGCAAATGTTAATAACGCTCCAATATTCGCTAAATTCGATAGTTCTTTTAAATCGATAAATCCAGCAATTAAAGCACTACCAATACCTGTTAACCAAGTTGAGAATACTGGTGCTTCTGTCTTCTTATTAATTTTCGCAAACGATTTTGGTAATAAACCGTCACGACTCATCGCAAAGAATACACGTGTTGTTGCATAAATGTAAGCGAAAATTACAGCCATAATACCAACTACAGCTCCAACTGCGATTATACCCGCTACTTTATCTTGTCCTACAACTTCTAATACGTAGGCCATTGCTTCTGGTACATCTAATTCCTTATAAGAAACCATACCAGTCATAACAAGGCAAACTATAACATAAATAATTGTACAAATAACTAGCGAAGCAATAATACCAATCGGTAAATCACGTTGTGGATTTTTTACTTCTTCAGCAGACGTTGCTAACGCATCAAATCCTAAAAAGGCAAAAAATACTGCAGCTCCTCCGGCAAAGATTCCGCTTATACCATAAGGTGCAAACGGAATCCAGTTTTCTGGTTTTACGTAAAATATACCAACTGAAATGAATAAAACAACAATACCAATTTTTATTAATACCATTGCGTTATTCACTCGCTTACTTTCTTTCGTGCCTTTTGATAATAACCAAGTTAATACCAAAGTAATGATTACTGCTGGTAAGTTAACGATTCCACCTTGTGTTGGAATTGTTAAAAGTGATCTTGGTATCTCAATCCCAAATCCGTTTACTAAGTTGTGAAAATAGCCTGTCCATCCACCCGCTACTGCGGCAGTTGTAACTATATATACATACAATAAAGTCCATCCCATTAAGTGGGCTACAAACTCACCAATCGTCGCATATGAATAGGTGTATACACTACCCGAGACTGGAAGAGCAGATGCGATTTCCGCATAACATAGGGCTGCAAACCCACAAACAATTGCGGCAATCATAAATGAAAAAATAACTGCTGGACCCGCATCTCTTGCGGCTACTAATCCAGTTAATACAAGTACTCCTGTACCAATTATTGCACCTATCCCTAGCATGGTAAGGTCAAATGCGCCCAATGTTTTTGTCAAAGTCTTACTTTCACTATCTTGCAACAATTTCCTTACTGATTTTTTCCTAAATAAGTTGGCCATAACACACGCCTCCATTTATTTAAAAAGGAGCTAAGATATCGTCTCCTAGCTCCCCTTAAGTAAATAATTTTATTTTATAAGATTATTCAATCGTTATTTTACCTCATTGGCAACAAAGAAATGCTCACATACACTTGAAATACGTTTTAAATCCACATTGCCACCTGAAATAACCGCTACTACTTTTTTACCCTGTACATATTTATCAACTTTGCCTGCAAGAAGAGCGGCTGTGGCTAATGCTCCCGCGCCTTCTACGACAGCTTTTCCGCGTTGCATTAAGTCTTTCATTGCTACTTCTAATTCTTCTTCCGATACAGTTACAATTTCATCTACTAGGTCTTTTACAATTTCAAAGGTTAAATTTCCAGGTATTTTTACTGCACAACCATCCGCTATTGTTGGTGCTTGATAGTGTTCCAAAATTCTCCCCGCATCATAAGAAGCTTTCATTCCATGAACATTATCAGCTTGAACCCCAATAATATTAATGGAAGGATTAAATGATTTCAGTGCTACAGCAATCCCTGAAATAATTCCTCCTCCACCAATAGGTACAATAACAGTATCAACATCCCACATATCATCCAGAATATCTAACCCAATTGTCCCTTGACCAGCCATTACTTCTACATCATCATATGGATGTAGGTATGTTTCCCCTGTTTCTTTTATAATCTCTTCACATTTCGCTTTTGCATCATCAAACGTATCACCGTATAAAATAACTTCCGAACCATATCCTCTCGTCGCATCCACTTTAGCTTGCGGTGCAGAGGTTGGCATCACAATTTTACTTTTGATTCCAAGTAAATGAGAAGATAATGCGACACCTTGTGCATGATTTCCAGCTGAGCAGGCGATTACACCACGTTCTTTTTCTTCATTTGTAAGTTGAGAAATTTTATTAAATGCACCACGAAACTTGAATGAACCTGTTAACTGCATGTTTTCCAACTTTAAATAAATTTCTCCACCGGTTTTACTAGTTAAATAGAAAGATTTAACCAAAGGTGTTTTTCGGGCATTTACATCAAGAATTTCTTTGGCTTTTTTAATGTCAGTGATATCTAACAATACGTTTTTGGTAATCATACTAACACTTCTTTCAATTGTTTAAAGTCCAAACCTAGCGTCATACCTAAATTTTCATAGGTAATAATACCTTTATATACATTTACCCCAGATGCTAATGATGATTTATTTTGAATTGCATTTTCTAATCCATCTTTAGAAATTGCTAGTAAATACTCAATATTTCCATTTGCCAGCGCCATAGTTGAAGTACGTGGGGTGGCACCAGGCATATTTGGTACTGCATAATGAATTACGTCATGTTTAATAAATACAGGATTATCATGAGTTGTATAATGATCAATAGTTTCTACTGTACCACCTTGATCTATTGCGATATCCACAATGACACTTCCTGGCTTCATAGATTGAACCATATACTCTTTAACAATTTTAGGAGGGCGAGATCCTGGTATTAAAATTGTTGAAATAAATAAATCTGCTTCTTTAATCGTTCGCTCTAGATTTTCAGTATTAGATTCAATTATATTTACTTCTTCTGTTGCGTATTGCTTTCTTAAATATGCAATTCTTTCTTGATTAACCTCTAGGATTGTAACACTACATCCAATTCCAATTGCCATATCACAAGCATTAGTTGCAGCATTCCCTCCACCTAGGATTACAACTTTTCCGGCTGGGATTCCCTCAATACCTGATAATAAAATCCCTTCTCCTTGATGTTGTTTCTCTAAATAATAAGCTCCCATAAATACCGCACGTCTTCCAGCAATTGCACTCATAGGTTTTAATAATGCTAAATTTCCATCCTCACTAATAGTTTCACCAGCAATCGCAGTAGTTCCAGCTTTTCTCATCGCTTCTACACACTCTTTCGACGCAGCCAGATGTAAAAAGCCCCATACAATTAGATCCTTTTTAAAGTAATGGTATTCTGCAGGTAGTGGTTCTTTTACCTTTACTACCATATCAACATCCCATGCCTGGCCTTGATTTACTATGCTTGCTCCTGCATTTATATATTCATCATTTGTATAACCAGAACCTAATCCAGCATCTTTTTGTACTAAAACTTCATTTCCAGCTGAAACTAATTTTTGAACATTTTCTGGAGTCATCCCTACACGAGCTTCCCCTTTTTTTATCTCTTTCACTACACCAATTTTCATATCTACACATCCTTTTTTAGAGTGAGTTATAAATTAAATTAATTATTGTCAGATAAATATAAGATTCAAAATATTCATCCTTACAATATTTTTCAAATATAATTTAATTTATAACATTGGATTGCACCTACAAGATACCATTAGTAAAAATAAGAGGTCAACAATTTTGTGAAACATTTCACAAAATGTTTTATTTAGTTGATTTTCTGTATTTTATATCGAAAATATGATTGAATCCCTCAATACTTTGTGATATTCTTCACAAGAATATATCTTCTCTTTTGAATTTCGATTTACCACTTTACTATATCAAAATATTAAAATACCTCGTTTATCCTTATTATTCATATAAAAGAAATCTCGTTTTTAACTTCATGTTTCGGGTTAAATTAAAGAATTTCTTTTAATGTATAATTCATGGAATTTTACTCGCCTCAAATCATGTGAAAATTTTCACATGATTTGAGGCGAAATTAAACTTTCTTTACTTATACGTTTAATTTCTTTTTTATTTAGTATCTGAAATGTATTCAAATTCTCTAGCTGGTAAGGATGAGGGGCGGCTATTTGTATGGATACAGGATATACTATCAAATAATTTAACAAACAGGATAAAGAATTCATAAGAGAATTTATATATTTTTCTAATTGGGAGTGATTATTTTGTCACAACAACAACTAAAAAAGGATATTGGTTTCTTTGCAGCATTAACCACAGTTATTGGTACCGTTATCGGCGCCGGAGTATTTTTCAAGCCCACTGCATTATATGGAGTAACAGGAACAGCTAGCCTAGGATTACTTGCATGGGTAATTGGTGGTATCTTGACCGTTTGCGCAGGACTAACTGCTGCTGAACTATCTGCCGCTATTCCTGAAACGGGGGGGATGATGGCATATTTAAAGAGGACTTATGGAAACTTAACTGCTTTCTTGCTTGGCTGGGCACAAACTGTCATATACTTCCCTGCAAATATTGCAGCTCTTGCTATTATTTTCGGGACACAAACGATTAGTTTATTTGGCCTAAATGTTAATGAACACAAAATGCTAATTATCGCAATTGCAATTATCACAGCAACATTTGTAACTCTTATGAACTTTTTAGGAGCTAAAGCGGCTGGCGGTATCCAAATGGCTTCGACTATATGTAAATTGCTTCCACTAGCATTAATTATTATTTTTGGTTTACTACACAAAAGTGACGTTACTTTTCAGCTTTTTCCAATTGAGGCAGGGCCGAACAAATCTATGATATCTGCCCTTGGATCTGGTTTACTCGCAACAATGTTCGCCTATGATGGATGGATTCATGTAGGGAATATTGCTGGAGAAATGAAAAACCCTAAAAAAGACTTGCCTAAAGCAATCGTATTAGGATTATCAACAGTAATGGTTGTTTATTTATTAATTAATGTCGCGTTTCTAATGGTCATGTCTGCAACATCGCTCGCAGGTACTGATACACCCGCTTCTCAAGTAGCTACAATTCTTTTTGGAGCTATGGGAGGAAAACTAGTTACCATTGGCATTTTAATTTCCGTATTTGGAACGATTAATGGTTATATTATGACAGGAATGCGAATTCCTTATGCCATGGCTATTGAGAACAAACTACCATTTAGTAAATGGTTTGCTACATTATCTAAAACTAGTCGGGTCCCTTATAATTCTGGTCTATTTATGCTATTTATTTCAATTATTATGATGGCCGTCGGCGGATTCAATACTCTTACTGATATGTTGGTATTTGTAATATGGATATTCTACACAATGACATTCCTTGCTGTATTCATCTTACGAAAAAGGGAACCCGAACTTGTGCGACCTTATAAAGTTCCATTGTATCCTTTTATACCATTAGTTGCTATTATTGGCGGATTGTTCATTGTTATTAATACCTTATTCACTCAACCTCTGCTAGCTTTATGTGGAATAGGTCTAACTGCACTCGGCCTCCCTATTTATTACACTATGCGTAAAAAGGGACAATTTGGTTTAGAAAATCATAACGAGTAGACCAGTCTTTCTTAAAGATGTGATACAAAATTTTATGATTAGATTGCAATTAATAAATAGTCTATTTTACTTCTTTATCCTTCTAAAAGATACATTAGTCTAACAAATAATAAACAAGGAGAACCCTTTTTGGGTTCTCCTTGTTTATTATTTGCCAGTGTTCTAGTTCTTTACCCTAAGTTAATTTATGCTTTATCCATGTTGCATTTCTACCTTTAGAAACTAATTTAATGTATCCCTGTGAATTTAAAGCGTGTAATGTTTTATTTATAGTACTTTCACTTATGTCTGGATACATGTTCCGAATATTTTCTTTAGTAAAAGGATTATCTTGTCTGTCTATGTATTTTTCAATTCTTTTTCTTTTAGTATGAGTGCTAATACAATTTTTTATTACACAATATAATTCTTTATATGCAACTAAAACAATGTCCAAAAAAATTTTCATCCAGAAAACTACATTATGATCGCCTTGATACCAGTGAGCTGCAGATTTATACAGAGCATCATAATAATCTGATTCATATTCTTTGAAATATTTATCTATACATGTATATTTTACAAATGTAAATCCACTTTCAATTAATAACCATTGAATTAATATTTTTGCTAACTTGCCATTTCCTTTATTAAATGGATAAATACATAGGAAATTTAAGATAAATTGAGGAATTAGTAGGAGCGGATGAAAATTCCCTTTAGCCCTTAATGCATTATACTGTTCGCATAGATGATACAAATATTGCGGAACCATATCATATAAAACAACTGTACGTAATTTAAGTTGATCTTTTAACTTTGGAATAGAAGATAATACAAGTTCGCTTTTTCTCCAATTACCACTTTCAGAAGTTGAATAATTCATTAATTGGAAGTGCAATTCTTGAATTGTTTGCGGTTTAATAGGTAATTTGTGGTTTTCTTTTTGCACAAGTTCTAATGTTTTGCAATAACAAAATAAAGCGTCCTCTTCCAATGTTTGAGGGCTAGCATGATGATCAACTAATTTTTTTAACTGTTTATTTGAGAATGTAAACTTTTCATATATATTAGGAAAAGTTTTAATATATTGCAGTGATATACTCTTTTCCAAAAGATTAAATATCTCTGGTTTTTGAGTTTGATATGCTGATATTGCTCCTTTATATTCACTGATTTTACTTATAATATTTATTAGTTCTCTTTTAAATTCTAAATTTGTATATTTTTCTTCAAAGAAATTTCTCATCTCGTTCCCTCCTATCCCTAAGGTTTATTACCAAATTTGTATGCTCCATTATCCCCTAATTTTCACATTACCTACTGTATGCTCGTTATTTTATAAACGTCTAATAAGAATGTAATCAAACGATAGCCAGATGCACATAGAAATCACTCTCTTCCATAAATGTATGTAATTTAATAGATTTCTAATGTTTATTAACAAATAAAAAAGCACTTCCTTAAACTTCTAAAAAAGTGCTTCTTATTTAATCAAATATATCTGTCCTTAGTGACTTAAAGGAAACTATGCACAAAAGGTATCAACATTTTGTGAAAATCATAACATATTTAGCTATAAATAATTATGTCGCTTCTAAAAACGTTCAATCTTGATATGTTATGAACTAATGTCGTACAGAATCTTAATTTCTTAATAATGTTTATAAAATGATTCTTTACAAGATGAAAGTACTTTATTTCTATTTAAACAAACATTTTTTCTATACTATTTGCTTTCTGAGTATATTAGATTAGGTACCTTTAAACTGTTGCTAAGTATTTATATATTCGACATAATTTTATACGATAAATTCATCTTATAGTATTGGTGACATGGTATCTTTTAATGTATGTACAGAATGATTAAAGTTAAACTTTTCTTCCGCATTTAACTCAATTTCTATAATTTCTCGAATACCTTCGCGATTAATAACAGCAGGAACTCCTATATATACATCATTATGACCATATTCATTTTCAAGGTATGCAGATACTGTTAATACACTATTTTCATGATGTAGAATTGCCTTTGTTATACGTAATAAAGACATTCCAATTCCATAACAGGTTGCTCCCTTACGTTCAATTATATGATAGGCCGCATCACGTGAACGAACAAAAATTTCGTCTAAGTCACTTTGATTATACTGACTTTTATTTTCTAAAATGGTTTGTAGCTTTTGAACGCCCACTGACACATGACTCCAAACCGGAAGCTCCGTATCACCATGTTCACCAATTATATAAGCATGAACATTATGAGAATCGATCTCAAAATATTCTCCTAACATGTAACGGAAACGTGCAGAATCAAGTGTTGTACCTGAACCAATTACGCGTTCTTTCGGCAATCCAGATTCTTTCCAAGTTACATATGTTAAAATGTCCACTGGATTTGTTGCAATTAAGAAAATACCATCGAATCCGCTTGACATGACATTACGTATAATTTCTTTAAAAATCTTAGTATTTTTTTCAACTAAGTCTAAACGTGTTTCACCTGGTCTCTGTGGCAATCCGGCCGTTATTACAACAATTTGTGCATCTTTACAGTCCTCACAGCTACCCTTCCATACTTTTGTTGGTGATGGTGAAAAAGGAATTGCATGACTTAAATCCATTGCTTCTCCTTCTGCTCTTGCTTCATTTACATCTACAAGAACGAATTCTTCTGCCAACCCCTGATTAATCATACAATATGCATAACTACACCCTACGGCCCCTGTACCAATTAAAACTACACGATTAATATTTTTATTCATTTATAGATCCCTCACTATTTATGTTATGTTTTTGTGCATTGTTGTTATTCTAATAAAAAGAGATTTAATTGATTTTGAATAAACAAATAATGAACTCGAAATACATTAATGTTCAATACCAAATAGTTAAACTTAAATTCCTTTTCATATGTATTTCCAGCAAATATTGCTCCAACATTATTTCTTATTTAACTCAAAAAAATATTATGTATAGCTTCACTAGATAAGATGATTTTTCTTTATCTATATTTCAAAGATTCATTGATATGCTGTGGAAAATCTAGTTTATACATCTAGTTAAATAAAATTGTTAGCGCTTACATTTTTATTAAGATTCATTAATTGATTATCACTTCTCATAATGACATTCATGCTTATATTATCTTCATTCAAATCTAATTACTGCAAATTTTTATTTTTTATATCGAAGGTTATCTCACCTATTTTAGCAATAACCCCCTAAAAGCACTTCTATACCAAATAAACTTTTTCAAAATTCATTTTCTAATAAACCCCCCACTAATTTTTTAGAGTTTTCTGTAATAAATTTGACATGTGATCTTGCATTTTATATTAACAAATTTAAGTCACATAAGTTGTGAATGTTTTTTGTATATTTCTCTTCCCTTATATGTCTAACAAAAACAAATAATATATTTTATAAAAGAAAAAAATATATTTAAAAGAATTATTAAAACGGTATTTCCAGCTAATTAAGCCAACTTATATAAAAATAACATTCAAAATAATTATGTTATTTTTATACGAAAATGATTATATTAGTAGCTCAAATTTTTATTTGTGTTTGTAATGGGATGTTTTCCTCACATTGAGATTCAACTAAATCGCCCTTCTGTTCAGCTGTAGGGTTGTTTTGGGTTATATAATGATATACCATGCCAACAAATACAGATCCACCAATAATATTTCCAATTGTAACTGGAATTAAATTATAAATAGCCCCACTAAAAGAAATAGTATTGGGATGTGGCGATACCAGGGAGATTGCAAATAGCGATAAATTTGCAATGCTATGTTCATATCCAGATAAAAAGAATGTAAAAACCAATAACATCATAACAATTATTTTTGCTGTATCCCCTTTTACTTGAGAAGGAAGGAAGCATGCTAGACAAACAAGCCAATTACATAAAATAGCTTTGAAAAATAGCTGTATTGTCGGTGTATTCATTTTTACTTCAACAACATTACTTATCAAATGTTCATATTCAATTTGATCAAAAATACCAGTACCATAAAATAATAACGCAAAAAATATTGCACCTACCAGATTACCTAAAAAACAAGCACCCCAGTTACGACAAGTATCTGAGACCGTTGTTTTTTTTCGTAAGGTCGAAATTGTAAAATACATTGTATTCCCAGTAAATAATTCCGCTCCACCATATATTATTAATATAAGTGCAATTCCAAAAAATAAAGAAGCACTTAAATAAGTTGCAGGTGAATTTACAACGTGAAAAAAATCCCCTAATTTAAAACATAATACTATAATAAATCCAATATAGATGCCGGCTAGTAATGCACGAACAAAATATTGTATTGGGGTTATATCTAATATTTGTTTCTTCTTTTGTGCAAGTTTTATAGCATCAGCTATCCCTTGTTCTAACATAAAATTACACACTCCTTTAATTCATGGTTTTTATAAATAATCCTAAGAATAAACTACATGTTTCAATATTCACTTTCAAGATTTTGTTCAATATTTCACAAAATAAACATACTCACTTTACAAAATGATTCAAATGATGTGCAATCTGCTATATTCACTAAATCCTAGAAGGTGCATAATACACGAATATACCTAGTCAATATAGAATAAAAGAATAATTAATCTGGTATAGAAAGTTTTAATTTATCATGTTTAGGAAAAACACTCCATCTTAATTTTTACTTACTTGTATAGGGACCTATCAGGAAATTATTCGCATTTATACATAAAAAAGCTTTAATTATAAGGTTACAGTGTGTTTGTATGCGTTATTCTTTAAAAATTGAAGAAATACTACTATCAGCAAACATATTCAACATTTTCCATCTGAAATATCTTAGTAACATTTTTAAAATTTGCCTCTAACCTATGAGTTTAATGGGATCATCTTTGTATCTCATTACCCGAATAAAGATAATTTGTGACATATTTTAAAATAAACTATATATCAAGCAATCTGCTTTTTAAAATTGTTATAATATGAACGAACATCATTGCTCAATACTTCACAATAAAAAGGAGAAATTGATATGAGAAAACGAAAACGCTTAGTAATTATCGGTAATAGTATATCTAGTTTACGTTGTATTGAACAGATTTTAATACAAAATCCTAATATGTATAGCATTTCTATTTTCAGTGATGAACTCTATCCTCTCTACAATCAAATAAACACTATTTCTTTAAATTTAGATATTAAAAATAGAATACAAAAGCAATATAATTGGTACAAACAACATAATATTAAGCTTTTTACAAACGAAAAAGTAATAGAAATTGATCGTGAGGACGAGGTCATTGTTACAGATAAACGCCGTATTGTTTTCTACGATAAACTCATCATTGCAACAGGATCTACTGCTTTTATTTTTCCCGTTAAAGGACTACAATTATTTGGAGTAAATAAACTTAGAACAACTGAAGAAATCCAATTTCTATTAAATATTAAGAAGCATGCAAAGAAAGCTATTATTATTGGCAATGGCATGCTCGGTCTAAAAATTGCACAAAAATTATTTGATTTTGGAATAGACGTCCACGTAGTTCATTTCAGTTCACACTTAATGGCAAAACAAGATATATTGGATTGTTCATCACTATGTAACAAGCTAAAAGCAAAAGGAATTCAATTTCTCATGGAAAAAAACACGGTTAAAATCCTAGGTACAGACTACGCAGAGGGGATTCAATTCGAAGATGGCACTATTAAAAAATATGATTTAATTGTAATACCTATTGGTAGGCGACCTAATACACATTTAGCAGAAAAAGCTGGCTTACATGTTAAACGTGGCATAGTTGTTAATAAGCATATGCAAACAAATGATAAATTAATTTATGCAATTGGTGAATGCACTGAACACAATGGGATTACATTAGGATTTCCAGCCCCCCTCCATGCACAAGCTACTGTATTAGCCGAGCATATAACAAATGTACAGACAAATACTCTTTTTGCATAATTTCTTAGTTAATTAAAACTAATTCTTTATAACTTTTATCTAAAAAACTCTTCTTAATCATTGTTTAAGAAGAGTTTTAAACCTTTGAAAACGTGTTAAAGAGAACACTTTAATATTGACACATTTGCAACCCCGTTACGTATTAAATTAAGTTTGATTATAAGGCATGTGATATTTTGTGGCTCAAAAAATCCATACCTTATCAATTAAACCGATTGGTAACACATATTCCCTTTTTTGTGATTTCCTCATATATAATGATTTTAAGAATTTATACAATTAAAATACTTGCTAATTTGTAATAACTCCTCTTTTATATTCTGAGAAAGGGGGCTTTTGTCAGAAACTGATAAGTCTTCTAATAGCTAACTGATTTTTTATTATTATTTTCTTATTTCCAACAGAGGCCATGAGTCCTAAACTTTCAAACTTATTCAATTTACGACTAATAGTCTCTCTTGTTACACCCGCATAATTTGCCAATTCCTCTCGTGTCAATGGCAAGTTAATAAGTATTCCATCCTCAGTACTTTTTCCATATTTATCACAAAACTCCAATAGTATGTGAGCAATTCTAACTTCAGGATTGTTTGTAGCTAAATTTTGCACTAAATTCTCTATCTTAGCTAAACGTTTTGTGACAACTTTTAACAACTTTAATGCAATACTTGGATTTCGTTCCATTATATAATCCATATTTTCTTTTTTTAGCATACAGATATGAGTATCTTCTATAGCATATGCACTAAAATTACTTTTTTCATCATAATTAAATATATTTAATTCACAAAAGGATTCACCACTTGTTAGTATATGCAATATTTGCTCTTTCCCTTGAAGAGTTAATGTACATAGCTTTACTTGTCCACTATTAATAATAAATAATGTATCTGATTTATCTCCCTCAAGAATTAATGGCTGGCCCTTTTTAAACTTCCTATGTTTTGTCATTGAAGCTATATTACCAATTTCCTCTTCGGAAAGGGTCTTAAAAATTAGTACTTTTCTTGGACAAAGCTCTCTTGATTTTTTATGATTATCGTCCATATTTTCTCACCTTACTCTAACTATAGAATTAAAAATATAATGATATCCAAGGTTATTATAGACATTTTTATCAAATATTGCAGTGACCCAAATCACAACTATATGTTTATGAAGACAGTGATATACACTATCCTCATAAACATATTTTGATATGGCATAGAAAAATATGTCCCTGAGGAGAAAGGGTGGCGCCAGGGCCATATAGAGTGTACCGAGAATGGCTGAATCGGTATAAGTATCTGCTACATAATTATTATAGAATTTTTTAAAGAATATTTCTGTGACCAGAATCACATTCAAAAATATAAAAAACAATGAGAATACTGTGCAGTATTCTCATTGTTTTTTCCTTCTTATTCATCTAGTGGTGCAAAATGATTTTTATCTTCTCCGCACACAGGACAAACCCAGTCCTCTGGTAAATCTTCGAAACTTGTTCCTGGTTCTATATCCTCATCTGGATCCCCTACCTCTGGGTTATAAATATATCCACATGGTAAACAAATGTATTTTTTCATGATTTCCTCTCCTTTTTGTACAGCTTTATATTTTTTCTTTTAACTTGCTCATTATTTCACTTATGTTTGTATTTAATAAATCTATTCCTTCTAACGATACATGCTTTTCAATCGCAGATTTGTAAGGAATAGATGCAGCAACTCCTTCTAATGAAATCAAACCGACTATTTTATTATCCTTAATAAATAACCTTGTATACTTATCCTTACCGTCTTCTTCAACAATTGTTTTATCACATTGCTCTTCATTAACAACTCCAATTGAAAATAAAGATACATTGAATGCGTTAAAAATAGTGGTTGGAATTTCTTTTTTATAAATGGCAGTTTTAGAGACCATATTACTACCTGCTACTCTTCCTTGTTCCAAGGCAGTCCCCCATAAGCCTTCAATTTCATTATTTACTTCTGCAACATCTCCCGCAGCGTATACGGAGTCTATATTTGTTCTCATCTTCTCATCTACAACAATACCTCTATTTAATTTAATAGCAGTATCATGTACAAGTTTAGTGTTCGGAGTAACGCCAATTGAGTAAACAATACTATCACAATTAATTTGAGAATTGTCGTTCATCTTTATGCCAGTTACAGATTCTTTCCCGAGAATAGAATCAATAGAAGTATTTAAATACACCTTTACCCCTTCCTTTTCAATTTTTCGTTTCAAGAGAAGCGAAGATTTTGTATCTAATTGTCTTCTCATTAATAAAGGAGCTACTTCTACAATGGATACCTTTTTACCAGCTTTCAGAATAGACCATGCTGTTTCTAACCCTTGTACACCCCCACCAATGGTCACAACACTTTCTTTGTTCTCTAAATGACTTTTAAGCTCATCTGCTTCTTTCATGTCCCTAATAGTAAAAATATTTTTTTTATTAATTCCATTTATCTCTAATCTTCTATTATTCGCTCCTGTACAAATTAATAGTTTATGATAAGAAAATACCGCTTCATTGGATGTAACAATAAATTGCTCATCTGTATTAATTTTTACCACCTTTGTATTTATAAAAACTGATATGTGATTATCTTGATACCACTTTTTCTTTTTAATTAACACTTTTTCATTGTGTAAATCTGAATACAGATCCTTTGATAATTTAATTCTTTTATACGGTAGTGATGGCTCTTCACCAAAAATAAATATATTTGATCCTTTATCATACTCTCTAATAGTTTTAGCGGCATTTACAGCGGCTACACCACTTCCAATAATAACAAAATTCTTTTCCATGTTTTCACCTCCATTTTTCTATTAAATAGAACTCAATAATAAATCTGTAACAAATGTTGTTGCATGTTGGATTTTCTTTACTTTTCCCTCATCTCTTGGAGAGAATCTAATCCGAATAGGAAATTCAACATGAGTCATACCTGTAGATTTGATAACTTTTGATGTGCTTTGTACATTCATATTTGTTTCATTGAGGTAATCTTGTATCACCTCTATTGCCTCTCCACTCCAACCATATGAACCGAATGAAGCTGCAATTTTCCCTTCTAGGTTCATTTCTGTCATTTCTTTTAAAATGTCTTCTAAATTACCAATCATATCTGCATATCTAGTTGAAGATCCTATAAAGACTGCATCTGCTTCTTGAATACTCTTTAAAACCTCTAATTTTTTTGATTTATCAACGTTAAATACTGATACATGAATATTATCTGCTTCTAAAGTTTCTTTAATAATATTTGCTACTTTTTTTGTATTATTTTTAATTGTTGTATATACAATTGTTACTTTCTTATCTTGATTCGTATCTCTACTCATATCCGCATATAATTTAATATACTTCTGTATATCCTGACGTAAAATGTAGCCATGAGATGGTGCAATCATTTGTACATCCAAATCTTTTAGAGCTTCTATTAATGTTCTTACATATCTTCTATGTGGATGGATAATGGCATTATAATAGCCAATAAAATCTTCCGTAATATCTACATTCGCTTTATCACTGAAAATCTCGTCATTTGCTATATGAGTACTAAAAATATCACAAGGAAATAAAATTTTATCCTCTACACAGTAGGTAATCATTGTTTCTTCAGTATGAAGATATGGCGTTTCTTTAAATTTCAATGTTTTTCCACCAATATCTAATGTATCACCGTCTTTTACTATTAAAAACTTTCGATTATGCAGCTTATACATCTCTTGTATTTCTGGTACTGCAATTTCTGTACATACAATCGTTGCATTAGTAGCTCTTGATGCTAATGCTGCCAATCCCCCTGAATGGTCGGGTTCTGTATGATTCACTACAATATACTGAATTTCTTGTGGATCAATTAATTTACTTAATGATTCTACAAATTCTCTTCCAAACTCTATATCAACTGTATCAATCACTGTTGGTTTTTCCGTTTTTAGCAAGTACGCGTTATAAGTTGTTCCTTTTGCTAAGATTAAACGATGAAATGGAACTTCTCTATTATCAACTTTTCCTACCCAATATATATCTTTAGTTAACTTAATTTCTTTGCCCATATAACTCAATTCCTCCTCAATCAGATTCGATTTACCACTGAATTATATAAACTTTTTTATAATTAAAAGAGGACTAGAATCACATTTTAAAAAATTAATAAAAAAACACCTGAGTAACAGTTTTCTACTCAGGTGTTTTTTTAATTTATTTTGTTGCTACAATTACTAATGCAGGACCATCAAGTGAATATATTTTTTTATCAAAATTAGCGTAAGTTTCTACTGACTCAAATCCACAATCTATTAATATGGGAAGTAATTGTTTTTTTGTAATTGGATATAACTCTATACTATTTGAGAATTCTTCACCACTTGTATTTAATGTTACAGTAAATAGCACCTTGTTTCTCTCTATTACATAATCTCGTTTGAATGAGAAATGTTCTTTCTTAATTACTGGAAATATGAAATTTTTTTGATTTAATACTTTTTCATAGTTTACAATTTGAACTATGAACTTTCCATTTTTCTTAAGTTTTTTAAAAGAACGTTGAATGAAATCAGTAATTTCCTGTACATTGTCCAAATGAACCAACGTATTTCCAATACAATAAATACCATCAAATATCCCAGGCACATCGTCTATTTGCTGCATTCTAAGTGTATTTACAAAAAGTCTTCCCTTATGGGTTATAGCCTTCTCAGAAATTTTATCAGCCATTTTCTTCTCTGGTTCCATCGCAGTTACAATCATTCCTTTTTCAACTAATGCATTAGCCACATTCCCTGTTGCCGCACCTACATCAATTACGGAGTCCCCCTCTTGTAAATATGAAGCAATAAAATTCAATTGTTTTTCATTTTCTGGAAAAATTTCATCATAATACGGCATTAATTTTTGGTAAAAAGTCATTATTTATACATTCCTTTCTACATCCAGGATTGGAGAAAACATTAATACAACAATTAATCCGAACTAATTAATATATGAATATAATATAAACAATATGAATCATTATTAGTCTTTACGAGACAAAATATTTAAATACTATTATTGTTGTAATAAAAACGTAAATAGCATTTATACTCTCTAAAATCCCCACATTTAAGATTGAAATATTCCTTCCATACAGTACTATAGACCGTATCAAACTTGGGATAAAAATAATGGTAATCGTTGGTGATAAAATAAGCGTAACAATCACAAGTAATAAATGGTACCACCATGACAGAATGCGATACGTTGGATTCTTTTTTTCACGTATCATTGTTTTTACATAAAACGTACTTCCTATAAAATATAAAAATGTTATAGTCGCTATTATCAATATATTTTTATCGACTGTTTTCATTGTGAAGTAATAACTTATAATGCCCCCTATACAAAACAAAAGAATTGCACATACATCATTTAATAAGGCTCGTTCATTTTTTTTGCTAGAAAAATAAATGTTTATACAAAAAAACGGGAGCATAATAATAGAAAAGTAAACTATACGCCATTCATAACTAAGAGCAATAGCTGCACATATACAAGCCTCACCAAAGTAAAGAAAAAAATAATATAAATAATACTTCTTTCGCGGCTGTTTTACATACATTAATAAGGGATATGTAGCTAAATACACAAAAAACCACGCTAAAAAAAGAGGTATATGATACCATGTCCATTTACCAGTTAAAATACCTAAAACAAATGGAATAAGCAGCATTCCCCAGGCTCCATGCTGCTTTGGAATAATTAACTTCATTCTTCCACACCTCACATTTAATTTTTTATCAAAATGTTACGTAAGAATGATAATAAGTAGCATATATATCATTAAATTTATAGATAAAAAACTTTACCAGTGAGAGAATCCCCCCACTGGTAATCATACTCCACCAATTTAGGGAATACGCATCCCAAATAGTAAAATATAATGAATTTCTCATACTCACTCTTCTCTTATAAGATAAACTATGTTTTTAAAAAATACTGTGCGTGAAATCACTGCATTCTATTTTTATTCCTTTTATTTTATAAAATAAAACATTGTTCAGTGTGTTTTTACTCTCTATTGATATCCTCACTCTTTGAACCTAAAACAAAAGAATTTTTATCTATAAATAATTGAATCATTCTATATCTTTTCATTTTTTATGAGCAAGGTAATACGATAAACTTCTAGATTTAGTCTCTTCTAAACAGAAAAGATTACATACTTCATTTATTAGTACCATTGCAGAAACGCACTGTATATAGTATCATTTATCGATATCAGACACTATATATTGAGAGGGAGTGAATTTGATGAACAACTCAGACAATGTAAAACAGCAAAAAAATACTTTATGGACAACTTTTGATAAAATTATAAACAGTAACGATCAAGACTTAATGCAAGAAAATGCAAATGTTGATGGTCGATCTCCAATGGGAATGATGGGAACATTTGCATCAGAGAGTGCAAAACTTTATGTAAGGGAACATTTGCTTTCTAAACAAGTAAAAGAAGCTATTAATCAAAATATTTTATACCCACACGATTTAGATTTTTATGCAACAGGAACAACCACGTGTTCACAAATCCCTTTAGCACAATTGCTGAAAAAAGGGTTCCACACTGGACATGGCCATATGAGACAACCACAAGATATTAAAAGTGCATTAGCACTCTCGTCTATTATTCTTCAAGCTAATCAAAATATGCAGCATGGTGGGCAATCTCTTGCCATGTTTGATATAGATTTAGCACCCTATGTGAGGAAAACATTTGAAAAAAACAAGAAAAAGTTAATAGACTATCCGCTAACAAAGGAACAAATCGAAGTGTTTGCATGGAGAGAAACAGAAAACGATACATATCAAGCATGTGAAGCATTTATTCATAATTCCAATAGTATGCATAGCCGTGGTGGTGGACAAGTTCCGTTTATTTCAATTAATTACGGAACGGACACATCAAAGGAAGGAAGACTATTAATTAAACAATTACTACAGGCAACACAAGCGGGATTAGGAAAAAGCGAAACGCCTATTTTCCCCATTCAAATTTTTAAGTTAAAAAAAGGTGTAAATTTTGAAGAAAAAGATCCAAATTATGATTTATTTGAACTTGCATTAGAAACAACAGCGAAGCGATTGTTCCCTAACTTTTCATTTTTAGATGCGCCATTTAATGCAGCGTATTATAATGGGCACCCAGAAAGTGAAGTATGTTATATGGGGTGTCGTACTCGTGTGATGTCTAATATTCATGGTGAGGAGACAGCAATTGGCAGAGGAAATCTATCATTTACCTCTATTAATCTAGTAAAATTGGCTTTAATAAATGATTCAAAAGAAGGATTTTTCAAATCGTTAAATCATTATATCAAACTTGGCATTCGTCAATTGCTAGAAAGATATTCATATCAATGTACAAAAAAAGCAAGAGATTTTCAATTCCTATATTCACAAGGGATTTGGCGCAATGGAGAAAAACTACAACCAGAAGACTCAGTTACTGAGATTTTAAAGCAAGGAACATTGAGCCTTGGTTTTATTGGACTTGCGGAATGCTTGGTTGCCTTAACAGGAAAACACCATGGGGAAGATAAAGATTCATGGCAACTTGGAAAAGAAATTGTTACCTTTATGAGAAATAAGATGGACCAAGCAACAAAAGAGCATTGCTTGAATTTTACCTTAATTGCAACTCCTGCCGAGGGACTATCAGGGAAGTTCATCAAAAAGGATCGTGCTGATTTTGGAACTATTACAGGTGTAACCGATCATGATTACTATACAAATTCATTTCATATTCCAGTTTATTATCCTATTCAAGCAATTAATAAAATACGTTTAGAAGGACCGTTTCATGCTCTTTGCAACGGTGGTCATATTACGTATATTGAACTAGATGGGGCGGCAGCGCATAATCAAATGGCTTTAAAACAGATTGTTCAAGCAATGGCACAGTATGAAGTAGGATATGGTTCAATTAATCACCCAGTGGATCGTTGTAAATGTTGTGACTATAATGGAGTGATTGAAAATGAGTGCCCTAGCTGTGGAAATATAGAAGATCATCATATTGAAAGAATTCGCCGTATTACTGGATATCTTGTAGGGGACATGTCAAAATGGAACAATGCAAAGCGTAGTGAAGAAGCAGATCGTGTGAAACATAAATGAAGGTAATGAATATTATTCATGATAGTGTAGTAGATGGTGAAGGGTTACGGACAGTTGTGTTTTTTGCCGGTTGTCCGCATCATTGTTTAGGTTGCCATAACCCCAAATCATGGAATCTTTATAATGGGACCGAGATGAGTGTGAAAGAAATTATAAAAGAAATTTCCAAAAATCCTCTAACTGATGTAACATTTTCAGGGGGTGACCCATTTTTTCAAACTATCGAGGTCAAAGAAGTTGCAAAAGCTGTAAAAAGCTTAAACAAAAATCTTTGGATTTACACTGGTTATACACTAGAAGAGATACAGAATTCACAAAACAAAGATATGATTGAGCTGTTACATTATGGGGATGTTTTAGTTGATGGAAGATTTGAAATCGAAAAAAGAGATTTGACTCTTCCATTTCGCGGAAGCTCAAATCAACGTATTATACGCCTAAAATAAATATAATTCCCTTGCTTTTTTCGATTATTCGTTATCACTAATCCAATATTTATGAGCAGAAAGTATTTGCTCATAAATACTGGAAATACACAATAAAAAAATTTATAAAAAGGGCCATGCTCAATTCTTACACTTTTTTTGCAATGCTTTTGGAACATATACACAAAAAGGTTCGCTTTCCATGTAATCCCCCGTCATCGCAAATGCCCTAGAACGAGATCCCCCACAAACATATCGAAACTCACAAACACCGCATTTGCCTTTATAATTGTCTGGATTACGAAGGCTTTGAAAAACAGGAGAGTTTCGATAAATTTCAGCTATCGGTGTTGATTTAATATTCCCGGTTTTAATCGGTAATAGCCCACTTGGGTATACATCTCCAATATGAGAAATAAATACAACTCCATTTCCATCATTTACTCCTTTTGGAGCGCGTCCAAATTCATTAATTCCGTCCGTCATCCCTTCCATCAATACATCTCTATATTGAATAATTTGATCTATCTTTTTAATTCCCTTCATTTTTTCTTGAAGAACAACGCGTCTATAGTGCTGAGCAGCTGTGGTTTTTATATCAAAAGAAACAGTTCTGCTTAGCTGGTATAGCCAGCGGAACACTCTTTCATGTTGAATTGGTGAAATCATATCTTTCTCTTTACCACGTCCTGTTGGGACTAAGAAAAATACACTCCACAACACACAACCTAATTCTTCTACTAAATTTGCCATATCTTTAAGTACACTCAAATTATAATTAGAAACAACTGTATTAATTTGAATAGGGATTTTTAATTCATTTAAATGATGAATTGCATCCATTGTTAATTTAAATGACCCCTCTGTTCCCCTAAAATGATCGTGTACTTCAGCTGTTGGTCCATCTATACTAAATGCCCATCTAGCAATCCCAACATCTTTTGCTTTTTTTATCGCTTCTTTAGTAACCTTTGGAGTAGCACTGGGTGTCATGGAAACCCGAATACCTTTCTTCACCGCATATTCAGCAATATCATATATATCCGAACGCATTAATGGATCCCCACCAGTAAAAACCAGCATCGGATTATCCATTTCATATATATCATCAATTAGTTTTTTTCCTTCTTCTAATGTTAACTCAAAAGGATCACGATAATGCTGAGCTTCAGCACGACAATGTAGACATTTTAATTCACATGCTCTTGTTAACTCCCATATTACAATAAATGGGTTTTTATTATAATCACGATTTATCAAAAAGAAAGCCTCCCATCAACTTACATACTATATTGTAAAATTATATGTGCATTTATGTTGTGAGATTTATCACGCATAAGTTTTTAGCATTTAAAAATCCATAACCAAAATAGATGAAATTAAGATAAAAAAGCACTCTCCTATTTATAGGTGAGTGCTTTTTATTTTAAAAATATCTTAAATATTTATATTTTATTTCTTTTTTATATAAATTTGATTTACTTATTATTTCTATTAGATTTCATCAAATAATATATTAATAAATCCAATTCTCTACTATAACAAATTACCTTTTCATGAGTGAATCCATACTGCTTAACAAGCGATATTAATTCTTCTTTTTTTTCAATTACTTGATTTAACTTCTTATAATTAGACATAGTTTTTGTACAATCCCGTCTTACCTACATACAGGTCATCTAGGCAGCATTTTTGTTAGATGCTCTATTTAGAACACAGCTCTTTATAATATTTATTTCCCCTTAACACCCATATACAATATATTTACAAATATCAAATACAAAATCTATGAACTAAAAAAGTTATATCTACTTAACTTATTACACACCTTTATATGCTAGTTTATATACTTCTTTTAATTCTGAAATCAATGGAAGTTTCGGATTTGCTGGTGTACATTGATCTTCAAATGCTCTTTCTGATAAGACATCCACAACTTTTTCAAATGCTTCTTGTTTTACTCCTTGTCCTGCAATACTCATATTAATATTCAATTCTTTTCCAAGGCTGATAATTGCTTGCACAAGAGATTCTACCCCTTCTTCCACTGTACTTGCTGGCAGCCCCAATGTTCTTGCAATATATGCATAACGTTCATCTGCCACAAAATGCTCATATTTTGGGAACAATGCATGTTTTCTCGGCTTAATAGCATTATAGCGAATTACATGCGGCATTAAGATTGCGTTAGCGCGTCCATGTGGAATGTGAAATTCTGGTCCAAGCTTATGCGCCAAACTATGATTAATACCAAGAAAAGCATTTGCAAAAGCCATACCTGCAATTGCAGAAGCATTATGCATTTTCTCACGTGCTTCTTCATCATTTCCATTTTTATATGCTCTCGGTAAATATTTAAATACTAGATCAATGGCTTTTAAAGCCAATCCATCTGTATAGTCATTTGCCATAATAGACACGTATGCTTCAATTGCATGTGTTAACACATCCATTCCAGTGTCTGCTGTTACATGAGGTGGCACTGTCATTACAAACTGTGGATCAATAATCGCTACATCTGGTGTTAATTCATAATCAGCAAGTGGATATTTTATATTATTTTTTTTATCTGTAATAACCGCAAATGGTGTCACTTCTGACCCTGTTCCTGATGTTGTTGGAATCGCAACAAATTGTGCTTTTTGCCCTAGTGTTGGAAATTTACATGTACGTTTTCTAATATCTAAAAACTTTTGTTTGATTCCAAAGAATTTTGTTTCTGGATATTCATAAAATAGCCACATTCCTTTTGCTGCATCCATTGCTGAACCTCCGCCCAATGCAATAATTACATCCGGTTTGAAGCTTCTCATCATCTCAGCACCCTTGAATACTGTTTCATCTGATGGATCTGGTTCTACCTCTGAGAAAACACCTATTTTTACATCATTTAAATGCTGTTGTAAGTAATGTGTAACTGTGTCCACATATCCCAGTTCTACCATTCCTGGATCCGTTACAATGAATGCTCGTGAAATGTTTGGCATCTTAGCTAAATATTGTGTCGCATGTTTTTCAAAAAAAACCTTAGGTGGTAATTTGAACCATTGCATATTATTTTTTCTATTCGCCAAACGCTTTACATTTATTAAATGTGTAGCTGTTACGTTTTGAGAAACAGAATTTTTACCGTATGATCCACAACCTAATGTTAAAGATGGAATAAATGCGTTATATATATCACCAATCCCACCTTGTGCTGACGGTGAATTTACAATAAGGCGACAAGCTTTCATTCTTAAACCAAATTGTTTTTGTACTTCTTTATTTGTAGAATGAATAACCGCTGAATGCCCTAAGCCACCTAAATTTAACATTTCTTCACAGTATTTCAATCCTTCTTCTCGTGAATTTGCTTTGATACAAGCTAATACTGGGCTCAATTTTTCACGTGATAGTGGATATTCTGCACCCACTCCCTTAATTTCAGCTACAAGTATTTTTGTATCTTCTGGTACCTTAATGCCTACTAATGATGCAATATAATGTGCTGATTTCCCAACGATATCACTATTTACTGCACATGTATTTTCATTAATAACAAGCTTCTCTAATTTTATTCTCTCTTCTTCAGTAACAAAATAACAATTGTTGTCTTGCATTTCTTTTTTTACACTATTATAGATTTCTTTATCTACAATGATTGCTTGTTCAGAAGCACAAATCATACCATTATCAAATGTTTTTGATAAAATTAAATCATTTACAGCTCGTTTTACATGTGCTGATTTCTCTAAATAACAAGGTACATTCCCAGGTCCTACTCCTAAGGCCGGTTTCCCTGTAGAATATGCTGATTTCACCATTCCAGCACCCCCGGTTGCAAGAACAAGTGCAATCCCCTCATGGTTCATTAATCTTTTTGTTGCCTCAACAGAAGGTTTTTCGATCCATTGAATGCAATTCTCCGGTGCCCCTGCTTTAATTGCAGCATCTCTTAATATTTTAGCCGCTGCAACAGAGCATCGCTGAGCAGATGGATGAAAAGCGAAAATAATTGGATTTCTTGTTTTCATTGCAATAATTGCTTTAAACATAGTAGTTGAAGTAGGATTCGTTACTGGTGTCACACCAGCAACTACACCTACTGGTTCGGCAATTTCAATGACTTCTTCATATGGATCTTCATGAATAATTCCTACAGTTTTATCTTTTTTTATGCTATGCCAAATATATTCAGTCGCAAATATATTTTTTGTACATTTATCCTCATACACACCTCGACCAGTTTCCTCAACTGCCATTTTTGCTAATGGCATATGTTGATCTAATCCAGATAGTGCCATTTCATGAACAATATGATCTACTTGCTCTTGCGTATAAGATTCTAGTGCTTTTAGTGCTTCTTTTCCATTTTCAACTAAAGTATTAACAACTTCTTGTACATCATTTTCATCTTTAATTACTACGTTGACCATTGCTTGTACTTCTTTTTCATCTGTCTTGTTTGTCATATTAAAGCCTCCAGATCACTATAAAAATAGATTTAAAATGTTGGAACTTATTGTTTTCATCTTGCCTATTAATTAAAAGCTTAAATCATGTGAAGTATTTCACAAATAATAATATGAAATTTTCAACTACTCCTACTATACATGAAATGACTATTTTTTATTGTGTATTTTTTGTGAAGTATTTCACAAATATTTATAATAATTATAATCAATAACTACTTATTTACACCATCAATATATACAATTACATTCTCAGTTGTATTATTTCTCAATTCAATGTACACCTCAGCATTAAAATACAATATTTGTTGATGCCTTAATATCTCAATTTCATTATCAATTATAACCATTGTTTCACCGAAAACTGCATACATACATATATCCTTGTTCAAATATTTTGGTATGACAACATTACCTGACGGATTTATGAAAAAAAATGATGGAGATGTATTTTCAGTTTTATTAATAATTGTTTTGAATACATCATCATTTAATCCCATAGGTGTTACATTTTTTAGTTGCATAAATATCACTCCTATTCATGTATCAAAAATTTAATAGAGTATAATAAATTTATACTCTATTTTTACAAACTTATAGCGAGGATCTCGACTTTGCCTATAAGTTTATAACTATTAATTTCCTAAAGCAACAGTAATTCATCTCTTTGTAAAGGACTATTAATTTGTTATAGTATGTAAATCTCTTTGTTGTGATAACTCTACTAAAGAAGACTCTTAACACTTATATATAATTTATCTAGTAGTATTTTATGCGTATAGTAGTTAGAACTTTTTATTAATAAATTTTGAAAACATTAGTATATATAATATAAATTATTTTTTTATTTAAAAATATATTGTTTGTCCCCATCCTCTCTAAAATATTCCCCCTTTCCTTAAAATCTTATATAAATATATATCTTATATATATTAAAAATATAAAGATAAAACTTTTATAGGTTCATAAAATATAGAATAAAGCTTGCTATGACAATGTTTTTAACATGCCCTACTGTAAAAAATCATAAATGGTATGTAATGGGAGTGTAAAAATAGACTTTGTTGTACCACCCTTTCTACATAAAATCATAAAATAATACCACTATACCTACATAAAAAATGAAGAAAAATAATTCATAAGTGAGTATATTTATTCATTCGTAAATAAGAAAACATTCTCGATATTTGTCCCCAATTTGTATTCATTTGTCCCCAAGCTATACACAATGATCATTATTTAATCCACTTAATTCAGTTATTCATATTTAATCACATAAAACTTGATGAATTTTAGTAGATTTACTTATAGAACCCTTATATAGCAACAATAGTATGATATTTTTATTCACAAATGACACTTTTTATAAACATATCCACTAAAAATATAATTTTTCTTATGATTTTATGTAGAGTAAAATCTCTATTTATATAGGTATTGGATGCCTTTTCAAGTTACTATTGTGGAAATTAACAATGATGAATAACTTTTATTGTATAGAAGTGCATAAAAAAAGATTCTATTTTCAATAGAATCTTTTAGAAAAGTATATAAATGGATCTAATAGAAAGACTTTGAATGATAGAGCCAACACGAATAGCCCTCTACTTTGATTTTTTTCAAATATAGAGAGCTGAAAATGATTACATTTCTTCCATTACTTTTAATACCTGTTCAGTTGATGTTACTTGAATTCCAGCACGTATCAGCTGTTCCAAGGCACGTATAAAGGTAATTAAATTTATGCTACCAGGTACTTCAATTACCCTTAGCTTTTCTTTTGGTAATTTATCTATCTTTTCAATGAACAATTCACGTACATCACTAGGAATAAAGCGTTCTTTATGTCCTTTTATTTTTAGAAGTTCACGCATTTCTATTTCTAAAGCCATATAAGCATTTAGATTTGCACCTTGTTCATAAGCGTATTTTCTAAATAATGTTTCTTCTTGATATCTTAGATAATTACGATGGTAAGATTCCTCTGTAACAGGTACGGCAAATTTGTTCTTTAATAATTCAAATGTTTTACGGAACAGCTTCTTGATGCTTCGGCGAGAGTACATAGAGAAATGCAATCCGAAATCAAATATAGCTTGTTCTTTTTGTTTTGCTGGTACGTGCTGTGTAATAAGAGGATAAATCCCTTCTTTAGCTGCGGTATCAAGAATATGATACTGTGATGTTTGATTCAGTAATTTTTTCAGTGTATATACTAACTTACTTGGATATTTTTCAGTGCGATCAATCATGTCACGCAAACTATGTATTACACTACGGATTTGTCGATGACAGGTATTTTTGAGTACATGAATAAATTTATTCATGTCTCGTGTAAATTCCCCAATATGCATTTCTTGTAGTGTAGATTCAATAAATCGGGCTTTACGGGCATACGTAACCTTTGGAGTAAAAGGATCACGATACTGTAGTTCGCCTGATTCTTTTCCACATAAGAAGTCTGGATGAATAGATAAAAATAAAGTCGTGTATTTTTTCTTGTTTTGAACCCCTTTTTGTAGTTTACAGATTTTGAATAGTGGAGTTCCTGTACAAGGCAATACAGTCGTTAGTTCTTTCATAACTGCACGAATTTGATGTGGATACTTCTTATGTAGAAAGCGGTACATCCCACCAAAGTGAGTCTTATTACCTCTTTCATCCTGTTTGTCTAAAGAACGTTTTAATGTAGTTTCTCTATGCTGTTGCATAGCAATATCCAAGAATAGCTTCTTAGATGCTACTGAAAGTTCAAAGAAAGCTTTTGTAAAGACTACAGGACTAATGTAAACATAAGGATTTGCTTTTTCTGTTTCTTCATTCATAAAATGAGTTATTTTAATTGTGTATCGACTATCTAATTCATTTTCAATCGTAATAATGTTATGTAGGCTTAATTTTTTTAATGCAATATAGAATTGAGAATGCTGTATACATGCCAATTCTTCTTTGTATCGCTTATAGTCTTCCCAAAGCATATGTACTGTTACGTTTGGAATAATACCATTCGTATAGCATTTTTTATGTAGGTAAAGGAATACTTCAAGATCTGCATTTGTAATACCGTACAATTTATGTTTTCTTCCCATTGTTTTTGAAATAGTATGACGTGAAAAAGATGGCTTTGCTTGTGCAACAAATCCATCGATATCCGCAATACGTTCTTCATAAGACATTTGATTAATAATATCTTCAAGGTATGTATCTTTATAGCTATAGTATTTTCCTTCTAATGCATCAACAAGTGCTTGCCAAGATTTTAATGTAACTATAACCGCATTAGTAGATTGTCCATCTAGACTACGTTGATTACGAATAACAAATGATTTGCTCATCTTTTTCACCTCCTATACAAATTAAAATATACTTATCCGTACAATATAAAATATACCGATTATAATTATAGCAAATCAAAAATTGATGAAATGGGCCCCTTTAAGAGCCAACATGAAAAAATGAAATGTACGTTAATCCCTTTCATACCAAGGGGTTTCGGGTTTTGTTCTATTTTTTTTATGGACATGATATCACTATGGATTTTCATGTTCCGAATAAATAAGAAAATGAGTTGTAAAATGCTAATAAACGTTGTTCTAATGGGGTTGGAAGCTTATTTTCATAAAAATATAAGGGACATGATAGAGCTGTGGATTTTCATATTTCTATTTATTATAATTTACATGAAAATCGTCAATAAACATTGATGTTAAAGGGATTTATATGAAATTTGGTATTTATAAAAGGAACGTGATACCGCTAGGGGTGATTCATCTTTTCAGATAGAAAGGGACATGATACCGCTATAAATTTTCATGTTTTATAATTCCCTGAAATTTGAGAAGATGTTGTATAAATGTATGGTATATAAGGGGTTTAGGAGGATTTATGAAACAAGAAAGGGACATGATACCGCTATAAATTTTCTTGTTTCATACCTTGAATATAGAAGAAACCCTTTTGTATCAAGGGTAAAAAAGATTATGAAAAAAATATATAGTTTAATTTCATGAAACATTTAAGACAGGATTTTTTCATGTTTTAGTCAAAAGGGACATGATACCGCTATAAATTTTCACTTTGTATGCAAACTTTAATGAGTATTACCATATATACAAGGGCAATTTTTAAACATGAATAACCTAGCTTTTTCATGTTTAATCAAAAGGGACATGATACCGCAAAAGAATTTCATGTTTCAGCTAATTCCTTGAAAAATATTAGGTTTCTTATAACGTCTTACCTTTTCCAAATGGATACAGTCTTGTATAATCAGTAAAAGAAGTGGTTATAAGCATACGTGCTAGATTATCACTAAAGGATGGTTGGATAGAACTTACTGTATTCTTTTTTATTTTCATGAATAGGAACATCATAAGGCTATATAGATTTAAGTTTAAATCATTCTCAATTGTAAATTAAATAAGGAGAAGGATGTATATGGATAATGTTCTACAATTGTTTAAAGATGCATTAGTAATATCAGCACCTATCTATAAACATAATGAACAATTGTGGTATAAATGGAATGCTTATTACTTAGAAGTTAAAGAAGATACTAGTAGGATCGTAACTTCGGACTATTTTTCCCCATCATTTTCAATGCTTGTACAGTGGCTTGAACAGCAACAAAAAAAGGGAATCTCCTCTTTGGAAATATTCACTAACATAGAAGCTTACCAAATTGAAATTGATGTGGCGATAGGATTATTTGTGGAGCAAGAGTTTTCAAGAGCTAACAATGAAACTGTGCAGGAACCAAAGGAATCTAATACAAGTTTAGAGCACGAGAATTACTATGAAGTGAATAATTCTGCGGTTTATTATAAATTAAGAGATGGCATAGCAAAGAATCAATTTGAAGAAGATGAAAATACAAAGTTGAAATCTTATCCAATTGAAACGAAAGATAGTAGTGGAGTTGCACAACTTTCTTCACATAAAGATGAAGATTTAAGATTAATAAATATTGAAGAAGCTGCTCGTTGGAATACATTGGTTGATGGTGTAATGAGTAATATGGATGATTTAACTGCTGACTGTTTAGATGCAATTACTATTCAGTGGTTAAAAGAGGCAAAGTCTCCTGATGAATTCATAGATTTTTCATATAATCAGGTATTAGAAATGTGTAGCATACCTAAAGCAAAGGCTAATAATACAGAATATTATCGAGCAGAAGATAAAATAAAGGTTGCCAAACGTATTGCTGCCTTAGCAAGTATTTTTATCTATTTAAATGATGATAATGAGGTAGTTGTATTAAATGATCGAGCTGAAGCAGGTAAACATTATGAAGTAAAGCGAGAAGTTATAAAGAGGCTTTTTGTATTAGATTCTGTGGTACTCTGGAGAGATACTAACACTAACGAATATATGGGGATAGAATCTTGCAGGATTAAGCCAGGGAGCTTCTTATCAAGTTATTTATATGGTTCTAGTAGTACAACGGCACTATTATCAAAAAAAGCGTTAGAATATAATAGTTATAGACATAAATATCATAAGAGATTGATTCGTTATTTAACTTGGCAATGGAGAATTCGTCAAATGTTCTCTAGTTTAAAAAGGCCTTACTCTATAGGAGGAGATAAGGGATTACTGGCTGTCATGGGTATAAATCAAAATCAAAAGCCAAATCGTATTCGTGAACAGTTAGAAAATGTTCTTATTGATTTAGAGAAGGAAAAGGTAATATCACATTGGGAGTACAGTGAAGATTTAAAAGAGGAAATGTTAACAAAGAAGAATTGGTTTAAGAACTATTATGCTCAGATAGGTATAATAATTTTACCGCCGAAAGAATTAATGAATTCAATAGAAAAAATAGCGAAGAAAAAAACAGTAGAAATCATACAAGAAGAGTCTCCAGTGAAAATAGAAAATAACACTTTAGATATTGATGATTATGAAAATTCAATTAGAGAAAAAATATCATTCTTCCATATGAATAAAAATATTACAATGCGAGAACTTTCAAAAGAAATAGGTATATCACAACCTACCCTTTCTAGGTTTTATAATAAGAAAACAAAACGCCTTTCAGGCATGGCTAAAGATAAATTAAATCAGTGGTATAAAAGACAAATTATTATTGATAAGATGTAGAAAAAGCTTAAATCCATGATAAAAAGAGTCCCTATTTTAGGGACTCTTTTTTATCATGGATTTATAACATTAGTTACCAAATAAATTGGCTGTATCCAGGTCTTCATATTCATCTTTTAGTACCGCTTTTTCAGCTGTTGATTCATTTTCTATATGTGTATCTTTAGAAGTAGAATTTTTTTCATTAGATGAGATTATTCTATTTGAATCGGCTACCTCTTCTTCATTTGCTTGGCTTTCTTTTTGAATAGTAAGGTTTGAATTATTTAAAAGTATACGCTTAACATCATTTAAAAAGTCTTTATCTTGAAGTAAAATTTCTTTTTGCATTTGTTGCTGTATCTTATAATCAGCCACGTCTTGTAATCCGTGTTTATCAATAAAATAGCAAACAAGTTTATACAAAGAATCGGCTATATTGCTTTGTGACTCGAACCATTTAAAGAATTCTTCATTCTCAATCTTCTTGAGGTTCCAGAAGAAGGATTCTCTTTTTTTGTCGGACATACTATTTCACCTTTTTTCGAGAAAGAATTTTCTTGATAATTTGCATCCCCTTAGCATTCATATCTACAGCGTATTTCTCTGGAATCCACAATAAGTACATTCCCACTCGCTCACAATACTCTAATAATTGATTATATAATTCATCTTTAAAAGTAATACTTCCCCCACCATACACACATAAAACTTCAGCTTCACTGGCTGTATTGTTTACATATTTTTCATCTGTATCTTCTAGGATTAGTTCAGCTTGTTCCACTTTTGTAATATTAAAGTGTGTTGTTGCCTCTTCATGGTATTTATGATCTATATCTTGAAGAATCTGAGAGAATTGTTGGCGTTTAATGTTTGTGCCACGTTCTTGATTTAATAATTTTACAGCTTCTTCTGTAGCATGACCGACACCACGTCTTTCACCGCTACAAGCATCAATTACAGGGTTCACGCCAACTGTATAGATATACTCAGTTGTTCCATCCCCAATATCAGAATGTAAAATCTTTTTGTTTTTAAAGAAGGAGCCGTCAATTTTTTTGATTTCAAGTTTTTTTGCATATAGTTTAGTGAAATCAGTAAACATCTCCTCTTCCCCTTCAAGAATTGCAAATAACGGAGGAACACCCTCTTGTGTAATGTTTGCACTATTAAATGTTAAGCTCACCGTTACCTGCTCTTCTCCTACATAAACCACTACAACATGATTTGAATTAGTAAAACGTTGTTCTAAATGTTTAGCGTTTACGGGTGTCCATTGGCTTGCTGGGATAGCTGAAATAAGGTCAACAGTCACATTGATTGATTGTGGCAGTTGTTCTGTTCGTTCCCATTCAAGTTGAACTGATTTGTTTGCGATTAATCCTAGCATATTAATTAGTGGTAAATCATCATTGTATTTTTGACCGACTTTAATGTTCATGTTTTTAGGGTTTTTACCTGTTAACATCGCACGATTTCCTATGAAATACATCCCGGATCTTCGAATTGATTTACTAGCAATATTCACGAACATATTATCTACTAAATTAACTACGTTTTTTTGGATGTTTGTCTCTGTAACATTAGGCATTGAGTAAACACTTTGATATACATTTTTCATTTTTATGTATTCACCATTGATGTAACCTTTAAATGAATCGTTCCCAATATCACCTTCTATGTCTATATGAAGAGTTTTGCCTTTTAAACTTGCCATTATACATCACCTCTATGAAATTTATTTCTAATTTATATCTAATAAATATATTATAACCTATAAAACCTTTAACAACAAGGGTTTTATAAGGTTTATGAATAAAAAAATATAAAAAAGATATAAAATAAATATATACTAGATAATAAATCGAGATGGGTTGGGTTATTTCAGGATATTTCTGGTCCTTTGTATTTTTTGGATATATATTAGATATCTTTTAAATATCTATAAAATATAAAAAGCGTTATTGGTGGGAGGAATACGTTTGTCGAAGATGCCTTTTAAAATATCATGTTGTTTCTATGGTTTACGGATAGACTATTGATGATATATTTTGGGAATCCAAGGGATATCTAGTGGAATGAGGTATACATTTTAATCAGGAGGAAGAAAATTAGAATGCAAATAAGATTAATTACGAATATGACTTATACATACTTGAATAGTTAAAATGGTTAGCCGAATAAACGTTATAAAGGTGTTATTTTGGTGTTTGATATTATGTGAACGCTAGGCGTTATTAATGCGTTAAACCCCTTTAAATCAACGATTTCAATGTTTTTTATAAACAAATAGCTGATAAAAGAAATGAGATTGGAAGATTAGATGTTTTTTGGTGTAGTAACGCATTGAAAGACGGTTTTAAACTGAAATTTCTATTATATAAGTTTGTTTTTGGGTATTTTGATGATAACTATAACTAAAAGACTAAAAAAGTAGTATGCAAATTAATTCTCTACATATCAAGTTACAATATGTATTTTTGTTGTATATGTTCTATTTGTATCTGCAGCACTCCTTTAAAAGAATAGAGAATCTATGAAATTTGATTTGAATATAAAAATTGAGCAGGATTAATTACAGATTCATATATATTTGCTAAACAAACGTTATTATGGTGTTTATCTGGCGAACTTACCAGATGAACACTAGGCGTTTTTAAAGCGTTAAACATTGTAATAGCAACATTTAAAGGTGGTTTTAAAGAGAAAATGGTTTACGTAATGATAAAACCTATAAATTTATTTTTCGAGCTCAATAATAAAAAAAGAAGTCTGTATAGGCTGTAAAGAATTTCAATTGAAGTATTTCTATATAAAAAATCACATAGATATCAAAGTAGTCTCTACATACATACTTAGATCATAGTGGCAATATAAAGCTATGTTGAAAAGGTGTTTTTTTAGGAAATCCATTGGTAACATACTTAAAAAATAAAACTTCTTTCTGAAGCAACTAATATAATATGATTTAGGATTGGTTATATATCTAGGCTGCTGATTGGTTGGTATACTTTTACTGTTTATAGTAGGAATGTAGTAATTGATTCTCCGTGAACGCTATGCGTTCACGGAGAATCGCAGGAATGCTGGCTTAAAGTTTAAAAGTAAGATATTTAAATAGATAATGAATAACCTTTATTGCTCTTGTTTTATTTTTGAAATTAACTCTAAATTTTTATGGTAAGACATCAAATTTTTTAACCAAAATTATATATTTAAGTTTCTTAAGTTACATTAAATACAATAGTTTTATTATATGAACGTTTTAGAAGTGTTATTTAGGTGTTGTTATTTTGTAATGGGGCCTACTTGAATCAATTTTTAGTTGCATATTTACATATTAATTAATTGGATGTTTTTGATGGATAGAGCAGAAGCTTTGGTAAAGAGATAATATGAGTGTAATTTAAAAGAATCTTTTTTTTATATAAGGAGATTCAAGATAGAAATCTTAGTCCGGAGAGAAGTACGATGGATATAAGCATATGTTTTTTGAAATGAATTACTCTAGTCCAAACAAAATAAAATTCTACAAAAGAAACAAACGAACGGAAATATGGTTATAATAGGTGATCAAACAAAAATATCTATAATCTATAGTGGAACGCTGTTTGCAAAGCCTATGAATTAGTACGACTGTTAAATGATACATAAAAGAATTAATGAAAATTGGTACTTCTGTTGAGAATGATGTGGGATTAGGAATTAAAGAAGTCTTTTTATTTATAAAAAAGCTAAATTTGTTCCAACAGTAGAAACTAGCTAATAAAAACAAAACGTATTCTTTTCAGAAGAACGAATGATACTTTGAACTGGCATATGTAGTCTAAAGAAGGCAATAATTTTTTGATGTATCTGATATAATTTCAATAACGTTGGAGTCGAAGGCAAAATGTAATGAGGTGAAAGTTATAGTTGTATTTAATCGCATGCTTTAGGCACTTATTTTAGAGGTTTTACGAATGAATTGTTCATTATTATGGCATATTCCATAATAGATATATTAATCAAGGATTAACTAAAAAATAAATCAATTCATTTCTAGCTTTACAATATAATTATAAAAAAATAGAAAAATTTTATAATGGGATTTATGAGTGTAACGAAAGTTACTATCACACAATGAGGGTTTCATGAACGTTATAAAAACGGTCATGAAACCCTCAGAAAATATTTTTAACACTACTAACAATTTTTTGTATAGGATGTATTTAATATGAGAATACTATTTATGTGAAACTGTGACCTCTTAACAATATTGCGATCTATTTAATATATGAGATTACTGTTTTATCCTGTTTTTCATAATTTCGTCAAACATGGGACGATAGTTTACAATTGCAATGAGTTTTCTGCAACCAACATCCTATCTTAAGAATTCATAAAAAGCAATATCTACAATTATATGATAACAAGCCAAGCATTTTGGCTTACGTCAATTGGCATACACCTACCCCGTTCACATTTTTGAGGAAATAATTCTTTGTCAGAGATTGATAAAATTTATGCAATAATTTTGAGAATGCTACTTTTAAGCAACTATGCTTTTAAATGATGTTACCAAATCGAAGACGTTATAAATTTAAATTATTGATCCTAACTATAATCTATAAAGGTTAAGTGAATATTTTAAGGTATCGGGATTCTTGGAGAATCTAAACGTTATCAAAGTGTTATTTTAGTGTTTATTTTCACGTGAACGCTATCCGTTATTTTACCGACTAATCCCTTAACTACAACGTTAGGAGTTATTTAAAGAGCGTTATAACTAACAGATGTATGAATAAATAAAATAAGTATTCATATGATGTTTTGTTCCATTTGAATGATAAAAATAAAATATATCTATATATAAATTAGTATTCTATATATTATTTAATTCTTATGATATAATATATTGTTTTTATAACTAGTACTAAATGTTATAAAAACAATTTCAACTAAATGAAGTAAAAATATATCGTATTAAATTCTTTAAACAGGGATCAACTTGCAAGAAGCAAAGCATAATCTTCCAAGGGCGTATTTCAAGAAATCTCCTAATTTTAGCCGTGTTATAGATGTTCATGAGAGTTTCATTCTTATAACACACATTATGATAAAGGTATTAACACAAGTTTAAATCATAAGAACGAAGTATTTTATTTATAAAGTATATGAATTACGAGAATAGCCACCTAACAAATAAGAAATGGAGTGTCTTTTTATTTAGTAATCTTGCGTCTCCAAACATCCTTACAGGCTGTTTGAGGCGCAAGATGTTTAATACTGTAGGAATAAAAAAATGAACGCTTACGAAACGTTAATTTAACGGTTCGTAAAACGTGAACGCTATGCGTTCACAAGGAATTCGGTACATTAATATTATACGTTTAGATATATTTATATCTAAACGTATAATGTGGCTTTAGGATAGATATGTCTTATTTAACAGTGTTGATAACGCGTATAAATTAGTAATAATGAACGCTGCGATGGTATGGTGCTTTTTTATTATTACAAATCTTAAGATTTATCCTAAGTTAATGTTAAGCTTAATATAACAAATAAAATCTGATAAATTTATTAAAGTAGGCTGGAGATATATGAAGTATCTTTGGAATCCATAAGGCAGGACAAAGAGATAAGTAGTTGTGATTATGCTAAAATCTTTTTTAACTTAAGTGTTATTGAGAGTTTTTCATGTGAACACTACCCGTTTTTTTGGCGTTTACCTCTTTAATATCAATATCCTGAGTTGTTTAAAGGATATAATTTATGTTAAAGCAATATATAAAATCTGATAGGGTGTATCAATTAATAGTCCATAATAAAGCTGTATGTTTCTAGGTTGTACTAAATAATGAACGTTATAATAACGACCCTGACTATGCTATATATGTCATAAAGTATTTTAAGCAAGTGGTATGAAATAAAGTAGTTGCTAAATTAAAAATAGTTGATGTTAGTAGACTATGTTCAAAGTATGATTACGGAAATATAGACATTAATTGGCGTGTTCTTCCTGTGGTACATATCTTATTAGCAAAGTTTTAAATTATAAGAGCGATAAGAATCGTCTAAAAGGCCTAGGAGCTATGTGATAGCGGCCTAACAAATTAAAGAATGGAAAATTTTCTGTGTTTAGTGTTTTGAACTTGAAACGATCTGTAAGGATATTAGATGGCAAGTATTTTAATACAATAAAAAAACGATATGAGCGCTTACAAAACGTTAATTTAACGTTTTGTAACTAATGAACGCATAGCGTTCATTAGAGATTCAGTGCATAAATATAGTGATTTTCCTTTAAGGACGACATAATGTAACTTTAGAAGTAAAGATATGGCCTTTAATAATAGCGTTTATAACGCATAGGATTTAATAATAATGAATGCTGTGATTGATGACATTTATATGAAAAAATTTAGTCTGGCAAAATGAATTAAAGAAGACTAGAAAAAGCATGGAGTTTCCTATACAGGTTTATTATGTGGTTAAGAAATTAGAGGATTTTTCAATCTTCCCTAAAAATTGACAAAGTAAACACTTAACTAATTTTAGGAAATAGGATTAACATGTTTTTATTAGCGATATAGAGAGTTTTTGGAATCCATAAGAAAGGTCCAATAAGATATGTTAAGAAAAATATATTGGATAACTGGGTACTTAGTATCCTTGAGGTAATGGATACCTAAGTACAGAAGCCAAACGGTTTCTAATTCAGTAG
>NZ_CP096490.1:4845000-5423354 GCF_056738645.1 Bacillus sp. PK3-067 | reverse complement strand
GCAGATCAATGTCCTCTTCAGCTTGACTTTGGGGAATAATAAAGCGAATTGCTAATTTTGCCCCTGTTAAATCGTATAGTGTTTCTGAAATTAGTTCGGAGTAATGAGATTCTAGCCAGTCACGAGCAAATTCATTCGGAGCTGTAATCGTTAATACGTCTTTCTTCAAGTTATGAGCCGTTGTGGATTTTAACCATGTCTCATAACTAGGCTTGCTTACCTTTTTTTCTAATTCTTTTAAGGCACTATTCCATAAATCAGAGATATTTTCCAAAGGTGTCCCTCCTTTACTAAGTTGGTAAAAGAATAAGGTTGCGCAACAAATGTACAACCTAATAAATATAAAATGTATATTTATACGAAACGTATTTTAAAACCTAAAAACGTCGTTTGTATATGAGATAGGGTTTTCGACAAAAAAAGCAAATGTGGACAACTATTTACCCACATGTGATTAAAACTGTCCACATGTTATACACAAATTGTGGATAAGATAAAGATGTGGAAAACTTATTCAAAGTGAAAACACAACTATAATATCAAAAAAAAGTGGCTATAGCAATGAATTTAAGAAAGTTATCCACAAAATCAATACCTTGTGGAATAAACTTGTCCACAACACGATATACTGTGTAAAAGTGCGAAAAAAGTTTGTGGATATAAAAAGCGCGAAAAAATATTTATCCACAAGGAAATATAGGTGCTGTGAAAAAGTATGTGAATAGGTTCAAAATGAATATTTAATGAAAATTTCTAGAACCATTGACATTTTCCTAGTTAATTAACTATAATTTATAGGACTGTCTTTAACAGATATTCCTCAGGGAGGTGTCATATAATGAAAAGAACTTACCAACCAAATAAACGTAAGCGCAGCAAAGTACATGGTTTCCGCAGCCGTATGAGCACAGCGAACGGACGTAAAGTGCTAGCAGCTCGTCGTCGTAAAGGAAGAAAAGTATTATCTGCGTAGACCACTGATCGTTCAGTGGTCTTTTTTTCTAATAATAGTGAATTTCCGCTGATGAAATACAGGAGTGTCAATTGATATGAAGAAAAAACATCGTATAAAGAAGAATGATGAATTCCAGGCGGTTTTTCAAAAAGGAAAATCAAATGCAAATCGTCAGTTTGTTGTATACCAATTAGATAAAGAAGAACAGCCAAACTTTCGCATCGGCCTTTCTGTTAGCAAGAAAATAGGAAATGCAGTAGTTCGTAATCGAATTAAGCGCATGGTCCGTCAGGCTATTACAGAGTTAAAAGATGAGATAGCTTCTGGAAAAGATTTTGTTATAATAGCAAGGAAGCCTTGTGCAGAGATGACATATGAAGAAGTAAAGAAAAGCTTAATTCATGTCTTTAAACGCTCTGGTATGAAAAGAATAAAAAAGTAGCGTAAGGAAATGAATTACACTATATACATACCGATACAAGGAGGAGTAGGCTTTGAAAAAGAAATTAGGTTTACTAGCCATGCTTATTGCATTAATGGCGATTACTGCTGGCTGTAGTGAAGTAAATCAGCCAATTACACCAAAAAGCACTGGAATTTGGAATGAATACTTCGTATACCCGCTTTCTCAGTTAATCACGTATTTTGCAAACTTATTTAACAGTAATTATGGTTTAGCAATTGTTGTTACGACTCTTATCATTCGTTTTGCGTTATTACCATTAATGATTAAACAAACGAAGAGTACGAAAGCGATGCAAGCGTTACAACCGGAAATGGTGAAGTTAAAAGAGAAATATAGCTCTAAAGATCAAGCGACACAGCAAAAACTGCAGCAAGAAATGATGCAGTTATACCAAAAAAATGGTGTAAATCCATTAGCTGGTTGTTTACCAATCTTTATTCAAATGCCAATTCTGTTCGCTTTTTATCATGCAATTATGAGAACAGCTGAAATTAAACAACATAGTTTCTTATGGTTCGATTTAGGACATGCAGACCCGTTCTATATCTTACCAGTCGTTGCAGCAATTACGACATTTATTCAGCAAAAGCTTGCAATGGCAGGAACAGCTGGTCAAAATCCACAAATGGCAATGATGCTTTGGCTTATGCCGATTATGATTTTAATCTTTGCAATTAACTTCCCAGCTGCATTATCACTTTACTGGGTTGTTGGTAATATCTTTGGTATTGCTCAAATGTACTTTATTAAAGGGCCAGAGATTAAGGCTAGTAAGGCTGATAAAGCTGGAGGCTCAAGCAAGTGAGTGTAATTACTGCTAAAGGACAAACAGTCGAGCTGGCAGTAGAGGATGCTTTAAGGCAATTAAATACATCAAAAGATCGAGTAGATATAAATATTGTCGATGAGGGTAAAAGGGGATTCTTAGGTTTATTTGGGAATCGCCCTGCAGTAGTAGAAGTTGTATTGAAGAAAGATCCAATTCAAGAATGTGAAGAATATTTAAGAAATGTTATTCACGATATGGGTGTGGAAGTCGAGATTAGTAAAATTGTAAAAGGACGCGAAATCGAATTCACAATTTCTGGTGATAATGTAGGTGTTTTAATTGGAAAAAGAGGTAATACATTGAACTCTTTACAGTATTTAACAAAACTTGTCGCGAATCGTAACACGAAGCAGTATATCGGTATTACACTAGATGCTGAAAATTATCGTAGTAAAAGAAAAAGTACGTTAGAATCACTTTCTTATCGATTAGCGAAACAAGTATTTAATACGAAAAAAAGAGTTATTTTAGAACCGATGCCATCTTTTGAACGAAAAATTATTCATCAGGCATTATCAAATCATCAAGGTATCAATACAACTTCTGAAGGAAATGAACCACATCGGCATGTTGTAATATCTCCTAAATGACCGGTTGCTCAAATGAGTGCCGGTTTTTTTGAGCGGAAAATAGATGTGGATAACTAAAAAACACTAAACTTATCCACTGTGAATAAGTTTAGTGTTTTTTACATGGGGATATAATAAAATGAGTTATTCTTCTTTTGTAGATAGGTTCGTTATGGTATCCTAATAATTTAGTGAAAGAAATAATCATGTTGAAATAGAGATAAATAAGCAAGTGAGGTGAAAGGACATGGAATTTGATACAATTGCTGCGATTTCCACAGCGCTTGGAGAGGGTGCAATTGCCATTGTTCGAGTAAGTGGGGATGATGCGGTTGAGAAAGTTGATCGTATTTTTAAGGGGAAGGATTTAACAGAGGTTCCTTCTCACACTATTCATTATGGTCATATTGTTGATTTAGATACAAATCAAGTTATTGAAGAAGTTATGGTGTCTATTATGCGCGCACCAAGGACTTTTACACGTGAAAATATAGTGGAAATTAACTGTCACGGTGGACTTGTTTCAGTAAATAAAGTATTGCAACTTATTCTAGCACAAGGAGTACGATTGGCAGAACCGGGCGAATTTACAAAACGTGCTTTTTTAAATGGACGTATCGACTTATCACAAGCAGAAGCTGTTATGGATTTGATTCGAGCAAAAACAGATCGTGCGATGAATGTAGCAATTAATCAAATGGAAGGGCGATTATCTAAATTAATTGGTCTTTTGCGTCAAGAAATATTAGAAACATTAGCTCATGTTGAGGTAAATATAGATTATCCAGAATACGATGATGTAGAAGAGATGACACATAATATTTTAATTGAGAAAGCGACGCATGTTCGTTCGGAAATCGAAAAAATATTAGAAACATCAAAACAGGGGAAAATTTTACGTGAAGGTATTGCTACAGCAATTATCGGTAGACCTAACGTTGGGAAATCATCGTTATTAAATAGTCTTGTTCAGGAGAAAAAGGCAATTGTAACTGATATTGCAGGAACAACTCGTGATGTTATTGAAGAGTACGTTAACGTGCGTGGTGTACCTCTTAAACTTATAGATACAGCCGGTATTCGGGAGACAGAAGATGTTGTTGAACGAATTGGTGTGGAACGTTCAAAAGAAATGATGAGCCAAGCGGATTTAGTATTAGTTGTTGTCAACTATAGCGAGGCTTTAACAAATGAGGATGAAGATCTATTCCGTGCGGTACAAGGAAAAGACTTTATTGTTATTGTGAATAAGACTGATTTACCGCAAGCGATTGATATGGAACGTGTTACAGAGTTAGCCGCGGGAAATCGTGTTATTACAACATCCTTAATTGAGGAACAAGGAATAGATGAACTCGAAAAGGCAATAGCTGATTTATTCTTTGAAGGAACAATCGATTCTGCAGATATGACATATGTTTCTAATGCGAGACATATTGGATTATTAACACAAGCAGGAAAAACAATCGGTGATGCAGTTGAGGCGATTGAAAATGGTGTACCAATTGATATGGTACAAATTGATTTAACAAGAACGTGGGAAATACTTGGTGAAATTACTGGGGACACAGTGCATGAAAGCTTAATTGACCAGTTGTTCTCTCAATTTTGTTTAGGAAAATAATATAGTGAAGTTGTAGAAAGATAGAGATTATTAGGAGGAATAAACAATGGGATACAATGCCGGTTCATACGATGTCATAGTAATCGGTGCAGGTCATGCAGGATGTGAAGCTGGTCTTGCGGCAGCACGAATGGGCTCAAAAACATTAATGTTAACAATTAACTTGGATATGGTAGCATTCATGCCATGTAACCCTTCTGTTGGTGGACCAGCAAAAGGGATTGTTGTTCGTGAAATTGATGCATTAGGCGGAGAAATGGGACGTAATATTGATAAAACTCATATTCAAATGCGTATGCTAAATACAGGTAAGGGACCAGCCGTACGTGCACTTCGAGCGCAAGCTGATAAATTCGCTTACCAACATGAATTAAAGAAAACAATTGAAGAAACACCAAACTTAACGTTGTTCCAAGGAATGGTAGAGCGTTTAATCGTTGAAGAAGGTGTATGTAAAGGGGTAGTTACACAAGCTGGTGCAGAATATACAGCAAAAACCGTTGTAATTACAACTGGAACATTTTTACGCGGCGAGATTATCATGGGCGACTTAAAATATTCAAGCGGTCCAAATAATCAGCAACCGTCTATTACATTATCTGAGCATTTAGAGGAACTTGGATTTGATCTTGTTAGATTTAAAACAGGGACACCTCCGCGTGTAAACAGTAATACAATTGACTACAGTAAAACAGAAATTCAACCAGGTGATGATAAGCCACGTGCGTTCTCTTTTGAAACAACGAAATTTATTATGGATCAAATTCCATGTTGGTTGACATATACAAGTACAGAAACACACCGTTTAATAGATGAAAATTTACATCGTTCAGCTATGTATTCTGGTATGATTAAAGGAACAGGCCCTAGATACTGTCCTTCTATTGAAGACAAAGTAGTAAGATTTAATGATAAACCACGTCATCAAATTTTCTTAGAGCCAGAAGGGCGTAATACACAAGAAGTATATGTACAAGGTTTATCCACAAGCTTACCAGAAGATGTACAACGTGACATGCTTAGAACAATTCCAGGCCTAGAAAATGTTGAAATGATGCGTACAGGTTATGCAATTGAATATGATGCAATTGTGCCAACACAACTATGGCCAACACTTGAAACGAAAAAGATTAAAAATTTATATACAGCAGGACAAATTAATGGAACTTCTGGTTACGAAGAGGCGGCAGGACAAGGGCTTATGGCTGGAATTAATGCAGCATGCCGTTCTTTAGGTAAAAAAGAAGTTGTTTTAGGTCGCGAGGATGCTTATATTGGCGTCTTAATTGATGATCTTGTAACGAAAGGTACAAATGAACCATATCGTTTATTAACGTCTCGTGCAGAATACCGTCTATTATTACGCCACGATAATGCTGATCTTCGTTTAACTGAAGTTGGTCGTGAAATTGGATTAATTAAAGAAGAGCGCTATGAGCGATTTACAAATAAAAAATTACAAATTGAACAGGAAAAGGAACGTTTAAGCAGCATTATTATTAAACCACGTCCTGAAGTTCAAGAATTAATTCGCAATATTGGCGGAAGTGAATTGAAAGATGGAATACGTGCAAGTGACTTATTACGTCGTCCAGAGATGACATATGAGCATATTCATCTTTTAGTACCAAGTGAAGTAGAATTAAGTGATGAAGTTAAAGAACAAGTTGAAATTCAGATTAAGTATGAAGGGTATATTGAAAAATCTTTACAGCAAGTAGAGCGTATGAAGAAAATGGAGAGTAAAAAAATCCCTGTAGATATTGATTATGATGCGATTTCTAGCCTTGCTTCAGAAGCTAGACAGAAATTGAAAGATGTTCGTCCACTTTCAATGGGGCAGGCTTCACGTATTTCTGGCGTAAATCCAGCGGATATTTCCATTTTACTTGTGTATATAGAACAAGGAAAAATTGCACGCGTATCGAACCAATAAATAGTAAGGAGATATTGCTAGATGAACATAGAACAATTTCAATCTATGCTAGAAGAGAAGGGAATCACCCTCTCTTCTAGACAGTTAGAGCAGTTCAAAATCTACTTTGAAACATTAGTAGAGTGGAATGAAAAAATGAACTTAACGGCTATTACAGAAAAAGAAGAAGTATATTTAAAACACTTTTTTGATTCCATTACAGCTGCTTTTTATTATGATTTTTCAAAACCATTCTCAATTTGTGATGTTGGTGCAGGGGCTGGATTCCCAAGTATTCCTTTAAAAATCTGTTTCCCGCACTTAAAAGTAACAATTGTAGATTCATTGCAAAAACGTATTAATTTCTTAAATCACTTAGCCCAAAAGTTAGAATTAAGTGATGTTGCATTTTGTCACGATCGTGCAGAAACATTTGGGAAAAAAGAAGGTGTACGTGAATCATACGATATTGTAATGGCACGTGCAGTTGCGCGTCTTTCTGTATTAAGTGAGCTATGTTTACCACTTGTAAAAGTTGGAGGAACATTCATTGCAATGAAAGGTGCAGCAGCAAACGAAGAAATTGAAAATGGCAAGTATGCTTTAGAGGTGCTAGGCGGAGAGTTGAAAGAGATGTCTACTTTCCAATTACCATTTGAAGAGAGTGAACGTAATATTTTATTAATCGAGAAAAAGCGCAAGACACCAAAGAAATATCCACGCAAACCGGGAACACCCAATAAATTACCTATTGAAAAATAAATCTTATTAGACGTAAGATTAAATTATATAAATGAAAACGTAAATGTTTCATAGGAAACATTTTATGGAGAATAGTCAATAGGCCTAAAAGGTGGTGGAATATGTATGAAAAATACGTTTTCTCGTTTATTTGGCTTTGGAGATAAAGAGAGCGAATTCGAATTACAAGACGAAAGCCATGAAGAGATAGATAAAAAGGTATATGAAGAAATACAAGAAATTCCGATAGTAAATATTACCCCTAACCGTTATCAACCAAGAACAGTTTTTGATGATGCGCGTATTGATGAGCTAGCATTAACAATTCGTACACATGGACTTATTCAACCGATTGTTGTAAGGCAATATGAGAATGATAAGTACGAGATTATTGCTGGAGAAAGACGTTTTCGCGCGGCAACAAAGTTAGGTTGGGAAAAGGTTCCTGCAATTATAAAGAATTTAAATGATACAGAGACAGCTTCTGTAGCTTTAATTGAAAACTTGCAACGTGAGGAACTAACGGCAATCGAGGAAGCTGTGGCATATCAAAAGCTGATTGAGTTACATAATTTAACACAAGAAGCATTGGCACAACGACTTGGAAAAGGACAATCTACAATCGCAAATAAGTTGCGCTTGTTAAAGTTGCCTGAAGAAATAAAAAGTGCATTATTAGAAAAAAGCATTACAGAACGTCATGCCCGCGCTCTCATTCCTTTAAAAAATGAGGAATTACAACTGAAGGTTTTACAGGAAATTGTTGAGAAACAACTAAATGTAAAGCAAACAGAAGAACGAATTGCGAAGTTACTAGAGGAAGCGAAACCGAAGCGTAAGGCAAAGCAAAAAGCAGTAAGTCGAGATACGAGGATTGCTATGAATACAATTAGACAATCTTTACAAATGGTTACTGAAAGTGGTTTGAATGTTAATTCTGAGGAAGAAGAATTTGATGAGTACTATCAAATTACAATTAAAATTCCAAAGAAAAAATAATAATGACGTGCTAGAGACCTTATCCTATTGGAGAGGTCTCTTTTACTATATTTTCTTGTTAAATGAAGAAGGAGTTTAGAAATAAATTTTGAAGTTTAATAAAGGACGTAAAAGAAAAAGTTTTATTTCATGTTACAATAAACGTAATTGTTACTAGAATAAGATAGAAAGGTTGAAAGTAGGTGACATCATGGGAAAAATCATTGCTATTGCTAATCAAAAAGGCGGTGTTGGAAAAACAACAACATCTGTTAATTTAGGGGCTGGATTGGCGCAAGTAGGTAAAAAAGTCCTTCTTGTAGATATTGATGCTCAAGGAAATGCAACGACTGGTGTGGGAATTGAAAAATCTGAATTAGATCAATGTATTTACAACGTTCTTGTGGAAGATGCAGATGTTCAAGGGGTTATACAGAAAACCGCAACTGAAAACTTAGATGTTCTACCCGCTACAATTCAATTGGCTGGTGCTGAAATTGAATTGGTACCGACTATTTCCCGGGAAGTACGTTTGCAAAGAGCATTACAGCCAGTTCGTGATGAATATGACTATATTATTATCGACTGTCCCCCATCTTTAGGGTTATTAACGATTAATGCATTAACAGCAGCAGATTCTGTTATTATTCCTGTACAGTGTGAATATTACGCACTAGAAGGGTTAAGTCAGCTATTAAATACAGTTCGACTTGTACAAAAACATTTAAATAAAAATTTAGCAATTCAAGGTGTATTGTTAACAATGTTGGATGCCCGTACAAATTTAGGGATTCAAGTTATAGATGAAGTGAAAAAGTATTTTAGGGATAAAGTATATCGCTCGATTATTCCGCGTAATGTACGCTTGAGCGAGGCTCCAAGTCATGGGAAACCTATTATGCAGTATGACGCTAAATCAAGAGGAGCAGAAGTGTATATAGATTTAGCAGAGGAAGTGATTGCAGGTGGCTAAAGGATTAGGAAGAGGAATTAATGTGTTTTTTCCTGATTTAGATGTGAAAGAAGAGGAAACAATTCAGGAGATTCTTGTAACTGAATTAAGGCCGAATCCATATCAACCGCGTAAACACTTTAATAAAGAGGCGATTCAGGAATTAGCAATTTCGATTAAGGAACACGGTATTCTACAACCATTAATTGCTAGGAAGAGTATTAAAGGATATGAAATTGTTGCAGGTGAAAGACGATTTCGTGCTGCAAAAGAGGCTGGTTTAGAAAAAGTACCTGCGGTTGTAAGACAATTAACTGAACAGCAAATGATGGAATTTGCTTTGTTAGAAAACTTACAACGAGAAGATTTAAATCCTATGGAAGAGGCAATGGCATACCAGATGTTAATGAATGAGCTAAATGTAACGCAAGAACAATTAGCGAAACGTCTTGGTAAAAGCAGACCTTACATTGCAAATTATACTCGGTTATTAAGCCTACCTTCTTTCGTACAAGATATGATTGCAAATGGTCAACTTTCAATGGCTCATGGGAGAACTTTACTTACGATAAAAGATGAAGAACAATTGAAGTCCTTATTGAAACGCATTGAAAAAGAAGGATTAAATGTTCGTCAATTAGAGAAAATCGTTCAAGAGATTAATCAACACGTTTCACGTGAAACAAAAAAAGTGAAAAAAGAGCGAAATATATTTTTCGTAGAACGTGAAACGTTCTTAAGAGAAAAGTTTGGCACAGATGTGAAAATTAAAGAGACGAAAAAAGAAAAAGGTAAAATCGAAATTGAATTTTTTAATAAAGAAGATTTAAATCGTATTTTAGAACTATTAGCACAGAAAAATTAAAAAGCAAACCATCTTATTATTTATAGATGGTTTGCTTTTTTTAATGCGGATAATTTTTGATCCGTCTCTTTTATACTTTTTGCGATTACATCAGCCATTTTCATGACTAAACTTAATCTTGTATTTTGAAGAACGAAAAACTCCATAAACCCATTTAGATTGACGATACCGTGTATGTGCAAATCACCAACTGCAGGTAATTTCTTATTCATAGCAGCTCCAGGTTTACTAGGTCCCTTTCCAGTAGTGATTGATCCGATATTTTGGGACTTTCCTAAACATGCATCAACAGCAATTATAAATGCAGTAGGATATTCTTTCTGTATATTCTGAATTTTCTCTTCTAAATTTAGCGCATGTACTGGCTCATCTAGTGTACCGAATACTTGGAGGTTTTGGATGTCTATTTGTTCAAGTTTTGTACCAACTAATGGGCCGAGTGCGTCACCTGTAGAGCGATCTGTGCCGATACAAACGAGAATGAGTGGTATATTAGTTTTAATAGGAATATGGGTAAGTAAGAAATTACTGATTATTTCAGAGGCTTCTAGATCTTGGTGCATAACGTTTTGAGTTTCTTTCTCAAAAAATGGTAAGCGAAAACTTCCAATATTCATGAAGCACCCATCCTTTTAATAAATTTTCAATATATGTTATATGGTGAGGAAAATGGAAAGTTATAAGTGCGTAATTTTTGCAAAATGTGAATGAAAACGGAAATAATAGTACTAGTATATATATATTCGTTCCATTTTATACCTGGATGTCGGGGATAAAATAGGATTAAAATCATAAAATTTTTTCAGCAATTAGGGGACTTCTGATACAATAATAAGGGTAACTAAAAAGAAATTTTAGCTAGAGAGGTAGAGGTACATGGATTTATTAGCGAAGTGGTTTAATTCTATGAAACAGTATTTATTAGATGCTGATCGTTGGGCTCATATTGGAGTTGCGACATTAAAAATATGTATTATTTTAACAATTGGTGCAGTTGTTGTGCGAATTGCAAGGGCGGTTGTACGAAATGCGTTTCGTATGGGGAGTCGTTCTCCAATTCAAATTTCAGAACGTCGTACAGTTACAGTAGCGAAATTACTTGAAAATATTGTAGCGTACGTTGTTATGTTCATTATGCTAATTGCGATTTTAGGTGTATTTGATATTAATGCATCAGGTTTATTAGCGGGTGCTGGGGTAATTGGTTTAGCGGTCGGATTTGGTGCTCAAAGTTTAGTGAAAGACGTTATTACAGGTTTATTTATTTTGTTAGAAGATCAGTTTTCAGTTGGCGATTATGTTAAAATCGGTCAATTTGAAGGAGTCGTTTTAGAAATTGGACTTCGTACAACGAAAGTAAAGAGTTGGACAGGTGAAATTCATACTTTACCAAATGGAAGTATTATTCAAGTTACTAACTACTCAGTTAGTAATAGTGTAGCGTTTGTTGATGTATCTATTTCATATGAGGCTGATATTGCGAAAGCAGAGCAAGTTATTGAAGATTTATTAGTAGAATTACCTTCAAAGTACGAAAAAATGGTAACAACGCCTCAATTATTAGGTGTGCAAACATTAGCTGCATCAGAAGTTATATTACGTGTTATTGCTGAGGTAGAACCGATGCAACATGCAGTTATTGCAAGGGCACTTCGTAAAGAGATTAAAAATCGTCTTGATTTACATGGAATTGAAATTCCATATCCACGTATGGTTTTATATAATCGTGAAGAATTAGTTAGTGGAAAAGCAATTTAGTATGGAGAGGAGTTTGGAGAATGGAGCAAAAGGAATATAACTTGTATGATGTTGTGGAAATGAAGAAAGCCCATCCATGTGGCGAGAATCGTTGGAAAATTATTCGTATGGGAATGGATATCCGCATTAAGTGCGAGGGGTGTGACCATTCAGTAATGATTCCTCGAAGAGAGTTTGATCGTAAGGTGAAAAAAATACTTGTGAAGCACGAAGAATAGAGGGAGAGTAACAGTTACAGTAGGTAACTGTTACTTTTTTTCGTTTGGCGGAAACTTGTCATTTTTTTCGTTACTATCTATAATGATGAAAGATTGAGACATAGGAGTGAAAAATATGGGATTAACGGCTGGGATTGTTGGATTACCTAACGTAGGGAAGTCCACTTTATTTAATGCAATTACACAAGCAGGAGCAGAATCTGCGAACTATCCATTCTGTACAATTGATCCAAACGTAGGGATTGTAGAAGTACCAGATGAGCGTTTAAATAAATTAACGGAATTAGTAGAACCGAAAAAGACTGTTCCGACTGTATTCGAGTTTACTGATATTGCAGGTATCGTAAAAGGTGCTAGTAAAGGTGAAGGTTTAGGAAATAAATTCTTATCTCACATTCGTCAAGTAGATGCAATTTGCCAAGTTGTTCGTTGTTTTGAAGACGAAAATATTACGCACGTTTCAGGGAAAGTAGATCCAATTGATGATATTGAAACAATCAATTTAGAGCTAATTTTAGCGGATTTAGAGTCTGTTGATAAGCGTATCGAGCGTGTTGCGAAATTAGCAAGACAAAAAGATAAAGAAGCGGTATATGAGCATGAAATTTTAGTTCGTTTAAAAGAAGCTTTTGAAGAGGGAAAACCAGCTCGTACTGTTGAATTTACAGAAGAGCAGATGAAGATTGTTAAAGGCCTTCATTTACTTACAACAAAAGAAATGTTATACGTAGCGAATGTAAGTGAAGACGATATTATCGATCCTTCGGAAAATAAATACGTACAAATGGTAAAAGAATTTGCAGCAAATGAAAATTCTCAAGTAATCGTTGTATGTGCAAAAATTGAATCAGAAATCGCTGAATTAGACGAAGAAGAGAAAAAAGTATTCCTTGAAGAATTAGGAATTGAAGAGTCTGGTTTAGATCAATTAATTCGTGCAGCATATGACCTATTAGGACTTGCTACGTACTTTACAGCTGGCGTTCAAGAAGTACGTGCTTGGACATTTAAACAAGGAATGAAGGCACCACAATGTGCTGGTGTTATTCATACAGACTTTGAGCGTGGATTTATTCGTGCAGAAACAGTTTCTTACGATGATTTAATGACAAACGGTTCTATGACAGCTGCAAAAGAAGCTGGAAAAGTACGTTTAGAAGGAAAAGAATATATCGTAAAAGACGGAGATGTTATGCACTTCCGTTTTAACGTTTAATTTAATATTTCCTAGGAAAAATAAAGATATGAACTTGGCAAATATATTATATGTTTGCCAAGTTTTTTATGTATTGGTGAGTTGATTCATATAACTTACTATGATATAATCTAAACTCGTGAGTAATTACTATAAATTAATTGCTCCTTGCCCATTACGGGCCGTTTAGACCAAAAGGAGGTGAAAGTGTAATGAGAAAGTACGAAATTATGTACATCATTCGTCCTGGCGTTGAAGAAGAAGCTCAAAAAGCTTTAGTTGAACGTTTTGCAGGTGTTTTAACAAACAATGGTGCAGAAATCATTAACACGAAAGAGTGGGGTAAGCGTCGTTTAGCTTACGAAATCAACGACTTACGTGAAGGTTTCTACATGATCTTAAACGTGAAATCTAACGCAGAAGCGATTAACGAATTCGACCGTTTAGCTAAGATCAACGAAGACATCCTTCGTCATATCGTTGTTAAAGAAGAAGAAAAATAATTGATATATAAGGGAGAGTGGTTCGATTGATGAATCGTGTTATCCTCGTTGGTCGTTTAACTAAGGACCCTGACTTACGTTACACGCCCAATGGTGTCGCAGTAGCTACTTTTACGTTAGCTGTGAATCGCGCATTTGCCAATCAGCAAGGTGAGCGTGAAGCTGACTTTATTAATTGTGTAATATGGCGTAAACAAGCAGAAAACGTAGCAAATTATTTGAAAAAAGGTAGCTTAGCAGGCGTAGATGGGCGTCTTCAAACTCGTAATTACGAGGGACAAGATGGTAAACGTGTATACGTAACAGAAGTTCTTGCGGAAAGCGTGCAATTTTTAGAGCCGCGTAATGGCGGTGGGGAGCAACGTGGTTCATTTAATCAGCAACCATCAGGAGCTGGTTTCGGTAACCAAGGCTCTAACCCATTTGGTCAATCTAGTAATTCAGGTAACCAAGGTAACTCTGGATTTACGAAGAATGACGATCCATTTTCAAATGTAGGTCAACCGATCGACATTTCCGACGACGATTTACCGTTCTAATACAGTAAATTTGTTAGTTTTAACAAAGAATGGAGGGAAATAGACATGGCAGGACGCAAAGGTGGACGTGCGAAACGTCGTAAGGTGTGTTTCTTCACAGCTAACGGCATCACTCGCATTGACTATAAAGATGTTGATTTATTAAAACGTTTCGTTTCTGAGCGTGGTAAAATTTTACCTCGTCGTGTAACAGGAACAAGCGCAAAATACCAACGCAAACTTACAGTTGCAATTAAACGTGCTCGTCAAATGGCACTTTTACCATATGTTGGTGAATAATAGCGTATGAAATGCACAGTAGAGTCGGACTCTACTGTGCATTTTGCTATGCTTTTCTTTTTGAAAGAGAGGTTAAAATGTGAAACAAACAAAGTTTATTACAGAAGGTGCAGCATTATTAGCTATATATGCAATTTTATTGCTTATATCTATGTATGTTCCGATTTTGGGTACAGTTGTAACTTTTGCGTTGCCGTTACCATTTATACTATTAATGATAAGACATAAACTATCTAATGTGCTCGTGGTTTTTGTAGCAGCACTTTTTGTTACTATTATTGTGAGTCAACCGCTGAATTTAGTGAAGACAATTATGTTTGGATTGATAGGGATTGTTTTAGGATATATGTATAAAACAAGAAAAAAGCCAGTTGAAATCTTAATAGCGGGGACGCTTGCATACTTAATTGGTTTTGTACTTATTTATGTTGCGAGTATAAAGTTTTTCAACATAGATATAATGAAGCAAATGCAAAGTATGTTTAGTGAAAGTATGGCGAAAAGCGAAAAGATAGTAAGTGCTACAGGTATGCCGATTAGTAAGGAACAAAAAGAGCTACTTGCACAAATGAATGATATATTACAATCGTTACTTCCAAGTATACTTGTGCTAGTTTCAGTATGTTTTTCTTGGATTACAGTGATAATATCAGGTAGTGTTTTGAAAAAGTTAAAACATGAAGTTATATCTTGGCCTAAATTTAAAGATATACAATTACCAAAGAGTATCATTTGGTATTACGTTATATTTATTTTGTTAGCAACTTTTATAAAAGTAGAACCAACATCATATTTACATATGGTATTTTCTAACCTAAATGTCATATTTGCACTATTGCTTGTACTGCAAGGTCTGACATTTATCGCCTTTTTAGCGTATAGAAAAGGTTTTACTAAAGGGGTTCCTATTATTAGTTTTATTGCATGCATGTTTATTCCGATGCTGTTTCCTCTTGTGACAATCTTAGGTATAATTGACTTAGGGATTTCATTGCGTTCTAAAATAGGGGGATAAAATAATATTCCTTATACTATTTTAATCTGTTTAACTAACTGGAAGGTAAGTTAGTTTTACTTTATAGGAGTTGTATACATGCCTGAATTTGATAAGAAACAGTGGTTTTTATATCCTGTTTATGTATTGGCATTTTTTGTGTTTGTGCTCATTTCAATTCTCTGTTATTTTCATTTAATTATGGGTATAGCTGCTTTTGTCATTTTTTGTATCGTATTCTTTATCGTTATACGATTTGAACTTAATTTTCAAAGGAATTTCGAAAAGCATACGACAGATATGATTACAAGAGTAAAGAAAGTAAGTAATGAAGCATTTAACCAAATGCCGATTGGTATTTTGTTATACAATAAGGATTATGGGATTGATTGGGCAAATCCTTATTTATCTTCATGTCTGGGACAGCACGCATTAGCTGGATGGCACCTTTACGATGTATCAGAAACATTACTTCTTTTCATTAAAGGAGAAACTTCTGATGATATAGTCTCTTTAAATAATCGAAAGTTTCGCGTTTTTGTAAGGAAAGAAGAAAAGTTAATTTATTTCTTTGATGTAACGGAACAAACAGAAATCGAAAAGATGTACGAGGATCAAAGGACTGTTTTAGCTGTCATCTATTTGGATAATTATGATGAAGTTACACAAGGATTAGATGATCAATTACGTACGAATATAACAAGTCTTGTGACATCGCGACTAAATGAATGGGCACTTAAGTATGGTGCTTATTTAAAACGTGCATCTTCAGAAAGATTCTTCGTTGTGCTAAATGAAAGTATTTTGACGCAGATGGAGAAAGGGAAATTTAGCATTTTAGATCAGGTGCGTGAAGAAACATCTAAAAGGAATATACCACTTACATTAAGTGTGGGTGTCGGATCAGGTGATTTACCTTTATCAGAGCTTGGAGCAATGGCTCAATCTGGTTTAGATCTTGCGCTTGGGCGTGGGGGAGACCAAGTAGCTATTAAACAAGCGACAGGTAAAGTTAAGTTCTATGGAGGTAAGACAAATCCGGTTGAAAAACGTACCCGTGTACGCGCCAGGGTCATTTCGCATGCGTTAAAGGATTTAGTATTAGAAAGTAGTAATGTCATTATTATGGGGCATAGGGCTCCCGATATGGACGCAATTGGTGCTGCGATTGGTATTTTAAAAGTGGCTCAATTAAATGAGCGTAAAGGATATATTGTGTTAGATGAAAATGATTCCGATAAAGGAATTAAGCGTTTGATGGACAAAGTGAAACAAAATGAGGAGTTATGGTCTCATTTTATTACTCCAGAGCAAGCGATGGAATTTGCAAATGATGAGTCGTTACTTGTTGTTGTCGATACGCATAAACCTTCTATGGTGATGGAGCAAAAACTGTTACATAAAATTGAAAATGTAGTAGTTATTGATCATCATCGCCGTGGAGAAGATTTTATTGAAGACCCATTGCTAGTTTATATGGAACCATATGCTTCTTCAACGGCAGAATTGGTTACAGAATTACTTGAGTATCAACCTAAAAATTTAAAGATGACAATGTTAGAAGCGACGGCATTGTTAGCGGGTATTATTGTCGACACGAAAAGTTTCACATTCCGGACAGGGGCTCGTACATTTGATGCTGCTTCTTATTTACGCTCACATGGTGCAGATACTGTACTTGTACAAGAACTTTTAAAGGAAGATATGGATCAGTATTTACGGGTTGCAAAAGCTATAAAAAATGCGTACATTTATAAAAATGGAATTGCGATTGCTAAAGTTGATAGTGATGATTACTACGATCAAGTGCTTATTGCGCAATCGGCAGACACGTTATTAACGATGACAGGGATTATTGCATCATTTGTTGTTGCGAAACGTGGCGAGAATCTCATTGGAATTAGCAGCAGGTCTTTAGGTGAAGTGAATGTGCAGCTAATTATGGAAAACTTAGGCGGTGGCGGGCATTTGACGAATGCAGCCACACAGATGAAAAATGTTACAGTAGATGAAGCTGAGGAGAAGCTTCGATTTGTTATTGATGACTATTTACAGGGAGGCACACAATCATGAAAGTAATTTTTCTAAAAGACGTAAAAGGTAAAGGTAAAAAAGGAGAAGTAAAAAACGTACCAGATGGCTATGCAAACAACTTCTTACTAAAACAAGGATTAGCTGCTGAAGCAACAAATAGCAGTATGAAAACTTTAGAAGCTCAAAAGCGTAAAGAAGAAAAAGATGCAGCAGCAGAGCTTGAAAATGCAAAAGAGTTAAAAGAGACTTTAGAGAAATTAACTGTAGAATTAAAGGCGAAATCTGGAGAAGGTGGCCGTTTATTTGGTTCTATCACAAGCAAACAAATCGTAGATGCAATGCAAAAATCACACAAGATTAAACTTGATAAACGTAAATTTGAAATGGACGATGCAATCCGCGCGTTAGGTTATACAAACGTTACTGTGAAATTGCATCCACAAGTAACAGCAACAGTAAAAGTTCATGTTAGTGAACAATAAAAATAAATTAAGCAAGGAGGATTGCGTATGAGTGATGTACTTGCTGATCGTACCCCTCCGCATAATATAGAGGCTGAGCAGGCGGTTTTAGGGGCCATATTGATTGATCAAGATGCGTTAACTTCAGCATCAGAGTTATTGGTACCTGATTCGTTCTATCGAACGAAACATCAAAAGATTTTTGAAGTCATGCTTGGGCTATCTGATAAGGGAGAGCCGATCGACTTAGTAATGATGACATCAGCAATGGCTGATCAAGGATTACTAGAAGAGGTTGGTGGGGTTTCTTACTTAGCAGAGTTAGCAGAAGTTGTGCCAACTGCAGCTAACGTAGAATATTACGCACGCATCATCGCTGAAAAGGCGCTTTTACGTCGTTTAATTCGCACGGCGACTCATATTGTATCGGATGGATACGAGAGAGAAGATGATGTGGATGGTCTTTTAAACGAGGCTGAGAAAAAAATATTAGAAGTATCCCATCAAACGAATGCAAAAGCATTCCAAAACATTAAAGATGTTCTTGTAGATGCTTATGACAAAATTGAACTTTTGCATAATCAAAAGGGTGAAGTTACTGGGATACCAACTGGGTTTACTGAATTAGATAAGATGACAGCAGGTTTTCAACGAAATGATTTAATTATCGTGGCAGCACGTCCATCAGTAGGGAAAACGGCATTTTCATTAAATATTGCACAAAACGTAGCGACGAAAACGGATGAAAATGTAGCGATTTTTAGTTTGGAGATGGGTGCTGATCAGCTTGTTATGCGTATGCTTTGTGCAGAAGGGAATATTGATGCACAAAGACTTCGTACTGGTTCATTAACTTCCGATGATTGGGCAAAATTAACAATGGCAATGGGGAGTCTCTCAAATGCTGGTATATATATTGATGATACGCCAGGTATTAAAGTAAATGAGATTCGAGCAAAATGCCGTAGATTAAAGCAAGAACAAGGTCTTGGTATGATTTTGATTGACTATTTGCAGCTTATTCAAGGAAGTGGGAAATCAGGAGAAAACCGTCAGCAGGAAGTATCTGAGATTTCTCGTACCTTAAAAGGGATTGCGCGTGAATTGCAAGTGCCTGTTATTGCTTTATCACAGTTATCTCGTGGTGTAGAATCTCGTCAAGATAAACGCCCGATGATGTCTGATATTCGTGAATCTGGAAGTATTGAGCAGGATGCTGATATTGTAGCTTTCCTATATCGTGAAGACTACTATGATCGAGAAACGGAAAACAAAAATACAATTGAAATTATTATTGCAAAACAACGTAACGGTCCAGTAGGTTCAGTGGAACTTGCATTCGTCAAAGAGTTCAATAAGTTCGTTAACTTAGAACGTCGTTTTGAGGATGGACATGCTCCACCGGCATAAAGGCAGTATAAAAAAGAAACACATTTCTTATAATAAGATGTGTTTCTTTTTTTTTTTAAGAAAGATAAGGCTTTCATAAGTTAAATATATAATTCTTACGAACGAAAATGTTTTTTTGTGAAAAAATGTTCGCTTTTCGGTTGACTTCTCTTTCGGTTTTGGTACAATTATATTGTTTGAATAGATCGTTTGAAAATTGCGGAGGTGCTTTAATAATGTCTTCAGTAGTAGTTGTAGGAACACAATGGGGCGACGAAGGAAAAGGTAAAATCACTGATTTTCTTTCTGAGCATGCGGAAGTAGTTGCAAGATATCAAGGTGGAAATAACGCGGGACATACAATTGTTTTCGGCGGAGTTAAATATAAATTACACTTAATTCCATCTGGTATTTTCTATAAAGAGAAAATTTGTGTAATCGGAAACGGATTAGTAGTAGATCCAAAAGCATTACTTGAAGAGTTAAAATACTTACACGATCGTGGTGTAAGTACTGATAATTTACGTGTAAGTAACCGTGCACATGTTATTTTACCTTACCACTTAAAACAAGATGAGTTAGAAGAAGCAAGTAAAGGTGATAACAAAATCGGTACAACGAAAAAAGGTATCGGTCCTGCATATATGGATAAAGCTGCTCGTATTGGTATTCGTATGGCTGATCTTTTAGACCGTGAAGCATTTAAAGAGAAGCTTGAGCGCAATTTAGTAGAAAAAAATCGTTTATTTGAAAAAATGTACGATACAGAAGGTTTCACTGTAGAAGAAATTTTCGAAGAGTACTTCGAGTACGGGCAACAAATCGCGCAATATGTATGTGATACGTCTGTTGTATTAAATGATGCATTAGATAATAATCACCGTGTATTATTTGAAGGTGCGCAAGGTGTTATGCTTGATATTGACCACGGTACGTACCCGTTCGTTACATCTTCTAACCCAATTGCTGGTGGTGTAACAGTTGGAACTGGAGTTGGTCCTGCGAAAGTTACTCGCGTTGTAGGTGTATGTAAAGCATATACAAGCCGCGTTGGTGATGGTCCATTCCCTACTGAGCTTCATGATGAAATTGGTCATCAAATTCGTGAAGTTGGTCGCGAGTATGGAACGACAACTGGTCGTCCACGCCGCGTAGGTTGGTTCGATAGCGTTGTTGTAAGACATGCACGTCGTGTTAGTGGTTTAACGGATCTATCATTAAATTCTATCGACGTTTTAACAGGTATTCCAACTCTTAAAATTTGTGTAGCTTACAAATACAATGGCGAAGTTATTGATGAAGTTCCAGCTAACTTAAACATTTTAGCGAAATGTGAGCCTGTATATGAAGAGCTTCCAGGTTGGGAAGAAGATATTACTGGTGTAAAATCATTAGATGAACTTCCTGAAAATGCACGAAAATACGTAGAACGTGTTTCTGAGTTAACAGGAATTCAAATATCTATGTTCTCAGTTGGACCAGATCGTAACCAAACAAATATTGTACGTAACGTATACGAAGCTTAATTAACATTTTTTGAAAAAAAACTCATGTCTGCATGAGTTTTTTTCTTATTCTTTTATAAAAAAACAAAAAAAGTATTGCAATAAATACAGAATACATGTTATGATACATCTTGTCGTCACGAAAATATGACGTTGGTGAGTATGAGCCATTAGCTCAGTTGGTAGAGCATCTGACTTTTAATCAGAGGGTCGAAGGTTCGAGTCCTTCATGGCTCACCATTTTATTTTTCGTGGCCCGTTGGTCAAGTGGTTAAGACACCGCCCTTTCACGGCGGTAACACGGGTTCGAATCCCGTACGGGTCATGTTTTTTTTTGCTTATTTTTGGTCCCGTGGTGTAGTGGTTAACATGCCTGCCTGTCACGCAGGAGATCGCCGGTTCGACCCCGGTCGGGACCGCCACTTTTGTTTATACCACCATTAGTGGTTTTATATATAGTTTTGGCTCGGTAGCTCAGTCGGTAGAGCAGAGGACTGAAAATCCTCGTGTCGGCGGTTCGATTCCGTCCCGAGCCACTCTCAGGATATTAAGTGGGCCCACTTAATATCCTTTTTATTTATGTAATTTTACAAAACTGAGTAGTTATTTTAAAATAGAACGAGGAGCCTCTAGCAGTTGAAGCTAGAGGTTTTTCTATAGATCGTATAGGATGCCGTGTAAAAGTGGATCATACATGAGTCTATGAGAATAGAGGAGAAAATACTTAAACAAAGGATGCGGTCATATAGGACATACTATGTAAACATCAATATGTTTAGGGATTATTGACCATATTTTTATAAGGAGGAAATAGACGATGATGGGAAAGAAAATTTTAGTAGTTGATGATGAAAAGCCGATTGCAGATATTTTGAAGTTTAACCTAGAAAAAGAAGGTTTTGAAATAGTAATGGCGCATGATGGTGATGAAGCAATTGAAAAGGCTAATGAAGAGCAACCAGATATGGTTTTATTAGATATTATGCTACCAGGTAAAGATGGCTTAGAGGTTTGCCGTGAAATACGTAAAAGCTCAGAAATGCCGATTATTATGCTTACAGCAAAGGACTCTGAGATTGATAAAGTATTAGGGCTCGAGCTTGGGGCAGATGATTATGTAACGAAGCCATTTAGTACGAGGGAATTACTTGCTCGTGTGAAGGCGAATTTACGCCGCCATCAACAAGGTGGTGCTGCGGAAAAAGAAGAAAATACAGAAATGGTTATTGGACCAATTGTGATCAATCCAAATGCATATAGTGTAACGAAGCGCGAGGAAAATATCGAGCTTACACATCGTGAATTTGAGTTGCTACATTATTTAGCGAAACATTTAGGACAAGTTATGACACGCGAACATTTATTACAAACAGTTTGGGGTTATGACTATTTTGGAGATGTGCGCACAGTAGACGTTACAGTACGTCGTTTGCGTGAAAAAATTGAAGATAATCCAAGCCATCCTACTTTAATTGTAACTAGACGTGGAGTAGGGTATTACTTGCGTGACCCAGAGCAGGAATAGTATATGAAGAAAGTTGGTTTTTTTCAATCTATTCATTTAAAATTTGTGCTTATATATATGCTATTAATATTAATAGCGATGCAAGTTATTGGAGTATATTTCGTAAGGGAATTAGAGAAGAGCTTAGTACAAGGTTTTAGGGATTCTTTAACGCAGCAAACAAACTTATTATCATATAATTTGAAGCAAGAGTTTAAAAAAAGTTATACAAAAGCAGAAACAGAGTCAACAGATGAAACGATTAAAACTTCAATTCGAAAATTTGCCTCTGATCAGAAGAAAGTTATACAAGAGGTAAGTGTATTTGATTCGCACAGAAAGTTACTGGCTATTTCAGATGAATCAAAGCAGAATAAGGTGAATCGAACATCAACTGATATAGCTGTTCAGCGAGTGTTAGTACAAAAAAAGCCGGAAGTGAAAATTGAGAAGGATGGTAGTACAGGTCATCGTGTTCAAGTTATGCTTACTCCGATTCTAGATGATAACGGTAAGGATGCGCTTGGTGTTATTTACATTGTGGCATCTATGGAAGATGTATATAAACAAATGAAGGATATAAATCAAATTTTTGCTACGGGAACAGTAATTGCTTTATTAGTAACGGCCGTACTTGGGATTTTATTGGCTCAAACAATTACAAGACCAATTTCAGATATGCGGAGACAAGCAATCGAAATGGCAAAAGGAAATTATTCGAGAAAAGTAAAAGTGCATAGCCATGATGAAATTGGACAACTGGCATTATCCTTCAATAATTTATCAAAAAAATTACAACAAGCTCGTTCTTCTACAGAAAGTGAAAGGCGTAAATTATCATCTGTTTTATCACATATGACAGATGGAGTAATTGCTACTGACCGAAAAGGGGATATTATTTTACTAAATGATCCTGCGGAAAAGATGTTAAATGTTTCTCGTGAAACAGCGCTCGATCAATCTGTTTTAGAGGTATTAGGGATACAGGAAGAATTTACGCTCGATCATTTATATGAAGAGCCAGATTCTGTTTTATTAGATTTTAGTACGAGAAACGAACCATATATTTTACGTGCTAGTTTCTCTGTTATTCAAAAAGAAACAGGGAAGGCAAACGGCTTAATTGCTGTACTATATGATGTAACAGAGCAGGAGCGTATAGAACGGGAACGCCGTGAGTTTGTGGCGAATGTCTCTCATGAATTAAGGACGCCATTAACGACGATGCGCAGTTATTTAGAGGCACTTACAGATGGAGCATGGCAGGATCCAAATATTGCACCACAATTTTTAACGGTTACACAAGAAGAAACAGAAAGAATGATTAGACTTGTAAATGCGTTGTTACAGCTATCTAAACTTGATAGTACAGAGCATCGTTTAATGAAAGAATGGGTCGACTTTACTGATTTCTTTAATAATATTATTGATCGCTTTGAAATGTCTAAAGAGCAAAATGTAAGTTTCAAACGATCTTTCTCTAAGAAATCTAGATTTATTGATATGGATACTGACAAAATTACTCAAGTGCTGTATAACATTATTTCTAACGCATTAAAGTATTCACCAGAAGGTGGAACAGTAACATATCGTTTACGTGATCGCGGTGATTTATTAGAAATTAGTGTAAGTGACCAAGGAATGGGTATTCCAAAAGAAAACGTTGATAAAATCTTTGAACGTTTTTATCGCGTAGATAAAGCTCGTTCAAGACAAATGGGTGGTACTGGGCTTGGATTAGCAATTGCAAAAGAAATGATTGAGGCACATGGTGGCTCTATTTGGGCGAAGAGTGAAGAAGGAAAAGGGACAACTATTTATTTCACGTTACCAATGGCAGCAGATGAAGAGGACGATTGGGAATGAGTATGGAAAACTTTAAAACAATAGTTTTAATTAACCTAGTTGTAATTAGCCTATTTCTTACTTTTAACCTATGGACGTATGTGCCAGATTCTACATCCATGCAAAACGCGAAATTTGTGCAGGGAAATGAAGGAATGAACCAAACTAAAATTTCCGATGTTGTCCGTCCTACTTCTATCATCGTGCATAAAGATAAAAATCATTATGGGAGCAGAAGAGAGGCAGATATAGAATCAATCTATAAGCCTCTGGAAGTAGGGGAACTACATGATTTTAAAGAGATATCAATCACTAAGGGTGATTTCCTTTCATATGTGCATGGTGAAGGGAAAGTTGAACTTGTTTTCCCTACCGATATCCCATTTGATGCAGTAAAATCCATGTTTAACATGAAAGAGAAGAGTACAGATAAGCCTAAACATTTTAATCGTATTCTCCTCGATCCTTCTCGAAGTAAGGATCAAGAAATTAAAATTAACTTTGTTTCTGATGGTGATAACTTTAAAATATACGAGGCAAAATTAAGTGGCGTGTATTTAAAAGATATTGTAAATGCCCAAAATCAATTTATAGTATCAGCAAAGCCTTATTTTGATTATCAACTTAATGATATGAAAAAGTTATTTTTACCAGATGGAACGACAGAGTTAAACAATATAACATATATTTCATCTAATTTAGCAGTTGATACGTTTAAGAATGCTCTGTTTAGTGATCCTCGTTATTTAAGTCCGATTACCGAGATGTCGAAAGAAACATTTACAGATGGTATTAGATCCATGGAAATTGAAAACGATCGTCACATGCTAAAGTATAAAAACTCTTCTGTCTTAACTGAGAAAACGATAGATAATTTAATGCTTTTACAAAAAAGCTTTGAATTCGTAAGTGGTCACAGTGGAAGTTTGGATTCATATCGTTTGGACTATATGAATAAAGGAGAGACAGTATTTCGTTTAAATGAAGATGGATATTCAGTATTCAATGAAGATGGATTAGCTGAATTGAGACAAATATGGGGATCAGAAGAAGTAATGGAATATGAAAGACCGTTGCTGTCTTTAAATACTAAAGGTATAGAACAGAAGGTTACTCTTCCGTCAGGGCATGTTGTAATAGCATCCCTAGAAAATAATCCAGAGATAAAGAAACAAGTAATTAAGGATATTGGTATTGGATACAAGTTATCACTAGATGGACAAGTAGTTCGATTACAACCAATTTGGTATGTAAAGCTTGTTGAAGATGAAACAGGTAAACAGAAAATCTATGAGTGGAGTGAGGGAGGACTAAATGGATTGGGATCGGATTAAAACCATATTTATTGTGACCTTTTTTGTTTTGGACCTCTTTCTCATTTTCCAATTCATTCAAAAGCAAGATAGTAATCAATTGGAGCTTATTGCAGAAACAAAGATAGATCAAGAATTAAAAGCAAACAAAATTACGATGGGAAATATCCCTAAAGAACCGAAAAAAGAGTCATTTATTAGAGCAGAAAATAAAGCTTTTAAAGAAGAAGATATACAGTCTTTGAAAAATCAAACGGTGCATATACAAAATATGTACAAGATAGAAAGTAAGCTAAAAGAGCCTTTTTTAAATACGAAATCATTATCAAAAGATAAGTATAATGAATTTTTGAAGAACTATGTATTGGATGGACAAAAGTATGAATTTGGAGCGGTGAAAGACTCTAAAATTTATTTCTTCCAAAAATATAAAGATAAGCCTATTTTCTATAATAATCAGGCGATGATTGTTGTGGAATTAAATGAAAAAAATGAACTTGTTTCATATACGCAGACAATGCTAACTGATTTAAAAGAAATGGGCGAAGGTGAAAAAACGAAAGAGCAAGAAATTATTACGGCTCAAACAGCTTTAGAAAATTTGTATTTAAAAAATAAAATTCATGGAAATACGCATGTTAAAGAAGCGCAAATTGGTTATGCCACTCTTACCGCATCTACTTCTAATAACCAAGTACTGGCTCCAACGTGGAATTTGAAAACGGAGCAGAAGCAGGACTTCTTTGTGAATGCAATTGAAGGACAAGTTATGGAATTAGGAGAAAAGGAAAATCAAGTGGTTGATGAACATACTGGAGTGAGAAAGAATGGGGTTGCATTTTAGCGTACTTGCAAGTGGAAGTACAGGAAATATGCTATACGTAGGAACCGATGAAAAAAAATTACTAGTCGACGCAGGTTTAAGTGGTAAAGCAACAGAGGCTTTATTTAAACAAGCAGAACTGAATATAAATGATGTATCAGGTATTCTTGTAACGCATGAGCATAGTGATCATATTAAAGGTTTAGGTGTACTGGCACGTAAATATGATTTACCTGTTTATGCGAATGAGAAAACATGGAATGCAATGGAACATTTAATAGGAAATATCCCAACTGAACAAAAGTTTATTTTCTCAGTTGGTGATGTGAAAACCTTTGGTGATATTGAAGTCGAGTCATTTGGAGTTTCTCATGATGCGGCAGAACCGATGTTTTATGCTTTCCATAACAATAATAGGAAGTTAGCGCTTATTACAGATACGGGATACGTAAGTGACCGTATGAAAGGCGTTATTAAGGGAGCTAATGCTTTCGTATTTGAAAGTAATCATGATGTAGAAATGCTTCGTATGGGACGTTATCCATGGAGCATTAAACGACGTATTTTAAGTGACGTTGGGCATGTTTGTAATGAGGATGCTGCATTAGCGATGGCAGATGTAATTACAGATGAGACAAAGCATATTTATTTAGCCCATTTAAGCTTAGATAATAACATGAAAGAACTAGCGCGTATGTCAGTATCACAAGTACTAGAGGAAAAAGGATTTGGAGTGGGTGAATCCTTTGAAATTCACGATACAGATCCAAAAATGCCTACAAAAATTCAATACGTATAATTCTTCATTTTAGTAAACAATAAAGGTGAATATAGTTGTTTTCAGGAAGATAGGTGAACAAATATGTCCTTTATTGATGAAGAAAATTATCGTATGAAACGTGCAGGAAAAAAGAAGCACAAAGGTATAGTTCTTTCTAGTATAGCGGGAACAATTGTAGGAGCTTCTTTATTCGCGTTTGGAGCGCCTTTATTTTCAAATTCTGCTGATACGCTTCCGCAAGCTGAAGCAAGCGGAAGTAATATGGCCGAAACTCAAGGGATTAAACAGATTAGCTTTGTAGATGCTGTTGATCGTGCATCTGAAGCTGTTGTGGGTGTTATTAACATTCAACGAGATAACTTTTCAGAGGCAGATTCAGAGGCCGGTACAGGATCAGGAGTAATTTATAAAAAGACAGATGGTCAAGCTTATATTGTAACGAATAATCATGTTGTAGCTGGAGCGAATCGTATTGAAGTAAGTCTAAGTGACGGTAAGAAGGTTCCTGGAAAAGTATTAGGAACCGATGTAGTCACAGACTTAGCTGTATTAGAAATAGATGCAAAGCATGTGAAAAAAATAATTGAAATTGGCGATTCTAATACTGTTCGCAGAGGAGAGCCAGTTATTGCGATTGGAAACCCGCTTGGACTGCAATTTTCTGGAACAGTTACACAAGGTATTATTTCAGCTAATGAACGTATTGTCCCTGTAGATTTAGATCAAGATGGACATTATGATTGGCAAGTAGAAGTGTTACAAACAGATGCAGCGATTAATCCGGGGAATAGTGGCGGTGCGCTTGTAAATGCAGCAGGACAATTAATTGGTATTAATTCAATGAAAATTGCTGCAAAAGAAGTAGAAGGAATCGGCCTTGCTATTCCGGTGACTAGAGCTGTTCCGATTATGAATGAACTTGAGAAGTATGGAAAAGTAAGAAGACCATATGTTGGGATTGAACTTAGGTCATTAAATGAAATTCCAAACTATTATTGGTCAAAAACATTACATTTACCAGGTACTGTAACAGAGGGAGTTTGTATTTTGGATGTGAAAAGTCCTTCGCCAGGTGCGGATGCTGGTTTAAGAGAACATGATGTTATTGTGGCGGTAGATGGAAAACCGATTCGCGATATTATTGGATTCCGTACGGCCTTATATGATAAGGAAATTAATGATAAAATGACTCTTACGTTTTATCGTGGCACAAAAAGAGTAACAACAACAGTGAAATTAGGCATTCAAAAGTATTAAAAACAGGAGGGCCTACCTCCTGTTTTCTATTGTAGAAAAGTGAGGTGAAGAAAATGAATTTACCTTGTTGTTTAGAGCATGTTGAATTAGCGTTAGATATTATTGTGGATGAGTGTGAAGTTGCGCCAGTTATCAACAATGTGGATAACTCGGAAAAAGAGAAAAAAACATGTGAATTTTGTCAAAATGAGGCGACATATGTTGTATCGAACACAGATTCTCACACAATATGTGGGTAGTATTTGTGGATATGTGGATAAGTTTTGTGGATAACATGTTTGTAAGGTGGAGGATACGTGTGAATATCTCGATTATTTCAATTGGGAAATTAAAAGAAAAATATTTGAAACAAGGTATAGCAGAATACTTAAAACGATTATCTGCATACGCAAAAGTAGAAGTAATTGAATTGCCTGATGAAAAGGCGCCAGAAAATTTAAGTGAAGCAGAAATGTTAATTGTAAAGGAAAAAGAAGGTATACGTATACTGGATAAAATTTCTGATGACACACATGTGATTGCATTAGCTATAGAAGGAAAGCAAAAGTCATCAGAAGAATTCGCGATAAGTCTAGATCGCCTTGCTACATACGGAAAGAGTAAAGTCGCATTTGTAATTGGTGGATCACTTGGACTAAGCTCAGAAGTGATGAAGCGTTCAAATGAATCACTTTCTTTTTCAAAGATGACATTACCACACCAATTAATGCGATTAGTGTTGCTTGAGCAAGTGTATAGAGCGTTTCGGATTAATCGTGGGGAACCGTATCATAAGTAATGTATTCTATATAAAACACTGATATTATCATATTTATTTTATTATGCCTATAACTGGAGGCTATGTGAATGGTAAGTGATCAGACGAGATATTCTAGGCTCGCGAATATAACAAAAATAATAAATACGAAATTAGAACTACGTGACGTATTGCAGCGTGTGACAATGGCGATATCAGAGGAGATTGTTAGGTGCGACGCTGTTGGAATTTATTTACCCCAGGAAGATGGAACATTTAGAGGGTTTGCAGGAAAACCAGAGACTATAAATGGTGTAACGCTCGATACTCAAGTAATTGATCCTGAAATAGACTTACTGGCAAAAGAAGTTATTGAAACGAAAAGAACCATCTATATTCCTGATACCTCAAAGGATCATCGACCAGATCCGAGACCGGTTAATGCATTCAAAATTAAGTCCTTATTAGCTCTGCCTATCTCATTTGGGCAAGAGTTATTTGGTCTGGTTTTTTTATTTGATTATGGAATTCCGATGAACTTAACAGATTCAGAAATTCAAAGTGTTGAAGCTTATGTAAATATGGCTGCGGTTGCAATTCAAAACGCAAATAATTTAAAACAAAAGGAAAACCTTATTGCTGAGAAACAACTGTTACTAAATGTTACACGTGATTTATCGATGTGTTCCTCGATACAGGAGAGTTTTGATAAATGCTTTTTTTACCTAGAACAGATTTTAGAGAGTAAAAATATGACTGCTCATCTTCTAGATCCGCTAGACAAAACAACAATTAAAACAACGAAATTAAGTAAGGACTGTCATTGGACAGAAGCGGATTGGACAGAGAAAAGCTATGAAGCCAAGATCCAAGAGGTTATTCAAACAAAAAATATAGATAGTAAGGGTCTATTGATGATTCCATTGGTTTCGATGGGAGAAGTATTAGGGGTAATCGTCGTTGGCAAAGAAGGAAAAGCTCACAATTATGATGATTCCCAACTTCAACTAGCAAAATCTATCGTTGATGCCACAGCCCCTACGTTTTCGAATTTGTTGTATATGGATCAACTAGAGAGCATAGTGGAAGAGCGAACGAGAGAGTTAGCTGCTGCTAATGAAAAAGTTACAAGTGTGATTGAATGTATTACGGATGGATTTTTTATTTTAAATAATAAATGGGAATTTACGTACGTAAATAAGCACCAATATTTTCCGCAAAGAAAAACAGCAAAAGATGTATTAGGAAAGAATATATGGAATGTTTTCCCGAGTGAAATTGACACAGTTATGTATAAGGAATTTCATCGTGCGATGTCAGAGCGAACTACAGTTCATTTCGAATTTCTTTCTACTGCAGATGAATATTGGCACGAAGTTATTGCATACCCATATGATGATGGTATTTGTTGTATTTTTAAAAACATAACGGAAAAAAAGAAATATGAACAGGAATTGAAACGATTATCCAATATAGATTTAATAGGGCAAATGGCAGCAGGTATCAGCCATGAAATTAGAAATCCAATGACAACAGTACTGGGATTTTTACAGTTATTAAAAGAAGAGAATACCTATGAGAAACATAATAAGTACTTTTATTTAATGATTGAAGAACTTAACCGTGCCAATTCTATTATTACTGAATTTCTCTCAATGGGTAATACAAGGAAATTGGATTTGCAGATGTTAGATTTAAATTCAATTATCCGCGATATTATTCCTTTAATAAAGATTGATACGTACAATCAAAATAAATATATTCAAGTCGATACAAATGACATTCCAGAATTACTTTTAAATCGTAATGAGATACGGCAATTATTAATGAATCTATATCGTAATGGCTTAGAAGCGATGAATACAGGGAAAGTTCTAACCATTAGCACTTACAAGGAAGGTCAAAATTGTGTGGTGCTTGCAGTGCGGGATCAAGGAAAAGGTATCAGGCCTGAAGTATTAGAGAAACTGGGCACGCCGTTTTACACGACCAAAGATAATGGAACTGGATTGGGGTTAGGTGTATGTTATGCCATTGCTGCCCGCCATAATGCAAAAATAGAAATTCAAACAGGATCGGAAGGCACTACCTTTTTTGTTAAATTTAATTATGAAAATAATAAAAAATAACCTTATTTAGAATAGTTACGATGAACCGTATCATAAATAAATTTATTCTTTGTATATAAAAGGATAAAAAGACCATTGGACAAAAATTACCGATGGTCTTTTAAATATTATTAGATGGTATGTAGATTTCCTAAAATAAGTATGTTTCTATTTCCATAAAAATATGCTGTAATATGAAGAGGAAAAAGTATAAGTAGTTAGAGAAGTGAGGAATTAAAGGTGAAGAAGTTTAAGAAGTTTTACTTGGAGATTACGAGTGTATGTAATCTTGCGTGTAGCTTTTGTCCGCCGACGGAAAGGCAGAAGCAATTCATTTCTGTGGAGGATTTTGCTAAAAGATTAGACCAAATTAAACCTCACACAGACTACATTTATTTGCACGTGAAGGGTGAGCCGTTGCTCCATCCGAAAATAGATCAACTATTAGACTTAAGTCATGAAAAAGGGTTTAAAGTTAATATTACAACGAACGGAACGTTAATTAATAAGAGAAGACATAGGCTGTTAAATAAGCCTGCGTTAAGACAAATGAATTTTTCACTGCATAGTTTTGATGGACATCCAGGTTCGCAAGATAAAGAGGGCTATGTAAGGAGTATACTTTCCTTCATTAGGGAAGCGACAAGTCAATCAGATTTAATTGTATCGTTAAGGTTATGGAATTTAACTCAGGATAATAAAACAAATGCTGAAATCCAGAAAAATAGAGAGTTATTATCTATAATTGAAAATGAATTTGATCTATCTTATCAAATTGAAGAGAAGCTTACACCAGGAAAAGGTATAAAAATTGCAGAACGTGTCTTTATTAATCAAGACTATGAATTCCAGTGGCCAGCATTACATGAGGAAGAGGATGATGGGAAAGGATTCTGTCATGGACTTCGTAATCAAGCGGGTATTTTAGCGAATGGAACAGTTATTCCTTGTTGTTTAGATGGTGAAGGGATTATTAACCTTGGGAATATTAATAATGATTCATTTTCTAACATTATTGAAGGTGAAAGAGCAACAAACATTGTCGATGGATTTTCGAAAAGAGTTGCGGTTGAAGAACTTTGCAGGAAATGTGGATATCGCAAACGGTTTGGGAAGTAAATATGAAATAAGCCCTCATTAAAGCGAGGGCTTATTTTTTTATTCTTGATAAGAATGCTCTAATTCATCAATTAATGAACCAACGTAAGAAACAGCTTTACGGATTGCATCTGTTTTTGACATATCTACTCCGGCATGTTTCATTAGTTCAAGTGGTTTCATTGTACCACCAGCACGAAGCACATCTAACCAGCGATCAATAGCAGGTTGTCCTTCCTCTTTAATCATTTGAGCTACTGCAGTGGATGCAGTGAGGCCTGCGGAATATGTATAAGCATATAGACCCATATAATAATGAGGCTGACGCATCCAAGTTAAGCCCGCACCTTCATCGATTTCTACAGAATCTCCCCAGAATGTCGAAAGGACATTTGTTTTAATTTCAGTTAAAGTTGTAGCTGTAAGGGCCTGTCCTTTTTCTGCTAGAGCATATACTCTACGTTGATATTCACCCTCAAGTAAATGAGTAACAAAGTTGTGATAATATGTGCCAAGTAGTTGTAGAATGACCCATCTGCGCATTCTCTTATCGTCAGTAGTCGCTAGTAAATGCTGAGCTAATAGTAATTCATTCATGGTTGATGGTGCTTCAACAAAGTACATAGATGGGCGTATGTTCATGATACGTTGGTTTTTATTTGCTAAATAGAAATGACCAGCATGTCCAAATTCATGTGCTAATGTAAAGCATCCACGCATCGTATTTTGCCATGTAATTAAAATATAGGGATGAGAGCCGTATGGACTTGAGCAAAATGCCCCTGTTGATTTGCCTACGTTATCTGCAAGATCTACCCATCTTTCTTTGAATCCTTTTTGGATTATGGAACTATATTCATCGCCTAATACTTTTAAAGAATCTTGAATGAGCGTGCCTGCTTCTTCATAAGTAATCGCCGGATTAAATTCGGGATCTAAAGGTGCATGTAAGTCACAGAAAAGCATTTGATCGAGTCCTAATACTCTCTTTTTTAAATCTGCAAAACGGCGCATATGAGGTGCTAGTTCTTTATAAATAATATCAAGTTGGTTGTTATACATTTCAAGTGGAACCTTTTGTGGTTCTAATAGCATATGAGTAACGGATTCATATTTACGTAAACGAGAAAGTGTTACTTGTTTTTTTACTTCAGTAGCATATGTTGTGGCAATTGTATTTTTATATCGTTTTAGTGTGGAAACAAATGATGAATATGCTTTTCGACGTATATATGTGCTTGGAGAAAATTCATATTTGCTTTCAAATAATGAGAATGAAACAGGAAGTTCGTTTCCTTGTTCGTCTTGTATAGAAGTGAAATCCATATCGGCCAATTTAGTCATGCCGTAAATTTTGTATGGAGAACTATGAACTTCGCCAAGTGCAGCAAGTGCTTCTTCTGTTTCAGGAGAGAGTGTGTGCTGTCTTTTTTGTAGTATCTCTAGTAAAGATTTACGGAAAGGTTCGAGTTTTGTTTCTTCAGTTAAACATCTTTCAATTGTTCCTTCGTCGAATGAGAGGATTTCATTATGAATAAAGGATAGTGCAGTATGTACTTTCGTCCATAAAGCAGAAATTTTGGAAGAGTTCGCTTGAATACTTGGATTTGTACGATCAGTAGCTTCTTTTAAATTTGCATATGAGTACAGTTTTGTTAACGTCATTAAAAGCTCTTCTTCTAAAAGTAGGCAATTTAATAAAGTGTGGGAGCTAGTATGTAAATGCCCTTTAAATGAATCAAGTTTCTGTATATCATTTTCCAATGCGTTTAATGCAGTATGCCATTCGACATCAGAATTATACAAATCGGATAAATCCCATGTTAGTTCAGCGGGTACCTCTGCGCGATTAAGGCGATTTTCTATTACATTTTTCAAGTCGTATCTCCCCCTTATTAAGACTATCTAAACACATAATACTAGAAAATTCAGTTAAATTAAAATGTTTTACATTTTCATATACAAAAAAGAAGGACAAGCATGAAAATGCTTGTCCTTCGAGTTAATTTAAGAATTAATATACTTTGTCACCATTGAAAATCGAGTTTTTCACGACAACATAATCTACAGTACGAATAGCGTCTAATTTTGTTCCGCCAGCGTAAGAGATAGAAGATTGAAGATCTTGTTCCATTTCGATTAACGTATCTTCTAAAGAACCTTTATGCTCAACGAACATTTTCTTACCTTCAACGTTTTTCTTCTCACCCTTTTGGAATTCAGAAGCAGAACCGAAGTATTCTTTATAAAGTTTTCCATCTCTTTCAATTGTTTCCCCTGGAGACTCTTCGTGACCAGCGAATAGAGAACCGATCATGACCATAGTTGCCCCAAAGCGAATAGATTTAGCTACGTCGCCGTGTGTACGAATACCACCATCAGCGATAATTGGCTTACTTGCAGCTTTTGCACACCAGCGAAGTGCAGCTAGCTGCCAACCACCAGTTCCGAAGCCTGTTTTAATTTTAGTAATACAAACTTTACCAGGTCCAATACCAACTTTTGTTGCATCGGCACCAGCATTTTCTAATTCTCTTACCGCTTCTGGAGTTCCAACGTTTCCAGCAATAACGAAGCTCTCTGGTAAATGTTTTTTAATATGTTGAATCATGTTAATCACAGCATTAGAATGACCGTGTGCGATATCAATCGTGATATATTCAGGTGTAAGTTGCTCAGCAGCTAATTGTTGTACGAATTCATATTCGTCCTCTTTTACACCAACGCTGATAGAAGCGATTAATCCACGTGATTGCATATCTCTAATGAATGAGATTCGTTTCTCTGGTTGGAAACGATGCATGATATAAAAGTAGTTGTTCTCAGCTAAATAAGTTGCAATTCTTTCATCAATAATCGTTTGCATATTTGCAGGCACGACAGGTAATTTAAATTTATGTTTTCCTAAAGTGACAGTTGTATCACATTCAGAGCGGCTATTTACAATACATTTTGCAGGAATTAATTGAATATCTTCATAGTCAAATACGTTTTCCATCATTTACACCCCTAAAATACGAATATTTTATTTTTATTAATCAAAAATGTTCGTCCATAGGATAATTTACATTATTTTTATTAAGAAGTCAAAGGATTTCTTAACATTTTTTAAAAAAGTAGATTTTACATCTGAAAAAAAACGTTAAAAACGAATTTAAAACATTTTTTTGTTTTTATTGTTCGTTTATGGGAAGGGTTGAAAAATTAAGATAATTATACAAGGTTGTATGTATTCTTTTTATTTTTTTGATTGGATGTAGGATACTATAAAAAGGTTAATGCTAACAATACGAGCAAAAGATGTTATCAAGTAGTTGAACAATATATGAAATGAAAAGGTTTATTTCTATATAAAAAGATGAATCTGGCATGATTCACCTTTTATGTGAGGTTTCAAGTATAATAAGTAGGGTGATAGTAACGTATACAAAAGATAAAAAAGAAAATAATACAGAATAAAATGAGGTTAATATATGAGTAAAAAAAGTTTTTCTGATTATAAATTAAGTAAGGAAATTGTAAGGGCACTTACTGGGTTAGGGTATGATCATCCAACAGAAGTACAAGGTGAGGTTATTCCAGTTGCATTACAAAAGAAGGATCTTGTTGTGAAGTCCCAGACTGGAAGTGGAAAAACAGCTTCATTTGGTATTCCACTTTGTGAAATGGTGGAGTGGGAAGAGAATAAACCACAAGCATTAGTTTTAACACCAACGAGAGAGCTTGCGGTACAGGTAAAAGAAGATATTACAAATATAGGTCGATTCAAAAGGATTAAGGCTGCGGCAGTTTATGGGAAATCTCCATTTGCACGTCAAAAATTAGAATTAAAGCAAAAGACACATATTGTAGTTGGGACTCCTGGTCGTGTGTTGGATCATATTGAGAAGGGTACCCTTTCTTTAGAGTGTTTGAAGTATTTAGTTATTGATGAAGCAGATGAGATGCTAAATATGGGCTTTATCGATCAAGTAGAGGCAATTATTGATGAATTACCTACAAAAAGAATGACGATGTTATTTTCAGCAACACTTCCAGAAGATGTTGAGAAATTGTCTCGTACATATATGAATTCACCAACTCATATTGAAATTAAAGCGGCTGGGATTACGACGGATAAAATTGAACATACTCTTTTTGAGGTGATAGAAGACGAGAAGCTTTCACTACTTAAAGATGTAACAACGATTGAGAACCCTGATAGCTGTATTATTTTCTGCCGTACACAAGAAAATGTAGATCATGTATATAGACAATTAAAACGAGCTAACTATCCCTGTGACAAAATACATGGTGGTATGGTACAAGAAGATCGTTTTGAAGTCATGGATGATTTTAGAAAAGGAAAATTCCGTTATTTAGTAGCAACAGATGTAGCTGCGAGAGGAATTGATATTGATAATATTACACATGTTATTAATTATGATATTCCACTTGAAAAAGAAAGCTATGTACATCGTACTGGAAGAACGGGACGAGCTGGAAATAGTGGAAAAGCTATTACATTTATAACACCATATGAAAATAGATTTTTAGAAGAGATTGAGGAGTATATTGGATTTGAAATTCCAAAGGCAATTGGACCTTCAAAAGAAGAAGTTATGAAAGAGAAAGCTGCATTTGAAGAAAAGCTACATGCTAAACCAATTATAAAGAAAGATAAAAATGCAGACATCAACAAAGGCATTATGAAGCTGTACTTTAATGGCGGGAAGAAAAAGAAAATTAGGGCGGTAGATTTCGTCGGTACAATTGCTAAAATTAAAGGTGTTACAGCAGAAGATATAGGTATTATAACGATACAAGATAATGTTTCTTATGTTGAAATATTAAATGGAAAAGGACCACTCGTCTTGAAAGTCATGAAGACTACAACGATTAAAGGGAAACAACTAAAAGTTCATGAAGCAATTAAGTAAATAAAAAACTATCCACTTTAATAGGTGGATAGTTTTTTATTTATGATTCTTTTAAATCATCCACTAGTTGCTCCGCTAAACGTCTATACATATTACTCATAGTCACGAAGGATGTTAGTAGTAGAAATTTTTCTAGCTTTGTATCTTCTAAGGAAGAAATCTCATTTACTTCTGTAACACGGTTATTTACGTCTTGTTTAAAGCTTTCGACATTGCTTTCAGTAAGAGCAAGATAATTTTTGTATAACGTATTTAATTCGAATGAATCATCATTTAATAAGGAGTCATTTATAGTTTCTAATGAACTTTTTATGTCGTTAATGGAGAGAGCTCCCTTTAATTGATAAATTAGGCTAATTAAAATCATATGCTCTTTTGAATACTTTTTATTTTTGATGGGGATGAATAGTTTTCCTTTTGCGTAATTATTAATCATGGTTTTGGTTAATACTTTTTCATCATCAGTTCTCGTTGTATCTGCATAAGTATTCTCAAATAGTTGAACAACTTGATCTACATATAAGTCAACATTTGGAATATCCTCAAGTTTAATGTTTTTTTCTAAATGCAATGTCTCAAGTAATTCATTTATATTTTCCACGTAGAATCCCTCACTTTTATAACTTAGTGGAACTTAATGTTTAATATATCTTTAAATATGGTATTACGAAACAAATGAATTGTAAATGTTGACCTTAAAAAGAAATGTGTATATAATTACATGTAGTTATCAAAACTACATGTAATTATATGAGGGGTGTTATTATGAATGCTTATGTAAGGGAACCGGTTAATGCATTTACTCACTTAGGTGGAGCAATATTATCATTTATTGCCTTATTAGCTATGCTTGTGAAAGTTTCTATCAAGATGCCATCATTTGCTGCAATTACAGCTGTTATTTTGTTTGGTATTGGAATGATGGTCCTTTATACGGCGTCAGCTGTGTATCATAGTGTTGTGGCCAATGAACGTGTTATTTACTTCTTTAGGAAGCTAGATCATTCTATGATTTTTATATTAATTGCAGGTACATATGCACCCTTTTGCTTAATTACATTAAATTCAGCAAGTGGTTTACTATTATTTTGTTTAGTCTATGCAACTGCGATTTGTGGCATTGTATTTAAAATGTTTTGGTTTAATTGTCCAAGATGGTTATCGACAGCAATTTATATTACGATGGGTTGGTTAATTGTGTTATTCTTTGCACCGTTAGCTGAGAATTTAAGTACAGGAGGCATTATTTTCTTAGTACTTGGGGGCATTTTTTATACAATTGGTGGATTTATTTATGGAACAAAGCCAAAATGGTTAGAGTTTAAATATATGGGGCATCATGAAATTTTTCATGTTTTTGTATTATTAGGTAGTCTTGCGCATTTTCTAAGTGTATATTGTTATGTAATTTAATAAAAAAACGCCACATAATAAAAATTATGTGGCGTTTTTTTATTACCTGATTAGAATCGTATATGTTATAAATTTATTATGGGATAAAATGTAAGTTTCTGTGTTCGCATGTTAAACATAGGATAAGAAATATGTGATATACTTTGAGAAGTTTATAATGAATGAAATATGGAGGACTATAATTATGGCAATACTTGTAACAGGTGGAGCAGGATATATTGGTAGTCATACATGTGTAGAATTACTAAATAGCGGTTACGAAGTTATAGTAGTGGATAATCTTTCGAATAGCTCGGTAGAATCTATAAATCGAGTGAAAGAAATAACAGGAAAACAATTTAAGTTTTATAAAGAAGATGTTTTAAATCGCGAAGCGCTTGACGCAATTTTTGAAGAAAATGCAATTGAAGCAGTTATTCACTTTGCAGGATTTAAAGCTGTAGGGGAGTCAGTAGCGATTCCATTAACATATTATCATAACAACATTACAAGCACGTTAGTGCTATGTGAAGTAATGCAGAAACATAATGTAAAGAAGATAATCTTTAGTTCATCTGCAACTGTATATGGTATCCCGGAAACGTCACCGATTACGGAGGAGTTTCCATTAAGTGCAACAAATCCATATGGTCAAACGAAATTAATGATTGAGCAAATTATGCGTGATGTAGCATTTGCAGATGCAGAATGGAGTATCGCATTACTTCGCTATTTCAATCCATTTGGTGCACACGAAAGTGGGCGTATCGGAGAAGATCCAAATGGAATCCCAAATAACTTAATGCCATATGTAACGCAAGTAGCGGTAGGTAAGTTAAAAGAATTAAGCGTATTCGGAAATGACTATCCAACGAAAGATGGAACAGGAGTCCGTGATTACATCCATGTTGTGGACTTAGCAAATGGTCATGTAAAGGCGCTTGAGAAAGTATTGAGTACAACGGGAGTAGATGCTTATAACCTGGGCACAGGTATGGGCTATAGTGTACTAGAGATGGTTGAAGCGTTTGAAAAAGTTTCGGGCAAGAAAGTTCCTTATAAAATTACAGAGCGTCGCCCAGGTGATGTAGCAGTATGTTTTGCTGATGCATCGAAAGCAAAGCGTGAATTAGGCTGGGAGGCAACACGTGGATTAGAAGAAATGTGTGCAGATTCTTGGAAATGGCAATCAAATAATAAAAATGGCTATTTAGAAGTTTAATGATGTATATAAAAAAATGACCTTTGCATAAAAGCAAGAGGTCATTTTTTATTAATTTTATTAGCGAACCTAGAAAAGAGCGTTCGCTGTTTTAAATGATGTGATTTTACAATATCTTATGCTAGAAGGTAGTAGAATGAGATAGAGGAATGTATTATTTTATTAATTTTTTATAGAAATTGAAAGCGTATTATTGAAAAGTATTCCAACACTTGTATCATTGCTAGAGTCCGTTTATAATCAAGGAATCCTAGTTCATGTTTTAATAGGATTATTTATTATTGAAAGCGTTTTAAGTTCGCTCCTTTTTGAGGTAGGAGGTCTGACTTATTTGAATGAAAAATTATGTATGTAGTTTTAAATGGGAAGAAAAATAATATAAGTATCACTTTATAGTGTGGGGAGGTTAAAAGTGTGAAAGGTAAAGATTTTCACACGAATATATATGGGTTATGTAGGATTATTACTTTCAGGGGCAGCTTTATTTTTAAATAGTCTTGTTATATTAGGGAAAGCAGAGATGAAAAGTGCGGGTGTTTTTAATTTATTTGTGGGTGCACTACAAATTATTATTCCGTTTTATTTGATCATGATTTCTGACCAAAGCAATTGGACAGTGTATTCATATGCGGCTACTTTCTTATTTGGATTAACTTATTTATATGTAGGTGTTACTTTTATAAAAGGAATGGATAGTAGTGGTCTAGGATGGTTTTGTATTTGGGTAGCAATTATAGCCTTATTCTATATGGTTGTTTCATTTGTTCAATTCCATGATGTTGTTAATGCGTTAACATGGTTTATGTGGGCATTACTTTGGTATTTATTCTTTGTATTAAATACACAAAAGAAGAACATTAATCAATATCTTGGAAGGATTGCCTTCGTACAATCATGGGTAACATTGACTTTACCTTCACTCTTTTATTTTATGGGAGTGTGGGGAGAGGGATTTGTATATGAACTATGGGTTTATGTATCAGTAATTTCTATTTTGTACTTCTGTTATTGTATTTATAAATATCGAGTACGTTAATATATTTTCTGTAGAGAAGCATGGAATCGTTAAACGAATTCCATGCTTTTTATATGTTGGCACTTATAATAGAGAGGTAGTATTTTACAATTTGCTAAAATGGGGATGATGAAGTTGAAAAAAGTATTGGTGCTAGGGGGAACAAGATTTTTTGGTAAACATTTAGTAGAAGCACTTTTGCAAGAGGAGCACGATGTAACGATTGCGACGAGGGGAGTTACTGAAGATTCTTTTGGTAGCGCAGTAAAAAGAATAATTATTGATAGAGAAGATGGAAAGCTACTAGAAAAGCGTCTAGAAGGAAAAAGTTATGATATTGTATACGATAATTTATGCTATAGCTCGAATGCAGCGAAGATAATATGTGAAGTGTTACGAGGGAAAACGAAGAAATATGTTATGACATCTTCAATGGCCGTCTATGAACCTGCCCTAAGCTTATCAGAAGAAGACTTTAATCCGTACGATTATGCAATCGCGTATGGAGATAGGAATGACTTCAATTATGGTGAAGGAAAGAGATTAGCTGAAGCCGTTGTATTTCAACAAGCAACATTCCCAGTTGTTGCAGTTCGTTTTCCAGTTGTTATTGGAGAAAACGATTATACGAAAAGGTTACAATTTTACGTTGAATGTATTGTGAACCAAAAACCTATCGTTGTGGATCATGTAGATGGAACTTTGTCATTTATACATGAAAAAGAGGCAGGAGAGTTTCTAGCTTGGTGCGGAATGGAAAATGTGAAAGGGCCAATTAACGCCTGTAGTAACGGGGTAGTTTCTACGGAAGAAATTATTCATTTCATAGAAGAGAAGACAGGAATAAAAGCACTCATTCAGAAAGCTGGGGAAAATATAGCTCCTTATAATGAGGTAACTAACTGTACATTACATAATGGAAAGGCTCGTGAATTCGGATTTTTGTTCCGAGAGCTGAAACTAGAAATGAAAAATGTTTTAAAACATTATATAAATACAATGAAGTAATCATAAATCCCCCGGTGGCAATCCGGGGGATTCTGGAGGATTTCGACAATACTGATTTTACATTACCAAATTTACCTTATACGTACGACTAATGTTTTTGTGATTGAATTGCTTGTAAATACTTCTCGTTTACTTGGTCCCAGTTTACTGTATGCCACCAGTTGGTAACAAACTCTGGGCGCCTATTTTGATACTTTAAATAATAAGCATGTTCCCATACATCAATTACGAGTAAGGGGATTTTCCCTTCTTGCAAAGGCGTATCTTGATTTGGTGTACTCATAACAGAGAGTTCCTCACCGTCAAGAACAAGCCATCCATAGCCACTTCCAAAACGACTAATAGCTGCTTTGGAAAGTTGATCTTTTAAGTTGTCAAAGGTATTGAAATAATAATCAATTACTTTTGCAACGTCTCCATTAGGCTCACCGCCACCTCGTGGGCTCATCACTTCCCAAAAAAGACTATGACAATAGTGACCGCCACCGTTATTTCGTACAGCTGTAACAATTTCCTTCGGTAAAGTATCTAAATTACATAGCAATTCTTCTAAAGATTTATTATGTAATTCAGTATAATTTTCTAAAGTAGCATTTAAATTATTTACGTATGTCGCATGGTGCTTTCCATGATGAATGGAAAGTGTATTGCTATCAATATGTGGCTCTAGTTCATCATAGTCATATGAAAGCTTTGGCAATTGAAATGAAGACATAACATTACCTCCTTTCTATTTAAAAAGTTGGTCTAGGTAAAAATACTTTACCTGAGTCAAAAATACACCCATTTTCCATATAAGTCAATAGTAAGTCCATTAATTTTCTGAAAAATATTACAATAAAAGTAACACTCTCACTTTCATTTGTGACTCCTATCCTTTTTGCTTATACTGTAAAGTAGCAGGGTTTTGTTGAAATAGAAGGAGATTGTTTATGAGTAAAACGAAACAATTAATAGAAGAAGCAAGTAATTTTATTACGATTTGTTATAAGGAGCTTCATAAAGAACAATTGATAGAAGAACGTATAAAAGAAATTCAAATTGAGATAGAGAAGACAGGGACATATGAGCATACATTTGAAGAACTTGTTCATGGTTCACGAATGGCATGGCGTAACAGTAATAGATGTATTGGAAGACTATTTTGGAGTAAGATGCACATATTAGATGCGCGCGAAGTAAATGATGAAGAGGGTGTATATAATGCATTAATTCATCATATTAAATATGCAACGAACGACGGGAAAGTTAAACCAACCATTACGATTTTTAAGCAATATCAAGGTGAAGAAAATAATATAAGAATTTATAATCACCAATTGATTCGATATGCAGGATATAAAACAGAAACGGGAGTGATTGGTGATTCTCATTCCGCTACATTTACGGACTTTTGTCAGGGGCTTGGTTGGCAAGGAGAAGGTACGAATTTCGATGTATTGCCACTTGTGTTCTCTATAAACGGGAAGGCACCTACATATAAAGAAATTCCGAGAGAAGAAGTAAAAGAAGTGCCAATTGAACACCCAGAATACCCTATTTCATCACTTGGAGTGAAATGGTATGGTGTTCCAATGATTTCAGATATGCGTTTAGAAATTGGCGGTATTTCTTATACAGCCGCTCCGTTCAATGGATGGTATATGGGAACAGAAATTGGGGCGCGCAACTTAGCAGATCATGATCGTTATAATTTACTTCCGGCTGTTGCGGAGATGATGGATTTAGATACATCGAGAAACGGTACCTTATGGAAAGATAAGGCGCTAATTGAGTTGAATATTGCCGTACTACACTCCTTTAAAAAACAAGGAGTTAGTATTGTTGATCACCATACTGCTGCACAACAATTTCAGCAATTTGAGAAGCAAGAAGCTGCTTGTGGTCGTGTTGTAACAGGTAATTGGGTATGGCTTATTCCGCCATTATCTCCAGCTACCACTCACATTTATCATAAACCGTATCCGAATGAAATTTTGAAGCCAAATTTCTTTCATAAATAATATTTAGTGCAGTTTTTTTCTGCAAAATATATTTTTTTTAATTACTGTTATGTAGCAAATGGAAGCCTTTACTCTCGGTTATTTTTGGAAGAGGCTTTTTGAACCAAGGAGTACCTTATGTTATAATCAAATTTCTGTTTCGAAGACCTTATAGAAATATAAGGTCTTTTGTTTTGCTTTTTTATGTAAGAGGAAGAGAATTTTTCTTTTTAATAAGGGATTTGGCATATTTTTAGGGACAACATAAGTATGTGGGAAGTCGATAAAATGTTATGCATATATAATTATTATGTTTTGGGTTTAAACAATAAAACATAATAAAGTTGTTTTTTTAGATTGCTGAGGAAGGAGGAAGTATAAATGAGGATGAAGAGTCGAAAAACTGATTGGCCTGTATTTATTATTAGTGGTGGTTCACTTTTATTATTTGTAATTGCAGTTTTTTTGAACAAGTATTATGTAGAGAGTGCAATTAATAAAAGTTTCGCTTTTTCAATTAAATATTTCGGTGCCTTCTGGCAAGTTTTATTATTAGGTACATTTATTGTTGCGATGTGTATGGCTTTCTCCAAATATGGGAGAGTTAAGCTTGGGGGATTAGAAAAACCTGAGATTAGTACGGCAAAATGGCTTGCTATTATTATGTCTACATTACTTGCTGGAGGTGGCGTTTTTTGGGCAGCAGCAGAGCCAATGTATCATTTGATGACGGTGCCACCAATACATGATGGTATATCTGCTGGAACGAAAGAAGCAGTCATGCCTGCTTTAGCACAAAGTTATATGCATTGGGGATTTTTAGCATGGACGATTTTAGGTACAATTAGTGCGGTAGTTATGATGTATGGACATTATCATAAAGATATGCCGCTAAAACCTCGAACACTTTTATATCCTATTTTTGGGGAAAAATTAAGAAAGAGCCTGCTTGGAACGATAATTGATGCAGCTGCAATTATTGCAGTAGCTGCAGGAACAATTGGCCCAATTGGATTTTTAGGTTTACAAGCAAGTTATGGATTACAAGAATTATTTGGAGTTTCTGATGTGTTTACTACTCAATTAGCAATTATTGTTTGTGTGGTGGCCGTGTCTACCATATCGGCAGTAACAGGTATTGATAAAGGGATTCAAATTATAAGTAATTTAAATGTTAGATTAGCAATTGTGTTAATGGCATTCATATTACTATTTGGGCCAGGTGGATTTATTATTGATTCGTTTGTTTCTTCGTTTGGATTTTATGTAAATGAGTTTATACCGATGAGCACATACCGTGGTGATACAAGTTGGTTAGGATCTTGGACAATCTTTTTCTGGGGATGGTTTATTGGATACGGACCAATGATGGCAATTTTAGTGAGTCGAATTTCAAGAGGGAGAACGATTCGAGAAATCATCGTTGCAATTGGAATTATCGCACCTATTATTACAACATTTTGGTTTACTATATTAGGTGGATCAGGCGTGTTTTATGAGTTGATGAATCCTGGGTCTATCTCGGACGCATTAAGTGAATCTGGTATGCCGGCAGCTATGATTGCAATTACAGGGCAATTGCCACTTTCTAATATTATTGGACCAGCATTTCTTTTATTAACAATTTTATTTGTAGTGACAACAGGAGATTCAATGGCGTATTCCATTTCAATGGCAGTGACTGGAGACGGAGATCCTAGAATTAGTTTGCGGATTTTTTGGTCGCTTATTATGGGCGCAGTTGCAGCAATTCTTTTATATATGGGTGAAGGAAGTATTAATGCGCTACAATCGTTTATCGTGGTGACGGCAGTTCCGGTATCAATTTTGTTATTCCCAATGCTATGGTTAGCGCCTAAAGTTGCGGGAGAATTAGCATTAAAACAAGGTATTGTAAAAGAAGAAGATAAAACTGCATTCTTATTTCAGAAGGCTAGTAAATCAAAATAAATAAAAACGTAAAAGAGGAAGCATCTTAAATGAGATGCTTCCTCTTTTACGTTTAATCTAATACTTTTCCCTTTGTTTCTGGTACACATAGTAGCATTGTAATTAACCCGATTGGGTAGATGATAAAAATCAAGGACAATGCTCCAAGTAGGTTGCCACCTGTAGCAAGTAAGCCAATAATAACAGGCCCAAATCCAGCTAGTCCACGTCCTGTACCGAAAATAAAGTTTTCGGCGGTAGAGCGAGCTTCAGCAGGATAGTTTTCAGCTAAAATTGCTCCAAATCCTCCCATCATTCCATTTGCAAAGAATCCAAGCAATGCACTTCCCCATAATAATAATGTTGAATCTGTGAATAAGAAGAAGTAAATGAGACAGTATACTGTACCGCCAATATAATAGATTGCAAAGGTTTTACGTCGACCAATTTTATCAGCTAGAATACCAAAGATTGCAATTCCAATTAGCATACCGATGGTAGAAATGAACATCCAGCCACTTGCTTTTGCTAATGTATAGTTATATTTATTTGCTAAAATAGTGGGCATCCATGTGAAGATTCCGTAATATCCGAAGTTTTGGATGAACGACATAATAATAAGACCAATTGTTGTAATTGTTACTTTTTTATTGGCAAATAACTTTCGAAGTGGAAATTTTTTTATATGTTTTAGTTGTTCTGCTTCAGTAGTTGTTAATTTACCTGCAGCTTCTTTTTGCAATAGCTCCTTTTTGTAGCGTTGTTTTTGCTCCCATATTTTCGGTTCACTTAAACTTTTACGGACATAGACAGCTAGTAAAGCTGGAATTAATCCAAATAAGAAAACGGCTCTCCATCCAAAGTGTGGGACAATAAATGCTGGAAGGAGTGAAGCAATCAGTACACCAAATTGCCATCCAAGTGCAACAACAGATGTCGCTTTAGCGCGCATTTCTTTAGACCATGTTTCTGTTACGATGGCCATTCCGATTCCGAATTCACCACCAACTCCCATTCCAACTAAAAAGCGCAGAATTAATAATTGCCAGTAGTCTGTTGCGAAATAAATGAGTGCGGTTGCTAGTGAAAACAGTAAGATTGTGAAGGCCATTGTACGAATACGGCCAAATAAATCAGCAATAAATCCAAATAAATAAGAACCAATTAACATTCCTATTGTGGTAGCTAAAGTTAAGTTTCCGCCTTCAACAGGACTTAAGTGAAACTCTTTTAAAATATAGACAAGTACGAACGATAATAGCAACATATCTAAACCTTCTGCTGCATATCCTAGCGCAGAACCAAATAATGTTTTATATCTTTTCGCTTTTGTCTCCTCTGTTGTTTGTTGTACATCAGTAGTGACGTTCATTATTACTCCTCCTTATTTTCTACAGTCGCTATGGAAGAATAACAAAAGGCCTTCTCACCTGATATGATGAGAAGGCCAAAAAAGCATACGTATCCCCAAGAAAAGAACATACGTATATTGTATTCCGACTTCCTTCTCAACCTCACGGGGTTGGGTTAAAGGACTGTATTATATTACTTTATTTTTAGCACTCTTCTATATGTATTGTCAAATAAAGAGGAAGTTATTATGTGTAAAATATTTCAAAAAACATTTCGTTCTTCTTGACGCCGACTTCATTATTTTCCCATAATAAAACTAACTAAATAAAAAGGAATGAATCAAAGATGCTAAATTTAGTACTCATGATGATTGAACGAGTCGGACTTATAGTTATTTTAGGATTTTTACTCTCTCATATTAAAACTTTCAGACGCCTCCTTCATAAACAGGATGGCTATGTAGATAAGCTTAAGCTTATTTGTATTTTTTCGGTATTTACAATTGTAAGCAATTACACTGGGATTGAAATAGCAGGAAATACGATTATGAATGAAAATTGGTTACAAGGTGTTTCATCATCGAGTACCATTGCGAATACACGTATTATGGGTGTTGGAATTAGTGGATTGCTTGGTGGTCCTATCGTCGGAATTGGGGTAGGATCAATTGCTGGTATTCACCGTTATATGCTTGGAGGGACGACAGCTCTAAGTTGTGCAATCTCGTCAATTTTAGCAGGTGTTATAACGGGGTATATTGGATACATTTTCAAAAAGTATAATCGTACAATTACTCCTAAGTTTTCAGCGATTTTAAGTGTTTTTATCGTTTCTTTAGAAATGATTATGATCCTATTAATTGTAGAGGATGGAATGAGCATTGTGAAAACAATTGCGATACCAATGATCCTTGTAAATAGTTTTGGAAGTTTTATTTTACTTTCTATGATACAAGCTATTTTGCGTCAGGAAGAGAACGCAAAGGCACTTCAGACTCATAAGGTATTACGTATTGCAGATAAAACGTTACCATATTTTCGCCAAGGCTTAACAGAAGAATCATGTAAGCATGTGGCACAAATTATTCACCGTTTTACAGGAACAGATGCGGTATCCTTAACAGATACAGAGAAAATATTAGCTCATGTTGGATTAGCATCAGATCACCATATTCCTTCACATAGTTTAATAACTGGTTTGTCGAAAGAAGTTTTACATACAGGGCAAATAATGAAAGCAAAATCACGTGAGGTCATTAATTGTCAACATGAAGGATGCCCTTTGCAAGCGGCGATTGTTATTCCACTAACTTCGCATGGAAATACGATAGGGACATTAAAACTGTATTTTAAAAATCCTAACCAGTTAAGTCGCGTTGAAGAAGAATTAGCAGAAGGGTTAGCAAAAATATTCTCCACGCAGTTAGAGTTAGGAGAAGCTGAGTTGCAAAGTAAATTATTGCAAGATGCGGAAATAAAGGCATTACAAGCACAAATTAACCCCCATTTTTTATTTAATGCGATTAATACAGTATCAGCTTTATGCCGAACAGATGTAGAAAAAGCAAGGAAGTTATTATTACAGCTTAGCGTATATTTCCGATGTAATTTGCAAGGAGCACGTCAGTTATTGATTCCGCTAGAACAAGAATTAAACCATGTACAGGCATATTTATCCCTAGAACAAGCAAGGTTCCCAAATAAGTATGAGGTAAAGATGTATATTGAGGACGAGCTAAAGACAACTTTAGTACCACCATTTGTTCTTCAACTATTGGTTGAAAATGCGTTGCGACACGCCTTTCCGAAGAAGCAACCAGTATGCGAAGTGGAAGTGCATGTTTTTGAAAAAGAGGGTATGGTTCATTTTGAAGTAAAAGATAATGGGCAGGGAATTGAGGAAGAACGTTTAGAACAATTAGGAAAGATGGTAGTTTCGTCAAAGAAAGGGACTGGAACAGCTTTATATAATATTAATGAACGTCTTATTGGATTATTTGGAAAAGAAACGATGCTTCATATCGAAAGTGAATTAAATGAGGGGACAGAGATTACTTTTGTTATTCCAAAAAAAGTAGGGGAGGAAGAACAGATTGTTAAAAGTATTAGTAGTTGACGATGAAATGTTAGCACGTGATGAACTAAAGTATTTATTAGAGAGAACGAAAGAAGTTGAGATAATTGGTGAGGCTGATTGTGTGGAAGACGCATTAGAAGAACTAATGCAAAGTAGACCAGATATTGTGTTTTTAGATATTCAATTATCCGATGATAACGGATTTGAAATCGCCAATATATTAAAGAAGATGAAAAATCCACCTGCAATTGTATTTGCTACTGCCTATGATCAATATGCGCTGCAAGCATTTGAAGTAGATGCGTTAGACTACATTTTAAAACCATTTGATGAAGAGCGTATTGTGCAGACATTAAAGAAGTATAAAAAACAAAAACAATCGCAAATAGAAACGAAGCACGAAATAAAGGGGACAGATGTAACAGTAGAGATGCATAAGTTAGCATTACCAATTGAAGAATCAATCGTACTTGTTAATATTGAAGATATTGTATATGTAGGACTTGTGGACGGAAAAGTGACAGTAAAAACAATGAGGGAAACATATGTAACACACGATACACTTGTGATTTTGGAAAAGAAGTTGCCGCAAGTAAGTTTCATGCGTGTTCATCGTAGCTTTATTGCAAATATTAATCATATTACTGAAGTTCAGCCATGGTTTAACTCTACTTATAATTTAATTATGAAAGAAGGATCAAAAGTACCTGTTAGTCGTACATATGCAAAAGAACTCAAGAAGCTGCTTCGTATTTAAGAAGCAGCTTTTGTATTTCATCCTTTTATATTTGTAACTGATTCTGTATATTTGACGTTCCGTTATGTAAACGCTTACTTAGGCGGTTATCTCCTATACAATAAAGGTACCAAATCGAAAGAGGTGGCCAAAATGAGTACGAAAAAAGTATATAGTTTCTTATCACAAGCATTCATATTCTCAGCTATTATGTTAATTTCTAATATTATTGCAACACATTTACCAATTCCAATGCCTTCATCGGTAATCGGGTTAGTTATTTTATTTAGTCTATTATGTTTAAAAGTTATTAAATTGGAGCAAGTTGAATCACTCGGAACAGCTTTAACAGGTATTATTGGATTCTTATTCGTCCCATCAGGTATTTCAGTTATTAATTCTCTTGGTGTAATGGGGCAATACTTTGTACAAATTTTAACTGTAATTGTTGTAGCGACAGTTATTTTACTCGCTGTAACAGGATTATTTGCACAATTTATTTTAGGAAAAGATGAAAAAGAAACAGAAGATATAAAAGAATTGAAAGTAGTAAATAAAGGACGCAAGCACGGAAAGGTTGCGTAACCATTGTATTTATATATTGTTGGGAGGTAATGAACATGGCAAGCACAATGACTCCATATTTCGGAATCGTCGTTTCATTAATCGCATACGGAATCGGAACATTATTATTCAAGCATTCAAAAGGGTTCTTCCTATTTACACCATTATTCGTAGCGATGGTATTAGGGATTGTATTTCTAAAGGTAGGTAACTTTACTTTTGAAGAATACAATACTGGCGGAAAAATGATTAGTTTCTTCTTAGAGCCAGCAACAATTGCATTCGCTATCCCACTATATAAACAAGTTGATAAGTTGAAAAAATATTGGTGGCAAATTTTATCAGCTATCGTGGTTGGATCTATTTGCTCAGTAATTGTCGTGTTCATTGTTGCAAAAGCAATCGGTTTAGATACAGCAGTAATGAATTCAATGCTACCACAAGCAGCAACAACAGCAATTGCGTTACCAATTTCAGAAAGTATTGGTGGTATTCCAGCAATTACATCGTTTGCAGTTATTTTCAACGCAGTTATCGTATACGCATTAGGAGCATTATTCTTAAAAACATTTAGAGTGAAACATCCGATTGCAAAAGGTTTAGCACTTGGAACAGCGGGTCATGCATTAGGAGTTGCAGTAGGAATTGAAATGGGTGAGGTAGAGGCAGCGATGGCAAGTATTGCTGTAACGGTAGTTGGGGTTGTAACAGTAGTTGTCATCCCAATGTTCATGTCATTCATTGGATAGTAAAACTTACTTAAAAAATAAGAAAAGCAAGCTATTTGTAGGACAGATTTCTACTGATAGCTTGCTTTTTATGTTACAGTAGTGGTAAGACCTATTTAAAAAAATGTAAGTTTCCTTAAATCTTCATTAATACTATGTAGAATACGTTTTGAATTAGGTCATTGTATTGTAAAATAAGAAGTAAGCTACTATATACCTGTTAAAGTAGGCATATAATGAGTTTATAAAAATCTTAATATGAATGAATAATTGAAAGTAGAAAAGAGAGAGAAATCTACTTATTAACGTTTTAGTTTATAGGACAGGAGAGAGTATTCGTCGATTATGCAAATAAAAAACCTGTTTCAAAGCAAAGGATTTCAGAGGTTACTCGTATTAGTAATACTTGCTCTCGTGTTATACGGGCTGCAAAGTATGTTGAATTTAATATTAATTACGTTTATTCTCACGTATTTAATGGATCGATTCCAAAAGTTTATTTCACGCAAATTAGATCATTTCATGCCTATTAATCGAAAAATTATTATAGCATTTCTATATGTAATGTTAATTGGTGGAATTGCTATTACGCTATTTAAATATTTACCAGTATTGACGATACAAATTTCACAACTGATTTACCAATTCAATGTATTTTTAAGAAACCCACCAGATAGTGAACTAATTAAGTATGCAGTTAATGCTGTCAATCATATGGAGCTTTCTAAATATGTAGGACAAGGCGTAGACATTTTGTATAAATCGATTACGAATGTTGGTAAATTTGGCCTTCAAGTTTTACTTTCTTTAATTTTGAGTTTGTTTTTCTTATTAGAAAAATCTCGTATTGTCGGTTTTACTGCAAAGTTTAAAGAAAGCAGGCTTGCAATTTTCTATACTGAAATTGAGTACTTCGGAAAGAAATTTGCACGTTCATTTGGAAAGGTAATCGAAGCGCAATTTTTAATTGCTGTTGTTAACTGTGTTCTTTCAGTTATCGCATTATGGATATTAGGATTCCCACAATTATTAGGTTTAGCGTTAATGATTTTCTTGCTGGGCTTAATTCCAGTAGCGGGGGTTATCATTTCGTTATTCCCACTTTGTATGATTGCTTACAATATTGGCGGTATCATGTACGTTGTTTATATTTTGGTTATCGTAACAGTGATTCATGCGCTTGAAAGTTACGTATTAAACCCGAAGTTTATGTCGCAAAAAACAAATTTACCGATTTTCTATACATTTATGGTATTAATCTTCTCAGAACACTTCTTAGGTGTATGGGGATTAATTATCGGTATTCCAATCTTCATCTTCTTATTAGATGTTTTAGACGTGACAAGTGATGAAATGGAGAAGGATGTTGGAAAAAATAAAGTGAAGTAAAGAAAAAGCATCGATGTTCGGTGCTTTTTCTTTTATAATATGATGTTTCTTATGCCATACTGTAAGCAGAACATAGAATAGGGGTGAAGTAATGGCTGTAAATGAAAAGATAGAATTGGCTACATTTGCTGGAGGGTGCTTCTGGTGTATGGTTTCGCCATTTGAAGAGATGGAAGGGATTATAAAGGTTGTTTCTGGCTATACAGGTGGTCATAAAGAGAATCCAACGTATAAAGAAGTATGTTCAGAAACGACGGGACATTATGAGGCAGTACAAATTACATTTGATGCAAATAAAATGCCGTATGAGGAATTGTTAAATATATATTGGAGACAAATTGATCCGACCGATATTGGTGGACAATTCCACGACCGCGGACAGTCTTATGAAACGGTGATTTTTTATCATAATGAAGAACAACATAAAAAAGCAGAGGCCTCAAAAGAAGAGCTTGAGCAGAGTGGACGCTTTTCAAAACCAATTGCGACAAAAATACTACCAGCAGCTACATTTTATCCAGCTGAAGAATATCACCAAGGATACCATAAGAAAAACACATTCCGCTATGAGTTATATCGTAAAGGCTCAGGACGAGATGCTTTTATTAAGCAACATTGGCCAAAGGATAATGCTCATTTAAAAGAAAAGCTCAATGAGATGCAGTATTATGTAACACAGGAAAATGGTACAGAACCACCATTTCGAAATGAGTATTGGAACCATAAAGAGGAAGGTCTTTATGTAGACATCGTTTCAGGTGAGCCGTTGTTTACTTCTCTAGATAAATTTGATAGTGGATGTGGATGGCCTAGTTTTACAAAACCAGTGATGTCAGCAAGTGTGAAAGAAAAGATGGATGTGAGTCATAATATGACACGTACAGAAGTGAGAAGTAAAGAAGGAGATTCACATCTTGGGCACGTATTTCCAGATGGTCCAGGACCAAATGGCCTTCGTTACTGTATTAATTCCGCAGCTCTTCGATTTATTCCAAAAGAGGAATTAGAGAAAGAAGGCTATGGCGATTTCCTAATCTTGTTTGGAAATAAAAAATAACCTCGCAGTTAGCGAGGTTATTTTTTTGTTATTTTGTTTTTTTCTTTTTAAATTTGCTTAATACTTCATAAACGATTGGAACAATAAGAAGTGTTAATAACGTTGAACTTGTTAATCCACCAATTACCGTTACGCCAAGTCCTTTAGAAATTAAGCCACTACCTTCAAATCCTAATGCAAGCGGGATAAGAGCACCGATTGTTGCAATTGCAGTCATTAAAATTGGACGAAGGCGTGTTGCACCAGCTTCTAATAAAGCTTCACGTGTTGATAGTCCTTCATTTTCCTTATGAATAACGCGGTCGATAAGCACGATTGCGTTTGTTACAACGATACCGATTAACATAAGCGCACCAATCATTGCAGATACACTTAATGTTTCACCAGAGATTAATAAGGCAACAAGAGCCCCAATAATTGTAAATGGTAGCGAGAATAAAATTGCGAATGGTGCTAGGGCACCACCAAATGTAACGACAAGAACGAAGTATACAATGGCAATCGCAGCTAACATCGCTAGGCCAAGTTGCTTGAATGATTCTTGAATATCTTTAGTAACACCGCCCATAGAAACATCTACACCAGAAGGAAGATCCATTTTATCTACTTCTTTTTGTACTGCAGCAGATGCTTTTGAAACGTCATCAGATGTTAATTTGGCACTAACCTCTGCATAAACACGTCCATCTCGGTGTGTTACTGTATTCGATGTTTCACCTTCTTTTACATTCATAACATCTTTCACAGCTACTTCATTACCAAGTGGTGTTGTAATTTTGCGATTTGTTAAGTCATCGATTGTTTCATAATTTTGTTTTTCAGCTTCTACATATACATTGATATCTTTACCGTCTTTTTTAATTGTTGTCAGAACAGGGCGATCATGTTGATTAGAAAGTCCCATTCCAATTTGAGCAGCCGTTAAGCCCATTTTACTCAGCTTTTCTTGATCTGCGACTAAAGTGTACTCTGCATATGTTTTTGCAATACTAGAATCTATATCTTTTAAGTCTTTATTTTTCTTCATGATATTTTGAATATCTTTTACGACAGGCTTAATGTCTTCTGAGCTATCTCCATAAACGTATAGTTTAATTTCGTTACTACCGCCACTTGCTCCGAAGTCTTGGTTTTTCCATTCGCCTTTGCCAGACATCTTCTGTAAATTTTTAACGACTTGTTCTTTCTCTTTTTCAAAGTTTTTCGTGTCGTTATCATATTGCACGAAGAACATTGCTTGGTTTGATTGACCAGGACTCATTGGATTCTCTCCACCTAATGAGAACTGAATTGTTTTGACGTCTTTATTATCTTGGAAGTGCTTCTCAGCTTTTGTTGCAATTTTTTCAACGTCTTCTAACGTTTGACCTGGTTCAGGATTATATGTTGCAATAATCATTTTTTCTTCTTCAGAAGGTAAGAAACTTACACCGATAACTGGTACAAGTGCAAGGCTACCAACTAATAGAAGGACAGCGATACTTGATGTAATAATTTTGTGATTTAAAGCCCATGCAAGTATGCGTTTATATCCATTTGCTAATTTACTTGGTTTTTCTTCATGATGTACTTCTTTTTCCCTCATGCTCTCTTTCTTAAATAAGGAATGAGCTAGCATCGGTACGATTGTAACTGCTACTAGTAATGATGCTAATAAAGCAAAGACGATAGTTAAGGCGAATGGTAAGAACATTTCACCAATCATACCTTTTACTAGTCCAAGCGGTAAAAATACAGCAATTGTTACAATGGTGGAAGACATAATTGGGATAAACATTTCTTTCGTAGCTTCACGAATTAAATCTTTTCCACGTAATTTCTCTTCTGATAACGACATACGTCGGTAAATATTTTCAATAACAACAATTGAGTCATCGACAACGCGGCCTATAGCAACGGTCATTGCTCCAAGTGTCATAATGTTAAGCGTAATATCCATTTGCTTTATGACTAAAACAGCAATTAATAAAGAAAGTGGTATTGAAACGACAGAAATTAACGTTGTTCGAATATTTCGTAGGAACAGCATAATAATAACAATCGCAAAGATAGCACCGAAAATTGCTTTGCTCAGCATTGTTTCAACTGATTTTTCAATAGGTGCACCTTGGTCGAATGTTGAAATGATCTCTAAATCTTTATATTTTTTCTCAAGATCTTTTACTTTATCTTTTACTGCATTTACAACATCAACTGTATTTGCATCAGAGGCCTTCACAATTTGAATTCCAATTGCTTCTTTTCCATTTGTTCGAGAAATAGATTCTGCTTTCCCAACTTCTTTAATGTCAGCAATTTCGTCTAATGTAACTGTTGGAATCCCGTTCATAGCAGCTGGATTCATTTGCGGCGTTTGTGCACCAGCGCCAGCATTTTGACTACCTTGACCGTTAGGTGAGGAAGGTATAGCTGGGATTTTAAGTTCTTTTAACGCTTTAATCGTTGTAATATTGCCATCTACAACAACTGATTTTTCCATGTCTTTAAATGTGTATAAGCCAAGTGGTAAAGATACATCCGATCCCTTAATCACATTTTTTACGGTATCTTCACTTAGTCCTAGTTCTTTCATTTTATCTTTCTTGAAGACAAGCTGTACTTCATCTACTTGTTGGCCAGCAATTTGAACAGATGCAACACCATCAAGTCCTTTTAATCCTGGTACAACATTTTTTTCTACATTTTCAGTTAAGGTAGCTAAAGATTCATTCTTACTTGCCACGCTTAACGAAATAACTGGAAAGGCATTGAAGTTTACTCGTGAAACTTTAGGATCTTTAACACCTTCTGGGAGTTTTACATTTGTGAGAGCTTCTTTAATTTCTGCTTCTGCTTTTTCCATATTTTTATCAAAATCGTATTCTACTTGAATAGAAGATGCGTTTTGAAAAGATGATGAACTCACAACGTTAACACCGCTTAAATTTTGTAGTTGTTCTTCCATCGGCTTTGAAACTTTATCAGCTACTTCTTCTGGTGTAGCACCAGGATAGACCGTAGTTACTGTCACAATCGGTGTTGTAATATCAGGGATTGTTTCCAGCTTCATATTGAGTCCAGAGTAGATCCCCGCAATAGTAACAATAATGGTTAGTAGCCAAACTGCGAACTTATTTTTTAACGAGAAATTGATGATTTTGTTCATGTTTGCGCTCCCTTTTTATTATATTGACCAACTGGTCAGTCTAATACATAATATAACTGACCGTTCGGTCAATCGTCAATAAAAAGAGATGGTATAATACATTTATAATAAGATGCGAGATTAAATTTAGGAGAGAAGATATGAAAGAAAAAGAGCGTTTAATTATAGAATCGGCTATGAAGTTATTTGCTACTAAGGGTGTAAATGCGACATCAGTGCAGGAAATTGTGACAGCTAGTGGTATATCTAAGGGAGCTTTTTACTTATATTTTAAATCGAAAGATGAGCTTTTATTAGCGACACTTCGATATTATTATGACAAAATCCAAAAGAAAATGCTGGATATTGAACAAGAGCCTTTATTACCACGTGAAAAATTTGAAAAGCAATTATACTTTCAGTTTACTGATGTGCAAAAACATAAAGAGTTTATTATTATGCATGCAAGAGAAAATGCCATTCCGTTTAATAAAGAAGTGGAAGAATTTATGATGCGGATGAAGTTAGAGTCTCATGCATTTTATCGGAATAGTTTATTGTCCATTTATGGTGAAAAGGTTATGCCATATTTATTGGATTTAGTAATTATGGTAGAAGGTATATGCCATGGTTATTTACAATTGATTATTTTAAATGAACCAAAAATTGATTTCATTCATGTTGCCTCATTTATTTTAAAAAGAGTAGACGATTTAGTAGAAGGGCTTCTAGAATCTTCGGAAGGGCCTGTTTTAAATGAAGCAAAAATGGGAGAATTTTTTTGTAGCTCAGAGCTTATTAAAGAACAAGTAAAAGAGCATTTTTTAAATGAAATTATTATATTAAAACGAACATTAGCAGACCAACTAGAAAATGATGAGGTTTTAGTTACTTTAGATGTTTTAGAATCCGAAATGAGAGTGCCAAATCCAAGGATTCCAGTTATTCGAGGGATGTTAGCGAATTTAGAAGCGTATAATGATTTGAAGGATTTTAGATTGAGGTTAGCTCGATATTACTATATAAATTGAGACTTTAATCAGTGGGATTTCATTCCCACTGATTAAAGTTGAAAATAGTATTTATTTTACATTTTGAAATTTATACATGTCACCATAAACGTTGGTGTCGTTGTATATAAACAATACAATATCTGCATTTTGTTCTTCTAGTTGCTGTTTCACACTTTTTCCTTGCGTGTAACGAGGGTCAATAAAAGTTGTTTTAGCAAAATTACGTGCGAATAAAGGATATGTAGCATCAGCATACGAATCTTTTAAGATAACAAGGTGTAAATCATTGTCTGCCTTTGTATTAATGATGTTTATTTCAGGGAAATCTGTTTGATAAACATTAGCATATCCAGGAGCAGGAACATCTTTTTCTTTTCCGTAAAACTGAGTCATTGATTCTTTAGCGGTATTATCTTTAATAGCACCGTAGTAAACTGTGTAGTCGTCCCAAGAGTCACCGAAATTATAGCGGACATATGGGATTTGTACGGATGAAGTATCAATTAAGCGGTACAATTGATTATTCCAGCTACCAACAAACTTTCCTTTCGGTTTTTCCCAGTTAATAGTGTAGTCGTCTTTCTTTATTGGTTGTCCTTTATATTTATTTGAATGAGAATTAATAAAGTTCATCGTATCCTCATATGCATAAAAGGCACCTTCCATATTCCAATGATGATCTGTAGTTAAATACATTCGTTCTAGTTTTTCTTTAGTAAATCTTTCTTTAAACATTGGTAATACATCAATAATAGGGAATTTCGTTGCTGTCAATTTCTCAGCAAGGTGATCCCTAAGAATTTGTTCGTAACCAAGGTTTAGGTAAGAGGGAAGCTTATACTGTAACGCTGTCTGCTTACTAGGAACTAAAGAGAAATAGAATTCTGTTTGTGGAAAATCTTTTTTCAAAGTTTTTAATTCCTGAACACCAGCATCAACATCATTTAAATGATTTTCCATATTAGGTCTATTAAAAATAAATTGATCGTTTGTAACATGAATGTTATTTACAAATGTTCGATTCATAGAGAGTTGGAATTTTATATAGCTTTCAAGAAAGAGATCCCTAGGTCCAACATGGTCTGTAAAGTATGTTTCGATACCCTTGAATAACTCTCCAGTCTTTATAGTAGAAGCATTTACAGCAGGTCTAATAGCTAAGTTCCTGTTTTCAAACTCAGAAAATGTTTTTTTATCTATAAGGATAACTTTTGCTGTCCAAATACCCACCCCAAAAATAACTGTAAGGAACCCCATTATTAAAGTGAGGTTTTGAAATTTTTTCATAGTGAACCTCCTTTAAAAACGGAAATAAATAAATGGATTATAAGTTGCATTTGTTAGGAATACTAAAACAATGACTAGAATACTTAAATAATATACTGGCGATAAAACAGCAAATCTTTTTGTCGATAACATTTTTTGTAACCATGGGAATACGGGTGCTGCAGTAATAATAGCTAATAAGAAAATTCCCCAATAATTCATTATATAGAAGTAACTGTTAATATCTGTTAACGGACTGTTAAATCCGAACATGGATTTTAGGAATTCAAAGCAATAACTGAAGTTATCTGCACGGAAAAACACCCATCCAATAATAACTAAAAACATCACGTAAATATGTTGAAGAGGACTCCATAATTTTTGAAGCAGGTTTTCGAGTCCAGCTTTTTCAAGTGCAATTAGAATTCCGTAATAAATACCCCAAATCATAAAGGTCCAACTAGCACCATGCCAAAAACCGGTTAGTCCCCATACGATGAAGAGGTTACGATAAACTTTCCAAGTTGTAACGCGATTTCCTCCAAGTGGAATATAGACATAATCACGGAACCAAGAACCGAGCGAAATATGCCAACGACGCCAAAATTCAGAAATGGATTTTGAGATATATGGATAATTAAAGTTTTCTAGAAAATCAAATCCAAACATCTTTCCTAATCCAATTGCCATGTCACTATATCCAGAAAAATCAAAGTAAATTTGTAGCGTATAGGCAATGGCTCCCATCCAAGCTAATGATACACTCATATCAGAAGGATTCATTGAGAAGATTTCATCGGCTATAACACCTAATTGGTTAGCAATTAAAACTTTTTTACCCAAACCAATAATAAATCGGCGGACACCTTCAGAGAATTTGTCGGCATCAACAGTTCGCTGGTGTAATTGGTGAGAAATTGTATTATAACGAACAATTGGTCCTGCTACTAACTGTGGAAATACAGTAAAGTATAAGGCCAAATCAAAGATATTCCGTTGAGCATCGACTTTTTTCTTATAAATATCGATAATATAACTCATCGCATGGAACGTGAAAAATGAAATGCCAATTGGTAAAGGTATTTTTTCAAGAACAATATTGGTATGTAAGATAGAGTTAATATTATCTACTAAAAAGTTTGCATATTTAAAATATCCTAAAATAGCGATGTTCATTACAATTGCAAACGTTAGTAATAATTTTCTTTGACCATTTGTGAAGCGACTATTCCCTAATAAAATCCCAAACCAATAGTTAACAAGGATAGAGAATAGCATTAGAAAAACATAAATGGGTTCGCCCCAAGCATAAAATACTAAACTAAAAAATAATAAAACTATATTTTGTAGTTCTTTGCGTACAGCATAATAAATTAAGAGTACGGCAGGTAAAAATAAACATAAAAAGACAAGGTTACTAAATACCATTTTAATTAATTCCTTTCCTATTTTATCTAAATAATACCAAAAATATCATTTAAATGTAATCATTAAAAAACTAGGATATTATTAACGTATTTAATTTTTTTATATTGTGAGAGATATAAAAAATCCTTGTTTATAAAAAAAGGCCGTCCCAAAATATTTTTAGGAACGGCTTTTTTACTGATAGGAAATAATTTAGTTGTTTTTTTCTGCCCACTCTTCAACATCCCAAACCTTTGTAATCCAATCTTTATAGAATTCTGGTTCGTGACATACAAGAAGAATAGTCCCTTTATATGCTTTCATAGCCTTCTTAAGTTCTTCTTTTGCTGTAACATCAAGATGGTTTGTCGGCTCATCAAATAGTAGCCAGTTACTTTCCTCGCCCATTAGCTTACATAAACGAACTTTTGCTTGTTCTCCACCACTTAATTGACTTAATGGGCGAGAAATATGTTCATTTTTTAATCCGCATTTTGCTAACATCGCACGAATTTGATGCTGGTCTAGGCCAGGGAATGTATTCCATACATCATCAATTGGTGTTATATTATCAGCTTTAACTTCTTGTTCAAAGTATGCAGGCTCTAAGAAGTCACCAAGACTTGTTTTACCGCTTAAAGGTTTAATTTTACCTAAGATTGTTTTTAGTAACGTTGATTTACCAACACCGTTACATCCAACAATAGCAATTTTTTCACCACGTTCAATCGTCATTGATAGCTTTGGTAGTAGCGGATGTGTATATCCGATTTCTACATTTTCACCTTCAAAGACGAAGCGACTACTTGCACGACTTTCTTTAAATGAGAATTCCGGTTTAATTGCTGTTTCCGGACGATCAATAAGCTCCATGCGATCAAGTTGTTTTTGACGACTCTTTGCACGACCTGTCGTTGAATAACGAGCTTTGTTCTTTGCAATGAAGTCTTCTTGCTTTTTGATAAACTCGCGCTGTTTTTCATAAGCGTTTATATGTTGATTTTTATTGATTTCTGCTAGTTCTAGGAATTTTTCATATGTCGCTGTATAGCGTGTCATTTTTGTGAATTCTAGATGGAAAATAACATCAACACATTTATTCATAAATTCCGTATCATGAGAAATCAATAAGAATGCATGTGGGTATTCTTTCAAATAATTTGTTAACCAATGAATATGTTCAACGTCTAAATAGTTAGTAGGTTCATCAAGCAATAACACTTCTGGCTGTTCAAGTAATAGCTTTGCAAGCAATACTTTTGTACGTTGTCCACCACTTAGTGCTGAAACATCACGATCTAAACCAATTGCATCAATTCCAAGACCACGTGCAGCCTCTTCAATTTTCATATCTAGTAAATAGAAACCACCTGCTTCAAGTGCATCTTGTATTTCTGCCATTTGCTCAAGAAGTTCTTCTAGTTCTTCTGGTGTAGCAGTTCCCATTTTTTCTGTAACTTCATTTAAAGCTTTTTCCTTTTCGAATAACGGTAAAAATGCATCCGCTAGTACGTCACGGATTGTACGCCCAGGCGTTAAAATAGTATGCTGATCTAAGTAGCCATAATGTGTGCCCGGTGTCCATTCTACGCGACCTTGGTCATGAATAAGCTGACCAGTAATGATATTCATGAATGTTGATTTACCAACACCGTTTGCACCAACTAATCCAACGTGTTCACCTGCTAATAATCGCATAGATACATCTTTAAATAATGTACGATCGCCAAATGTATGTCCTAATTTTTCAACTGTTAATAAGCTCATAGTATCCTCCGTCCAACTTGAAATAGTACCTTGAATCATGATACTAAATTCTTTCATATAATGCCATCATTTCAAAATGTATATTTTTTCAAAAGAAGTGATTGTAAATGTTAGTATATAAAAAAGTTACTTCTACCTACAGAAGTAACTTTTTGGTTATGCCTTTTGTTTAACTTCACTAACTTTCTTTTCAGCTACAATAAAATGCGGTCTACGTTTTGTTTCATAATAAATACGACCGATATATTCACCAATCACACCTAGGAATATGAGTTGAATACCGCCAATAAATAGTATAGCGGAAATGAGAGTAAAGTAACCAGGAACTTCCACACCACCAAGGATGATTTGAACGAACGTAGTGATTACGTATAAAAGTCCTAAAATGGTTGTTAGTAATCCGAGATATATAGATAGACGTAACGGTTTATTATTGAATGAAATTACACCATCAATTCCGTAATTTAATAATTTCGAGAAGGTCCATTTACTTTCTCCATCAGAACGTAATACATTTTCATATTCAATGATTAATTCGTTATAACCAATCCAAGAGAATAAACCCTTTGAAAATCGGTTGTATTCACTTAAAGACACTAAAGAATCCACTGCTCTTCGACTTAAAAGTCTAAAGTCACCAATACCATCTACTAATTCAATATCTACAAACTTATTCATCACCTTATAGTAAAGACGAGAGACGAAAGAGCGAACAGGTGAATCACCAGTTCTTGTTCTTTTTGCAATGACTTGGTCGTAGCCTTCGTTATATCCTTCTAACAGTTCTTTTATTAACGTAGGAGGGTGTTGTAAGTCGGCATCCATAATAACAATTGCATCGCCTGTAGCATATTTTAAACCAGCTAACATTGCAGCTTCTTTTCCGAAGTTTCGACTAAATGATATATAGTGTACCGATGAATCTGCACTAGCTAAATCACGTAAAATATTTAATGTATCATCTTTACTACCATCATTAACAAAAACAAATTCATAATCGGTAGTTAATTTATGAATTTCAAGAGAAGTCTCTGAATAAAAGGCACGAAGCACCTTTTCTTCATTGTAGCATGGTACTACTATTGAAAGGGTCATGTTAGGACCTCCTTAGGTGTAATTTTAAAGTGGGCATGAAGTAAAAGTTAAGCAATCATCTTCAACTTTTACTTCACTTCATTTTAATACCTTTTTTTAAAACGACTTTTTAATTTTGAATATCTTTTCGTATCTCCAAGAACTAGAAGCGAGATGCAAATGATAAATGAAATGATAGAAATAACGAGACCCATTTTGAAATAAGGTGTGACGTATTTCATTTCAACTACATGTTGCCCTTTGGAAATAGGAACGCCAATAAAGGCGGAATTAGCCTTCGTAAATTCGGTTTCTTTACCGTCAACTTTTATTGACCATCCTTTACTATATGGTACCGATAAATATAGTAATCCATCTTTAGTGGAATTAATATCACCTTTTAAGGAGTTACCTTCATAGTAAATGTTTTGTAGGCTATTTTCTTTTAAAGTATTTACTTTTTTCGGGACAGTCTGATAGTTAGTACTGTTGATTTGTAAATCTTTCAACTCATATTGACCAGGAGTAGGAATAGAAATGATTAGCTCGGTTGGCTTTGCATCTTTTCCTAAGTTGTAAACAAATCTTTCTAACGGATAAGCATAAGCTCCATCTTCATTACCTTTTATCATAGATTTGTCATTCACGGTAACCCCAAATGATTCCTTGTTTATATTTCTAATTTTAATTTCAACAAGAAGATCACCTAACATATCGTTATTATCAATAGGTACTATTATACGCCCATTTTCATGAACAGTGAGTATATCTTTCTCTTTCTCTATATTTTCCCACTTCATTTTATTTGGATTAATCTTAATTTGTTTTGAATCTAGCTGTTTTGTATTAAATTGTTTTAGTGGGAGACTTCCAACATCATTTACAACTACAGCATCTAATAAAAGTTGATCTTTCTCGGCAAAATTAAGTTTTGAAAAGTCTTCATCACTTATTCCAGCTTCGTATACATAGCCTAATGGTAGTGCAAATTCATTTTTATAAATGTTGTAAGGACCTACTTGTTGTAAATGCGTATAGCCATAAGGAATTTCGGTTTTATTAGCACCTTCACTTAGTACATAATATTTTACCCCTAGCATGTTCTCAAGGAATAATCGTTTATCTAACTGGAAGAACATAGATGGGCTATCATATCCTTGGAAAACATTGTACTTATTCTTCATAAAGTCATGAATATGATAATTGACTAAGCTTTGATAAGTACTTGTACCATGATAACCTTGCAACATCGGCGTATTTTTATAATTATTGTTTGGATTGATAATTCGATAAAAATCTTTATCTTGATTTTGTATATAACGAATTGCGTCAATTTCATCCTTATTATCAAGACCTGGCCCGTGTAATGATTCTTTTGTCACGCCTGCTTGATTAAAGTGTTTACTAAGAGCAAAATCTGAATAGAAGTAATTAATAAATATTACATTGACGAGTACATTTAATACAATGAAACATTGTAAGGCTACTTTTGATAAATAGCGCCATAGTAATATGGTAATAATAGATAATACAGTAATGCAAATTAAAATGTTATCAATCGTTTGTAGTGGCTGTGCGTTTATATTTACTTTTCTATAGAATGCGTAAATAAATAATGCTGTTGCTAGTAAAGGACCTATTAAATAATTGACCTTCTTTTTGTGGAGTAGCATCCAATCTAAAATGTAGGCAACAGTTTGCGCAACCACAAATGCAAATAAGTAAAACCATCTGTGTTGCATGGCAGAAAAGCCATTAAATACGGAATACGTATATGGAAGCATATATAGCACTAACATAAACCCAGTAAAGAGTAATTTATTTGTGACAAGTTTATTGCGTATTAGAAGCGCGCTAGTAATAAGGAAGAGGATGAAAACAGGGAATGCAAGCTGATACTCCTCTGTATTATTAATGAAAAAGATACTTTCCATTAAGTTTTTATAAAACGTATCTTCAAAAAATAACGGTATAGTAAATTTTGTAGCGAGTCGATCGGAACTAAATACACCATTTACAGATGGTATAAAGCAAACAGCAGATAAACCTAGTGATAAAGCATATAGAAAAGAAATTCTAATATAATAAATTATAAATGTTTTAATTGTTTTGTTCTGCTGTGTAGCGAAATATTGGAAAAAGGCATAAATATAGATAAAAATACTAGTAATGAAAGCGAAATAGAAATTTGATGCAAGCATAAGTGCTGTTGCAAACAGGAATAATCCTTTTTTTCGCTCTAAAATATATTTATCTAATCCCCATATTACTAAAGGTAAAAACACTATAGCATCTGCCATGAAATCCCATAATAAAGAATGGCGAATGAAAGTTATACATCCTCCATATATAATGGCAGAAATGAAAGAAGAAAAAATAGTTTTATTGTGATAACGTAAAGAACCATACATGAATAACATAGCTAATGTACTTTTTAAAACACTCATATATAGTTTCAGCTCAAAGATTTGATCAAAATTTAGTTTAGGAAGTAGAAGCGTAAGCCAGAAAAATGGTGCTGTACTATAGTAATAACTAAATTCTCCGAATAAATCTCCACCTAAGCCATAATCCCAAGACCAAAATAAATTTCCATCTTTAAATGCGTGTTGTAAAAGGAATGTAAAGAAACTGAATTGTGATAATGCATCTCCCGTACTAGAAAATACACTGTCTGATTTTAGGAAAAAGTAATGAAAAGCAAATGCACATATTATTAATAATGGAATAATAATAAGTGTGCTTTTAGTGAAAAATGTTCTTTTATTTACTTCTGAAGTCATTAAATAAATAAGCCTCCTTAAATGCAATTGCCACATTCTTCATCTCTAGTTATCTTTTTAGGATGAAGAAAAACTATGTATGAATCGGCGATTTTTAATAGTATTAATAAAGTGTTTATTTGTGTAATTTATAGTAAATTTAGGGTGTTTGTAGTTAATATTTACATGAAGAATTAACTATGAATTACCTTAATAATAGGTGTTTTACATCTAGTGCTGTTCGTTTCCAAGTATAATCATTCCAGAAAGGCAAGTCAATTTAAGATATAGATTGAAAAAAGGCCATTTTCTAAGTGAAGAAGATAAAAATAAAAACTTCAAATTTAATTTGAAGTTTTTATTTTTATTTATTTTCGAGCCAGCTTTTTATTTATAAATCCTAAAATCAATCCTCGTATTTGTGGATCGATTGCAAGACCGATAATCCCGTATAATATACCAGTAATTGTTAAAGCAACTAGTGGCGGTAAGGTAATTAATATTGTACGGTATAGAATATAGCTTAATATAAAGGCTAAGGTATTGAATATAATCCCTTTAAATAGTAACGAGAAGCCTTTACGAACAAATAGAGTGAATCCGATCAATAACGTAATCTCGGTAAGGATAGCGGCAATAGCGGCTCCCATCATTCCGAACTGACTACCTAAGACGATGTAACTTATAATGGCAGTAGCTAGTCCGATTCCCATTGTTGTTGCACGTTTCCATTGTTGACCAATGGTCGTTAAATTATCAGCAAGTGGATAGTTAATAGATTGTAAAATGACCATAAAGGCTAAAATGGCAAGAGCATCACCAGCTGGCGCATACTCTTCGCCTAATAAAGTAACAATCCAAAAACTTGGATCAGCGATAAATGGAATGGAGATTCCCATCCCTAAGAAAGACATTAGTTTTAATTCAAACTGAGATAGTTTTCTATGTTCATCAATATTCTTTTCATTTCCAAAAGTAAATAATTTTGGATAGAAGGCTGCTGCAATTACACCAGGTATTTGATAAAGGACTGCAGGTATTTTCGATGCAGCTCCAAAGAATCCAACTTGCTCATACGTCGAAACTTTTTCTAATATAATAGGGCCTAACTGTGGTAAAAGCATAATAATAATGCCATTGATTGTGAAAATCAGCAGTTGATCTAAAATCCCTTTGTCCCAGCCCTTATGAACTGTCGTATGGCGGAGTACCATTATGAAGGCGATGACTCCTGTTACAAGACTAGATATCCCATACATAGCAGCGACCGTCATAAGTGACCATTTCAACGACATTCCTAGTAGAAGCGCAGCTGCGGCTGTTATACCTTGTAGTACAGAAATAATCGCTGTAAATTGCATACGTTCTGTTACTTGGAAATAAGCCATTCCAACGCCTTGTAAAGTTGCTCCAAACATTGTTGGTAGTACAACCCAATATACCATGGCGCGTAAGTAGGCATCAGTATAGAAGAACTGAGCAAAAATAGCGAAGAGTACAGAAATTACGACAGCTAATACGAAACGAATGCGTAAATAACTACTGATTAGTACACTAATATTTGCATCCTTTCTCGTTCCTTCACGCATAAACGTATGTGTCAAACCTGCATCTGTGAAATAACAAATAACAGCGGAAACTGCTAATGCAGTTGTAAACATCCCATACTCACCAGGAGAAACGTATCTTGCGAAGAGAATCGTCGCGATAGCAAGTACAAATCGAACAGTAATATTTCCTACAAATAGGTAGGAGGCATTTTTAAGAATCTTATTTGTTTTCATGAGAAAAAACCTTTCTATTCTTTAGGACCTTTTTCGTTTGTCCTATTTGTAAATTTGATTTGTTTACGGAAAGAGAGATGAGTACTATATTTTCAGTTTAAGAAAACAGAAATTTAATTCGCACAAACCAAAGCATTGCATATAGTTTTTTACTACGCTTTCCGTTTTTTGAATAGATTTTACGGCAATATTTCTTTATATCTTTTTTGATTAATTGGACTTGGGTATTATTTAATTGAGAGTTTTCCTTAATGTATATACAAGCATTATTGATAACCGTATAAGGGAATAAATAAGTCTCAAGAATCTCAATAAGTGACTGAGGGTCTTTCGTAATGAAGTCTTGAGATTTATTATGTACCCAGTCTTTCATACGATTGAATACTTCTAGTTCTTTAGTTGTTTTTAATTCGTAATCTTTATATTTAGAAGAAAGATTTCCTTCGGATAAGATTCTATAATATGTTAAATATTCATCGACATAGCATACATTTGTCACACTCATTAGTTTAAATAAAAACTCCAAGTCTTCTCCCCAGCTACATCCTGGTGTAAAACGGATATTATGATTCATTGCGATAGAGCGTTTGAAAATCCAAGTACTTGTTTGAGCAACAACTTGGTGTGTTAAGAATGCTTTTGCCATATCACCTTTAATAAAGTTTGTTGTATGCTCAACCTTTTCGCCTGTTTCTTCGTAGAAATTCATATAACCACAATAGCACGCATCCATGTTGTTTTTATGCATACTCTCGATTTGTTTCTCAATTTTAGTTGGATGCCATAAGTCATCACTATCAAGGAAAGCGACGTATTCCCCGCTAGCATTTTCAATCCCTGTATTACGAGCTACTGAAACGCCTTGGTTTTTTTGGTGAACGTATTTTACTTGCCCCGGATATTTTTCTGCAAGATTTTTTACGATAGAAGGTGATTGATCTTTACTTCCATCATCTACAATTACAATTTCAATGTTTTTATATGTTTGATCCAGTATTGACTGCATTGTTTCTTCAATATATTTTTCTGTGTTATACAGAGGTATGACAACAGAAACAAGTTGTTTTTGTTCCATCATAGAATTTTTATCTCCTCAAATTTTTTATGTCTTGCACCATATATACAAGCCTTTTGAAAGGAAGAAGATTACAAGAACATCTGTATCAGTTTAACGCATATAAACTTTGTAAATCAACTTTCTATTATTGTACTTTGTATAAAAGTATTCATTATAGAATATATTTTCTTGTGAAAATATAGAAATGCAATTTGGAAATTATGTATTTTAAGGGAAAGTATGAAATGTTAAGGCGATTTGCGCTTCGTTTTGCAACTTTACAAACACATGGTGCAGATTGGACTCTAGCTAGCGATGATATAGGTCATCAAAAAACGGCAACTATTTTATTGGAAACAGGAATGTTGATATATCATGAGATGGATAAACCATCTATTCATATTATGCCAGGTTTTCAAGTGTTTTTAGTTACTGTATTTTACTTTTTTTGTAAATGGCAATAAAGGCCTTTTTGTAGCTAAATTAATTATTATCCTATTAGGGGTACTTATTATTTTACTAACTTATAAGATTGGTACTTATTTATTGAATCCCGCTGCAGGATTAATAGGTACTTTCTTATTAGCCGTGTATCCTCCAGAGATTGTTTTGGAAAATTTAACTTTAACAGAAGGACAGCTTCTATTCTTTTCATTGGGATTATTATATTGGAGTTTAAAATTAGCTGATACTCATAAAACGAAACATTTTCTACTTTTTAGCATTGTACTTACGCCTACAAGTTGCTTTATATCCAATACCATTACTTATATATCTTTTAATGAAGCGCTATCCATTCCACATTGATGAAGCAAGCGATAGTATTTTTTATAATAAAAAATACATGCAAGGAAGGACCTGTGCATGTATGATGAGAAGATTATGTTAAATATTCCAAGGTTTACTTAAAGTTAAAACTTCAGCCATCTCTTTACTTTTTAAACGTCCCTTTTTTCGGTTTTCCGCGCGTTCTAAACCGGTTGTGTGTAACCAATGTTCTTCCTCAGTTTCAGGTAGTACTTGTGGTACCGACGAAGGTTTTCCATCTTTTATTGCTACAAATGTAATGAAGCAAGTAGCAGCAATTCTACGCTCGCCTGCTAATAAATTTTCTGCGATTACTTTTACGAAAACTTCCATTGAAGATTTCCCTGTATAACATACAAATGCTTCATAACAAACAGAATCAGCCTGGTGAATTGGAGTTAAAAAATCAACTGAATCAATAGATGCTGTTACGCAATGTTTACGACTATGTCTTGCAGCCGCAATCGAAGCAATACTATCAATTTCTGCTAATAATTTCCCTCCAAAAAGTGTTTGGTGATTATTTAAATCGTTAGGAAAAACACGTGTTGTCTTAATTGCTTTAGATTCTCGCATGAATTTCTTTTCCATATATTCAGCCCCTATAGTCTGTTTTCAATCAGAATAATATGTGTAAGCGGATTACTCATATTAGATATTTAATGAAGTAAAGTGTATTCCAAAAGAGGATTATTTAAACTTCTGTATTTGTATTCATGTAACTGAAAGAAAATTTATTTTATCTAAAATGTAGTGTAAAAGAGGATTCGCTTACATTGCAAGTAAAAAGTAATGACTATGTATTTGTCATAGAAATTCTCTATCAGCCGTGTACTCATTCATGATAGAATCGTTTTGTTATGAATGGAAATAGAGGTGCAATGGACATATGAATCATATACAAACAAATTTTTCATCTTTCTTTAATAAAATTACAATCGGTGCGATGCTCGCATTTTTTGTTTATAGTTGTTGGGCAGCATTTGAGAAAAGTAAGCAATTTTTTGGAGGAAGTACAACAAGTGTAACAATCATATTAGCAATTTTTATCATACTCATTTTGTTAGTGGCATCAATTCTACAATATCGTTTTACAGATAAACAATTTCTTATTTTTCTTATAAGTATATCTATAGTTGTGAGACTTAGTATGCTGTTATTTGTAGACGCTCCAATAATTGGTGATCTGAAAGTGATGTATGAGTCTGCAAAGCAGATTGCAATTGGTAATAATATAGAGACTGTAACTCATTTGCCTTTTATTATATATGAGTCAGTAATTATTCGTATATTTGGTGATACATTATTCGCTTTACAACTATTTAATGTGTTATTTTGCGCAGGAACCGCATTTTTTATTTATCGTATTGCAGCAATGGTTTTTGGAGAAGAATGCGGTCGTATTGCTTCTATCTTTTATGCTCTGTATATTCCAAATATATTCATGAGTTCCGTATTAACTCCTGAGTCACTTGCAATATTTTTATTTTATTTTGCTTGTTACATACTTTTATATAAAGGATTAGATCATCCTTATATGTGGGTATTTTCAGCGATTTTATTTGCATTTAGTAATATGATTTTCCCAATGGGATTATTTCTTCCTATTTTTATCACGGTATATGTATTATTAATCGAAGTATTTCAATCAGCAACGAAACAAAAGGTGTTACTAAAGATGATAGGGATACTTATTCTATTTTATAGTGCCCATTTTGGTGTGAATTATGGAATTAAGACAATGGGAATGTCACAATATACGATTGCGAATGAGACGTATGTTCAATCTGTTTTAATTGGAAAAACGCAACATGAAGAAAAAATATCGAAAAATCAAAGTGTAACAGAGCATATTGATCAAAAGTTAAAAGAGATTGAGGGAGAAAGATTTAAACTTTTAGAACCGATGATAAATCAGTTTTCAGATGAGGGGATAAATTCTATTCTTTTCAAATATGAAAAACTGATATATATAGCCGTAACATTGTTTATGACTATAGCTCTATTACACTTCCTTATTAAGAAACAACAAAATGAGGGATATATGTTGTTCTTATTTTTAATTAGTGGATACGTATTGTTAAAGCTCTTCCAAGTAGATATGGCATATTACAATGTAATTATGCCAGCATTGTTTATTTTGCAGAGCTTTGGTGTTTATATGAGTTATGTGTATTGTCAAAAAATATTTTTCAGAAAATAAAAAGAATCCATTCTGGATTCTTTTTTTTGATGGAAGATGAAATTTAGTAGTTAGTACAGATGAAAAGTATGCTTGACTACTAAATTTCATCTTATCGATTTAGTTCTAGTTGCAAATTATCGGCTGTTAGAGCCATTTGTGAGGAATCATCTTGAATTCCTTTCATTACTTGTGAAATAGCTTGTAGTTCGTGTTCAATTTTCTTATTCTGTTCTTTTGAGTTAGACATATCTTTTACGATTTCTTGGAAGTATCGATCTGTTGCCGACATACTATCTGTTCCTTCCGATACGAGAGAGCTAATTTGTTTCACAGAAGACGAGACACGAGTAATTTGTTCATTTGTTTTTTCGACGAGCTTTGTAACGTTAAATATAGATTCTTTCGTTTGCTCTGATAATTTTCGGATTTCGCCAGCAACAACAGAAAACCCTTTCCCAAATTCTCCAGCACGTGCCGACTCAATAGCAGCATTTAGTGCGAGTAAATTTGTTTGCTCCGCAATCGATTTAACAATATCTATGATTTCATTAATTTTGTTAGAAATATTGAGAAGTTCATGAGTATCTGTAATAATCGTTTCCATATTCATTTGAATAGATCCCATTCGTTTGTTTTGCTGGTTTAATTGTTCTTTCCCTTTATTCGCTTTTTCTTCAGATGTTGTAGCTAATGATGTACCTGTTTTAGCAATCTCTACAATAGTTTCAGATTTGGCGGTTAGTTTTTGAATAGAAGAGCTTGTTTTTTCAGATACAGCAGCTAGTTCTGTTGCGATATGCGTAATTGTCATAGCAGTTAATTCTTTTTCTTTCTCATGCTCTTTTTGCATTCTTTCGTATTCAGATTCATAAGCTGCAAGAACAAGTTCTTGTTCAAGAGTGAATAATTTATTTATAACATTTATAGAATATGAAAAATCATCGATTGTCGTTATTTTTGTTTGCAAAATCTTCATGATAGAGCGGAATAATTCTTGATAAGCAGCAGTATACCATTTTCGATGTAAACCAATTTGTACATGCCTTTTGGCAATCCTAACACGCTGTTCAATAAAATCTTCATGCATATTTCCGCTGAATAATTCTTTAATATGTGTTTTTAAAGTTTGTTTTAGTTTTGGAATAGAGCTGTAACGCTCAATAATAGTAATTAAATTAGGTTGTTTTGTAATGTTGGCATAGAATTTTTCAGTAATCCAATCAATTTCTGCATAAATAAAAGGCTGTAGCACTTTTACAACTTGTAAATCTTCTTTTGAAATATGTAGCATATCCATTTGAATTTTTAATTCAGAATTAGTAGGTACATTAAAAGTTATTTGTTGGTTCTTACTTAATTCGATTATACTGGCATTTGTTTTATTAATATTTTTTTTGAAAACCCCAAGCATCATTCTTCCCCCTGTATATAAAACGTTTTCAATTTTAAAACTAATATAGAGTAATTATATATGCTTATATATAATTACTCTATATTAGTTCGTTGAATAGTATATAAATTAAGAGAATTCTATCTAGAATTCTCTTAATGGCCTTTATTAATTTTAGCATGTGTTTTAAAGAAGACAGGGAAATGCACATTATATATTACAGTGACGACACGAATAACGAATGTTACTAATAAACAAACATAGAAAGCTAATACGTGCGCCCCCATAGCGTGTGTAATTAGGAAGCTAATTGCTCCTAAGATAGAAGCGATTGCGTAAATCTCTTTTCGGAATACGTAAGGGATATCTTGAGCACAAATGTCACGCAAAATACCGCCTCCAATACCTGTAATGACTCCCATTGAAACAACTAGAAATGAGGCGTCAACATGATGTGACATTGCCGCATTTGCACCAATAGCTGTAAAAACGCCTAAGCCAACAGCATCAGAAAGCATAATAACGACTTGAAGTTTATTGATACGCTCAAAAAACATACAAGTAAATAATGCTGATAATACACTTACGAAAAAGTAAATGGGTTTTACAAATGCGACAGGGGGCAGGTTACCAATCATGATATCACGAATAATACCGCCGCCGAGCGCAGTGGCTACAGCTAAACAAAGGACACCAAATAAATCTAAATCTTTTTTTAAACCAACTAATGTACCAGAAATGGCAGCGGCGATAATGCCAAGAAACGTAAATATATCGATTAATAACATGGCCTTAATCCCTTCCTCTTAAAGATGTTCCAGAGAAAAAATATACACTAAAGTATTGGAAATAACAATTACTTTTCGCTACATGTAGAAAAACGGATAAAATTCATAAAGAAAGCGTTTGAAAATGTTTGGAAAATAACCATAAAGTAATCTGAAAAAGATATGAAAAGATTAATTTTACATTTTTTGATGTTGTTAATTTGGTAAAATATTACAATTAGAGGTGAGATATTTATATTTGTATAAAATGATAAAAAAATATGTATATACTGACAAAAATAAGGGGATGGTTGTTAGATAGATTTTGTAAAAATAGGGGAGTATAGCTAAAGGACGATGATTTTTATTACTTATTAATACTTGTCCTGGCTAGTTTTAGCTGGAAAAATAGTTCTCGATTTGAATATGAGTTATGTTATAATTGCTAGGTGTGTTTGAATGATAAAAAATTATGATTAAAAGATAATGTTAAGATTTTGTATGGAGGTCTTGGAATGTTAGCAAATCAAGCTAGGGTTAGATTTGAGCATTTTTTGCTCTTTTTTATTATTTTACAGCCTGTTTTAGATTTATTAACGTCTCTTAGCATAACTTTATTAAAGTCAAATGCTACCGTTGGAATTTTAGTAAGATTCCTTATTATGGCTGTTGGTGGTATTTACATTTTAATTCAGGCAAAAGAGAAGGAAAATAGAAAGTTTTTAATTTATCTTATATTATTAGCCGGAGTTTTAGGGATAGGGTTTATTAATAACAAACTAGTTAAAAATCCTATTGTACTTGGTGAAGAGGTTAAATTCGTTGCGAAAGCATTATATATATATATCATGCTGGGATCATACATTTTAGCTTTAAAATCATTGAAAAAGACAGTTAATATTAGTGATAAGGTTCGAAATAGTATTGTATATTCTACATTAATCATTAACGCAATTATGGTTATTTCTATTTCAACATCTACTGACTTTGGTAGTTATGAATGGATGAAGGTTGGTTCTCGAGGTTGGTTCTATGCAGGGAATGAACTAGGTTCAATCTTAGCTATTATTTTCCCTATTGTGGTACTATATTCTATTCAAAAAACAAAGAGCTGGAAACACATTTTATATTGGATTCCATCACTTTTAATGATTTATTCGCTAATTCAAGTCGGTACAAAAGTTGGAATGGGCTCAATTGGTGCTACGTTAGGGGCAGCAATCGGAATCATTGTACTACAATTATTATTTGATAGAAAAAATCCGAACAAAAAATCCCTTGCGCTTAATGCAGTAATTGCTATGGTCCTATTAGCTGGTGTAGTTGGGACGTTTAAACAAACACCATTAGCACAAAATATGGGTATTCACAATAATTATTTATCAGAGCAAAATGTGGCACAGCAAGGTCAAAAAGAAAAAGAAATTAAAGAGAAGCTGAAAAAAGAGCAAGAACTTAAAGCAAAAGAAGAAAATCATCATAAAGTTGAAAAGCCAGAAGAAAAGGCGAAGATAGAAGAGGAAGTTAAGAAAGAGCTTGAGAAAGAGCAAAAGAAAGAAAATCAAGAAAATCTTATTTTCAGTGGACGTCAAGTATATGAAGAAAGACATAAGCAGTTCTTTAAAGAAGCGCCAATGTCACAAAAGTTATTAGGAATGGGTTATGCAGGTAACTTTAAATACAATGAACAAAAGCAGCCAGATCCAAAACTAATTGAAATGGACTTCCATGATTGGTTTTATGATTTCGGGATTATTGGCTTTGTATTACTAATGATTCCATTTATTTATTACGGGCTAAGAATTTTACTAGCATTTGCTACGAGATTTAAGGACATATTCAATATAAAATATGGAATGATTTCAGCAAGCTTATTGTTAGCGTTAGGTATTGCTTATATTGCAGGACATATTTTAACAGCACCAGGAGTTGGGATTTACTTTGTAGTGGTGTTAGCTTATCTAATAGTAGACCTAGAAATTGAATGATAAAAATAAAAGCTAACTTTTGTTAGCTTTTATTTTTTAGTACAGTAAAATAAAAATAGATGGAAACGTAGCGAGGATTTAAAGGAGGAAAAAATATGAGAATATTGCATATGAATGCAGGAGCAGAAGATGGGGGAGGGAAAACACATATTATTTCACTTCTCGATCAGTTTCCAACTGGTGAAGTAGAATTAGCAGTATTTGAAGATGGAATTGTTGCGAAGGAAGCAAGGGAGTTAGGGATAAAAGTCCATGTGTTTTCACAAAAATCGCGCTATGATTTATCCATTTTAAAGAATATAAGTGAATTTATTAATAAAGAAAAATTTGATGTAGTTCATACACATGGCCCTAGGGCTAATTTCTATGTTTCTTTAATGAAAAAGAGAATAAAGGCAAAATGGGTAACGACTATTCATAGTGATCCATTTCAAGACTTTACTAAACAGGGCTTAAAAGGTTGGATTTTTACGAAATTAAATTTGAAAGCCTTAAAAAATATAGACTTATTTTTCGTTGTAACAAATAGATTAAAAAAAAGCCTGGCAGCATTAGGTATTTCAAATGAAAAGATGCATGTTATTTATAATGGAATTGAATACGATAAGGAAAAAGCAGAAGGCTATAATAAAAAAGAAATGTTCAATATTGATGAAGATGTATTTACAGCAATCCAAGTAGCACGATTACATCCTGTCAAAGGACATGAAGTTTTATTCGATGCGTTACAACAAACAAAATTAGAGAAAATTAAAGTATTATTAGTTGGCGATGGCCCATTAGAAGAAAATCTAAAGTCATTAGCTACTGAAAAAGGGATTAACGATAAAGTAGAGTTTTTAGGACATCGTCAAGATGTAAAACAATTATTTGCGTCGTCACATGTAAATTTATTAACTTCCCATAGTGAAGGGTTCCCATTAGTTTTATTAGAAGCGGCAAATCAACGCGTACCATCAATTGTGACTAGGGCTGGAGAAATTGAACCATTAATCGTAGATGAAACTTACGGATGGATTGTGCCAACAGGTGATGGAAAGGCATTAGCATTAGCTTTAGAAGAAGCATATGATAAGTGGAAAACTGGAGAGTTAGCAGCAATGGGTAAACATATTTATGAGCATGCTACTATGAACTTCTCACTTCAAAAACTATATGAAGATACAAAGGAAACATATAAGCAATTAATAGCGAAAAACTTGTAATGATAGAGAGGATAGTTAACTATGGCAGTACAAACAGTTGATATTCTAGGCGTTCCTTTTTCTACAATGACAATGGATGAAACGGTCCAATATTTAAAAGAACAACTAGAAGCGGAGCGAACTCATACGTTTCAGGTAGTAACAGCAAACCCTGAAATTGTTATGTGCGCAAAAAAGGATGAAAAGTTCTATCAAACATTATTGAATACAGATTTAATTACACCTGATGGTATTGGGGTTGTAAAGGCAAGCGGGATGCTTGGTACACCTTTAAAAGAACGTGTAGCAGGTTTTGATTTAATGTGTAATTTACTTGCGAAGTTATCTGAAGATAGTAAGCCGGTATCTGTTTTCTTATTAGGTGCAAAGCCGCATGTTGTACAAGCTGCAGCAGATCATTTAACAAAGACATATTCAGCTGTATCCATCGCCGGTATACAAGATGGTTATTTTAAACAAGAAGACGAAGAGAATATTATTTCTCGCATTCAAGAAGCAAAACCAGATTTATTACTTGTTGCACTTGGTTTCCCGAAACAAGAGAACTTTATCCAAAACAATAAGCATCGTTTAGAAACGAAAATGGCTGTTGGAGTGGGTGGAAGTTTAGACGTATGGGCTGGAGAGGTAAAACGTGCACCAAAATGGATTCAAGCGATTCATTTAGAGTGGTTTTATAGATTATGCAGTAATCCAACACGCTGGCGTCGTCAGTTAGTATTAGCGGAATTTTTAAAAGAAGTAATGCGTTCGAAAAAGTAGCGAAATATCGCTGCTTTTTTTATTTGTTCATTTTTAATAAATTGAAACTTTAATTAGTGAGGCATCCCCACTGATTATTAGCTCTCACCAATCGGGATAGACGTTTTACTTTTTGGGAATGATGAAGGAGAATTTTTTACACAAAAGTATTTTACTTATACAATTCACACATGTAAAATGATGTGTAAAGACACCTGTGTGAGGAGGACTTCTAGTGGGCAAGGTAAAAGAAATTTCGAAGCGCAAACTACTTGGTATAGCTGGGCTTGGATGGCTATTTGATGCAATGGATGTTGGAATGCTTTCATTTGTAATGGTAGCCTTGCAAAAGGATTGGGGATTAAGTACGCAAGAAATGGGCTGGATAGGCAGTATTAACTCAATCGGTATGGCAGTAGGAGCGCTTATTTTTGGGATACTATCAGATAAAATAGGGCGAAAATCAGTCTTTATTATTACATTATTATTATTTTCTATCGGTAGTGGTTTAACTGCGTTAACGACGACACTTGCGATGTTTCTCGTTTTACGCTTTGTAATTGGTATGGGGCTTGGCGGAGAGCTTCCGGTTGCCTCTACACTAGTATCAGAGAGTGTTGAAGCACATGAGCGTGGGAAAATTGTTGTGTTATTAGAAAGTTTTTGGGCAGGTGGATGGCTAATTGCAGCTCTTATCTCGTATTTTGTTATTCCGAAATATGGTTGGGAAGTTGCGATGGTATTGAGTGCAGTTCCAGCACTATATGCTTTATATTTAAGATGGAATTTACCGGATTCCCCAAGGTTCCAAAAAGTTGAAAAAAGACCATCTGTTATTGAAAATATAAAATCAGTTTGGTCTGGGGAATATCGTAAAGCAACAATTATGCTATGGATTCTATGGTTTTGTGTTGTCTTTTCCTATTATGGAATGTTCCTTTGGTTACCGAGTGTAATGGTGCTAAAAGGGTTTAGTTTAATAAAAAGTTTCCAATACGTACTTATTATGACGTTAGCTCAACTTCCAGGGTATTTCACCGCTGCTTGGTTTATTGAACGTCTCGGTCGTAAATTTGTTTTGGTTACGTATTTAATTGGGACAGCTTGCAGTGCTTATTTGTTTGGGGTTGCGGATTCATTAACAGTATTAATCGTGGCAGGTATGTTACTATCCTTCTTTAACTTAGGTGCTTGGGGAGCATTATACGCCTATACACCTGAGCAGTATCCAACCGTTATTCGTGGTACAGGTGCAGGAATGGCAGCAGCGTTTGGGCGTATTGGTGGTATTCTTGGACCATTATTAGTGGGGTATTTAGTTGCCTCAGAAGCTTCACTATCATTAATATTTACGATTTTCTGCGGATCAATCTTAATTGGTGTATTCGCTGTAGTAATACTTGGACAAGAAACGAAGCAACGAGAATTAGTATAAAGTGAAATTTTAAATGTATGCCTGATCGTTTATTACCCTACACTACTCGGCTCTTTCTAGGCAGTTAATGTAGGATAAAGGGGGAGAGGAAACCGAAGGGGTTTCCTTTTTTCTGTTTTTTTAGATAAATAATGGTATAGTAAGAAAAAGGGATTATTTCTTATAAAAGCGAATGTATACAACAGGACATATGGACAAAGAATTAGGTGGTTGAAGAAATGAAAATTTTACTGATTATGGAAGAGGCAGAAGAGAGAAGAGAGTTAGCTGAAAATTTCACTGAAAATATGAGAAATGTAGAATGTTTTGAAGCAAAGACAGGAACAGAATCTTTATTTATGATGAAAAAACATATACCAGACTTTGTTTTTTTAAGTTCCAAATTACTAGATGGTACTGGTTTTGAATATGCAAGTTTATTACGAGAAATAAATTGCTATACAAAATTTATTTTTGTAGGTGAAAACATAGAAGAATCTATTACAGCTTTTCGTTTCCAAGCATTTTATTATTTATTGCGACCATTTCGTGAAGAAGATTTACAATTTCTTTTATATAAAATAGGTAAAGAACAAGGCGAGAAAGCAAAGAGTTATTTGCGAAAACTACCGATAGAAAGTCAAGAGGGCATACGATATATTCTTCCAGAAGATATCGTATATGTAAGTAAAAATAAAGAAAATAAAACTGTTTCAATTTACACAACGAATAATCAGTATATTTCAACATATACACTTCAGGAATTAGAAAATAAGCTAAATGCATATGATTTTTTACGTGTACATAAAAGCTATTTAATTAATATGTCATATGTAAAAGAACTGAAACCTTATTATAATGGCACGTATAATTTGTATTTAGATAGGTATGATGAGCAACCGATTCCAGTCAGTCGTAATTATGTAAAACGCCTTCGAAATAACATTGAATTATAGTAGATAATGAGAGTATTTTAACATGATAAACTAAAAATCCTTCATGATAGGGAGGATTCAAGTTAAATATTCAGAAAATTTAGTACAATCTCCACTAAGAAATAGTATTGGGGGAATTGTATGTGAAGACATTGAAATCGATCTTACTTTGGGGCGTTATTACAGCAGTAGGAGCAGGTGCTTTTGGGGTAATAGCTTTATCACAAGGTGAAACCATTAATGCTGTATGGCTCTTAGTAGCTGCCGTATGTGTATATGCAGTTGCTTATCGCTTTTATAGTAGATTTATAGCGAGAAAGGTTTTTAATTTAGATGATAATCGGCAAACACCAGCCCATACATTAAATGATGGGAAAGACTATGTTCCAACAAATAAGTGGGTATTGTTTGGACATCACTTTGCAGCGATTGCTGGAGCGGGACCTTTAGTAGGACCGATTTTAGCGGCACAAATGGGGTATTTACCAGGGACCATTTGGATTATTGTTGGGGTAGTTGTTGCGGGGGCTGTCCAAGATTTTGTTATTTTATTTGCTTCAATGAGACGTAATGGTAAATCGTTAGGAGAAATGATTAAAGATGAGATTGGACCTGTTACAGGACTAATTGCAATGATAGGTATTTTAGGAATTATGATTATTTTATTAGCAGTATTAGCGTTGGTCGTAGTAAAGGCACTAATCGGAAGTCCTTGGGGAATGTTTACGATAGCAGCAACGATTCCTATCGCTATTTTAATGGGAGTTTATATGCGCTATATTAGGCCTGGTCGTGTTGGAGAAGGATCAGTAATCGGTATTATCCTACTTATTTTATCTCTTGTTGGAGGACAGTATGTAGCAGAAAATCCAACACTTGCAAGTATGTTCACATTTAGTGGTGAAACAATTGCTATTATGCTTATTGTATATGGATTTATTGCATCTGCATTACCAGTTTGGATGCTTTTAGCACCACGTGATTATTTAAGTACATTTTTAAAAGTCGGAACAATTGTAGGGTTAGCAATCGGTATCTTAATTGTAGCACCAGATTTACAAATGCCAGCAGTTTCGAAATTTATTGATGGAACTGGTCCTGTGTTCTCTGGAAACCTATTCCCTTTCTTATTTATTACTATTGCTTGTGGTGCAGTGTCTGGATTCCATGCTCTTGTTTCATCAGGTACGACGCCGAAGATGATTGAGCAAGAGGGACACGCACAGCCAATCGGTTATGGAGCAATGTTAATGGAGTCGTTTGTAGCAGCGATGGCGATGATTGCAGCCTGTGTATTAACACCGGGAACGTATTTTGCAATTAATAGTCCCGCAGCACTTATCGGTACAGATGTCTCGCAGGCAGCTCAAGTTATTTCCTCATGGGGATTTGCTATTACACCAAATGAACTAAAAGATCTCGCTGTAAATGTTGGAGAGCAAACGATTTTATCACGTACAGGTGGTGCGCCAACATTAGCGATAGGTATGGCATATATTTTCTCACAAGTAATAGGTGGAACGGCCATGATGGCATTTTGGTATCATTTTGCGATTCTCTTTGAAGCCCTATTTATTTTAACAACGATTGATGCCGGAACGCGTGTCGGCCGATTTATGATTCAAGATATTTTAGGGCATGTATATAAGCCATTTGGGAAAACGGATTCTACATTAGCAAATGTAATCGCTACAACATTATGTGTATTAGGGTGGGGATATTTCTTATACCAAGGGGTAATAGATCCGCTCGGTGGAATTAATACATTATGGCCACTTTTCGGTATTGCAAATCAAATGCTAGCAGGTATTGCATTATTACTTGGAACGACAATTTTGTTCAAAATGGGAAAAAAGGCGTACGTTTGGGTAACACTTATTCCAACTGTCGGGTTGCTGATTGTAACAATGACGGCGGGGTATCAAAAGCTATTTCATGAAAATCCTAAAATTGGATTTCTATCGCATGCAAAGGTATTTCAGAGAGCATTAGATGAGGGAAAAGTGCTAGCGCCAGCTAAAAATGTCGCTCAAATGAAGCAAATTATTTTCAATGATTATATTGATGCAGCGCTTTGTGGGATTTTTATGATAGTTGTAATCGCTGTGTTAATTTCAGCACTTCGAATTTGGATACAAGTATTAAGAAATAAGCCAATGCCGTTAAAAGAGGCACCATATATTCCTAGAGATGAAAGTGAGTCGAGGAACTATGCTTAAAAAGCTGTGGCAAGTATGGGGGGAAAGGAAGCGCTTTATTAGTTTGCTCGTTGGGGTACCAAGTTATGAAGTATATGTGGAGCATATGAAAAAGCATCATCCTGAAGAAGAGGTTTTATGTCAAAAGCAATTTTTTGCTGAGGCACAAGAAGCAAGATTTAACGCAAAGGGTGGAAAAATATCACGCTGTTGTTAATGAAAAAGGGCGAGTTTTCGCCCTTTTTATTTTTTGCTGTTTCACGTGGAACAGCAAAAAATAAATAAAAACTTTGGGAATTATAGGGATTTCGTATACAATAAAGTAAGGAAAGGGATAGATAGAAAAGTAAGGAGATCATTTTATGTTAAGGGACTTATTTGTAAATACAACAATTATTCTTTCCTTTATTTTTGTTGGAGGTCAGCTTTTAAGAGATAAGCCGTTAAAAGAAGGATTCTCTTTTGGGCAGAAATGTGTAGTAGGCATTTTTACTGGGATACTAGGTATATTACTAATGTATTTCGGTGTTCGTGTTGGTACCATCCTATTGGATTTACGCTACTTAGCTGTTATTCTAGCTGTTATTATTGGAGGGCCGATAGCGAGTACCATAACAATTATTATGATTTTAGTAACTAGACTGTTGTTTATGGATTATTCATTAGCTTCTCAAGTGGCCTTTTATACAATCATTGCGATAGGAATAGGGAGTATCTTTATTTCGCGTATGAAGCTTTCTTTAGGGGAAAAGTGGGTATGGTTACACGCATATATTTTATCTATTCTAATCCCAGCGTTATATATATGGTTAATTAAAGAGATCCACATAGTGGGATTATATTTAATTTCTAGTATTATTACAGGTTACATAACATTCATAAGTGCAAATTATGTTTTACAATCCAATGAGCTATTTCAAACGATGAAGCAATACGCAACGATAGATGCATTGACAGGTCTAGGAAACGTAAGACAGTTTGATTTAGAGATGAATCGTCATATTAGTAATAAACACTTGAAAAACGATTCACTTTGTTTACTACTTATAGATATTGACCATTTTAAGCATGTAAATGATACGTATGGGCACCCAGCGGGAGACGAAGTGTTAAAACAAGTAGGTCATATTTTGCGAGAAATGTCAGCATTTCCGGATTTGGTTTTTCGAAAGGGTGGAGAGGAGTTTGCGCTTTTGATACCAAGGAAAGGAATGGCTTATGGAATTCATGTTGGGGAACAAACTCGTATAGCTGTTGAAAAACATTCATTTGAATTGTTAGATGGAACAAAAATAAAAATTACAGTTTCGGTAGGGGTTTCAGAGTATGAAGGGGCATCAGAGCGATTTATTCAAGCGGCGGATGATGCGTTATACTACTCGAAACGAAATGGTAGAAATAAGGTCAGCTCTGCATCTTAAAGATAAGATGACCGGAAGACATAAAGCTTATAAAAAACACTCACAGAGGCAATGTATGAACCTTGTGAGTGTTTTTATTTATATATTAGACAAGTTCTTTTGATACAACGAATTTACGATATGCACCATGGTGAGTTGGACCTACGTATTCGTTAATTTTGAATGAGTAACGAATAGCAGCTGTGATGAATTCTTTAGCAGTTTTTACTGCTTCTTTCACAGGTTTTCCTTTTGCAAGTTCTGCTGTAATTGCAGCAGAATATGTACAACCTGCACCGTGTGTATTGGTTGTATCGATTTTTTCTGATTCTAGAAGTTCGAATGTTTCTCCATCATATAGGACGTCGATTGCAGTTTCCGTACCAAGTTTGCTTCCGCCTTTAATTAGTACGTATTTGGCACCTAAAGCGTGGATTTTCTTCGCTGCTTCTTTCATGTCCTCAAGAGAATTAATTTTCACACCACTTAATTGGTAAGCTTCAAATAAGTTTGGCGTTACAACTAATGCCTTTGGCACAAGAACGTCACGTAAGCAATCGTTTGTTTCAGGGTGTAATGCTTCATCTGCACCTTTACATACCATAACAGGGTCAACTACTACATTTTTGAAATTGTGCTTTTCGATTGTTTCTGCAACCATTTCAATAATTTCTACTGATCCAAGCATACCTGTTTTTAAAGCGTCTACGCCAACACCTTCAATTGTTGTTTCTAATTGTGGTTTTAATGTAGAAGCTGGGATTGGAAATACGTTATGTGCCCAACTGTTATGTGGATCCATCGTTACGATTGTTGTAAGAGATGTCATTCCGTATACGCCCAGTTCTTGGAATGTTTTTAAATCTGCTTGTATACCAGCACCGCCACTTGTGTCAGAACCAGCGATAGTAAGTGCTTTATTTAACGTCATTATGAAAGCCCCCTCGAGTGATATAATGAAAACTATGTTTTCACCATTATATCAATGTTACGAATAAGTACAAAGTGAAAAGTAGATGATTTATTTTAAGAGCTATTTAAAATCTTGTATGCAGGAGACTGAGTATGTTTCGAGATAATCGTACGAATGAATTAGTTATATTAAAGGAAATTGCAGAAACATTAAATACATCAAATGATACATATCATGTATTGCAAGCTGTCCTCGAGAAATTGCTAAGTGTAACAGGTTTAACGACAGGATGGATTTTTCTTGCGGATGAAAATGGTAAGTATACGAAGTTAATTGATTATCAATTACCAGAGGCACTTACATATGAAAATAAACGCCCGATGTGCGAAGGTGAATGTTGGTGTTTACGAGGTTTTGTAGATGGAAAATTGGAGAGAGCCGTTAATATTATTGAATGTAAAAGAATTAATAATGCAATTGAATATAATTGGGGGGATACGGAGGGCATTCTTCATCATGCTACGGTTCCTTTAAAAGCTGGGGGAGAAAAATTTGGGGTGTTAAATGTTGCAAGTCCGGGTAAAACACATTTTTCAGAAGAAGAATTAGTATTACTCCAATCGGTTGCCTTCCAAATTGGTACGGCTTTAAAGCGAACAAAATTATATGAAAATGAAAAGAGAAGAGCACATTATTATGTGAAATTAGAGCGTTTCATTCAAGATTTAAAAATGATTCATAAGTTTAATGTACTACCTGAAAAGGTGGTAAATCACGTAGGTGAAGTATTTCAATGGAATCAAGTAGCGCTTTTTATTAGGGAGGAAAAAGAATTATCTCTGCGAGCGTCTTACGTTCAGGAAGAGTTACAAGAGGATGTAAAAGAGGCGGCCAAGAAGGCGTTAGAACAAGATGAACCAGTTCTAATAAAACATCAAATAGGACATAATGTACATCTAAATCGAGCTGTTATTGCTACACCAATACATATTCAAAACCATATATTTGGTGTTTTATGTGTTAGTTTGAATAATGGAGAGTTTGATGCTAATACAATAGATGTAATTCAAGCATTATCGAACCATGTTTCGTTAATAATAGAGAATTTGAGGTTAAACGAGCAGCGCCGTGAACTTGTACGAATGGAAGAAAGAAATCGGTTAGCAAGAGATTTACATGATTCTGTTTCGCAAAAATTATTTTCATTAACCTTCATGACAAAAGGCGCCGAGGCAGTTTTAAAAGGTAAAAATGAAAAGGTAGATCAATCTTTGCATGAGATGCGTGAACTTGCGCAAGGAGCTTTGAAAGAAATGAGGACATTAATTTGGCAGCTTCGTCCGGCAGGATTAGAAAAAGGATTATTGCCAGCTCTAAAGCAGTACGGTGAAAATTTGGGACTGAAAATTAGGGAGCAAGTTACGGGTGTTCGTGATTTACCTCGTGTAGTAGAAGAAGCTTTGTGGCGCATAGGCCAAGAAGCACTGAACAATGTAAGTAAGCATGCAGGTGTAAAAGAAGCGACGATTTATTTTACAGTGAATGAGAAAAATGTATCATTAGAAATAGTTGATCAAGGAAAGGGCTTTGTGGAAAAGAATATAAAAGAAAAGAAATCACTAGGTATGACTACGATGCGTGAAAGAGTAGAATTAGTTGGTGGAACAATTAAAATTGTAAGTAGTAATAAACGAACGAGCGTAAAAGTAAATGTACCATTATGATGTGAAAATGAGGGAAGTTTGTGAAAATAAAAGTATTGTTAGTTGATGATCATACAGTCGTTTTAAAAGGATTAGCATTTTTCTTAAGTACACAGGAAGATTTAGAGTTAGTTGGAGAAGCGAATAATGGGAAAGAAGCGTTAGTGAAAGTAGGAGAAACAAATCCCGATGTTATATTAATGGATTTATATATGCCTGAAATGGATGGTGTTGAGGCGACGGCATATATAAAAAAAGAGTATCCAAATGTGAAAGTAATTGTATTAACTAGCTTTTCTGATCAGGCGCATGTGTTACCTGCATTAAGGGCTGGAGCAAGTGGGTATATTTTAAAAGATGTAGAACCAGATCAGCTTGTTGAGGCTATTCGAAGCGCATATAAAGGTAATATTCAATTACATCCGGATATAGCAAATGCTCTTCTCTCTCAAACATTACCTGTAGAAGAAAAGGAAGAAGAATCTTCTATTCAAGTGGATGTGCTAACAGCGAGAGAAAATGAAGTATTGCAGCTATTAGCGAAAGGGATGAGCAATAAGGAAATTGCATCTGTTTTAGTTATTACAGAAAAGACGGTTAAGGCGCATGTAAGTAGTATTTTGAGTAAGTTGAATTTATCTGATCGTACGCAAGCGGCATTATATGCAGTTAAAAATGGAATTGTATAAGACGAAAGTCGTAAGACCAAGTTCGCCTTTAGAAGGTGGACTTTTTTTATGGAAAAATACGTCTATGTGAGGACGAAATTGTCTTTATATAAAGATAAAATATGTTTGTAAGCAACAAAACAACAATTACAAGGGATACCTTTTTTGAAAGCATATAACAACATAAGAGTGAGTACTAGGAGGAATAAATAATGGCAACAGTTTTATTCGTTAAAGCAAATAACCGTCCAGCGGAACAAGCAGTTAGTGTAAAATTATATGAGGCATTTTTAGCAAACTATAAAGAAGCACACCCAAATGATACAGTAGTAGAACTTGATTTATATAAAGAAGAATTACCATACGTAGGCGTAGACATGATCAATGGTACATTCAAGGTAGGTAAAGGATTTGATTTAACAGAAGAAGAAGCAAAAGCAGTAGCAGTTGCTGATAAGTATTTAAATCAATTCCTAGAAGCTGATAAAGTTGTTTTCGGCTTCCCATTATGGAACTTAACGATTCCAGCAGTATTGCACACATATATTGATTATTTAAACCGTGCTGGTAAAACGTTCAAATATACGCCAGAGGGTCCAGTTGGCCTAATTGGAGATAAGAAGATTGCATTATTAAATGCAAGAGGCGGCGTATATTCAGAAGGTCCAGCAGCTGAGGTAGAAATGGCTGTTAAATATGTAGCAAGTATGATGGGCTTCTTCGGCGCAACAAACATGGAAACAGTAGTTATTGAAGGACATAACCAATTCCCAGATAAAGCAGAAGAAATCATCGCTGCAGGTCTTGAAGAAGCAGCTAAAGTAGCAAGTAAATTTTAATTAAAATTATAATCGTCACTCGAAAAAACAGCATTAACATGTAAACGTTAATGCTGCTTTTTTATATTTTTAGTTCATCAGCCAGCTTTTCTAATGTATTTCGATCTTGTATATAATATGTTCGGCCTTCTTTTCTTAAATAATTTTGTTGGCAAAACTGATTTAATACATATAAAAGATGACGGTAGCTGACATTTAAATATTCCGAGGCCTCGGTATGCTTTTCTATATAACAATTATTTTGCTCTGTTAATAAAATAAAAGCAGCTAATCGATTTTCAAAAGGATAACTATAGTTTTTTGCGTAATTTTCAGTGCGAGTAATTGTCTTTTCTCCAATAAATTTACATAAGTGCTGTAAAAACGTTGCATCTTGTAATAAAAGTTGCTGACAATCTTTAAGAGGAAGTGCCAAACACACACAATCTTCTAGTACTTCAACGGACTTAGTAATATTTTCTACTCCTATTAATCCTAATTCTCCGATAAAAGATGGTGCTTGAATAAAATTAATTAATGAAACCTTCCCGTTTTTATGACTCATATATATTTTGGCTCTCCCAGAAATTAAGTAATAGAGATAAGGAAGAGCATTTCCTTCGCTACATATCATCTCTTTCGTTTGAAAAGAATGCAGCTCTACATATGGCAAGACATGAAATGAAAATAGGGTATGGAATTGATGGATTCGCATGTATTGATAAATTTCTTCCTCATTTTTGCTGATTTTCATATTTTCACCCCTATGTATAGTATGAGATATCTCCTATTATCTTTACAAGAAGGAATGATACGATTTATGTAAATTTGTTTTTGTAGAAAAGAGAGTGTGATGAATTTATGAAAAAATATAAAACATTGTTATTTGATGTAGATGATACATTACTAGACTTCCAAAAGGCTGAAAAAGTGGCTTTACGGGTACTTTTTGAAGAGAAGGGAATCCCTTTAACAGACGAGATAGAGACTCGTTATAAAAAAATAAATAAAGGTCTTTGGGATGCTTTTGAAAAAGGTGAACTATCACGCAATGAAGTTGTAAATACACGATTCTCTCTGTTGTTTAAAGAGTATGGAGAAGAAGTAAATGGAATATTATTCGAAAATAATTATCGTAACTACTTAGAAGAAGGAAATCAACTCATGCAAGGTGCGTTTGAATTTATAAATCAAATTCAAGGGGAGTATGAATTGTATATAGTGACAAATGGTGTTTCTAAGACGCAAGATAAACGTTTGCGTAATGCAGGGTTACATTCATTATTTAAAGATGTCTTTGTTTCGGAAGATACAGGTTTTCAAAAACCGATGAAAGAGTATTTTGATTATGTTTTTGAACGGATTCCTAACTTTGCACCTGAAGAAGGGCTGATTATTGGGGATTCATTAAGCGCTGATATTAAAGGTGGATATGTAGCGGGAATTGATACTTGTTGGTTTAATCCAGAAAGGAAATTAAATGATAGTGGGATTATACCGACATATGAAGTGCATAATTTTGAGGAGTTAGAAGCTTTATTAAAGCAGCATGTGTAATAAAAATAGGCAGTGGAGCTTTCGTCCCCACTGCCTATTTTTATTAATTTTTATTTTCGTTATGTTTTGGGAGTGGAAAGGCATTCCCGATAGCAGCTGCACCAAGCATGGGCAATAGTAAATTAAGCGGGAAAAACATAAGTAATAGTAATGTTATAGCTATTGGCTTTCGTAACGCATAGCTTGAAATTGCTGTCGTTACGATGGCAACAGATGCTACTGGATCTATAGGAAGAATAGATGCTACAGCGTATCCGATACTTGAACCAGAAAATATAATTGGGAAGATATGTCCACCTCGCCACCCTGTGTTCAAACAAACGGCAGTAATGCACAACTTTAAAATCCCTGAAAGAAGTAGTATCCAAAAAGATAAATGGCTCCATTCAACAACTAATTCTTTTAATTGATGTTCCCCTGAAAATAATGTGTACGGAAGAAAAGTTCCCCCGATTCCTAATAAAATACCACCGATAATTCCGAGTGTCAGCTTGTATTCTCTAAAAGGGTGAATTAACTTTTCTAATGTGAATTCTAACTTGAAATAAAAGAAACCAACTATAGCGCCGATACTAGCAAGTGGAAGAAATGCAATCCATTCATTAAAAGAAAGTGCACCTTCCCCGAAATCAACAATAAAGGATCCACGATTATCAAGTTTACTCAGTAGTAAATAAACAGAAAAACCTGCGAAAGTAGTAGTTAAGTATACAATCGCTTTTTTTCCTTTAGAAAAAGCAGCAATTTCTTCCCCCTCATTTTCATTTGGTGCTAAATAACCGAATAATGGTGCGTTAAAAATGACACTTAAAGTAGCGCCAATTCCGATCTCGGTTAGCTCATTCATACCCTTTAAGGCAAATTTAAAGCGATCCCCTACCCATGTGCACAGTCCGCCTATAATTCCAACTAGTGCGGCTTCTGGACCAAGACTAGCACCGAAAATTAAAACAATAATCGCTGTTAAAGTAGCCCGATGGACAAAGCGATATTCGATTCGACCAGTTTTTTTATATTCAGCCATTACTTCAGGCATAAGGCGTGGGTATGTACCGAAATGTTTTTGTGATAGACCAACAAGGACCCCGCCAATTATTGTTACGCAAAGGGTGTAATAAGAGGGAAAAGAGAGAACTTCAGGCAAGTATCCCCAAATAAAGTGGATTCCAATATTTATTGTGACTAAAAATAACCAGACTGTAGCTCCTACTATAGATCCTAGAAGAATGCCATATAGAGCAAGTATGTAATGCATATCTTTTTTATTTGTCATGTTATACCTCCGTTATGTAAATCTTAGTAGGGAAAAAAGTGAAATATACTAGTGAAAAATGGATTGAATATATATAGTATCTTTTTGAGAAGATGGCCTATTCAACATATAGGCTAACTTTTGGGGAATTTGAATTTATAGGTTAAATTACTTATTTAATTTTATAGACTGATTTGAGGTTTTTAAAGGTCTTTTTTGAAATAGACTAGAATATATTTCTTTTGTTGCTTTATATGAAACTGTTAACATTTATTTTAGAACATTCAGAAAAACTGTTTGACATTAGGAAATTATTGCTATAAAATCAACGGTAATTGCATAGTCTTATCAAGAAAAGGTGGAGGGACAGGCCCGATGAAACCTTGGCAACAGCCGTATAACGGAATTGTGCCAAATCCTGCAGGTAGTAATCCTGAGAGATAAGAAAGAGCCTTTAGAGCGTGTTTTCAAACTGCTCCTTTCTTGTTTTCAGGAAAGGGGCAGTTTTTTATTTTGTATAAAAGAAAGGAGAATGAGAGATGGGAGAATCATGGGGAAAAGGAACAATTTGTGTGCAAGGTGGCTATACGCCAAAGAATGGTGAACCACGTGTTTTACCACTTTATCAAAGCACAACGTATAAATACGATACTTCGGATGATTTAGCAGCTCTATTTAACTTAGAGGCAGAAGGATATATTTATACACGTATTGGAAACCCTACTCTAGCAGCATTTGAGCAGAAATTATCAGATTTAGAAGGCGGTGTAGGAGCTGTTGCAACGGCTTCTGGGCAAGCAGCTATTATGCTCGCAGTTTTAAATATTTGTAGTAGTGGAGACCATTTACTTTGCTCTTCAACTGTTTACGGGGGAACGTTTAATTTATTTGGGGTGAGTTTACGTAAGCTTGGCATTGATGTTACGTTCTTTAATCCAAATTTAACGGCAGATGAAATTACGGCGCTTGCTAATGACAAGACGAAACTTATCTATGCAGAATCGTTAGGAAATCCAGCGATGAATGTTTTAAATTTTAAAGAATTTTCAGCTGCCGCTAAAGAATTAGAGGTACCTTTTATCGTTGATAATACATTAGCAACTCCTTATTTATGCCAGGCATTTGAACATGGGGCAAATATTATTGTTCATTCTACGACGAAGTATATCGATGGGCATGCGAGCTCCTTAGGCGGTATTGTAATTGACGGTGGAAACTTTGATTGGACAAATGGAAAGTATCCTGAGCTTGTTGAACCAGATCCAAGTTATCACGGTGTAAGTTACGTTCAAAACTTTGGTGCAGCAGCGTATATTGTGAAAGCACGTGTTCAGCTATTAAGAGATTATGGAAATTGTATGAGCCCATTCAATGCATATATTAGCAATATTGGCTTAGAGACTTTGCATTTACGAATGGAGCGTCATAGTGAAAATGCTCTGGCAGTTGCTAAGTGGCTTGCTAATCATGAACGTATTGAATGGGTGAATTATCCGGGGTTAGATAGTAATGAAAATTACTCGTTAGCACAACAGTACTTGAAAAAAGGTGCTAGTGGTGTTTTAACTTTCGGTATTAAAGGCGGATTAGAAGCAGCAAAAGAATTTATCGCAAATGTAAAACTAGCAACTCTTGTAACGCACGTAGCTGATGCACGAACTTGCGTTATACATCCTGCTAGTACGACGCATAGACAATTAAATGCTGAAGATCAGCGTTTAGCGGGTGTTACATCTGATTTAATTCGTTTATCGGTTGGTATAGAAGATGTTTCTGATATTATTGCAGATTTGGAAGCAGCTCTAGTTGGAGGCAAAACACATGCCGATCATAATTGATAAAGATTTACCGGCTCGCAAAGTGTTGCAAAAAGAAAATATTTTTGTAATGACGAAGGAGCGGGCAGAAACACAAGATATACGTGCTTTAAAAATTGCTATATTAAATTTAATGCCAACGAAACAAGATACAGAGGCGCAATTACTTCGCTTAATTGGAAACACGCCGTTACAATTAGATGTTCATTTGCTTCATATGGAATCACATCTATCGCGTAATGTAACGCAAGAACATTTAACAAGCTTTTATAAAACGTTTCGTGATATTGAAAATGAAAAGTTTGATGGGCTCATTATTACAGGAGCGCCAGTGGAGACCCTTGCTTTTGAAGAGGTAGATTATTGGGAAGAGCTTAAACATATTATGGAGTATTCAAAAACGAATGTAACATCTACGCTCCATATTTGCTGGGGGGCACAGGCTGGCTTGTACTATCATTATGGTGTTCCAAAGTATCCCCTTAAGGAAAAAGTGTTCGGTGTATTTGAACATGAAGTTTGCGAGCAACATGTGAAATTATTACAAGGATTTGATGAATTGTTTTTTGCTCCGCATTCTCGTCATACAGAAGTACGAGAGAATGATATTAGAGGAGTGAAAGAATTAACATTGTTAGCAAACTCTGAAGAAGCAGGTGTTCACCTTGTTATTGGGCCAGAAGGAAGGCAAGTGTTTGCCCTTGGACATAGCGAATATAGTTGTGAGACGTTAAAACAAGAATACGAACGAGATCGTGACAAGGGATTAAATATTGATGTGCCAAAAAACTATTTTAAACATAATAATCCAGATGAAAAGCCGCTTGTTAGGTGGAGAAGTCATGGTAATTTATTGTTTTCTAATTGGTTAAATTATTACGTGTATCAAGAAACCCCTTATATATTGTAAAGAAAGATTGTGTAACACGTGGCAACGTTTTCCTTGTAAAGATTAACCTTTATTTTTCCGAATGTTCAAAATACATTGTTTTTCAGATTTTTTACTCATATAATTTCATCTAAACACAATTTTTGAGGGGTGGACAGTACTATGAAAGAAATTCAAGTTGGGTTATTAGGTCTTGGGACAGTTGGCAGTGGTGTGGTTCGTATTATTACGGATCATCAAGAACGACTCATACACCAAGTAGGTTGTCCAGTGAAGGTAACGAAAGTATTAGTGCAAAACATTGAGAAAGAGAGAGAGGTAGAGGTACCTTCTACTCTATTAACACAAGATGCAAATGAAATTTTAGATAATCCAAATATTGATGTTGTTATTGAAGTGATGGGTGGCATTGATGATGCAAAATCATATATTTTACAAGCTTTAAAAAGCGGAAAGCATGTTGTAACTGCAAATAAAGACTTAATGGCATTACATGGAGCTGAATTATTAGCGACAGCAAAAGATAATAAGGCTGATTTATTCTATGAGGCGAGTGTGGCAGGGGGAATTCCAATTTTACGCAGTATCGTAGAAGGACTTTCTTCAGATCTTATTACGAAAGTAATGGGAATTGTAAATGGAACAACAAATTTTATTTTGACGAAAATGTCAGACGAAGGGAGAGCATATAACGACGTGTTAAAAGAAGCCCAACAACTTGGATTTGCAGAAGCAGATCCAACATCAGATGTAGAAGGTTTAGATGCAGCAAGAAAAATGACGATTTTAGCTACCCTCGGTTTCTCTACAAATGTAGAGCTTGGAGATGTGAAAGTAAAAGGTATTACCTCTATTACAGAGGAAGATATTGAATACAGTAAGAGCTTAGGTTATACAATTAAATTAATCGGTCTTGCAAAACGAGATGGTGAAAAATTGGAGGTTACAGTTGAACCAACTTTACTTCCAAATACACATCCTCTTGCAGCAGTACAAAATGAATATAACGCTGTGTATGTGTACGGTGAAGCAGTTGGGGAAACGATGTTTTATGGACCAGGCGCAGGAAGTTTACCGACAGCTACAGCTGTTGTTTCGGATTTAGTTGCTGTAATGCAAAATATTAGATTAGGGGTAACAGGAAATAGTGCTGTAGTCCCACAATATCAAAAAGTATTAAAAGAGCCAGACGAAATTGTCGTGAAAAAGTTTTTAAGACTGCATGTAAAAGACGAAATTGGTGTATTTGCAAAAATTACTTCATTGTTCTCTGAGCGCGGAGTTAGCTTTGAGAAAATTATTCAAATGCCGCTTGAAGAGAAAGGAAAGGCTGAAATTGTAATTGTAACGCATCGTGCGTCTCTTGCTGATTATGATTATATTCTACATACGTTGCAAGGGTATGAAGAAATAGATTGTTTGAAAGCGAACTATCGAATTGAAGGGGATGCTAAGTAGTATCTCTTACCATAAAACAGAAAGAGCCTATTAAGCAGCTTGCTTAATAGGCTCTTTTCTATTTAAAATCTGCGTACCAACTTGAATAAATGCTTGGATAATCCAGCCTGTTGTAAAGGATAAGATGATTGTTCCAAAATAGATAGGTCCATCTAATAAAAAGCTTAACGTTAAAAATAAAAAGGCTAATGAAATCTCTGTTCTTCTAAACGTCCATTTTTTCTTCTCGGCAAACGTTAAAACGAAAGCTTCTTGAGGCGCTGCACAAAGGTTTGTAGAGACGTAAAGACCAATTCCAGCTCCAACGAATAGATTTCCGCAAATAAGTGTTATATATTTTGGAAGAGAGCGGATAGCGTCCATAATAGTTGTAATGGAACCAATCCAATCAACAAAAAGAGAAATAAGAACCATCGTTACAATTGTACCGATTGTAATTTGTTTTCTATTCCAAAAGAGTACGATAAGTGTAAAGGCAAAGTTAATCATGAAAATCCAAAAACCAATACTTATCCCAAAATTTTGATATAGTGCAATAAAGAAGGAATCATAAGGGCTAAGTCCAAAGGAAGTAATTGTCGTCATCATATTAATACCGATGGCAAGAATGAGTAAACCGCCAATGAAAAATATATATTCTAATTTGAATCGAAGCATAGTTGTATATCCTTTCTAAATGTATTTGCTAGGAAAGGATATATTGTGGAAAGCTTACCAGGTCAAGGAAGAATTTTTTTGAGAAGGGGAAAATGAGATGACAAATATAAGAAAGATTGCTGAACTTGCTGGAGTATCTGTTTCAACTGTTTCACGTGTACTAAATAATCATCCGTACGTAAATGAACAGAAACGAAAAGAAATTTTAGCGATTATAGAAGAATTAAATTACACGCAAAACGTGAATGCAATTCATTTAGTGAAAGGAAAAACGAATGTAATTGGCGTTTTATTGCCACACGTAAATGATCAATATTATAGCGCTATTATCGAGGGGATATCAAAAGAGACAGCAAAGAATAATTATAATATGATGCTTTGCCAGACGAATTATAGTGAAGAAAGAGAACTAGAAATTTTGAATATGTTAAAAATGAAAAAGCTTGATGGGGTTATTATTTGTTCTCGGACAAATAGTAAGGAGAAGCTTGAAGAATATACGAAATTCGGCCCGATTGTTATGTGTGAAGAAATAGATTCGAAGTATATTTCAAGTGTCCATATCGATTACTACAAAGTATTTTCACGTGGGATGAAAAGCTTAATAGATGCCGGTCATACACGTATTGGATATTGTATTGGAAGAAGTAATAGCGTTAATAGCCAAAGACGAAAGAAGGCGTACGAAGATTCGCTTCAACAGAGTATCGTAACACCGTTAGAGACCTGGAAATTTGAGGGATGTTTTACAGTGGAAGATGGACGCAATGTAATTAGAGAATGGGCTCATATGTCAGTAAAACCGACGGCGTTCCTTGTATCTTGTAACCATATTGCAGCGGGGATGGTTACAGAAGCAAAAAAACAAGGAGTTCGTATTCCAGAGGATATTACGATTATCGGGTGTGATGATCAAGAGGTGGCAGATATATTGGGTATAACGACGATTTCGCATTCTAGTAAAAACGTTGGAGTGAAAGCGTTTGAATTATTATATGAAAAGATTAATGAAGAGAAATTAGATGTGAAGCATATAGAGTTATTACCAGAGTTAGTAGATAGAGAAACGACATAATTGAGAAGGTGTGAAAATCGCTTTTCAAAATTTCGTTTGGTATAATTATGGACAATCTATGAGGGCTAAAAGGGGTTTTGATATGAGATCAAAAGTAGTAAAAGTAATTCTACTCATTACAATTGCATCTTTCTGTTTATTTGCATATGGCTTTGTTTCAGGTGTAAATGATGTATTAAATCCGAAAGCTTCAAATTTAATTAAAAAGACCGATGTAGTGGCAAAAGAGAAAAAGAAAACGGGAACGTTACAAATCGTTAGTTTAGGTGATTCATTAACGCGTGGCGTTGGTGATAAAGAAGGAATTGGCTATGTTGGGCGAATGAAAGAGGATTTACAAAAAGATTATAAGCAAAAAATTGCATTAACAAATTTAGCAGTTAGTGGTGCAAAAATGCCCGATTTATTAAAACAAATTGAAAGTAATGGCGCTCAATATTCAATTAAGCAAGCAGATGTAATTGTGTTAACGATTGGTGGAAATGATTTGTTCCCAGGCTGGGAATCACTTGGGAAAATAGATTTAGAGACGTATCGTCCTGACACAGAGACATTTCAAAATGAAGCAAAGAAAATTATAGAAGAAATTCGTAAATTAAATACAGATAGTCCGATTTTTTGGCTTGGTTTATACAATCCTTTTGAAGATGTAGAAGATTTAAAAGGGTCTTCAAACATTGTTGTGGACTGGAATGCATCTTTAGAGAAATTAGCGCTAAACGATAAAAATGTGTATATTACACCGACATTTGATTTATTCCAAAACCGCGGGAAAGATTTATTATACTCTGATCATTTTCATCCGAACGAAGTAGGTTATACGTATATGGCAGAACGTTTAGTTCAAAATGTTGTAAGTAAATTAAAACTAGAACAAGGAGGGGTAAAATGACGACGATACTTTCTGTACGAGACTTGAAGAAGGTAATTGGAAAGAAGACTCTTGTAGAGAATATTTCCTTTGATGTAAAGCAAGGAGAAGTGTTCGGGTTCTTAGGACCAAATGGTGCTGGAAAGACGACTACCATTCGAATGTTAGTCGGATTGATTAAGGCGACAGAAGGTACGATTTCTATCGGTGGTTATTCGATTAAGGAAAATTTCAGAGAAGCGATGCGTCAAATTGGGAGTATCGTTGAAAACCCAGAGTTGTATACATATTTAACGGGATGGGAAAATTTAAAGCAATTTGCTCGTATGTTAGGTGATATATCAGATGAACGTATTATTGAAATTGCTGAAATGGTTCATTTAGATGAAAGAATTCATGACAAGGTAAAAACGTACTCACTTGGTATGAAACAACGCCTTGGAATTGCGCAGGCGCTCCTTGGAAATCCGAAATTGCTCATATTAGATGAACCAACGAATGGTTTAGATCCAGCAGGGATTAGAGAACTTAGGGAATTTATACATAAGCTTGTGAAAGAAGAAAATATGAGCGTGTTTATTTCAAGTCACTTGCTAAGTGAAGTGCAAATGATATGCGATCGCGTTGCTATTATTCATAAAGGAAAGATGATAACAGTTGCCAAGGTTGAAGAATTAATTAAAACAGCAAGTGATCGTGTAGAATGGATTGTTACACCGATTTCTAAGGCGAAAGATATGCTAGAAGTGGCCGAAGAAGTAAGGGAAGTGAGTGTAGAAGGCGATCGATTACTATGCCGCATGGATATTGCATCTATAAGTAGTTGGAATAAACACTTTGTCGCAAATGAAATAGATGTACATAGCGTTAAGGAGCTTGTATTTACGCTAGAAGATTTATTTATTGAACTCACAAGGGGTGAGCAGCATGCGTGAATTTGCGAATCTAGTTTTAAATGAATCAGAAAAGATTTACCGCAAGAAACGTATTTTTGTTGTCATGCTTATTTTAGCAATCTTGATCCCGCTTTTTGTGTATGCGCAGTATCGTGAAATAGAAACGACACAAAAAAGACTCGGTACAACTGATTGGAAGGTTTCATTGCAACAGCAAATTGTTGATTCTCAGAACCGGTTGAACAATTCTAGGTTGCCAGAAGAATGGCGTGATTGGTTAAAGGTAAGAGTTGAGCAACAACAATATTATTTAGATCATAATATTAATCCGATGGCACCGGGTGCACCGACTTTTGTCAGAGCATTTATTGAACAAGGAATTACATTATTTATTCCGCTTCTCGTAATGATTGTCGCCATTGATATCGTTTCAGGAGAACGAAGTGATGGGACGATGAAGATGTTACTTACGCGGCCGATTCGGCGCTGGAAAATACTCCTTAGTAAATACGTGACGATGTTATTTTTCATTTCGCTCATACTGTTTCTTATAGGTTTGTTTGCTTACATATTATCAGGGCTTGTATTTGGGTACTCGGGATGGAATTTACCTGTTTTAACAGGATTCGTCATTGATAAGGAAACGTTAAATACGAACTTTGTACATCTTATTCCGCAGTGGCAATACATCTTAATGGCGTATGGACTAGCCTGGTTTGTTGCTATCGTTGTCGGAACTATATCATTTATGGTCTCTGTTTTAATTCGTAATACACCAGCTGGTATGGGCGTTATGCTAGCTGCATTAATTGCAGGCGGTATTTTAAGCTCGTTCGCAACATCTTGGGAAGGCGCCAAATATATTTTTAGTGTGAATTTATCATTAACGGATTATTTATCAGGAAAATTACCTGCATTACAAAGTTTATCGATGGGATTTTCTTTGATGAATTTAACTGTTTGGGCAGTTGTTTCTCTTGTTATTTCGTTCGTAGTATTTACAAGACAGGATATGGTGAATTAATTAGACAGGAAGTGACAGTATGGAAAATGTTTTAAAGAATGATTGGGAGCCACTATTGGCAACAGAATTCGAGAAAGAGTATTATCTTACTCTATCCAGTTTTTTGACAGAAGAATACAGCACGCATGTTGTTTATCCGAAGGTAGAAGATATTTTTAACGCTCTTCAGTATACAAGTTATGAAAATACAAAGGTTGTCATTTTAGGGCAAGATCCATATCATGGACCGAATCAAGCGCATGGTTTAAGCTTTTCTGTGCAACCTGGTGTTAAAACACCACCGTCATTGTTAAATATGTATAAAGAACTTCGAGATGAATATGGTTATGAAATCCCGAATAATGGTTATTTAGTAAAATGGGCGGAACAAGGAGTATTATTACTAAATACCGTATTAACAGTTCGTCAAGGCGAAGCAAATTCTCATAAGGGAAAAGGATGGGAGCACTTCACAGATCGTGTAATTGAACTATTGAACGAACGTGAAAAGCCAGTTATTTTCATATTGTGGGGGCGCCATGCGCAGGCGAAGAAGAAATTAATTACGAATCCGAATCATCATATTATCGAATCTGTACATCCAAGCCCATTATCGGCAAGACGTGGTTTCTTTGGTAGTAAGCCATATTCTAAAATAAATACAATTTTAGCTAATATGGGCGAAAGAGAAATTGATTGGGAAATTCCAAATTTATAAATAGAAAAGGTAGTTAACAGTTGTTAACTACCTTTTTATTATCATTGTTGCTCGTTCTTTAATTTTGCATCTAGTACAAAAGTACCAAATGGGATAACTGATGAAACGAATGCTCCAAGTGCCCATAAAATTGATTTACGGTGTACGATTGTTACTTGAATTACTGCAAAGATGAATAGAATAAATAGAACACCATGAGCCATGCCTGTAATTTTAACAGCTGTTGCAAATCCTGCAAAATATTTCAATGGCATTGCTACAAATAATAGTAATAGGAAAGAAATACCCTCAACTAGTCCAATTGCTCTTAATCGTCCGATTGGTGTAGATAACATAAAGTAGCCTCCTTTAACGTATGCTTGTATATAGTAAATTTGTATTCTTTTTCAAAATAAAATAGTCTATTTTGTTTCATTATATACAAAAAGAAAGTTTACACTACGAGAATAGTGCAAAGTTCAAAATATAGTCACAAAAGCATGAGAATTTAAATAAAAACCTATTTGAAGTATTTGACTTCAAATAGGTTTTGTGAATGAAAATATTAAACAAGTACATCCGTTTTTAAAACGAATTTCTCTACAACTTTTGCAACACCATCGTTCATATTTGTATCTGTTACGTAGTTCGCAATTTCTTTAATATCATCAGGTGCATTGCCCATTGCAACGCCAAGACCAGCAAATTCAATCATTGCTTGGTCGTTATAGCTATCGCCCATTGCGATAACTTCTTCACGCTTAATGCCAAGCTTTTGAATCAGTTTGTTTAAGCTCGTTCCTTTTGTAACACCGGCTTCAGTAAATTCTAAGAAGAATGGTTTCGAACGCATCACGCTTAATTGGCCTTCTAGTTGTTGTTGAAGTTTCTTTTCAACTTCAACAAGGCGTTCAGCTTCTTTATTCATTAATACTTTTACTACAGGCTCTTTAACTGCGGCTTTAAAGTCATCTACTACAACAATTGGCATACCAGTAATATCGCCCTCAATTTCAGTATAAGGATTATTTTCTTCCGTTACGATATCATCGCCCATATAAGTATGAATCCATACATCTTCAGTTTTACTAATTTCAAATAGGTTGTGAACGATTTCAGGAGATAGTGTACTACTAAAGATTTCTTCGTTTGTTTTACAGTTAATAATTTTTGCGCCATTAAAAGATAGAATGAAACTGCCGTATTCTTCTAAGCGAAGTTCTTTGGCTACATTGCGCATACCAAACGTTGGACGTCCAGAAGCAAGTACAACCTTTACCCCTTGCTCTTGTGCAGTCATTAACGCTTCTTTCGTACGAGGTGAAATAGTATGGTCATCACGTAATAAAGTATCATCTAAATCTAAAACAATCATTTTATAAGTCATATAGAAAATTCCTTTCTTTAATTGAAATCAAAATACATGTTCATGAAGATGTTGAGGAATAATAGTAAGACATCAAACCTCTTTGAAAAGAAGTAGATAAATTATTATGAGTTGTTGCTCATAATATTGGTTAATAATCATTGGGGAAGAATAAAACCCCAATGATTAAAGTTTGATTTTATCGTAACAACTCTAAAGGTAGAGTGCAATAATGGAAGTTTTCCAATTTACGATATTTGTTTTGCAGCGGAACGAGAAAATAGTATTTCTAGCAAGATTGCCATTACAGATCCAAGAACGAGACCATTACTTAAAAACGATGCTAGAAATGGTGGAAGTGTGGAATATGCTCCTGCTGGAACAAACATAACTCCGACTCCTGTAAAGATTGAAAGACCGGCTACTTTAAATAATCGTTCTTTATCCTGGACAGTTTCGTATTCTCGAAAGGCGAGACCAATCATGCTTGCGAATACAGGATAAATAGCGGCATAACCAACTGCAACAGGGATTGCTGCAAAGAATGAAGTAATCTTTGGAAATATACTAACGACAATAATAAAGCTTGACCCTAATATAAACGGGAGACGTTTATAAATATTAGTCGTTGCAATAAAACCTGCTGATCCAGAAATAGCGACAGGCCCAATAGCTGAAAATAGGCCGCCTAGCAATTGGTTGATTCCTGTTATAATGCCAGCTTGTTTAAAACGATCTGATGCAACGTTTTCTTCATATTTAGAGACAACCTTTTGTACAACGCGAATACTTGCTAACATATTTGTTAGAAGTAAGAGTGTAACGAAAATGACCGTAATTACCATGTTCCATTCAACACGAGGCATTCCGAAAACAAATAAGGATGGAAAACGGATTATGTCTGTCACTGGTGTTATTGGATTAGATAATCCGAAACATGCGAATAATATCCAGCCGCATACGATACTGAAAAGAACGGAATATTGTCCAATAATAGGTAGCTTCATGATGAAAAAGGATAGTAAAATAACAATGAGTGAAAGAATAAATACGTTAGGTTGTACTTCTGTATGTTTTCCATCAAGGCCAAACATTCCCTTTAAGAAGGAGCCACTAAGCTGCGCGACAAGAAGAAATAAATACGTTCCAATGACTGTCGGTGTAAAATAGCGAACGAGTTTATCAATAAGTCCAAAAACGCTAAGAATAATACAAATAATACCGCTTAATAAGAAAGCATATTGAAGAACTTTAAGTGTCTCATTGCTTGATCCAAATAATACGACGCCTAAACTCGCATAAAGGGAGAAAATTCCCCACCAAAGGCCAGCAGGACCTTCTTGAATAGGAAGTTTATGCCCAAATATAGCTTGCAAGAGACCAGCAAAGCCTAGAACAAATAATGTTCTTTGTACGAATGCAATGGCTTCAGCGCCATCAAGACCATAACTAGTTGCGACACTAATTGGTACAATAAGGCTTCCAGCTAAAATAAATAGTGCCCATTGTAAGGCGGAAAGAAATGTCTTCATTATATCAACCTCTTTCATAGATTCCGTATCTAGTATATACGTATTTTATTTCCACTGGCAAAGATTGTAGATAGAGAAAAGAGTTGAAACACGGTATGAATGCACGTAAGCAATTATGGATAGCAGTTATATGTATGACTTTTGTTGTAATTCTAGGAACGATAGGATTTATGACGATTGAAGAGATTAGTTTGTTTCAAGCATTTTGGATGACAATGATTACTGTATTGACTGTTGGATACGGAGATGCTGTTCCTGTAACGCAAGCGGGGAAAGTATTTGCGCTTCTTATTATTCCTGTTGGCGTAGGTATTGTTACGTATGCAATTGGGGTAGTGGCAGCTATGATTATTGAAGGGAATTTATTTCATGCAGTACGGAGGAAGAAGATGGATAAACAAATAGCGCAGTTGAAAAATCATATTATAGTATGTGGTTGCGGTAGAGTGGGGCTTCAAGTTGTACATGAATTGCAAGAAAAGAATATTCCATTTGTCGTTGTTGATAAAGATGAAAGTATATTGGAGCAGGAAAAGCTTTTATTTGTACATGGAGATGCAACGGAAGATCAAGTATTACATAATGCCGGAATTTTAAAAGCAGCTGGTTTAGTTGCTATTGTTGCAAATGATGCCGAAAATGTATTTATTACATTAACAGCAAGAGGGTTAAACGATACGATTAAAATTGTGGCGAGATCTGAAAAGCCAGAAACTGAAGAGAAATTAAGGCGTGCCGGTGCAAATAAGGTTATTAATCCATCTAGTATGGCGGGTATTCATATCGCAAAAGGTATTGCAAATCCATTAACCGTTCATTATATTGATACAGTGTTGTATGGAATAGAACAGTCATTTGTCATTGAAGAAATTCTAGTTGGCAAAGATTCAATATTAGTTGGTAAATCGTTACTAGAGAGTAATGTAAGGAATCAGTTTGATGTAACAATATTAGCGATTTCAAGAAATGGGGATATTATACATAATCCAGCAGGGCAGGAAAAATTGAAAGAACGTGATATGATAATAGTATTTGGTTCAGTAGAGAAATTGGGGCAATTCGAGAAAGAATTACAAAGTACGAGGTGAGAAGGAATGCAAATATCTAGCGACAAGATTTTAAATAAAATGGCGAATGAAATTGCGAAGGCAAAAAGTAGTGAAGGACAAAAGTCAAAAGAACATTTATTAGTTGTGCGTGCTTTATGTGACTTATTATTAGATGAACAAGTTGAAACATCTACATATAGAGAACCGCAAATTCCATCGCAAGTAATTGGATCACAACCAGTAACAACTATGCAACCAATTGCACCTGTTTCTGGGGAGCCAGTATATATAAAAGAAAGTGATGCAAACGGTAATTCTTTATTTGATTTTTAGAAGATAAATCGTTTGGCTTATATGCAAAAATTGCTTATGATAAAGGTAAAAAAGGGGAATTAAGATGAAAATTTTCTTTTTACTAGGTTGTATTGCAGCGGGGCTATCTGTTGCATTAGGGGCCTTTGGAGCACACGGTTTAGAAAATAAAATTTCTGCAAAAATGTTAGAAGTGTGGAAAACAGGCGTTACATATCAAATGTTTCATGCAGGTGGACTATTCGTAGTTGCTTTATTGATGGATAAGGTTCAATCATCACTTTTAACTACTGCTGGTTGGCTAATGGTAGCTGGAATTATTATGTTCTCAGGTAGTTTGTATGCATTAAGTACGACAGGTATTAAGTTCTTTGGTCCAATTACACCTCTTGGTGGTGTAGCGTTTATTGTGGCGTGGATCCTAGTAGGGACTGCAGTTGTAAAAGGATTATAAAAAAACAAAAGCTGGCATTTGCCAGCTTTTTTTATGGTCTTGGAGTATAAGTTGCTTGTTGACTAGGTAAATACGTAATTTCTTCTGGAAATTCTACGTAATCTAAGTAGATCATTAGTAGTAAATAGCGTTTTCCTGATTGCGGTTCACTAATAACGATATGGTCACGGCCAGCTGCTTCAATAATACCTGTATAAGATTGTGTGCCAAGGGAACTGCCACGTTCATAGGTCATTACAACCGTAGCTTGCTTACCTTTGTTTAAACGAAGGATATTTTCAATATAGGATTGCTCTAGAGGTAACATGCCTTGAGAAATTGCATATTGAGCTTGCGCAGCTTGAGCTGTTTGTTGTTGCATCGCTTGCTGCTGTTGTTGAGTCATTTGTTGCGGTTGTACATAAGTTCCAGATGGTTGATAAAAACCTGTTCCATAGTATGGATTTTGTTGCTGTGCCATTCAAAAATCCCTCCTCATTTTTATTCCTTAATATACGCTAGGGCAGTCTCCAGCAGATGGCTGGAAGAAGCAGTGCTTTTTAAAGCGACCAGAGTTTTGTTGGTTATACCAAGTTGGTGGACAAGGACCTTCAGGTCTAAAGAACCATAAGGCAAAGTTGGCAGGCCAAAAACGTTGCCCTTGAATGGTCCGTCTCGCTAGGGCAATATCTTGTTCGCGTGCCCGTTGATAAAAATATCCTTTTTGCGTTGCTTCAAAACCGCCGGGGTTTTGATAAACCATTTGACGTAAATTACGAATGCTTTTAAAGTCTAAACAATTTCCGCGGACACGATTTACCCCAACGTTTCCGACCATTAACATTCCTTGTTGCCCTTCTCCTTCGGCTTCAGCACGCATCAGTCTAGCCAACAACTTTACATCTTCTTCGTTATAAGCAATAACGCCCATTATGTGTCACCTCTCTTTTTGTAATACCTTTTGGAAAGAGGTTTATCCCGCATTAACGGGCAGTAAGACTCCTGCCCTAAAATTTGGTTGAAGTAAAGAAATTAGATGGGAGATCAAACTGCCCGTAAACGCCCGATTGGTTCAACTAATAATCAGCGGGGGATTCCCCCACTGATTAAAGTTTCACTTTATCTCTAGATGAAGTGTGTAACAATTACTAGTTCATACGTATGAGGAAAAGGACTCAGATATGACAACCAAACGAAGTTTTACATTGAGAGTGGAAAATAAAAAAAGCTAGCGTGAGCCAGCTTTTTTATTAAAAAACTCTAGACCATAAGTTTGAGAAGAAATCACCAATAGAGCGCATTGTTAACACAAACCAATTTGCTTTTTCAACTTCCTCTGTCGTTTTTGCAGTAACTTTCATACTTTTACTACCGTCTAAGAAACCATATTTATCAGTTGATTCTAAAGTAATTGAGCCTACTTTGGTATCTTTCTTAATAGGTGCAACTAAATGTCCATCTTCAGAAAGAGATTTATCTAATTCAGTTCCAATTTTATAAGGCTCTTTGCTACCTTTTTTCGCAATTACTGTTATTTCTTTTTCGGGTGCAACAGTTACTTGGTCTTCTTTCCCTTTTACTACAGAGATTGTATTGTTTTTATTAACTTTTAGTTTTTGTTTTTCAAAGTTATTAAATCCATATTCGATTAATTCACGAGATTCCGTGAAACGTTCATCCATTGATTTTGTTTTAATAATAACCGAGATAAGACGTACATCACCACGTTTAGCAGTAATGGTAAATCCGTATCCAGCTGTATCAGAACTTCCGGTTTTTAAACCATCAGTACCTTCATAAGCGAAAGCAGCTCCTGGTAACATCCAATTCCAGTTTTCCATACGAATTGGTTTTGGGTGATTGTCTGGGAAGTTTCTAAATCTTTGTTTTGTATCCTCTAGCATTTCTGGATACTTTGTAATCATTGCTTTTGAAAGCATACCCATATCACGAGCTGACATAGAGTTTTCTGCATTTGGATCAGTACCCTCAGGATGTTTTCCTTTTAAGTCAGCGTTATTTAAGCCAGTAGCGTTTACAAATTTATATTTCTTTAATCCTAGCTTTTTAGCATGTTCATTTGCAAGATTTAAGAAGTTTTTCTCACTTCCTGCAAGAAGTTCTGCTAAAGCAATACTAGATCCATTTGCAGAGAATATAACAATAGAATGATATAATTCTTTTACAGTATATTGACGTCCTTTTTCGAACGGTACATTAGAGAATTCATTATTACGAGAGACTTCATAAGCGTAATCAGAAATATTTACTTTCGTATCCCATGTGATTTTTCCTTCTTTAATTGCTTCTAAAACAGCGTAAACAACAATTAATTTTGACATACTAGCAATAGCTAGCAATTCATCTGGATTTTGCTCGTGAAGTATTTTTCCTGTATCTGCATCAAATAAAAGTGCAGCCGCCGCCTCAATATGTATTTTTTCTTCCGCATGGGATGTTGTTACTCCTAAGGAAGAAATTGACAATACAAGCAATAGTAAAATAGACAAGATTTTTTTCATATAGATTATCACCTTCGCATCGTTATTTAGCATATAGCTCGTATCATTTTAGCATATCTTTACATATAAAAAGGTTACAATTTTACAAGAAATTTGAAAAAATGTTGGTTTTTCTTCAAAAGTGTAGAAAAAAGGAGATTTTTGAGGATAAATATAGAGAAGAATAAAAAAAGGAACGAATTTCGTTCCTTTTCACCATTTATATGTGTAAAAATTTCTCTACTTTTTCGTCTGGTAAAATGTTTCCAACGAAGAATGTTCCAAATTCACCATAACGAGCACTTACTTCATCGAAGCGCATTTCGTATATAAGTTTCTTAAATTGAAGAACATCGTCAGCGAATAATGTTACGCCCCATTCGAAATCGTCGAATCCAACAGATCCTGAAATCACTTGGCGTACTTTACCTGCGTATTGACGACCAATTTTACTATGGCTGTACATCATTTTTTTACGTTCTTCCATAGGAAGCATGTACCAGTTGTCATCACCTTGGCGACGCTTATCCATTGGATAGAAGCAAATATGATTTGCTTTCGGTAATTCAGGATATAAACGAGCTAAAATTTGCGGGTTTTGGTATGGATCCTCATCAGCTGGAAGGTAGTTGCTTAATTCAACAACAGATACGTAAGAATATGCAGGAACCATATATTCAGCTAAAGTTGTTTTATTCAATTCTGTCTCAATTTCATTTAACTCTTCCATTGTTGGACGTAAAATCATAAGCATAATATCAGCTTTTTGGCCAACAACTGTATACATTGCGTGACTACCTTTTTTCGCAGTAGCTACTTCGTTCCATTTTTCAACGACATTTAAAAATTCAGACACTGCTTGTCCGCGTTCGTCGCTAGATAATGTTTTCCATGCAGCCCAATCAATAGAACGTAAATCATGTAAACAATACCAGCCATCTAACGTTGTTGTTGCTTCACTCATTCTATTCACCTCAGTTAATGATAGTTTTACACGTTAACTATAGCATATATAGTTTTAAAATCATCTATATAAAACCTTGGCGCATAAAATTGTCACATTTAAGTGTTTAAGCAAGGTGAATTTAACGGCTGAATTTTATGAAAATATAATCATTTTTATTTTATCTATTTTTTGGGAGCTATAAGTTTAAAATATAGAAGAAAAGCAGTATTCTTAAAGATAGAGTTTTTTTAACATATGTAGGAGGGTTTATTCGTGAGCAACTTATTTACAACAGTAAAAGAAAAAGTTCAAGGAAAAGGCATTTCTATCGTACTTCCTGAAGGAACTGATGAAAGAATTTTAGGCGCTGCAGAGCGTTTAGCAAAAGAAGAGTTAGTAAAACCAATCTTAGTTGGTAATAAGGAAGAAATTAGCGCAAAAGCTGCTAGCATGAATTTAACATTAGCAGGCGTTGATATTTACGACCCAGCTACATACGAAGAAATGGATGCAATGGTAGCATCTTTCGTTGAACGCCGTAAAGGTAAAGCAACTGAAGAAGACGCTCGCAAAATCCTTAAAGACGAAAACTACTTCGGTACAATGCTTGTATACATGGGCAAAGCACACGGTTTAGTAAGTGGTGCAGCTCACTCTACAGCTGATACAGTTCGTCCAGCACTTCAAATTATTAAAACAAAACCAGGCGTTACAAAAACTTCTGGCGTATTCATCATGGTACGTGAAGAAGAGAAATATGTATTCGCTGATTGTGCAATTAACATTGCACCAAACAGCCAAGATTTAGCTGAAATCGGTATCGAAAGTGCGAAAACTGCTGAGTTATTCGGCATTGATCCACGCGTTGCTATGTTAAGCTTCTCTACAAAAGGTTCTGCGAAATCTCCAGAAACAGAAAAAGTTGTAGAAGCAACTCGCATTGCAAAAGAAATGGCTCCTGAGTTAACTTTAGATGGAGAATTCCAATTCGATGCTGCATTCGTACCATCTGTAGCTGAGAAAAAAGCTCCAGGTTCTACAATTAAAGGTGATGCTAACGTATTCGTATTCCCAAGCTTAGAAGCTGGTAATATTGGCTACAAAATCGCTCAACGTTTAGGTAACTTCGAAGCAGTAGGACCAATCTTACAAGGCTTAAACATGCCTGTAAATGATCTGTCTCGTGGATGTAACGAAGAAGAAGTGTACAAGTTAGCTTTAATTACAGCAGCTCAAGCACTTTAATTCTATAATGAATTGAAATAAAGACCGTCGCTATAATAGCGACGGTCTTTATTTTTCTAAGCCAAGTGCTTTATTATTACGATCAATAATACGTTGTAAATTCGTCTCATATAAAGGAATCTCATCTATTGTTAATTGAGATGGTGTTAACTTTGGAGCGAATTGCTGCAATGTTTTTAAAAGACGCATCATTAAATCTTGTACTGTAATGGTTTCGCCAAGTAATTCTGAGAGTGAGGCCATCGTACTTGGTACAATTTCAGGGTACGTAAAGCGTGTTTCTTCTCCTTGAATTGCTAGGTTGTAGAAATCACGAACGAGTGCGGCACGCTCAGAGCCACTTCCGGTAGCACAGAGATAAATTTGGACAGCGACCCCCCCGCGAATACGACGTTGTGAAATACCAGCGAATTTTTGATCGCGAATACTTAAGTCATAACTACCAGGACAGTAAGAGCCAACAATTTCTTTTGCCTCGATAGTAACGTCGTAATCCTTTAACATCTCCTTAATCAAATGCCACATTGTATCGTATCCAAGATCAATATCGATACCTTTTTCTGTTTCTTGGAATAAAAGTGATACGTTTAAAACACCTTCATCAAGCACGACTGCAAGCCCGCCAGAATTACGAACAATAACATTGAAGTTGTGTTGTTTTAAAAAAGAAATACCTTCTTCTAAATGCGGAAGGCGTGAATCTTGAATGCCAAGGACAATTGTATTGTGATGAACCCAAGAACGCATTGTTGCGGCTGACTTGCCATTTCCAATGCTTGTGCATAATGTGTCATCCATTGCGAATGACTGAAGTGCATGGAATGTTGGTCCCAAACTAGACTGATCTACAATGCGCCACTCTGGCTGAGATAAAATGGAACGGGAATTGCTCATATAACTAACCCCTTATCTTTAAAATGACAATCTCTATTATAGCAAAAAATGAAGAATGGAGTTTTCTCACATATAAAGGGGGAGATTAAAGGTGAAATAATAAAAAGGATGCATTGCATGCATCCTTCTTATTCTGCAATTTTTTCTAAATTACCGTTTCGGTCCATTCGGAAAGATGTTTGAGAACGTTCTTCGTCATCCATGACTGCCAATTTACGAGCACGGTTCATAATGTTCATAAGTGTTTCGTAATCTTCTTGTACAGTATGAGATTGCTTTTCTAATTTTTCTAGTTTCTTTTCTAGTTCCTCATTCCGAAGGATTTGTGCTTTAATTTCTTGTTTCAATCTCGTATTCTCGTTTTCAAGAGCTGTCACTTTTATATTTGAAGATCCGACTGTTTGTAAAAAATAAATAACATCTTGCATTGTCATAGAGCTTCTTGCAGCAGGAGCAGTAGATTCTTGATATGGAATAGCTTCTTTATATTGTACGATTGATTCTTCTTGTACTAATTCTTCATAATCAGTTATCGAATCTGAAGCTGGTGGTGTATAAAGTAAACGTTTTTTCGCTTGTTCACCGCTTGCAGCACGCATTTTATCTTTACGATGTTTTTTTGCTAGTTGAAGAGCTTGTTCATAGCTATAGCGAACAACAGCATTCCAGCGGAAACCACAAGCAGCAGATGTACGATTTAACTGATCCCCTACTTCCTCAAATGCATTTAATTGCGTACTTCCTTCTCTAACATGACGAAGTACCGTTTCAGCAAGTAATAAATCATCCTCATCTGTCCAAGCATCTTGTCTTACTTTCATAGATTCAACTCCCTTTCTTTTTATGAACTTCCTATTTTTATAATGGGCAAAAAAATAAACTTTTATACAAAGCTTTTAAAAATATGGTAGATTTCGATGAAAGGTAAAAATTTTCCCATGAATGGTGAGCGCTTCTGTAGGAGAGCATATAAATATGTATCATTATGTAGAGAATAGGCTTTGTAGGGAAACTTGCAACGAGCTTCAAAGAGCGGTAAAATACCATTTAGTGTTTATTTTTAAATGTACTTGAGAAAAGTTTAAAATAGAGGAAGTGTTATGTAATGGGAAACGAGTTTCGCGTGTGCGATGACTGTCAGGCAACGAACATTAAAACGTTAGTTCCGAAGTTAAAAAAAGTAGATTCATGTGCAACGATTGAAGTTGGATGTCAGTCTTACTGTGGTCCTGGTCGTAAAAAATCATTCGCATTTGTAAATAACCGTCCAGTTGCGGCTCCAACAGAAGATGAGTTAATCGTGAAAATTGAAGCAAAGTTAAATAAGTAAGAAAAAGAAGAGTGAAAAGATTACTCTTCTTTTTTTATGCCCATAAGAGGAATGATTTATTCTGCGAAAGTACTCTTGTGTGGACGAACATTTTCTAAAGGATGAACATAACTTTTGTATTAAAATACCAATTTGTATAAATTTATATTTCAAAATAATGGTTGACAGTCTTTTAAAGCGATAGGTAGAATAGAAGTGTCTGATTCTGAGAATCATTATCAGGGAAATAACAATTCACCTAATTTTTTTATTACTATTTGAGAATAAATTTCATTTCAATAAATATATGTTGTTGGTTAGGATGGTTGAGGGATGGAAGCGAGCGCAAGCAGTATAGAACAGCAAGAAGAGAATGTTAAAGAGATTAAGAGCAGACCGCTCATCGCTTCTATTATTTTAGTAGCGGGTACAATTTTGTTAGCTTTAAGCATGGCAGTTTCTATTTCTTTTGGGGCTGCAGATATTAGTTTAAAGACTGTATGGCAAGCTGTATTTCAGTTTGATGGATCTATTACACATCATAACGTAATTCAAGAGCTTCGCATGCCTAGAGCAATAGGGGGCGTAGTTGCAGGTGCCTTTTTAGCGGTATCAGGAGCAATTATGCAAGGTATGACGCGAAATCCACTTGCTTCACCATCGTTAATGGGGATTACAGATGGAGCTGTATTTGGAATTGCAATTATGTATGCATTTTTCCCTAATTCACCTTATTTAATGTTTGTTATCGCATCTTTTATTGGAGCTGCGTTTGGTGCAAGCATTGTATATGGAATTGGATCTTCTTCACCAGGTGGATTAACACCTGTGAAATTAGCTTTAGCAGGTGCAGCTATTAGTGCTTTATTAGGGGCAATTTCATCTGGAATCGCATTGTATTTCAATCTTGCCCAAGAGGTGAGTATGTGGAATGCAGGCGGAGTCGCTGGAGTGAAATGGCAAAGTATTAATATGTTAGTGCCAATTGGCCTTATTTGTCTTTTTATCGCAATTATGATGTCGAGATATATTACAATTTTGAGCTTCGGTGAAGAAATTGCGATTGGACTTGGTCAAAATACGACATTGATTAAATTTATCGGAACAGTACTTGTTCTTGTTTTAACGGGTTCCGCAGTTTCCATGGCAGGATCAGTTGGATTTGTTGGTCTTGTAATTCCGCATATGACTCGTTTCCTCGTAGGCTCGGACTATAGATGGGTTATTCCATGTTCTGCGGTCTTAGGTGGGCTGTTAATTGAATGTGCAGATATGTTATCTCGCGTTATTAACCCGCCATTTGAAACGCCAATTGGAGCAATTACAGCGCTAATTGGGGTTCCATTCTTCCTCTACTTAGCACGTAATGAAGGGAGAGGAAAGATGTGAGGACGAGTGTCTTAACAAAAAAGAACATTTCTATATTAACGATTTTAGTAGGACTAATCGTTTCTATATTTCTTATTAGTTTAAATACAGGAACTTTTAAAATCCCGCCAATGGACGTATTAAAGTCATTGGTTGGACTAGGGGCTGAAGATCAGTCTGTTATTTTATTTGAATTCCGTATGCCGCGTATGGTAATTGCTATACTAGTCGGATCTGCTTTAGCTATGTCAGGCGCGATTTTGCAAGGTTTATCACGAAATCCTCTTGCTGATCCAGGTATTATAGGTATTAATGCTGGAGCGGGATTAACAGTTGTTATATTCGTCTACTTCTTCTTCGGGAAAGTAGGGACTGGTACATTTTTATCTGTATTCATTCTCCCATTCTTCGCACTAGTTGGAGCGATATTAGCAGCGGTAATTATTTATTTACTAGCATGGAAAGACGGCGTTTCATCGACTCGATTAATACTAGTCGGTATTGCCGTTGCAGCTGGATTTGGAGCTGTTAGTTTAATTTTCTCTATGAAGATGACATCTAACGATTTTCGTTTTGCTACGATTTGGCTGGCGGGAAGTCTATGGGGTACAGATTGGAAATTCGTATTAAGTGTACTTCCATGGATGGTTATTTTCTTACCGCTTGCTATAAGTAAAGCACACATATTAAATGTAATGAACCTAGGCGATTCTACAGCAGTTGGCCTTGGTGTAAACGTAGAAAAAGAAAGACGTAAATTATTATTTATTGCAGTTTGTTTAGCAGGGGCATCTGTTGCTGTTGCCGGCGGAATTGGCTTTATCGGTTTAATGGCCCCGCATTTAGCAAGGCGCCTTGTTGGTGGTAAACATCAAATTATGTTGCCCACAGCTGCGCTAATAGGAACGTTTTTACTTTTATTCGCAGACGTAATTTCAAGAAGTGTACTAACAACTTCAGAAATACCAGTCGGTCTTGTTATTTCTGTAATTGGTGCACCGTATTTTATTTATTTACTTATGAGGACAAAATAAAGGGAGGCTTTTCGTATGGCAACTTTAGCGGTGGATGCGGTATCGGTTGGCTATAATGAAGGTTTAATTATTGATGGATTAACAGTTGAAATTCCGGAAGGGAAAATTACAACAATTATTGGACCAAATGGTTGTGGGAAGTCCACATTATTAAAAACGGCGTCTCGTATTTTGAAGGCAAAGCAAGGTACTGTTTATCTTGACGGAAAAGCAATTGAGAAACAGCCAACGAAAGAAATTGCAAAGAAAATGGCGATTTTACCACAAACTGCAGAAGTGCCAACGGGTCTTACTGTATTTGAGCTTGTGTCATATGGAAGATTCCCTCATCAAAAAGGGTTTGGCACGTTGAAAGAAGAGGATTATCGCTACATTAACTGGGCACTTGAAGTGACAGGAATGAAAGAATTTGCGAATCGTCCAGCAGAAGCGCTATCAGGCGGTCAACGTCAACGTGTTTGGATTGCAATGGCTCTTGCACAAGGAACAGAATTACTTGTATTGGATGAACCAACGACGTACTTAGATATGGCTCATCAATTAGAAGTATTAAACTTATTGAAAAAGTTAAATGAAGAAGAAGGTAGAACGATTGTTATGGTTATCCATGACTTAAATCACGCTTCTCGTTTCTCCGATCATATGATTGCATTAAAAGCAGGTAAGTTAATGAAACAAGGAACGCCAGATGAAGTTATGACAAGTGAAACACTTCGTAACGTATTTGAGATTGAAGCTCAAATCGTTCCATGTCCAGTAAACTGTAAGCCAATTTGTTTAACATATGATTTAGCGATGATTAGTAATCAATTGCGTAAAAAAGCATAAGTAGAACCCCCTCGTGAAGAGGGGGACTTCTAATGGACGTTGAGCTTCTTATATAAGAATGGGAAGTTGAACGCCCGTTAGAATGGGTTATTAACAACAATTAATAAATATATATTAATTAATTGTTATCTTTGTTTCTTATAGTTCGTTGTAACTTATAAGATAAATACAGCTAGAAGGAGTGGGAACATGAAGAATTTTAAAATGGCACTATTAGCAATGGTACTAGTTGTGACTTCTGTACTATTTGCAGCTTGTTCTAACAAAGAAGAAGAAAAGAAAGCAGATGCAAAGACTGAAGAGCGCACTGTAAAACATGCAAAAGGGGAAATTAAAATTCCTGCAAACCCAAAGAAAATTGCTGACCTTAGTGGTTCAACAGAAGAATTATTAATTTTCGGTATGAAACCGGTTATTACTGCTAATACATCTCAAGAAAAAATTGATGCACATATTGAAAAGAAACTAAAAGACGTTAAACCAGTTGGTTCTGCTTGGGGCGATAAAATTAACATCGAAGCAGTAGCTGCTGCAAAACCAGATTTAATTCTTGTAAATAATCGTCAAGAAAAGATTTATGATCAATTATCTAAAATTGCACCAACAGTTATGTTAAACACTCCATTAGATCAATGGCGTCCAAAATTTGAAGAAGTAGGTCAAATCTTCGGTAAAGAAAAAGAAACAAAAGAATGGTTCAAAAAGTATGATGAAAAAGCAAGCAAATTACATGACAAAATCGTCGCTAAAACTGGTGAAGCAACATTTATGAAAATGGCTGCATATCCAAATGCTTTCCGCGTATACGGTGACTACGGTTACGGTAGCGTAATCTTTAATGACTTAAAACTACCAGCAGTTAAAGGTACACCAACTGATAAACCACTAGTACAAGTACAAAAAGAAGCTTTAATCGATTACAACCCAGATTACTTATTCGTATTTACAACTGGTGACGGTTCTCAGCGCTTGAAAGAATTCCAAGAAGAATCAATTTGGAAAAACATGAACGCTGTTAAAAACAACCACGTATTCACAATTAAAAATGAAGACTTAAACAAAGGTTACTTCCCATTAGGGAAAGATATGATCTTAGACGAAGTTGCTGAATTCGTTTTAGGTAAATAATGTATAAAGGAAATCACTTTTACTTCGGTAAAGGTGATTTTTTCTTTTTATAAAGGGAATTAATACAGTCTTTCATTTCTTTCTGTTTCTCATTTCGTTTATAATATAAAGTAAGAATGTAGTAAAGAAAGGGGGATGTCGGAAAGTGGTATATTTAAACGACAAACTCAGCGAAACAAAAGTGTTTAAAGACCCAGTACATAAATATGTGCACGTGCGTGATCGTGTTATTTGGGATTTAATCGGAACGAAAGAATTTCAACGCTTGCGCCGTATTAAGCAGCTTGGAACGACATTTTTTACATTTCACGGTGCAGAGCATAGTCGCTTTACTCATTCGTTAGGTGTATACGAAATTATTCGTCGTATGATTGATGATGTGTTTGATGGCAGACCAAATTGGAATGCTGAAGATAGATTGTTATGTTTATGTGCGGCATTACTTCATGATGTCGGTCACGGCCCATTTTCTCACTCGTTTGAAAAAGTATTTTCATTAGATCATGAGAAATTTACGCAAAAGATTATTGTTGGCAATACGGAGATTAATGATGTATTAAGTCGTGTTGATAAGGAGTTTCCACAAAAGGTAGCAGATGTAATTGCAAAAACGTCTACTAATAAATTAGCAATTAGTATGATTTCGAGCCAAATTGATGCGGATCGTATGGATTATTTATTAAGAGATGCTTATTTTACAGGCGTAAAGTACGGAAACTTCGATATGGAACGTATACTGCGTGTAATGCGCCCGTATGGGGATCAAGTAGTCATTAAAAATAGTGGTATGCATGCTGTTGAGCATTACATTATGAGTCGTTATCAAATGTATTGGCAAGTATATTTCCACCCAGTAACGCGAAGTGCAGAAGTTATTTTAACGAAGATTTTACACCGTGCGAAATCACTGCACGAGAAGTATTATACATTCAAAAATCATCCTGTTCATTTCTATTCTTTATTTGAAGAAGAAGTAACAGTAGAGGATTATTTAAAGTTAGACGAGAACGTTATGTATTACTACTTCCAAGTATGGCAGGAAGAAGAAGATCCAATTTTAAGCGATTTATGCCGCCGTTTTATGAATCGAAATCTATTTAAATATGTAGAGTTTACAGATAAACACGGTTTAGATAATTGGATGGAATTAAGTAGTTTATTTAAAAAGATTGGACTTGATCCGGAGTATTATTTAGTAGTTGATTCAACATCAGACTTACCGTATGACTTTTATCGTGCAGGAGAAGAAGAAGAGCGTCTACCAATCCTACTTCTTATGCCAAACGGAGAGCTTAGAGAGCTTTCACGTGAGTCGGATATTGTTGAGGCGATTACAGGTAAGAAAAGAACGGATCAAAAGCTATTCTATCCACATGATTTAATCTATGAAGATGGAAGAAAAGGAAAATATAAAGAGAGAATTATTGAGTTGTTAGAAGGAAAGAAATAAGAAGCAGCTAATGGCTGCTTCTTATGAAAAAACTTGAAATTATTTGTCGCTTAAGCGTTTTCCGCCAACTGCATAATGGTTTTTAGACATTTCTTCGATGAAAACAACGATGTTTTCTTCAGGAGCACCAGTTGTTTCGCTTACTGCTGCTGTTACTTTCTCAGCAAGAGCTTTCTTTTGTTCTTCTGTGCGTCCTTCTAGCATTTTCACTGTTACGTATGGCATGTACAATCGCTCCTTTTATGTAAGTTACACTCTTATTATAGCGGATTATGGGGAAGAACAATCGAAAAAACAAATAATTTCTTTTTTTGACATATGGAAGAGGAGATGAAGTATGGATCAGTTATTTAGATATCCATTGCACGAAATTCCGTTAGTAGCAATGGCAATTATTATTGCACTATCCGTTCATGAATTTGCACATGCATATGTTGCATATAAATTTGGGGACGATACAGCAAAGAGACAAGGGCGTTTAACGTTATCACCGATGGCCCATTTAGACCCTATCGGTTTGATTGCAGTATTAATTCTTGGATTCGGTTGGGCAAGACCAGTTCCTGTTAATCCATATAACTTTAAAAGACCGCGTCTGGCAGGTATATTAGTGTCAATTGCAGGGCCGATTAGTAACTTAATTTTAAGTGCAATTGGTTTAATTATTTGGTATAGCTTATTAAAATTTGGTGTATTATACTCAATTCCATCTGCAGTGGCAGATACGTTAGCTCAATTTTTCCAGATTTTTATTATGCTGAATATCGTTTTACTTGTATTTAACTTATTACCGATCCCGCCACTTGATGGATATCGAGTTGTGGAAGATTTAGCGCCAGCAAATATTCGCGCGAAAATGACACAGTATGAAAAATACGGGGCAATTGCGTTATTAATTCTCGTTATTACACCGCTTAGTAATTACACAATTCAACCTATTTTCCAGGTAGTTATTCCGCATGTATTTGTATTTTTAGACAGCATCATTGCGCCTATTTTTGGCCTTTTATAATTTTTAAGTGAGGAGGATTTTACATATGACAGAGAAAAAGAAAAAAATCGGTTTTAATATCGTGAAAAATGATTCAACAGATGGACATGGTGGATTTGGTGTTGGAGCATTAAGCTTAGAAAACATTTCACCCGTATTTGTTGATGTACTAGAGAAGACTGCATTCGTTGATATCGGTGCGATGCATGCGCGTAGTACAGTAGAAAAAGGTATTAAGTTTTTAACAAATAAAGATGAAGTTCCAAATGGAAAACCATTTTGGCTTGTTTGGGTAACAATTGAAAGAACTGCGACAGGTGCGTATTACGCAGGTGTAACAGCTTGTGAAATGACAGTTGACCGTGAGATTCGCCGCGGATATAAATCACTTCCAGAACACGTAAATAAAATGGATAAATCATTGAAGCGTCACATTATGGTTGACCATATGGATGAATCATCTAAAAAGGTACTTGGTACGTTCTTGAAAGAACATAATGAAGCGATTTGGAACGAATCTAGTGAAGAATTGCGCCGTGCATTATTAAGTGAATAAAAAATAGCTGACGGATGCCCGTCAGCTATTTTTTTACCAAGGAAGATATTTTTTCCACCAACTTGTTTTTTTCTTTTCTTCAGTTGTTTTTTCAAATTCTTCTTTATCATCGACGTGATCCATACAATATTCAGTCGGTTCGGTACCTTTAGCGAAATACATTTTCACAGAAATAGGACAATTTTTTGTAGCAATTTTACCGTTCTCTGGATTGATATTAACCGCTACGACGTCACTTGGTTGTTTAAATTCTTTTTTAGGCTGTCCATCTAAGCCCTTCTCCATCGTATCAGTCCATATTTTCTTCGCATACCCCTGTTCTGCTACGTTTGAAATAGATTTAGGTTGATCATATCCGACCCATACACCTGTTACGATTTGCGGAGTAAATCCGATCATCCAACTATCCGTTTCAGTAGAACCAGATTTGCCGGCATATGTTCTTGATAATTTTGATAACATCGATTGGCCAGTTACAGCAGCATAACTGCTTAGTTTCTTATTAAACATACCAGTCATCATTTCTTCCATTACAAACGCTTTGCTCTTGTCGAGAACTTGTTTACTCTCTAAATGAGCATCGTATAATATATTTCCTTCATGATCCATAATGCGGCGAATGAAAGTAGGTTTTACTTCTTTTCCACCGTTTGCGAACATGCTATAAGCGTTAACCATTTCAATTGGTTTTACTGGTGATGTACCGAGAGCTAGAGAAGGCACATCTTTTAATGCACTTTTAATTCCAAATTGTTTCGCTGTTTTTGCTAGCGTGTCATCTCCTAAAAACAAATTCGTTTTCACAGCATAAATGTTATCAGAGACTGCGAGAGCTTGTGCCATCGTTACGAAATCATCTGCATAATAATCTTTATAGTTCTTCGGTTTATACTTTGAAACGCCGTCACCTAGGGTGAATACAGTATATTCGCTTTTTAAGCGCGTAGCAGGCGTGAATCCTCGTTCTAATGCCGCATAATATAGAAATGGCTTAAATGTAGAACCAGGCTGACGAACGGCTTGTGTAGCCCTGTTAAATTGACTCATATTATAATCAGTTCCACCAACAAGAGCAGCCACTTCACCTGTCGTTGGATTCATAGAGACGAGAGCAGTTTGTATGTTTGTTGTGTCAGGTATATGATCTTTTACAGCTTGTTCTGCTACAGCTTGTAGTTTAGGGTCTAGCGTTGTATAAATTCGTAAGCCACCTCGTTGTAAAGCTTGTTCGTCTAATCCAACATCACGAAGAAGCGAAGCTTGTACAGCATCTTGGAAATATGGTGCGACCTCTGCTACTTTTTTCGTATCTAATGAGGCAAAAGTTAGTGTCTCTTTCTTCGCTAAGGTTGCTTGTTGCTTCGTAATATATCCTTGCTTCACCATTTCATCTAATATGAGAGCTTGTCGTCCTTTAGCGCGATCCTCTTTCAAAAAGGGAGAATAGACACTTGGCCCTTTCGGGATACCTGCCAGCATACTAGCTTCTGCTAATGTTAACTCTTTTGCCGTTTTATCGAAATATAGACGGGACGCAGCTTCGATGCCATAAGCGCCATGTCCGTAATAAATTGTATTTAAATATCCTTCTAAAATATGATTTTTATTATAGTTTACTTCAAGGCGGATAGTGTACATTGCCTCTAATAATTTTCGTTTCCACGTTTTATCATGATCTAAATACAGATTACGCGCGTATTGTTGTGTAATTGTACTAGCTCCTTGTACCTTTGCCATCGCTTTTAAATCAGCAACAATTGCACCTGCAATCCGTTTCACATCGAAGCCGTGATGTTTATAAAATCTTTGATCTTCAATAGAAAGGGTCGCTTCTTTTACATAAGGTGAAATTTCATTAAGAGAGACATTGTAACGTTTTTGAATTTCGTTACTTTGTCCAATAACAGTATCATCGTTTGCGTAAAAGACGCTTGTTTGCGGGACCGCAACAGGAGGAGGTCCCATAATTTTTGCAACTATAATAATAACAAAAAAAGAAAAAACGAAGAAAAGGACGCACGAAAACATTGCGGTGAAGAAAAGACGTTTATATTTTTTAAGTTTTGGATTCATAGTTTGATCCATCTTTTTTCAGCCCCTCATTAATACAAGCGTTATTGTATTAGTATTGAGGGTTTTCGTTTATTTTAAACAATGAAATTTCGAAAATAAAAAGCTCCTTCCATTAAGAAAGGAGCTCAAAGGCACGTGCTGGCCAATCGGTAATGATGACATCTACACCATAATCAATCATAGTTTGTAAATCTTTGTATTCGTTAATTGTATATGGACGGAAAACATATCCTTGCTCTTGTGCTAACTGCACAAATTCTTTCGTTAATAACTGGAAGTTTGGATGTAATCCACTTGCTTCTCTATGTTTTGCTTCGGAAATTGGATCAGTAAGTGGTGTATCATATAAAATTGCTCTTGGGATTTCAGGAGCAATTTCTGCTAATAATGAAACAGAGTCATGGTTAAATGATGAAAATACAATTTGATTAGAAAGATGATATTCACGCACAAGTGCAACAGCTTTTTCCTCAATATTTGGGTAATGAATAACATCAGTCTTTAATTCAATATTTAGTTGTAAGTTCGTTGTGGAAAGCCAAATGAAAACCTCACGCAACGTTGGGATTTTTGCTTCATGGAAAGAAGGGTCTTTATAGCTACCAGCGTCCAATAATTGTAGTTCCTCTACCGTTTTTTCAGAAACAAGTCCAACGCCATTTGTTGTACGATCGACGGTTTCATCGTGAATTACGACAAGTTCACCATCTTTTGATAAGTGGACATCGAGTTCAATTCCGTGAGCACCAATGCGTTCTGCTTCTTGGAAGGCAATCATCGTATTTTCGGGATGTGTTCCTTTTACTCCGCGGTGAGCGAAAATAAGTGGTTTACTCATGTGAAATTCTCCTTATTATCTCTTTTCTTTTATTATGAAACTGCTTTAGGGAAAATACAATTGAATATGACAAACATTTACAAAAGTCTAACAGTTGCAGAAAAGTTAACGTTAACGTAAAATGTAATAATCAAGTGAAGGGAGGAATAAACATGTATAAAATTGATGAAGTAACAAAGCAAGTCGGTTTAACAAAACGTACACTTCGTTATTATGAGGAAATTGGTTTAATTCATCCCCCAGAACGTAGTGAGGGAAATATCCGTCTGTATACGGATGAGGATATTGCCAGAATTAAAAGAATTGTAGAAGCGAAAGAAGTGCTAGGAATCACACTTCAAGAAATGCAGCATTTCTTATCACTAAAAGAAAGAATGGAGCAAAGAAGAAATAGCGAAAATCCTCGTGATCGTGAAGTGATTCAAGAAATTAAAGATATGCTTGAAAAACAAGTGCAAACGTTAGACGAAAAAATGGAGCAAATGCAACGTGTAAAGGCAGAACTAGAAGATAGTTTACATCGTGCAGTAACATTTTTAGAGAGCACAAAAGGAGAGTAATCAAAATGGAGAGCAAACAAAAACTAGGGAGATTGATTACAGTGGTGGCTACCTTCCTTGCCTTTTCGGGTATAGGAGTAGTCGACCCAATTTTGCCGATTATTGCAGAGAAAATTGGTGCATCGCATTGGCAAGTTGAAATGTTATTTACCGCTTATATTTTAACGATGGCAATTATGATGTTACCAGCTGGTATATTTGCATCGAGATTTGGTGATAAACGGATGATGACAATCGGTCTTGCGATTGTGACTGTATTTGCGTTTATATGTGGTATGTCACAAACGATTGCTCAATTATCTCTTTTCCGCGCTGGATGGGGATTAGGGAATGCGATGTTCTTCGCGACGGCGATGACTTTATTGATTGCATTAAGTAAAGAAGTTCATGAAGCAGTAGGATTATACGAAGCAGCTATCGGCTTAGGTATGGCTGGCGGACCGTTATTAGGCGGGATATTAGGTGGTCATTCTTGGCGTTATCCGTTTTTCGCGACGAGTATTTTAATTTTCTTAGCATTTATTTTAGTATTCTTTTTTGTAAAAGAACCAGAACGAAAAGTGAAGCGTAAGGCTGCTGGCGTAGGGGAATTACTTAACCTGGTGAAGTATAAACCATTTATGCAAGGTGCCATTTCAGGGATGCTATACTACTACGGATTTTTTGTCGTGTTAGCATATTCACCACTTATTATGCATTTATCAGCTATTCAATTAGGCTTTGTATTTTGCGGATGGGGACTCGCGTTAGCTTACGGTTCTGCAATTTTAGCACATAAGCTAGAAGGGAAATATGAACCAAAAACATTATTGAAGGGTAGTTTACTCGTATTTGCGATTTTCTTAATTGCACTATTCTTTGTGAAAATTATGTGGTTACAAATTACTCTTATCGTTTTATCAGGATTGGCGTCTGGCTTAAACAATGCATTATACACAAGTTATGTAATGGATATTTCACCTTATGAAAGATCTGTTACGTCAGGTGTTTATAACTTTGTTCGTTGGTTAGGTGGTGCGATTGCTCCGATTTTATCAGGAATTATCGGTCATACTGTTTCACCACAAAGTCCGTTTTTAGTAGGTGGAATTGTGGTGTTAGTTGGTTGTATTATGATCCTAATTCCAATTCGTAAACCAGTAGAAATAGAGACAAAAGCCCTTTCTTAAGAAAGGGTTTTCTTTCCTTTTACGGTGCAAACCCTTTCCGCACATATGTTAGAACCCTCTGACTAAAATATATTTTCGGTATTTTTGTACTTTTAACTATACATTTTGGATGTTTTGTTTTATTTTTGTTAGGGGACATTAATGATGTCCCTATTATAAATTTGCATTGAAAGGCGTGATTGTACGATGGAACTATGGTTCACTGAAAAACAAACAAAACATTTTGGGATTACGGCGCGTATTAACCGCACATTACATACGGAGCAAACAGAATTCCAAAAACTTGATATGGTTGAAACGGAAGAGTTCGGAAACATGCTTATTTTAGATGGCATGGTTATGACAACAGAAAAGGACGAGTTCGTTTATCACGAAATGGTAGCGCACGTACCTTTATTTACACATCCAAACCCTGAAAACGTATTAGTTGTTGGTGGCGGTGATGGTGGTGTTATTCGTGAAGTGTTAAAACACCCAAGTGTAAAGAAAGCAACTCTTGTTGAAATCGATGGAAAAGTAATTGAGTACTCTAAACAATACTTACCATCAATTGCAGGCGCATTAGATAATGAGCGTGTAGAAGTAAAAGTAGGAGACGGTTTCCTACATATCGCAGAAAGCGAAAATGAATACGATGTAATTATGGTAGATTCTACTGAGCCAGTAGGACCAGCAGTAAACCTATTTACAAAAGGCTTCTACGCTGGAATTTCAAAAGCGTTAAAAGAAGATGGTATTTTCGTTGCACAAACGGACAACCCTTGGTTCACACCAGAGTTAATTACAACTGTGTTTAAAGACGTAAAAGAGATCTTCCCAATCACTCGTTTATACACAGCAAACATTCCAACTTACCCAAGTGGTCTTTGGACGTTCACAATTGGATCTAAAAAACATGATCCATTAGAAGTAAGTGAAGAGCGTTTCCACGAAATCGAAACGAAATACTACACAAAAGAATTACACAATGCAGCATTCGCATTACCGAAATTTGTTGGCGATTTAATTAAGTAAGAGAATTGTATCAAACAAATAAAGTGTAAGTAGCTCATTTAAGGTGTTTGTCCAGAAGACTTGAACATGCTAGCTACTTACACTTCTGTAGAGAAAATCGTCTTCTTGTTGTTAAAAAGAAGACCCGGTAAATCGAGAAAGAGGAGCAATTCGCTCCAAATTTGAGAAATAGTGAAAGGTTGGGATACCTTAAGTTCCACATAAGGAGGAAAAGAATATGCGTTTTGATGAAGCTTATTCAGGTAAAGTATTTATTAAAAGTCATCCAAGTTTTGAAGAGTCAAAGGTAGTTATTTATGGGATGCCTATGGATTGGACAGTAAGTTACCGTCCGGGATCTCGTTTTGGCCCTGCACGTATTCGTGAAGTATCAATCGGTCTTGAAGAATATAGCCCGTATTTAGATCGTGAACTAGAAGAGGTAAAATATTTTGATGCGGGTGATATCCCATTACCATTCGGAAACGCACAACGCAGCTTAGACATGATTGAAGAGTATGTATCAAAACTTTTAGATGCCGATAAGTTTCCACTAGGTCTCGGCGGTGAGCACCTAGTGTCTTGGCCAATTTTTAAGGCAATGGCAAAAAAATATCCGGATTTAGCAATCATCCACATGGATGCTCATACTGATTTACGTGAATCGTATGAAGGGGAGCCTTTATCCCACTCTACACCAATTCGTAAAGTGTGTGATTTAATTGGTCCGGAAAACGTATATTCTTTCGGAATTCGTTCTGGAATGAAGGAAGAATTTGAATGGGCGAAAGAAGTAGGTATGAACTTATACAAATTTGACGTATTAGAACCGTTAAAAGAAGTATTACCGAAACTTGCTGGCCGCCCAGTCTATGTCACAATCGACATTGATGTATTAGACCCAGCTCACGCTCCAGGAACAGGAACGTTAGAAGCTGGCGGTATCACATCTAAAGAATTATTAGATTCCATCGTAGCAATTGCAAATTCAAATATAAATGTAGTTGGAGCAGACTTGGTAGAAGTAGCTCCAGTCTACGACCATAGTGATCAAACACCAGTCGCAGCAAGCAAATTCGTGCGGGAAATGCTGCTCGGTTGGGTGAAATAAAAGTGAAGCCGACTGTTTAGGCCCGGTGGCTAAGGTTCTTTCCTGCAAAAGGCGCTTTTTGCCTCGAAGGAAGAAGCGAAGCCACCGATCATTCTAGCCACTGCAGCTAGATAAAATAAAAGCCCTCTATATGATTAGAGGGCTCTTATTTTTTCGTTATGTGTCGGTAAGTCGATATATTAAAAAAACCGCCGATATAATTTCATTTACTGTTACGCAACACAAAAAAGAGCTATTCCTAAACGATGGGAATAGCTCTTTTTCTTATGCAACCTTCTCTTCCGAAGTAACTCCGCGAATTTCATCAGCAGAGCGGATCGGATATTTACGGAACACAATAGATCCGATGTATCCGACAATAGTGGTAACGATCCCACATAATATAGCAGCAATTGTTACTTTTACAACGTCATTAAATCCGAATAAGACAAGAAGTCCTGGGATTGGTGATGCTGTTCCTGGTGCATTATTAACGAGCTGGAACAGAGAGGTAATAATACCAGCAAGTGCACCGCCAACGAAGTTTGTCGCATAAATTGGAATCGGATTTGCTGAAACAACATCGGCTTGTGTTAAAGGCTCGATTGCTACAGCAATTGTATCTTTCTTTGAACAAATTTTTAAGCGTTTAAAGAAAATAAAGTTCATTGGGGCTGAAGCTGCTACAGCCAGACTACCAATTGCCATTGGTAAACCTGTTAATCCAAGCATTGCAGTTAGTGCCATAGAACTCAGTGGAGAGGTAGAAATAACTGTTATTAATCCACCAAGCATAATACCCATAATGATAGGACTTTCTGTAGTTGCAACTGAAATCATAGAACCGATTTTACCAAGTGTGGCGTTAACGAGCGGATCCATAAGCATTGCCATTCCGCGTGAGATTGGTGCAGCGATAAATAGGATTGCTAAAAATTCCACACCAGCTGGTAATTTCTTTTCGAGAAATTTCACGACGAAGGCACAAACGTATCCAGCGAAAAATCCTGGTAAAATACCAAATCCACTAGTAGCGATACCAATTAAAACAGCATATACGGGGGAAACACCGATTGCTAATGCGACTAAAATCGCTGCTGCGACACCGCTCATACTACCGGAAGCTTCTCCTACTGATTGTAAAAAGTCATTATGAAACATTTCTCCACCTATATAACGGTGAAATGCTTCAATAAGAAAACTTGCAATTGCTGCATTAGCTAAAGCGCCCATCGCCTTCATTCCGTAAGGCGCACGGTAACTGAAAAGTGTAAATAGACAAAGTACAACAAGTAATAGTGCTAAACCTTGCAAGATAGCCATTTGAAAACTGTCTCCTTTGATTTTTGTAATAAAAATTCGTATCATTCAATAATAATATAAAAGTGTATGAAACGGAAAAATTTTTTCTTGGGAACTGGTTGTAAGAAAAAATCCCTTACAATAATGTAAGGAAAGTGTAAGACTTTTAGATAGAGTATAGTATGCTCTTTTCCGTATAATACAAGTATAGATATAATACTAGCGAGAAAGAAGTGCAAACAGGAGGTTCATGTATGAAATTGGTAATTAAAGTTTTAGCTGTATTCGCCATTATTCTAGGTGGAACAGCGTATTATTTGAACACAAAAACAGAAGGTGTACATGCTTTTGTAGACAACTTCTTTTCAAATAAAGAAATACAAGATTATTATGCGGTTATAGATAAAGGTGAGAAAAAAGACGGAGAATACTTGTATACTTTTAAAGGGTATACAGAAGATGGAAAGTTACAGGTTATTAAAAGAATGATGAACCGTGAATTGCATACGGGGGCGTTTATAAAAATTTATGCAAAAGGTATGCAAGGAAAAGGATGGGCTGAAATCCCGAAAGAATCCATTCCGCAAAAAGCGTTGAAAAAAATAGAAAAACCATAAAAGGAGCGACTCATTCGCTCCTTTTTTAGTACGTTAAAATAGTGATAGATGTCTTCTCTTTGTGAGAAATAATTTTTGCATGTCCACCAATTGGAAAAGTGAAAATCGGGGTTGTATGCCCGAAACTTGCGTTTGCAATGATAGGGATATGTGCAAGTTCAGGTTTTGAACCAATCATTTCTTGAATGTCTTCTATCGTACATTCTGCACCTTTTTGCATCTTTCCTATAACGATTCCCTTTATGTATTCAAAACCTTGCTGCTGCATAAGGGAATGTAAATAACGATCAAAAGTTTTAAGAGTAGATGTTCCAGTTAAACTATCTTCTTCAATAAATAAAATTTTCTCCTTTAAATTTGGCATATATGGTGTACCTTGCAGTAAGTTAAATGTGCTCATATTGCCACCGATAATATCTCCCGTAGCTTCTCCTTCTTGAATTGAAACATATCCTTCATTTTTAATAAATTCTCGATTTTCCTGATCTATATACCAAGAATCATCGCTCCATGTTTCAGATGGAAGGACTTCAATAGGCTCATTAGAAGTTAAGCACTTTAAAAAGTAATCGGTTGTATACCCGAGCCCTTTCTCCATTCCAAACGAAGAGAAATGGGGTCCTGAATATGTAACAAGCCCTGTTTTTGCGTAAATTGCATTATTTAAGGCAGTAATATCAGAATAACCACAGAAAAATTTCGGGTTTTCACGAATTAAATCATAATCGAGATGTTTCAATAAACCATTTGAGTTGTATCCGCCAAGTGTAGTCAAAATAGCTTTTACATTAGAGTCTCGAAATGCTTCATGGAGGTCTTGAATGCGGGAAGAAATAGAGGAGGAAGCAAATCGATCTATCTCATCAGCATATTTTGAGAATGTAACTTGAAAGCCCATGTCAGTTAATCTTTTTATAGCAAGTTTTCTATTTTCATTTGAAACAATACTTAAACTACACGATGGTGAAATCACTCGTATTTCAGCACCCTTTTTTAACTTTGTTGGTATCACTACATTCACCTCTTTAATTGAAAGAATATTTAGATTTAAAAAATATTTTATCATATGAAATAAAGTAGAAGTGAATTATTTTTTGAAATGGAGTTTTCCTGATTTTTCAGCAGACAGACAGAGTCTTTTTTTGATATGATAGGAAAAGTGATTTATTATAAGTAGTATTTAATATCTATAACATTTGAAAGGTGTGCAAGACGTGGAGAAACAACTTGCAGGCTTGCCGGTACACGTTCATTTCGTAACAGAAATCCGTGAAGGGGCGAGGAAGGAAACCGTTGCTTTTGAAGCAAATGGTCAATACTATGTAAAAGGTCAAGGTACATATGTAACATTCCAGGAGCCGAACGAACAAGGCGAAGTGAAAACAATTATTAAAATTCAAGATGAACAAGTTCTCATTATGCGTTCAGGTGCTGTTTCTATGCGTCAGACGCATGTGAAAGGTGAATGGACAACTGGTACGTATACGAGTGAACTTGGTACGTTTGCATTGCAAACAAAGACTGATAACGTTCTTTTTAAATGGTCGGATGAAAAGAAAAAAGGACAACTCTTCTTAACGTACGCATTGCTTCTAAGTGAACAAGAAGCTGGCAGATATACTATTACAATTAATTTGAAGGAGGCAAAATAATGAATTCCTTAGAACAGGTAAAAGGATTGATTAAAGAAGAAATTCAGGCTGCTGTATTAAAGGCAGAATTAGCGACAGAAGAACAAATTCCAAACGTTGTATTAGAATCTCCAAAAGATAAAACAAATGGTGACTTCTCTACAAATATGGCAATGCAACTTGCACGCGTTGCGAAAAAAGCACCTCGTATGATTGCAGAAGAACTAGTTGCAAACTTCGATAAAGCAAAAGCTTCTATTGAAAAAATCGAAATCGCTGGTCCTGGTTTTATTAACTTCTATATGGATAATAGCTACTTAACAGATTTAATTCCAACAATCGTAAACGCTGGTGAAGCTTACGGTGAAACGAATACTGGTAAAGGTGAAAAAGTACAAGTTGAGTTCGTATCTGCGAATCCAACAGGTGACCTTCACTTAGGACATGCACGCGGTGCGGCAGTAGGTGACACTTTATGTAACCTATTAGCAAAAGCAGGATACGATGTATCTCGTGAGTACTACATTAATGACGCTGGTAACCAAATTCATAACTTAGCTCTTTCTGTTGAAGCTCGTTACATGCAAGCTTTAGGCTTAGAAAAAGAAATGCCAGAAGACGGATACCATGGTGCGGATATCATTGGAATTGGTAAACGTTTAGCAGAAGAATTCGGTGATCGTTATGCGAAAGCTGATGAAAAAGAAAGCTATGAATTCTACCGTGAGTACGGTTTAAAATATGAATTAGCAAAACTTCAAAAAGACTTAGAAAGCTTCCGCGTTAAATTTGATGTATGGTTCTCAGAAACATCATTATACAAAAACGGGAAAATTGATCAAGCACTTGCTGTATTAAAAGAGCGCGACGAGATCTTTGAAGAAGACGGTGCAACTTGGTTCCGTTCAATGACTTACGGTGACGATAAAAACCGTGTATTAATTAAAAATGACGGTTCTTACACATACTTAACGCCAGATATCGCGTATCATCGTGATAAATTAGAGCGTGGTTTCGATAAGTTAATTAACATTTGGGGTGCTGACCATCACGGTTATATTCCACGTATGAAAGCTGCTATTCAAGCACTTGGTTACGATAAAGACACGCTTGAAGTAGAAATCATCCAAATGGTACAACTATACCAAAATGGTGAAAAAATGAAGATGAGTAAGCGTACGGGTAAAGCAGTTACACTTCGTGAGCTTATGGAAGAAGTAGGCGTGGACGCAATGCGTTACTTCTTCGCAATGCGTAGCGGTGACTCTCATTTAGACTTCGATATGGACTTAGCTGTATCAAAATCTAATGAAAACCCAGTATACTATGCACAATACGCTCACGCTCGCGTATGCAGCATCCTTCGCCAAGGTGAAGAATTAGGATTAGCTACAGGCGGAGACGTTAACTACAAACTTGTTACTTCTGAAAAAGAAGTAGAGTTACTGAAAAAACTTGGTGAATTCCCAGCGGTAGTTGCGGATGCAGCACAAAAACGTCTACCACACCGTATTACAAACTATGCATTTGAATTAGCAGCAACATTACACAGCTTCTACAATGCAGAAAAAGTATTAAACCAAGATAATTTAGAATTAAGTAAAGCTCGTTACGAGTTAATGAAAGCAGTACGCACTACACTTCAAAATGCATTAGCAATCGTAGGAGTATCTGCACCAGAAAAAATGTAATAAAGAAAAGCGGAAGCGGACTTTCGTTTTTAAATAAAAGGCAATCACACGATGTTGTGATTGCCTTTTTATGTGGAGATAATAAAAAATAAAATTTTATCAAACAAAAAGGGAATTTGCGTCGTCTTATATAAATGACAGGAGGCTTATGATGGAAGAAAAGGTAGAAGAATTAATTGATATATATAAGAAGCAAATATATTCCTTATGCTATAAGTTAGCAAAGACGAAAGAAGACGCGGAAGATATTTTTCAAGAGACATGGATAAAAGTTTTTTCATCGCGGCACCAACTTTCTTACGTGGAGAATTATAAAAAATGAATTACTACAATTTGTGTTCGTACGTTTTATGATTTTTATCGTAAGAAAAAAAGGTGGAAAGATCGAATATTGGATTTGTTTCATAAAGAGGATGGTGGAGAAATAGATTTCGCAGATGATGTGAATATATCAGAAGAATTTATTCAAAAAGTGGAAGCGGAAATGATACGGGAAGTTATACAGCTATTGAATGAAAAATATAAAACCGTGCTCGTACTCTACTATTATGAACAATACTCTTATAAAGAAATGAGCGAAATATTAAATATACCGATTGGTACGGTAAAGTATCGGCTTAATTATGGGAAAAAGAAAATGCGAGAACATTTGGAGGGGTCCGTTCATGAAGGAAGATAAATTTGAACAGAAAATAAAGAGCAGTTTAGCAGAAGAGATAACTCCAAGCGAAGAGCTAATATATAACACGAAGCAGGGCGTGCGAAAGGCTCAGAAGTTAGAGAGGAAATGGATGATTTGTATTCATACCATTTGGATTGTTTTGCTAACAATTGTTATAGAACAATTTGTCACTCATTTGGATTATAAAATTCCTATGTTAATAGCCATTGTGATTATGATGCATGTATACATTCCGATATATGTTGTAATACAGTCATTTTTAAAGAAGGAGTATAAATTACATGAATGAGTTCGCTAATCCGTTTGTACTATTTGAAGTAGCTGGAGTGACGATGTTTTTAGCTTTTATAGCACTTTTAATATGTGTTGCATCATGGGTATATACAGATGCTAAAGCACATCAAATGAGTAAAGGATGGAGTGTCTTAGCGGTTATATTTCCATTTTTTATCGGTTTTTTGTTATATATGGTAAGAAGAAGTAAAAAGAAAGTTGAAGGAGAATATAAGATGAACTTTGTTAAAAAACAGAAAGTAACATTAGTTGCGATATTGGCAAGTACAATGTTTGTATTACTTAGTGGTTTTGCTTTTGCACAAACGTTAAATGACGCGTGGAAAGCAGGAGATATATATTTAGAAAATGAGAAGCAAGGGGAGACAAGTTACGAGGCGAAATTCTCATCATGGGATATTGCCGGTAAAGATATTGAACTTCAGTATGAGAAGGACACAGAAGTGACATTTTCTTATGAGACAGATGCAAAACGAGGGAACTTATGCTTTAGCGTGTATGAAAGACGAGGAGAAGGTATAAAAGAGTTAAAGGAAATCTGTGAATCGAAAAAAGGTAGTTTTACAGTTACTTTAAAAGCAAATGAAGAGTATGTATTGAATATAAGTGGATTAAAAGTGAAAGATGGATTCGTAAAAGTGAATTGGCAAGAGAAATAAAAGGGGCCCTATAAAGGACCTCTTTTTTATTGAATAGTATAAGTAACAGAAAAACTAACAGGACTATAGTAAACGTAAGGTGCATGAAATTGAACATACATATTTCCATCTGTTTTTGCAGTGAAAATTCGGCCGTAACCATCAGAATAACGTCCAATTAGGTTATGATTTGAGTCATAAACACTGTAACTAGGAGTTTTGCTGTTAGGATGAATTGTTAGTTCTTGTCCTTTTTGAAGGAAAATAGGTTCTTGTTCAGAACTACCTCCAGTTTGCAAAGAATAAAATTTTGTAAAGCTTTGTTCTTGAGCGGCAGCAGCGACTTTTGTTTCATGAATAAACGCAGTAGCTCCAGTAATTCCTGCTAAAGTTAATGCACCTGCTAAAATCATTTTTTTCATAATAGAAAAAGCCTCCTTATTAGTTGTAATCGGTGTTGTTACAGTTAATATTGTATACGATAATGGGTAGGATAAAATATGCTTTTATGCATATATATTTTTTCTCAATAAAAGACCACTGATAAAATCAGTGGTCTTTTAAATGATTAAGCAGCTTTCTGTTCAGTTTGAGGAACAGGTTTTTGAAGCGAGTTATAAACTCCTGTTCCGATAACGTCTAATGCCATTCTCATTCGTTCAGGTGAAATGTTTTCTAATACGTTATCTTGAGGTGTATGGTATACCTTCTCAATATGATAGATTAATGGATTCCAACTATCGACACCCATCCAAATGAATAGAGCAGCAGGAATACCAGCTTCAGCAAATGGAACATGATCACTAGAACCGAATTTACCTTGTAGGACGAGGTCATTATTTAGTTGTTTACCTGCTTGCAAGGCAGCGTCTGTTACAAAGTTTGTAGAGCCATCAGGTGTCATAGCGTATAAATTCTTTGCTTTATCATAATTTGTTGCAACCATGTCGGCGTTAAAGACACCTAAAATACGGTCGCGTTCTTTCTGGGATAGACTATTCACGTAATAATCCGAACCAAGTAATCCAGTTTCTTCAGAACCAAAGGTAATAAAGCGAATTTCTTTATCAGTTTCTACATTTTGAAAAGCACGAGCTAGTTCTAATACTAATCCAGTTCCAGAAGCATTATCATTTGCGCCAGGTGCTCCGACAACACTATCATAGTGCGAGCTTACAACGACTGCTTTCTCATTACCTGTACTCTTTTTTGGTTTCTTTTTGGCGATAACATTTAGAGATGTTAATTTAGATTCATGTCTCGCTTTTAGGGAAAGAATTGTTGTCCCTTTTTTAGCGAGTTCTTCTTTAAATGCATTTCCTTGCGCATAAGCAAGACCAAAGACAGGGATAGACTGCTTTTTCGTTAGGCGGGGATTGAAGGTTTGTCCATAATTTCCGCGTCCGCCAATTAAACTGTATAAAAGAACACCTTTTGCACCTTTGCTAACAGCATTTTCAACTTGTTTATTATAGTCTGTAACTGTCGTTCCTCTTTCAAATAAAACAATTTTACCGTTTACTTCATTTGGAATATCTTCTAATTTTGTCCCACCTTGAACAAAGATAAGGGGAGCTGTAACAGCTTCTGTAGAAATGAGTGCATTAGGAGCAGCACCAGCTTGCCAATTACGTTTTGTTGATAGTGGTGATTCAATGAATCCAACGTATTGATCGGGCACCTGAAATGGTTGATATTCTACGTCATAGCCCATTGATTTAAGCTGCATACCAATGTAACGAGAAGCCCATTCTTCGGATTTTGTTCCACCGGGGCGAGGACCAATTGTTTCAGATAAGAAACGAACATGTTCAATCGCGCGGTTTGGATCAATCTGTTTTGTAATAGATGGAGTTTGTGTAACCTCTGACGTGGAATCCGCTTTTGCTTGCCCAATTGGAGCTAAGCTAACAGCGAGTGATACAGCAAGCAAAGAGCTTACTATTTTTTGTTTCAATGATTTTCTCATTTTTTCCTCTCCTATTCTTCTATTCTCTGTGACTGACAAAAGAAGACGGATAATGACTTTATTTTACCTTCGAGTCTTTTGTTTTTCAATATTCTGACATTGAGAAATAAAAACAATATATGCATATTTGCATATTTTTGAGGAAGATATGTATGCTATCATTTTAAACGAAGGTTCGCTTTCTACTCTGAAAGCTCCTACATTGCATGAATCTAGTGTACCCAAACTTTAGATTATGTAGAGAAATGGAACCACTGTAGGGTTTCATTTCTCATGTTTGAATCAGTTGATGGTAATTATGTTTCCGCATTTCATAATTATTATCAGTGATATATGTAAGGCATCCATATGAAAATAAGAGGCTGTTCAAAGGTTTTCCGTACTTTTGGGCAGCCTCACCCCGTTAAAAGGACGATACTTTATGTATCGTCCTTTTTGTATAAAAAAACATCCAATCAATTGAGAGATTGATTGGATGTGAAAAAATTATTAATAATTTTTTTTGCGTTTTGTAGCCAAAATACTTAATAATCCAGCTAGTAGAAGAAGGATACCTACTGTTTGTGTAGGGTCTTCTTTATGACCTGTATTTGGAAGGTGTTTATCCGTATTTCGATCATCTTGCTGTTTGTTATCTGTTTTATTCGATGTTTCTTCGGAAGTTCCGTTTTCGTGTTTCTCAGATGTTTCATTGCCTTTGTTCTCTTCTTTATTTGGAGGAGTAACTGGCTTGTCATCTCCACCTGACGAAGATTCAATCTTTTTATTTGAAACTGTAATTTGTAGTGGTGTAGCTTGGGCTTTATCAATTGTAAAGTTTATTGGTGATGCATCTAATTGATAGCCTTTAGGAGCCTGTGTTTCTACTAATTGATAATTACCAGGTTTCAAATCATTTACGATTACTTTTCCGTGTTGGTCTGTTTTTAAACCTTCTCGGATGATTTTTCCATCTTGGTCTAAAATATTGAAAATGGCACCTTCAAGTGTTCCATGGTGATCAATATCAACTTTAGTTAACTCAATTGAACCTGTTGTTAAACTATTTAAAGCTGTAACAGAGGTAATCTGAGATTGTCCTTTCGTAATTGTGAAAGGAATTGGTTTAATGTTTAAATCATAGCCAGTTGGAGCTTTCGTTTCAATGAACTGATAATCTCCCGGACGTAAATCAGAAACAGAAATCTTCCCATCTTTATCAGTAGTTAAATCAGAACGAACATCCTTGCCGTCCATATCTACAATTTTAAAGATTGCTCCTTCAAGAGTAGTACCATCGATGTCATCAACTTTAGTTAATTCAACTGCGCCTTTAGTTAAGCTGTTAGTAGCAGTAACAGAGGCGATTTTTTCTTGTCCTTTTTTAACTGTGAACTTAATAGGTGTTTTGTTTAAGTCATAGTGTTCAGGAGCTTTCGTTTCGATAAACTCATAGTCTCCTGGCGGTAATTCATCCACAACTAAACGGCCGTTTTTATCAGTAGTTAAATCGGTACGAACATCGTGTCCATCCTTATTAACAATTTTAAATACTGCACCTTCAAGTGTTGTGTTTTGCTTGGCATCATCAACTTTAATTAACTCAACACTACCTTCCGTTAAGCTATTAATAGCTGTAACGAAGACATGCTTTGTTTGACTTCTTTCGATTGTGAACTTAATTGGTTCTTCATTTAAGTCATAATGTTTAGGAGCTTTTGTTTCAATAAATTGATAGTCTCCTGGTTGTAAGTCTTTAGCGATGATTTTTCCGTCTTTATTGGTAACTAAATTCGTACGAATGTCGTTACCGTTCAGATCAGTAATTTTAAATACCGCACCTTCTAGCATTTCTTTCTTATCTATAGAGTCAACTTTCGTTAATTCCACGCCACCTTTTGTTAGGCCATTCTTAGCAGTAACAGAAGTGTGAGTTAGTTGACTTCTTTCGATAGTGAAGCTAATAGGTGTTTTATTTAAATCGTAATCTTTCGGAGCTTTCGTTTCAATGAATTGATAGTCTCCTGGGCGTAAGTTCGTAGCAGTAATCTTACCATCTTTATCAGTAGTTAAATCAGTGCGAACAATTTTACCTTTCGCATCGATGATGTTAAACACTGCATCAGAAAGTTTTGTATCTGGATTTATATCATCCACTTTTACTAATTCTACAGCACCCTCAGTTAAGCTATTTGTAGCAGTAACTTGGAGCTTTTCTTTTTGGCTTTTCTTAATTGTAAACTTAATAGGTGTACTATCTAATTTATAGTGTTCAGGAGCTTTCGTTTCAACAAACTGATAGTCCCCAGGACGTAAATCAGAAACAGAAATTTTTCCGTGTACATCTGTTGTAAGCTCAGTACGAATGTCGTTACCATTCAGATCAGTAATTTTAAATACCGCATCTTTAAGAGCAGTACCCTCTACATCATCCACTTTAGAAAGTTCCACAGCGCCTTTCGTTAAGCTATTTGTAGCTGTAACGGAGATAGGATCAGCTTGGCTCTTTGTAATTGTGAATGGAATCGGCTCTTTGTTTAAATCGTAGTGTTTCGGAGCCGTTGTCTCGATGAATTGATAATCACCAGGACGTAGGTCAGAAACGCTAATTTTACCTTGTTGATTCGTAACAAGATTTTTGCGAATTACAGTACCATTCATATCCACAATTTTAAATACTGCGCCTTCAAGAGTAGTGCCATCGACGTCATCCACTTTAGAAAGTTCCACGCCGCCTTTTGTTAAACTATTTTTCATAGTAACGGTAGCAATATCTTTTTGGCTTTTTTCAATTGTAAATATAATTGGTTTTTTGTCTAAATCATAGTGTTCAGGAGCCGTTATTTCAACGAATTGATACGTACCAGGACGTAAGTTTTCGATAACGATTTTACCTTCGCTGTTTGTTTTTAAATCTGTTTTAAGTACTTTGCCATCTTGATCTAGTAAATTAAATACCGCATCGGCAAGTTTTGTTTGAGTGTTTAAATCATCAACTTTAAGTAATTCGATACTACCTTGTTTTAAGCTATTTGTAGCAGTTAAAGAAATAGCTTTCTTCTGTCCTTTTTCAATAGTGAATTTGATTGGTGTTTCATCTAAAACGTAATGCTTCGGAGCTTTCGTTTCGATAAATTGGTAATCACCAGGACGTAGGTCGTTAATTTCGATTATTCCTTGTTCATTTGTAACAAGGTCTTTATGAACTACATCACCATTCATATTAACAATTTTAAATACTGCATCTTTAAGAACAGTGCCATCAACATCATCAACTTTAGCAAGTTTAACTGCACCCTTTGTTAAAGCATTTGTAGCAGTGACATGAAGAGTTTCAGTTTGGCTCTTTTTAATTGTAAATACGATAGGATTTTTATCTAAATCGTAATGTTCAGGAGCAATTGTTTCAACGAATTGATACGTACCAGGACGTAGGTTTTCAACAACAATTTTACCTTCATCATTTGTTTTTAAGCCTTCTTTAACTAGCTCTCCGTCTGCATCTAATAAATTAAATACGGCGTTAGCAAGTTTTGTATTTATATCAATATCGTCAATCTTTGTTAGTTCAACGCTACCGTTTTTCAAAGCATTTTTGCCTGTAACATTGATCTCTTTCGTTTGACTTCTTTCAATTGTAAATGGAATCGTTGTTTCATCTAATACATAGTGCTCAGGAGCTTTTGTTTCAATGAACTGATAGTCTCCAGGGCGTAAATCAGAAACAGAAATTTTACCGTTTTTATCTGTAACAAGATTCGTATGAACTTCCTTACCATTCATATCAACAATCTTAAAGATTGCACCTTCGAGCATCGTACGATCGATGTCGTCAATTTTTGTTAATGTTACTGCACCTTTCTTTAAACTGTTAGTAGCAGTAACAGTAATATTCTCTTTTTGACTTTTTTCGATAGTGAATGGAATAGGGTCTTTGCTTAAGGTATAGTCTTTTGGAGCTTTTACTTCAATAAATTGATAGTCTCCAGGACGTAAATCAGAAGCAGAAATTTTACCGTTTTTATCAGTCGTTAAACCTTTGCGAATTACCTTTTTAGTATCATGAGCGTCAACGATTATAAATTCTGCACCTTCAAGAATAGTGCCATCAACATCATCAACTTTTGTTAAAGTGACGCCACCTGTAAGTAAACTGTTTTTTACAGTAACAGGGATAGGAAGATCTTCCTTACTACCTCTTTTAATTGTGAACTTAATAGGTGTTTTGTCTAATTTATAATGTTCAGGGGCTTTTGTTTCGATAAATTGATAATCCCCTGGTGCTAAATCAGGAATAACTAATACTCCGTAATCATCTGTTGTTAAATCTTTCATAATTTCTTTGCCAGTTGCATCTTGCAATGTGAATACAGCGCCGGCAAGAGCTTTACTACTTTCCACATCATCTTCTTTAATAAGTTTAACTTTTCCTTTCGTTAAACTATTTTTAAATGTAAGTGGAAGGAGTTTTTGTTGTCCTTTTTCGATTGTAAATTCAATTGGTTCTACATTTACATCGTAATAAGTTGGAGCCTTTGTTTCGATAAGCTTATAGTTACCAGGACGTAAGTCATCTACAACTAGCATTCCTTTACTATTCGTAACAAGGTCCGTACGAACATCTTCATTAGTATCTCTATTAACGATTTTAAATACTGCACCTTCAAGTGTTTCTTTTTCATCTGCAGCATTCACTTTTGTTAACTCAATACCGCCTTTTGTTAAGCTGTTTTTAGCGGTAACAGTAGCCTGAGTTGTTTGACTTTCTGTAATCGTAAATTTAATTGGTTTTGTATTTTTGTCGTAATACTTCGGTGCTGTTACTTCGATAAATTTATAATCGCCAGGGCGTAAGCCAGTAGCGATAGCTTTACCATCTGCACCAGTTTTTACATTTTTGCGAATAACTTTCTTTTCATCATTTGCATCAACAATTTTAAATACAGCACCTTCAAGAGCTGTACCATCGATATCATCAACTTTTGTTAATTCAACATCTCCTGGTTTTAAAGCATTTTCAGCTTTCACAAGTAGAGTTTCTTTCTGACTTCTATCGATTGTAAATTCAATAGGTTCTGCTCGTAAAACGTAATGTTCAGGAGCAGCTATTTCAATAAATTTATACGTACCAGGACGTAGGTTACTAACTTTAACTTTACCATGTTTATCAGTAGTTAAGTTAGTGTGAGGGGAAACGTCATTATTATTTGTATCGACAAGTTTGAATACAGCACCTTCTAGTGGTTTTTTCTCACCAAACTCATCAACTTTTAATAATTCAACCTCGCCCGTTTTTAAGCTGTTATTTGCCGTAACAGTAGCAAGAGCTTGTTGGCTTTTATCAATTGTAAACTCGATAGGGTTTGTACTTAACGTATAATCCTTAGGAGCTTCTGTTTCGATAAATTTATAAGCACCAGGCTCTAAATCTTTAACGGTAACTTTTCCATCTGAACCTGTTTTTATATTTTCACGAATTACTTGTTTCTCGTCATTCGCATCGACAATTTTAAATACAGCACCTTCAAGGGCAGTGCCATCGACATCATCGACTTTCGTTAAAGTGACACCACCTTTAATGAGGTGATTTGTCGCTGTAACAGTAAGTGCTTTCTTTTGACTTTTTATAATTGTAAACTCAATTGGTTTTTTATCTATGTCGTAATCTTTAGGTGCTTTTTCTTCGACAAATTGATAGTCTCCAGGGCGTAAATCTTTTGCTTCGATTTGTCCTTGATCATTTGTCGTTAATTTTTCATATCCACGAATTACTTTGTTATATCGATCGCGTACACTGAACTCCGCACCTGCTAAAGTTTTTCCAGCTTTATCGAATTTTGTTAAAATGGCCGATCCTGGAATCAAACTGTTTGTTGCAGTTCGGTTTATTACTGTTGTTTGATCTTCTTTGATTGTGAATTGTATAGGTGTACTGTCTAATTTATAATGCTCAGGAGCAGTTGTTTCTTGTAAGTAGTAAGTTCCTGGTTTTAAATTATCTACAGTAATTTGTCCTTGATTATTTGTTGTTAATTTTTCGTGTTCTGAAATTATTTTTTTGTCTTTATCAAGTAGTGTGAAAACGGCACCTTGCAGTGTGACGTTTTTATTCAGGTCATCAGACTTTGTTAAAACTACTTTACCGACAAACTTCTTATTTGCAAGTTTATATGTTGTAGTCTCTTGTGTACCAAGTTCAACAATTTTCCCTTGTTTTAAATCCCAGCTAATTACATAGCCTTCAGGAGCCTTTGTTTCTTTTAATAAATATTTATCGCGTTTTAAATTATTAAATTTAGCGATACCGTCTTTGTCTGTTGTAATTTTACGGATAACAGTTTTACCTGTACGATCGTATAAAGTAAATTCTGCCCCAGCTAATAGTGCGTTCTTATTGTCGTTATCTACCTTTATAATTTCAAGGTTTCCACGGCCTTTAGTAGCAGATCCTCCGCCTGAACCAGAAGACATTCTCACTTCAATCGTTTCAGTAGTTTCTGTGTTTTTAACTGTCAACTTATTGCCTGTGATTTTCGCTTTATTACTTACTTTTTCTTTATCGTCTGCATTAATAAGTGAGCGATATTCTAAAATATAAGCTCGATCAATTTTTTTCAAGAAGGCAATTTCGAAATGTTGCTTTCCGGTATTATTGTCTGTTGTTATTTTGAGTTTATAGTCTGTTCCTTCTTTTAATTCGTTTACTGTATCTTTTGTTAAATTTCCATATGGATCAACAGTTGTAGGATATAAGTGGAATGAATCTTCCACAATTACCTGATTTTCGGTTGGATCATCTGTTACAACGGCATCTGCAATGGTTGATTGGCTTTCGTTAATTGCGATACTCCAATTAATATAGTTGTCGTCTTGCACAGCTTTTTTAGTAACGAAGCTGCCACCTTTATTTACTTGAGTGTCACCTGTAAGGGTGTTTACGATTTTAGAGCCATCTTTTAAATCTGCCTCGTTTTTGTAGGTGCCTTGGATAAGTTCACCATCAAGGCTTGTTTTAAAGATAATATAGTAAGGTGAATTAATTGATTGTTTGAAATGAACCTTTAGGGTGTTTTTATTTTTCTCTGTAGGTTCTTCAAGTTCATATTTCTCAGTTGGTACAGCATTACCAGGTTGTGCATTATCAGGATTTCCATTTAGAATCATATCGCGCACTTCAATGGATCCAGGCACTAATTTTTGTTTATCTTGTATTACGTCTATAACATAAGGATCTTTAATCTCAACATTATTATAGTTAAAGCCTATTATCCAAGTAATTTCCTTCGTTTGGGCGTTATAAGAACCGTATTTATAACCATTTGCCTTTGTGAAAGTATCAGGATCGAAATTAGCTTCAACTTTATTTGATTGTGGATTAGAATCCGTATCTATCCAAGAAAGGTTACCTGTATTTTTAAATGAAGTTTTACCACTTTCTAGCTTTGTATAATCAAAGTCTGTCGTATATTTTACGACTAATGTCTTTGTCATATTAGACTGATACGTACCTATAAGAGTAATTTTGAAGCCTTTATCTGTTACATCTAAAACATAGTCAGTCCCAGCTTGAAGGGTATAATTTCCGTCTTTAATTTCTAGTTTCTTATCTTTTAATTGTAATCCACCATGATCAAAGGTGTCCGTAATAATCGCGTTGCTTAATGGATAGTTGTTATTATTTACTATAATTGTCCAAGTTGTTGTTTTGTCTTTATAATTTGTTTCAGCTTTATTATTAGATTTAATAATATTTTGCTGCTTGAAGCTAGCTTCATTTTCTTTACTTGAATCATTATCAGCTGTAACTTTATTTTTTACTTTTCCATCTTCTATAACTTTATTAGTTGGCTTGGTTTTATAGGTAATCACATAAGCACTATTAATATCATCATTAAACTGTAAATCGAATCCATTCTTCTTGTTATTTACAGTGTAATTATTAACAGCGTCTCCTGTTACAAGCGTTCCTTTTTCATTATATGAAGCGTTTTTTACAACAATAGAATTTGCATCTAGTTCGTGTGTATCGTCAAAAATATCTTTTAAAATCGCATCAGCTTTTTTGATCTCTCTTTGATCACCATTGTAAGTAATTGTCCACTCAATTGTTTGCGTCTTTGGATCATATTTACTTGTTTTATTTAAGTGTGTACCACGAGAAACCGTTACAGTAGAACTTGCGTTTTGTTGCTTTTGATTATCACTCGTTATCGTAACGTTATTTCGGAAACTTTTAATATTTTCATCAGTAATTTTTGTGGCATATTCGATTTGATATGCTTTATTGATAGAATCTTTGAAAGCAATCTCCAATTTTGAGCCATCTGATGAAATAATATTGTAATCTGTTGGCTCAGCTTCTGCACCACGCGTTACATTCCCATTAACATCAACTTCTAAATAATAAACTTTAATAGAATCTTTATTTAAGCTTGTACCTTGTGGAATGTTATCTTTAAAAACAGCGTTTTTAAGGGGGTCTTTCGTTTTGTTCATCTCTACTTTCCAATTAATTTCATTTGTATTAATTGGTCTATCAGGTAAACCCTTTTTATTCGTAGCTGTTTGTACATTAGGCTTAAAGTCAACTGTAATAGAAACATCCTTATCTTTAATCGGGAAAGGAATTTCTTGTGTTGTTGTACCTTTAATTTCAGCTTTATTAAATTCTGTCTTTAATTGTAGGTTACCAGCAACATCTGGATGCTCTTCAACATAATCGTTGAATGTCATTGTGACTTTTCCATCTTTTGTAACAGTAAAATTACCAATTTGATGGTTTTCACTATCATATAAAGGACTGTTAATTGTATTGTAAATCTTAAAATGTTTAGGAAGATCAAAAATATAGTAATCTCCATTTTTCACATTCATTGATTTTAAAAGTTCCCATGTAAACTCAATATTGGCAGGGGAATCTGTACTTGGACGGTTATCCTCTGTAAATGGTTTTCCGTCTTTATCCGTCAACTTTACACTGGTTAAAATGTTTGTTGTTATTTGCTTTGGACCTGAATTTGTATTCTCAGCAGGGTCGCTTGCTAGCTTTTGTTCTGGATTGTCAGTAGCAATTTTAGCTGCTGGGTTTTGTTCCGGATTATCAGTGGCAGTTTTAGCTGCTGGGTTTTGTTCCGGATTATCGGTAACAGTTTTAGTTGTTGGGTTTTGTTCTGGATTATCAGTAACAGTTTTAGTTGTTGGGTTTTGTTCCGGATTATCAGTAACAGGTTTAGTTGCTGGATCTTGCTCCGGATTGTCAGTAACAGGTTTAGCTACTGGATCTTGCGCTTGTTTATTAGTATCCTGTTTGGTGCTATCTTCTTTAGAGTTTTCTACTTGAACAGGAACTGATATAGGCTGAACCATTGTTCCTAAAGGAAAAGCGATTTGAACTGATTTTTCTCCAGTTTTTAAAGTTGAGTTAAACACGGTATCAACTTTAATTTTTCCTTTAGCGTCTTTCAAATTTTCTACTTGATTATTAAATATTAATTTTAATTTATTATCTTTAGCTGTTATAAAATATTGACCAATATTTTTTTGATCTGTTACTAAATCTCCTTGCAAATCTTTAGATACTTTTAATGCAAGTGGTATTTGAACTATTGCTGTATCATTTGCGTGTGCAGCTTGTTGATCCTTTATTGACCAAGCGTATTCTACTTGAATGATTGATCCTATCTTTATTAAATTGTTAGGATTTTTTGCTTCGTCAATAATATGATTCGTTGCATCTTTCATTTCAACAGTGTCAAATAAGGAATCTCCTGTTAAGGTTTCCGCTTTTACTTGATTGTATGGAAAACTAGCAAGTTGCGAAAATAGTACGAATACAATTAAACATACATTAAAAATTTTTTTCATTTTTCCTCCTCTGAACATTCATTTGTCCATTGGGGACTTATTCCACATGAACAAATGGAATATTAAAAGTATTTGTTATAAGCTATTTATTTTTGCTATCCCTCCGTTTCTATACGCGTTCTCAGACAAACAGGATTATGTTCAAAGTAAAATTGTTTAACGTAAAACAAAATGTATATTTACACAGTTCTATGGAAATATACACAATTCGACAAAAAATGTCGAAAAAAATACTGATATAAAGAATGATATCAGACCTTTATATGTGAGATAGTTTTCATGTATATCTAGTAAAAAAGAATGGTTATAAAGGTAAGTTTTACGATACATACTAACCAATGTAGTGTATCCCTTTGTGAAGGCTTATTTTTGCCTTAAAGTTATGTGGAGATAAAAAGCTAGATAGGGTTGGTTTTGGTCAGAATGAAGACAATATGTACTTTGAAAATAGTCATTTATTTTGTCTAAAGAGAGTTGTGCGATTAGTGGACCGAAGTTGAAAGATGATAGTTTCTTACATTGTTAGAGGAATATAAGAATTACAGAATATTCGACTAACACGTTACTACGGTCATTTTTGAGACTGTTTAAACAATAAGAAAGAAGGTGTTTTTAGTTACAATATCTTTTTAGTAAAGATAAGCTTAAGTAACCTCCGCTAAAGATTATATACTTAAATGATAAAGAGTTCAACAGTAGTTCACATATTTTCCCAAAAATAAAAACGGCTGTTTTATGTGGAATAAATCTACAAAACAGCCGTTTTTGGTATTAGATTTCTGTTAAAATTATTGGTTCGCCGCGCGTTACGACAACCGTATGTTCACATTGTGCAACAAGACTTTTATCAGGTGTAACGAATGTCCAGCCGTCGTCACCACGTTCAATAATATGATCAGCTTTCATAGAGATGAACGGTTCTACAGCGATAACAAGACCGTCTTTTAAAAGCGCATTATCCATTGGATCATAGTAACTTAAAATGTGATTTGGTGCTTCATGTAAGCTAAGACCAATGCCGTGACCAGTTAAGTTTTGAATAACATTGTATCCACTTTTATGTGCGAAGTTTGAAACAGCACGACCAATTTGATTTTGTTTTGAGCCAGCTCTAACCTTTTTCATTGCTGCCCAAAATGCATCAACTGCTGCTTGGCAAAGCTTTTCTTTTGCTTCGTCTTCTCCAAGAACAAATGAGATACCTGTATCTGCATAATAGCCATCAAGTGCAGCAGATACATCGACGTTTACTAAGTCGCCTTCTTTTAATACGCGATCTCCTGGAATACCATGAGCAACTTCCTCATTTACACTAATGCAAGTTACACCTGGGAAATCATATTCTTTTTCAGGTGCAGAAATAGCACCATGCTCATCTAATACTTTTTTACCGATCAAATCAAGCTCTTTCGTTGTCATACCTGGCTTCGCTTCTTTTTTCATTTCTTCACGTGCAAGCGCAACGATGCGGCCGATTTTTCGTAAGCCTTCTAAATCTTGTTCATTACGAATAATCATGAAAACCACTGTCCTTCCTCGAATATATATCTTATCCGATTGTATCATGTTTATTTTCGTCCTGCTACTCGCTTGCGGTATGCGGGTTGATTCCTCTCATAAAGAATACATGACAATTGTCATATCGATGTCATGACGCATCATACTGTTTCCTAAGTTTTCCAAGTAATACAATGTAAATATAAGAAACAGCGGGGGTGGAGAGATGGAAAAGATTATTGAAGTAAATGGTGTTTCTAAAACATTTAAACATAAAAACGCAGTAAATAATGTTTCATTTCATGTAAATAAAGGGGAAATAGTAGCGTTACTTGGTCCGAATGGTGCGGGGAAAACAACGACGATGTCGATGATGCTTGGATTAAAGGACCCGACAGAAGGTAAGGTCTTTATATTTGGAAAGAGTCCAAAGCATAGAGATGTTCGTAATAGCCTCGGTGCGATGCTGCAAGAAGTAAGTGTCATTGATAGTATTACGGTGGAAGAGGCAATCGAGTTATTCCGTAGTTATTATACGAATCCTATAGCGAAAGAAACGTTACTGCAGCTATCAAATTTAGAATCAGAGCGAAAGCAAAGATGTGAGAAGTTATCAGGTGGGCAAAAAAGAAGGTTGAATTTTGCGCTTGCACTTGCGGGAAATCCAGATTTGTTATTTTTAGATGAGCCAACAGTCGGAATGGATATTACGTCTCGAAGAATGTTTTGGGAAACGATTCGAAAGTTAGCAAGTGAAGAGAAAACAATTATTTTAACGACGCATTATTTAGAAGAAGCAGATGCTTTAGCAAATCGTATCTTATTATTTGCGAACGGAAAGATTATCGCAGATGGTACACCAGACGAAATGAAAGCGACGATTTCGCGAAAAACAATCACATTTTACTCGAAGGAAAGCATTCCTACAAAATTACTAAAGGAATTACCAAATGTAACAGAAGTAAAGTCAAGCGAAGGACGCTTCATTTTAACAACGGAGGATACGGATGCAACTTTAAAAGCCATTTATCAAAAGAGTTTACCTGTAACAGATGTTTCAGTTGAACGTGGAAGTCTTGATGAAGCATTCGAACAGTTTGTCGCAAATCAGAAGGAGGAAATCGCATGAGAGCATTATGGATGCAATGCAAAATAGAAATTTTACGTACATTCCGCAATAAATTATTTATCTTTTTCTCATTATTAATGCCTGTTATGTTTTACTACATTTTCACAAATGTTGTTCAAGTACCACAAAACGGAGATGCGTGGAAAGCACATTATTTAATTTCGATGGCAACTTTCAGTATTGTAGGGACTGCACTCTTTAGTTTCGGTGTGAGACTTTCTCAGGAAAGAGGGCAAGGATGGACACATCTTCTAAAAATTACACCGCTTCCAGAGGGAGCATATTTAACAGCAAAAATTATCGCTCAAACAGTAGTAAATGCTTTTTCAATATTAGTTATCTTTATTGCAGGGATACTAATTAATCATGTTGAGTTAACGATAGGGCAATGGATTGGTGCGGGATTATGGTTATTGTTAGGGGTAACACCATTTTTAGCGTTAGGAACAGTAATAGGTTCCATTAAGAAGGCGGACGCAGCTGCTGGCTTAGCAAATATTTTAAATATGAGTTTAGCTATAGTTGGCGGGTTATGGATGCCGGTTGAAGTATTTCCCAAAATATTAAGAACGATTGGTGAATGGACACCGACATACCATTTCGGAAGTGGTGCGTGGGATATTGTAGCTGGAAAATCAATTGGATGGGAAAATATCGCGGTATTAGGAGGTTATTTCCTTATATTTGTTGTAGTATCAATATATATAAGAAAAAGACAGGAAGCGGTATAAATGATAGAGAAGAAGAGGATTGAGATTTTTCCGAAACATATGGGATTCTTCCCGTATATGTGGTTTGTTTATCTATTATTTCCAATTTATCACTTAGCGCAGGCATCAGGATGGAAGCTTGTAATAGGAAGCGGTATGTTGATAATTTTTATCGTCACATACCGTCAGCTTTATTTTGTTCAGAGGACGTTTGTTTTTTGGGCGTGTATTCAAATGGTACTCATCTTTTTATTTGCTTTATTTTATAATCCTTTTATGATATTTTTTGGCTTTTTCACAGCAAGTGCGATGGGATTTGCGCCAAATAAGAAAGTATTTCGAGTGCTGTTATGTTCGTTAGTTATCATGCTTGGAGCATTTTTATTTGTAAATATGAATCAACTAACAACTACAAGTTTAGTAAATATCGTTCCAATGTTTATTTTAATGCTTCTTACGCCATTTGGTATGCGCAATTTTAATCAGAAAAAGATGTTAAGAAATCAATTGGATCAGGCGAACGAGCAAATTAAAGACTTAGTAAAACGTGAAGAACGGCAGCGGATTGCAAGAGATCTTCATGACACATTAGGGCATACGTTATCTCTTATTACTTTGAAAAGCCAGCTTGTAGAGAAGTTAATTGTGAAAAATCCAGAGCGTGCAAGTGCGGAAGCGAAGGAAATTACACAAACGTCTCGTACAGCCTTAAAACAGCTGAGAGAATTAATTTCTGATATGCGTATGATTACGGTAGAAGAAGAGCTAGAGCAAATAAAAGCGATCTTACAAGCAGCTAATATTGAATTAGAAGTGAGGCAAGAAGCAAGATCGAGCTCGTTATCACCAATTGAACAAAATATTGTCGGGATGTGTTTACGTGAGGCCGTTACAAATGTTGTAAAACATAGTAAGGCAACGCGGTGCGCAGTTTCTGTATTAGAATCACAAGGTGAACTGATTTTGAAAGTAGAAGATAACGGAATCGGTTTAACAGATCAAAATCATGATGGAAATGGTATTCGCGGCATGAAAGAACGAATTGCTCTTATTGATGGATTTGTTGAACTAGGTACAATCAATCCAGGGACGTTATTAACGGTAAAAGTTCCAGTTGTTATTAGAACAGGAAAAGATGAGGTGAGGGCATGATTCGAATTATTATTGCAGAAGACCAGCGGATGCTTCGTGGTGCATTAGGGGCCCTGCTTGATCTAGAAGATGATATCGAAGTAATTGGGCAAGCTGCGAACGGGGAAGAGGCGTTAGAATTAATTGAATCGTTAAAGCCAGATGTAAGTATTATGGATATTGAAATGCCGATTCAAAGTGGATTGGATGTCGCTGAGACTTTAAAGAAAGAAAAATCATCATGCAAAGTAATGATTTTAACAACATTTGCACGGCCGGGATATTTTGAAAGAGCAATGAAAGCTGGTGTGCACGGCTATTTATTAAAGGATAGCCCAAGTGAAGATTTAGCGGCAGCAATTCGTAATGTAATGAAGGGGAAACGAGAGGTCTCCCAAGATTTAATGTTTGGCTTATGGCAGGAGCAAAATCCGTTGTCAGATCGCGAAAAGGAAGTACTGTTGCTTGCGAAAGAAGGAAAGACGGCAAACGAAATTGCGAAGGCACTTTATCTTTCGCCGGGTACAGTACGTAATTATATTTCTGAAGTATTAGCGAAGCTTGATGCGAAAAATAGAATTGAGGCAATTACAATTGCGGAAGAAAAGGGTTGGATATAAAAAGAAGGTTACCTATGAGAGGTAACCTTCTTTTTATAATTATTGTACTTCTATTACTTGATTTACTTTTTGTAACGGTTTGTAACCGTGTGCTTCAAATGCCTTTGCAAATTCATTTGATACGGCAGTGCCATATAAATCTTTTGCAGCTTGTACGATATGAGATTGAAGTGATTCAAAGTCTTCAGCGGAAGTTGCATAATTTTGCAATGCACGCATAACAACTTTACTTACTTTTTCATTTCCTTGTTTTTGAACAGCAACACCGTTATATGTTTTACCTTCAGCTAATTGATATAATACGTGACTGATAATACCAGAATTCACGTGTGATTCTTGATTATTACCATCGTTATAGAAATCTTGTAAATTTGTATATAGTTTATGACCGCCGTCACCAATTTCCCTTGGGATATCACGAATTGTTAGGCCACCTAATGTATCGCCCATAATCCAGTTTCCTTTATCTTTCTTTACGTAATATTCGATTTGTGTACCCCAGAAATCTGCTAATCCCTCGTTTAGTGCAGATGTTTCAGCGCTTGGATATCTCACGACTTTATTTTTCGTCGTGCCACTGAATACAGCATGTCCAAATTCATGAGCTGTTACATCAAGAGCGGATGTTAGTTTTCCGTCTAAACCATCACCAAATACCATTTGGTTCCAAGCGGGATGCCAAAATGCATTTACATAGTCTTCTTTTACACCATCACTAACTTCAGTAGAATCAAAACCGTGTACACTAGCAACAACTTTTGAATCTTTATTGTCGTAACTTTTTAGATTATGTTCTTTCTTAAAGTAATCGTAAATATCACTCATGTTCTTCATAGCGCCCGCGGCTTCTTTATCTGCAAAATTAGGAGTACTACTTGAAATTAGTGTCCCTGGATAACCAGCTTGACTATATCCTCCGAGGGAATCGGCGTAGTTTGCATTATAAATATAAATACCATTTCCGCGTGATAAATCTGCTAAATAAAACTTCCCATCAGTTCCTTTGGCAATATTGAAAGAGATGTTTTCTTGAAGTGCATTTTTCCCAGTTCCTTGCTCACTTGCAGGGGATAATCTAGGTGATGTTACTTGATTTATAGTCTTATTCTCTTTGTTTTTAATGAATTTTTCTTGGAAAAGTACTTCGCCAGTTTTTAAATCAACGATAGCATTGCCGTTTATAATTTGTTCATTGTTTTCATAAGTAAATGTAATAACAGTTGCGAATGTATAATAGCCATCTTTTTTCTTGTAAACAACGGTTTCGCTAGAGAATTCTGTCTCAACTGCATCACTTGGAATTTGAACTATATCGCGTAATTTAGATTTTACTTCATTTTTCGACAAAAAATTTGTTATAGTAAGATTAGGTTGTTGATTTAAATTTTGAACAACTTTACCACTAACAGTTGTGATTACTCCATTTTTATCTACTTTTACAATGAGATCTTGGCCATATATTTTATAGTTTTTATATGTTTGTGCAAGGCGAACTTCGGTTTGATTTTCTTTGGTTTCTTTATTTGTAGGTTGGAAATCTACATTTTTTTCAGTAGTGACTTGTTCTTGTTGAGCTTTCGCCCCATTTACCTCACCTTTTAAATACTTTTTAGCAATATTTTCTTTCGTATCATTTTGAGGTTGTGTTAATTTCCCGATTGTTAAACCAGGCTGAGCAATTTCAACTTTGACTGCACTTTTGTCTAATTCTTGAGCATGAATAGCTTCTGTTGATAAAGGGCAAAGAAGACCGAATGTAACGAAAGCACTAGCAAGTTTTCTATAATTCATCTATAACACTCCTAATCTATTATTGTATGTGAGATGAATTGTATGAAAAATTTGCCGAATTTTATATATATTATGCATTATTTCATATCAAAAATTGTCGAATTCACATTATTGTAGTGGTATGACAACTCAAAAAATTAGATTGTTCTAATGGGATGGTGAGTAAGTATGCACGCAGAAAAATTAGGAAGTGAAATTAAGAAAATTAGGGTGATGAGAGGATTAACACAGAAACAGTTATCCGATAATATATGTCATCAATCGGAAGTGAGTAGAATTGAATCGGGTGCGGTATACCCAAGTATGGATATATTGCAAGGTATCGCAGCAAAATTACAAGTTCCTATTATTCATTTTTATGAGGTACTCATTTATTCCGATATTGAAAGAAAAAAACAGTTTAAAGATCAAATCATTATGCTTTGTAAGCAAAAGAAATATAAAGAAATTTATAATAAAGTATGGAATGAGCTGAAAAAGGAAGAATATCATCCTGAATTCCAGCAATTTCTTCAATGGCAATATCATGTAGCAGCTTACATATTAAAGAAAATCGATTACGAATATTGTATTTTAGAATTAAAAAAATTGTTAAATCAACAGTTAGCTGGAATAGACGTATACCAAAATCTTTATATAGAAAATGCGATTGCAAATATTTATGCTGAAAATAGCTATTTTAAGAAGAGTATTGAGTTATTTGAAGATATATTAAAACAATTAGAGGTATTGCATGATAATGAAGAATTTGAAGTGAAGGTAAGATATAATCATGCGAAAGCATTATATTTAGATAATCAATATGAAGAGTCACTTTATCAAGTAAATAAAGCGATTGAAATATCATGCCGAATTAATAGTATGGCATTAATTGGACAGCTATATTATCAAAGAGGTGAATGCCTAGGGAAGTTGGAGTACGATAGGGCAGAGGTTGAAGATGCATATAAAAAGGCAAGCTTCTTTTTTGATATATTAGAAATGCATACATATAAAGAAGCGCTCGTAAATAAGATCAGCAGATAAATATCCTAAAAAATGGGTATGCATAATTGCATATAATAGATATAAATTTTCATGATATATTAAAATAAAAAATGTGGGTGATGGAATATGAAGAAATTACTTATTGGTAGTTTATTAACGTTAGCGATGGCATGGGGTATTTCATTAGGCGATACGGCATTAGAGAAAAGCCATATAATTTCTCATAACGATCAAGAGGTACAATTAGCTAAAGATTTACCTTTTGAATATTAAAAAACAACCGTCTTACTTAGGCGGTTGTTTTTTTATGGAGTAACATCCAAACGTCTTTACTAGAAACAGGTTTGCTAATAAAGAATCCTTGAATGTGATCACAATTTTGTTTATGTAAAAATTCCCATTCTTCTTCCGTTTCTACACCTTCTGCAATCACTTCTAAATTTAGTTGTTTTGATAGTGTAATAATGGAAGAGACAATTGCTTCTTCTAAAGGGCTAGTTGTAATTCCACAAATAAACTCTCGAGCGATTTTTAATGTGTTGATTGGATATTTTGTTAAATAAGCTAAAGAACTATAACCAGTTCCAAAGTCGTCGATTGAAATTTGAATACCGAGATTTTGAAGTTGTTCTAGTTTTGCAACTACAGATTGATTTTGATTAATTGCGATGCTTTCCGTAATTTCAATATCTAGTGCTTCTGGTTTCAGTTCTGTTTCTTCCAATACCTTTGAAATAGTTGGGATTAAATCTGCATGGTTAAATTGAACAACAGATAAATTTACACCAACTTTTAAATGAGAGAAACCTTGATTATGCCATCTTTTTGCCTCTAAACAAGCAGTACGTAAAATCCAATTGCCAAGTTCAATAATAAAACCAGTTTCCTCTGCTAGAGGGATAAATTGGGCAGGAGATACGATACCGAGTTTTGGATGCTTCCAACGTATTAATGCTTCAAAACCGATAATTTGTTTTGTTTTTGTGCTTACTTGTGGCTGGTATTCAAGGAAAAATTCATTTTGTTGTAATGCTTTTGAAAGTTCACCTTCTAAGAATTGAATTTCATTTTGAGCGATACTCATTTCTTTTGAGAAGAAAACAAATCTGTTTTTTCCATTTGCTTTCGCACGATACATAGCCATATCAGCATTTTTCATTAACTCATTTACATCAGTTCCATAATCAGGGTACATCGCAATTCCGATACTTGGTGTAATAGAAAGTTCTTCGCCTTGAATGAAGAATGGTTTGTTTAAAATAGTTAAAATCTGTTCAGCTATAAAAATTGCACTTTTTTCTGAGTACATTTCTGGTAATAGAATTGTAAACTCATCTCCACCTTGGCGAGCGACGATATCTTTTGAACGCAAGCAACCGCGTAATCTTTTTGCTACTTCAATTAATAATAAATCTCCAACGTCATGGCCAAGTCTATCGTTAATTTTTTTAAATCGATCTAAATCAAGGAATATGACGGCGACATCATTTGCGTTAGTTTGGGCTGTATTTAAAATGGCTTTTAAATCTTTTTCGAACTTTCGACGATTTGGTAATCCAGTAAGTGCATCGTGAAAGGCTAAATGTTCTACTTGTTTTTGTTTTTCATATAAGGTGGTAATATCACGTGCTATCCCAAACATTCCGACCACTTCTTTGTTTATAAAAGTAGGGATAAGTGTAATATGGAGATAATAATAATAGCCTTCTTGTTCTTTTGTACGAACTTCTAACGTTTGTGGCCTACCTTCCTTTGTAATTTGTAAAGCCTTCTTTAGTAGTTCGTGGTCTTTTGAATCAATGAAGTGTACCAGAGAATAGCTTGCCACTTCGCAATAATAGGCAGTAAATAAGCTTTCGCACGCCTTATTAGATTGTTGAAAAATGCCATTCATATTTAAAGAGAAAACGGCATCGGGATGGTCCTCGAATAAAGATTTATAACGTTGTTCACTTTTTGATAATGCAAATGCACCTTCTTCAACTTCGTCCTCTAGTTGTGTAGTCAACTGTTCATATGTATGAATTAGTGCTTGATTATCTTTCCACATGTAAAGTTGCCGCAAGAATAACAAAATAAGTGATAATACGAGACCGATTAACATGAATTTATCATCCCAAGGTTGAATGATAATAAAAGAAAAAGTAATAATTATACTAAAATAAGGTAGTATAAAACGTACATAATCGAATCGATAATATTTTGTTTTCGTTTCATGCTGCATTGGTTTATCTAAAATATATAGTATGGAAGAAAGTCCAATTAATAAAATAGAAGCAGTGTGTATTAAATAATTAATTTCAGCAGAAGTTTTCATTCCAAAATTCAATTGAAACAGATGAATATAACCGTATACGAGTATAATAGTGAAACCGATAATTAATGCAATTCTACTAGAAGAATATTGTTCTCTTCTATATAGGCTAATAACGGCGTAAATTACTAATGATTGTGCAATGAAATACCCAATTAAAATCCAAGTATCCTTTGTTAACATGCGGAAGCTTGAAAGGTCTAAGATAAAAGTTAAGGTGAAATAAATGTTCATAATAATAATAAAGATGCTATCGAATGAAAATTGAGAAAGCCCCTTAATAGAATAATTTTTTATAAACTTTATAGCAAATCCAACAAAGAGCAAAATATATTGTATGATAAAAAAAGGTAATGCTTTATATGAAAATATAGATTGATCATGTATAGAAAGTGAACTAAGAAATAGGGTTATCTCCATAACTAACCCACATAGGCAAGTACATAGTAATAAAATCCAAAATAGTTTATCGCTGCGTTTCATTCTCTTAATAGCTTTATATAAACAGTGACAAGAAAAAAGTGCAGCGAAACAGAATAAGAAAAGAATTCCAATCTCCTTTATATGCGATTCATTTGGAATAAAGAGTATCCAAAGAGCAAATATAGATATGTATATTATGACAAATTGTACATATTTTTTTTGATTAATCATATTATGACTCCGTTTCAATAAAGTTGAATCTCGAGGGAATGCTAATTTAAATAATAGCATATAAAATAGGATGTTTTTTACTATAAAAATTACTTTTTTGAAAAAATGGTGCAAAGTTACAATTTACCACTGTAACATTGCACCACTTATTCTTTTAATTCCTCTTATAGCAGAAAGTTCATCTATTAATTGGAATAGTGCTAAGTCTTTTTGTTTACTTTCAATCATAATATCGAAATTATGATTGTGTTTTTTTGCAATGTGTAAGAAAGGCTTAATAAACTCTAAATCGATATATTCAGCATGAGCCCTAAATTCTTTTTCCGATCTCGGGGAGGAAATGTGAACTTTAGGAGAGATATTTGTATGTGACCAAGTTTCAAAAATTGCAGGAAGCAACTCTTCTAGTGGTTCCTCGCAAAGATTGGCCATATGATGATGATAATCAAATACAAATGGAATATTTTCTTTTTGGCAAATGGATAAAGTTTCAGCGGTTGTATAGGTTTTATCATCATTTTCAAGAGTCATTTGTTTTTTTATATGTGTAGGAAGTTTTTTTATGTTTTCATGGAAGCGCTCAATTGCCTTTTCTTTATTTCCATAGGCTCCACCTACATGAATATTAATGTAAGAAGAATCTGCAATGCCTATAGCATCCAATATTTTATAATGATAAGTCATATCCGTAATAGCGTTAGTAGTAATATGTGGCTTGTCGCTTGTAAATAGCGTAAATTGATTTGGATGAAAACTTATTCGTAAATTGTGTTCTTTAATTAAAGCCCCTATTTTACGCCAAAGTGGTGTGAATACCCCAATATAGTCAAACTCGACTTCGGGATGTGTTGCAAGTGGGACGATGGAAGACGATAGGCGATATAGTGGGATTTCATGCGCTATATTGTAATGAAGGATACGTATTGTGTGCTCTAAATTTTGCCTTATAACATGGTACAGTTTGTCTTCTCGCTCTTGCTTGCTGAGTTTCTTAAAGCTTGTAAACGTCATTGTTTTGGCAGGAGAACAGTCCCAGAGTGCCATTGCATGTGAGACATATCCAAACCGTATAAGCATATGAGATACACCTCTTTTATTCATTGTCTTTCCTATAAAAAGAAAGCAAATATTGTTCCAATCCATTCCTTTCCTCTATCGATAAGAGAAGGCGGGTTTACATCGCTATAGGAAAGTACAGATGCATTATCTAGATCTTCATGGAATTTCTTTTTTACTGTTTGAATGAAATGTTTATTATATAACAGGCAGTTTATTTCATGGTTAATATATAAACTTCTCATATCAAAGTTTGCTGTTCCGATATCACAAATATCATCGTCTACTATAATAATTTTGGCGTGAAAAAAACCTTGTTGAAATGCATAAATATTGCAACCAGCCTGTATTAATTTTCGGCAGTACGGAAATTTGGCTTCTCGAACAAGAGGGTGATCAGCTTTTTCTGGAACAAGAATTGTGATTTGAACCCCTCTTTCTTTTGCTTTTAATAAGGCATTCATAATTTTTTTTCCAGGAATGAAATATGGTGTACCGATACAGATTTCTTTTTTTGCCGCGTTAATTAAATGTAAAAAAGTATGCTGTAAATAAGCCCCATCAGTCGGAATAAATTGATGCAGGATGGTACCTGGGTTTTGTTTTGGAAAATAAAGAGAAGCATCTAATAAATTTTGTTTCGTATCATCAAACCAGTCATGCAAAAATTGCTTTTGTAAATCTTGAACCCCTTCTCCTGTAAGACGTAAATGGTAGTCTCGCCATAATCCTAAATATTCATTATGCCCTAGATACTCTTCACCGATATTAAATCCCCCGATATAGCCGGTTTTCCCATCAATCACTGTAATTTTCCTATGATTTCGTTGATTGGCAGAAAAGAAAGGCAGAGGAAATTTTACCTTATGACAAAATGAAAAAGATACACCATGTTTTTGCAGGGAGCGAATAGCTTCGTTTGATAAAGAATGGCTGCCAAATCGATCAAGTAAAAGTCGTACTTCAATTCCTTCCTGAGCCTTATCAATCAGCAATTTTAAAAATTCACGACTGATTTTATCGTTTTTTACAATGAAGAATAAAATATGAATGTGATGCTGTGCTTGTTTTATATCAGTAAATAAAGCGTCATACAAATCTTTCCCGTATGTATAAAGGTGAAAATCACTTTGACGTAAAGGGAAAGTGCGAGAGCTTACTCGTTTTAAATGAAGAAGTCTCCCGTATGAAAGGTCAATTGTAATCCAAAGAGCAACGGATATTAACAAAAGAGATAAGTAGAGCATTAGTGAATTCCCTCCTTCGCATTCTTTTCACCTTCAGTGTGTTACAAATGATACGGGTAGCACGGCTGTTATTATAAATTTCTTTAGAGGATAGATCTTGTACTGGTTAAAGTTTCACTTTATCCCGCTTTAACGGGCAGTAAGCTTCCTATTTCAAAAATTGATGAATAAGCAGAAGCTAGTTTGGAAATCAACTGCCCGTAAAAGCCCGATTGGTTCAACTAATAATCAGCGGGGGATGAACCACCCCTGCTGATTAAAGTTTCACTTTATAGTTTCACCGAAATAAACAGCTTTATGAAAAAATGTGTTGTTCTATAACAAAAAACTGTTGACTGAATGCTCACTCATTATATAATGGGGATAGGGGATATAATTCAGAAAATTATATATTTTTGAAGATTCAAAAAAAGAAAGAGGGCTTACAAAGAGAGGGGTAGCATAAAAATGAATAGCTTACTGATTATTAATTGGCTGGCTGCCATTGCTGTTATTGCTTATGCAGGATATTTGTTTGTATATCTTATACGGACGAGAATGGCCTACATACAATTAGGAAAAAAAATTGAATTTGACCGTCGTTTTAAAGAGCGTTGGGATCTCCTTAAGGTCAATGTTTTCGGTCAAAAAAAGCTGCTGAAAGATAAGAAAAGCGGCATCATTCACGTTATGTTCTTTTACGGATTTATTCTTGTCCAATTTGGAGCAATTGACTTCGTTTGGAAAGGACTCGCACCAGGATCACATCTTCCACTTGGACCACTATACCCTGCATTTACATTCTTCCAGGAAATTGTCACACTTGTTATTTTAATTGCAGTATTTTGGGCTTTTCATAGACGTTATGTAGAAAAGCTTGTTCGTTTAAAACGTAACTTCAAATCAGGTCTTGTTCTTATCTTTATCGGTGGCTTAATGATTTCTGTGCTACTTGGTAACGGTATGGGACTTATATGGCATGGCGAGGAGCTTTCATGGAGTGAACCAATTGCTTCTGCAATCGCTTACGTTTTTAGCGGGATAAATGAAACCGTAGCCATTTCAGTGTTCTATTTTTCTTGGTGGGTGCATTTACTAATTTTGTTAACGTTTTTAGTGTATGTTCCACAATCAAAACATGCGCATTTAATTGCAGGACCAGCTAATGTATTCTTCGGTCGTCTTTCAAACCCAGGGAAGCTTGAAAAGATTGATTTTGAAGATGAAACGCAAGAAACATTTGGTGTTGGTAAAATTGAAGACTTTAGACAAAATCAACTTATTGACTTATACGCTTGTGTAGAGTGTGGCCGTTGTACAAATATGTGTCCGGCAACAGGAACAGGAAAAATGTTATCGCCGATGGACTTAATTTTAAAACTTCGCGATCATTTAACTGATAAAGGAGCTGCGGTAACATCAAAAGCACCGTGGGTTCCAGTAGTTGCCTTCAATAATACACAAGGAAATCAGTTAGCGATGATGGCAGCTGGAAAAGGACAACAAGAATCAGCGTCTACAACGCTCGCTTACGATCCGAGTTTAATCGGAGATGTTATTACAGAAGAAGAGATTTGGGCATGTACAACGTGTCGTAACTGTGAAGATCAATGCCCAGTTATGAATGAGCATGTTGACAAAATTATTGATTTACGTCGATATCTCGTTTTAACAGAAGGAAAAATGGACGCGGAAGCACAACGCGCGATGACAAATATCGAGCGTCAAGGGAATCCGTGGGGTCTGAACCGTAAAGAGCGTGAAACATGGCGCCAAGGTGATGACGAAGTAACAGTTCCAACTGTAAAAGAAAAATCAAAAGCTGGGGAGGAATTCGAGTATTTATTCTGGGTTGGTTCAATGGGATCATACGACAATCGTAGTCAGAAGATTGCGATATCGTTTGCGAAGTTAATGAACGAAGCAGGTATTTCATTCGCAATTCTCGGTAATAAAGAAAAGAATTCTGGAGATACACCACGCCGCCTCGGAAATGAATTTGTATTCCAAGAGATGGCGACAAAGAATATCGAAGAATTTGAAAAGGCAGGAGTGAAGAAAATCGTTACGATTGATCCTCATGCTTATAACACATTTAAAAATGAGTATCCGGACTTTGGCTTGCAAGCAGAAGTCTATCATCATACAGAATTGTTAGCTCAGTGGGTGAAAGAAGGGCGCTTAAAGCCTGTTCACGCTATTGAAGAAACAGTTACGTACCATGATTCCTGTTATTTAGGAAGATACAACGAAGTGTACGAAGCGCCACGTGACATTTTGAAAGCGATTCCTGGAGTGAATCTTGTAGAAATGGCACGTAACCGTGAAACTGGAATGTGCTGTGGCGCAGGTGGTGGCTTAATGTGGATGGAAGAAACAACAGGTTCTCGTATTAACGTTGCTCGTACAGAACAAGCATTAGCTGTACAGCCATCCATTATCGGTACAGGTTGTCCATATTGCTTAACGATGATCAGTGATGGAACGAAAGCGAAAGAGGTAGAAGAGAAAGTTCAAACTCTTGATGTGACAGAGATTTTAGAACGATCTGTTATCGGACAGAAAAAAGAAGCAATGTAGTTTGTAAGAATGTATACAACTTTAGAAAGAGGTGCAATGATTGCACCTCTTCTCAACGTAGGGATACCGAGCGAGCGCTCAGTGTTAAAAAATGAAATGGGGGAAAGAAACATGAGTAAAACAGTTATTTTAAGTGCCGCAAGAACACCAGTTGGAAAATTTGGAGGATCTTTAAAGGATGTAAAAGCGACGGAACTTGGAGGAATTGCAATTAAAGCAGCACTTGAAAGAGCAAATGTTGCGGCTAGTGATGTTGAAGAAGTTATATTTGGAACGGTTATTCAAGGTGGGCAGGGACAAATTCCATCGCGCCAAGCTGCGAGGGCTGCTGGAATCCCTTGGGAAGTGCAGACGGAAACAGTGAATAAAGTTTGTGCATCAGGGCTTCGTGCGGTTACGTTAGCGGATCAGATTATTCGTACTGGCGATCAATCACTGATTGTAGCTGGCGGTATGGAGTCGATGAGTAACAGTCCTTACATTTTACGTGGAGCAAGATGGGGATACAGAATGGGCAACAACGAAGTTATTGATTTAAACGTTGCTGACGGTTTAACATGCGCATTTTCAGGTACACACATGGGCGTTTATGGCGGAGAAGTTGCAAAGGAAGATGGAATTTCTCGTGAAGCGCAAGATGAATGGGCATATCGTAGCCATCAGCGTGCGGTTTCAGCGCATAAAGAAGGGCGTTTTGAAGAGGAAATCGTGCCAGTAACGATTCCGCAAAGAAAAGGCGATCCTATTGTCGTTGCAAAGGATGAGGCGCCACGTGAAGATACAACGATTGAAAAGTTAGCAAAGTTAAAACCTGTATTTGATAAGACAGCGACGGTGACAGCTGGTAATGCGCCGGGACTAAACGATGGTGGTGCCGCACTTGTATTAATGAGCGAAGACAGAGCGAAGCAAGAAGGAAGAAAGCCATTAGCGACAATTTTGGCGCATACAGCAATTGCAGTGGAATCTAAAGATTTCCCAAGAACTCCAGGTTATGCAATTAACGCATTGCTTGAAAAAACAGGAAAGACAATTGAAGACATTGATTTATTCGAGATTAATGAAGCCTTTGCAGCGGTAGCAATTGCAAGTACAGAAATCGCAGGAATTGATCCGGAAAAATTGAATGTAAATGGCGGCGCGGTAGCGATGGGACATCCAATTGGAGCAAGCGGAGCGCGCATTATCGTTACACTAATCCATGCACTTAAGCAGCGCGGCGGCGGAATTGGAATTGCTTCGATTTGTAGCGGTGGCGGTCAAGGGGACGCAGTGATGATTGAAGTTCACTAATTAAAATTCGAGGGTATAAAATTTATTAACAATTAAGGGGGAAGAAAAAATGGGTGTACAAAACATTGTTGTAATTGGTGCAGGGCAAATGGGATCAGGAATTGCACAAGTATGTGCAATGGCAGGATATGACGTGAAGGTACAAGATTTAAAGCAAGAGCAATTAGATAGAGGATTGGCTATCATTACGAAAAACTTAGCACGGCAAGTAGAAAAAGGACGTATGAAGGAAGAAGAGAAGGAAGCCACATTAAATCGTCTTACAGTAACGCTTGATTTAGATTGTGTGAAAGAAGCGGATCTTATTATTGAAGCAGCTGTTGAGAAAATGGATATTAAAAAGAAAATCTTTGCGAATCTAGATGAAATTGCTCCAGAACACGCAATTTTAGCAACGAATACGTCATCTCTGCCAATTACAGAAATTGCAGCGGTAACGAAGCGTCCGGAAAAAGTAATCGGTATGCACTTTATGAATCCGGTTCCAGTTATGAAGCTTGTTGAGATTATTCGTGGTTTGGCTACCGATGATGCGGTATATGAAGCAATTGAAGATATTACGAAAAAAATTGGGAAAGTACCAGTTGAAGTGAATGATTTCCCAGGTTTTGTATCAAATCGTATTTTGCTACCGATGATTAACGAAGCAATTTATACGTTATATGAAGGTGTAGCGACGAAAGAAGCAATTGATGAAGTCATGAAGCTTGGTATGAACCATCCGATGGGGCCTTTGACACTCGCCGATTTTATCGGTTTAGATACGTGTTTATACATTATGGAAGTGTTGCATGAAGGATTAGGAGATAGTAAATATCGCCCATGTCCGTTATTACGTAAGTATGTGAATGCAGGATGGTTAGGGCGTAAAACAGGTCGTGGATTCTACGTTTACGAATAAATGCCCCCTTTGTTACAACATAGTGGTCTTACCAAATTATTTAAAGGATATATAGCAAATGGAGGCGGAATATATGAACTTTCGTTTTAATGAAGAGCAGCAAATGATGAGGAAAATGGTTCGGGATTTTGCACAGAAGGAAATAGCTCCCTTTGTTCCTAGTATGGAACAAGGGGTGTTCCCGAAAGAGATTTTGCAAAAGATGGGTGAGCTTGGATTAATGGGTATTCCAGCGCCTGCAAAATACGGTGGGGCAGAAATGGACTTTATATCTTACATTCTAGCAATTGAGGAAATCTCAAAGGTAAGTGCAACAGTTGGTGTAATTTTAGCTGTACATACGTCAGTTGGAATGAATCCGATTTTATATTTCGGAACAGAAGAACAGAAGAAAAAATATGTTTCTAAACTTGCAACTGGGGAATATTTAGGTGCATTTGCTTTAACAGAGCCAAATGCAGGATCAGATGCAGGGAGTTTGAAATCAAGAGCTGTGAAAAAAGGTGATCATTATATTATTAATGGATCGAAAGTGTTTATTACAAATGGTGGTGAAGCAAGTACATACATTGTATTCGCTTCTACAAATCCAGAGGCAGGAAAAAGTGGTATTTCTGCATTTATAGTAGAGAAAGATACACCTGGTTTAATCATCGGAAAAGATGAACATAAGATGGGACTTCTCGGTTCTCGTACAGTACAACTTACTTTTGAAGATATGAAAGTGCCAGCTGAGAATTTACTTGGGGAAGAAGGACAAGGATTTAAGGTGGCAATGGCGAATTTAGATGTTGGGCGAATTGGAATCGGTGCGCAGGCGTTAGGAATTGCTGAAGCGGCGCTTGGCTGTGCAATTGATTATGCAAAAGAAAGAGAGCAATTCGGGAAGCCAATTGCGGCGCAGCAAGGGATTGGCTTCAAGCTTGCAGATATGGCAACAAGTGTCGAAGCAGCAAGGTTACTCGTATATAGAGCGGCATCTCTTAGGGCACAGGGCTTACCATGCGGTAAAGAAGCATCTATTGCGAAATTATTTGCTTCTAAGACAGCGGTTGAAGTCGCGATTGAGGCGGTGCAAGTGTTTGGTGGTTACGGTTATACGAAAGACTATCCAGTAGAACGATTTTTCCGTGATGCGAAAATCACGCAAATATATGAAGGAACAAGTGAAATACAGAAACTTGTTATTAGCCGTGCTTTATAAAAGGGCGAGGGGGAGACGGAGATGCATTTTAAACTATCAGAAGAACATGAAATGATAAGAAAAATGGTTCGAGATTTTGCTAAAAATGAAGTGGCACCAACAGCAGCTGAGCGTGATGAGGAAGAGCGATTTGATCGAGAATTATTTGATCAAATGGCAGAGCTTGGTTTAACCGGTATTCCGTGGCCTGAAGAGTACGGTGGAATTGGAAGCGATTACTTAGCGTACGTAATCGCTATTGAAGAATTATCCCGCGTTTGTGCTTCAACAGGCGTAACACTGTCCGCGCATACTTCACTTGCAGGATGGCCAATTTTTAAATTTGGGACGGAAGAGCAAAAGCAAAAGTTTTTACGACCGATGGCTGAAGGAAAGAAAATTGGTGCATACGGCTTAACGGAGCCAGGATCTGGATCGGATGCTGGTGGAATGAAGACAATCGCAAAGAGAGATGGAGACCATTATATTTTAAATGGATCAAAAATTTTCATTACAAATGGCGGTATTGCTGATATTTATGTCGTTTTTGCGCTAACTGATCCTGAATCAAAGCAGCGCGGTACGAGTGCATTTATTGTAGAAAGTGATACACCGGGATTTTCAGTTGGGAAGAAGGAGAGCAAGCTAGGGATTCGCTCTTCACCAACGACTGAAATTATGTTTGAAGATTGCCGTATTCCTGTAGAGAATCTACTTGGAGAAGAGGGGCAAGGGTTTAAAGTTGCGATGCAAACATTAGATGGAGGTCGTAACGGTATTGCGGCGCAAGCTGTTGGTATTGCACAAGGGGCTTTAGATGCTTCTGTAGAATATGCAAGGGAGCGCCATCAATTTGGAAAACCAATTGCGGCGCAGCAAGGGATTGGCTTTAAACTTGCGGATATGGCAACAGATGTAGAAGCGGCACGCCTTTTAACATATCAAGCGGCTTGGCTTGAATCAGAAGGGCTTCCGTATGGAAAAGAGTCAGCGATGTCAAAAGTATTTGCAGGAGATACAGCGATGAGGGTGACGACTGAAGCGGTGCAAGTATTTGGTGGTTACGGTTATACGAAAGATTATCCAGTAGAGCGTTATATGCGAGATGCAAAAATTACACAAATATATGAAGGAACACAAGAGATTCAGAGGCTTGTAATTTCTCGTATGTTAACGAAGTAGGAACGAAAGCGTAGGTATTTTCCTACGCTTTTTCCTTCCAAAAAATAATAGAGAGAGGTGAAGGGAATGGTTAAACATAATGTACATGCATCGGTGAAAGATGAAAAATTAGTTGCGTTAAGACGTGAGCAAATGATTAAAGGTGCGGTGCAACTGTTTAAACAAAAAGGATTTCCGCGTACAACAACGAGAGAAATTGCAAAAGCGGCTGGATTTAGTATAGGGACACTTTATGAGTACATTCGTACAAAAGATGATGTTTTGTATTTAGTTTGTGATAGTATTTATGAACATGTAAAAGAAAGATTAGAGGAAGTAGTTTGTACAGAAAAAGGGAGTGTAGAAAGTTTAAAGATAGCAATAACGAATTATTTTAAAGTGATGGATGAATTACAGGAAGAAGTATTGATAATGTATCAAGAGGTACGCTTTTTACCGAAAGAATCACTTCCGTATGTATTAGAAAAGGAGTTTCAAATGGTAGGAATGTTCGAGAATATTTTAGAACAGTGTACGGAAAATGGAACATTTACATTAAATAAAAAAGAAATACAGCTTCTTGCCCATAATATTTTTATACAAGGACAGATGTGGGGATTTAGACGCTGGGCGCTGCAAAAACTGTATACGCTCGAAGAATATACAGAAATGCAAATTAGGTATGTATTGCAAGGGGCCCATATGCTTCCGAAATAAGGAACAGACAAATTATAATTTTACTACCCTATAAAAGTTTCCCGTTTTTTTTTGTAGCATATTTGTGCGACTTTTGTTTATAATGAATAGTATGGATTTTTTTAAGCAGGCCGTTATATATAAGGTTATATTTGATGAAAGGAAGTGCCGCATAAGTGGATTTTAAGCAATATTCACCAGAAGAGCTAAAAGAATGTTCAATGATTGAAGTTGTACATAGCGTTTTAGGGGATAAAAAACAAGCAACGACATTCAACGAGTTGGTTCAAGAAATCGCTCAAGTGCTGGGACTATCTCAAGAGCAAGTTAATGCGAAAATCGCACAATTTTATACAGACTTAAACATTGATGGACGTTTCATTAATTTAGGAGAAAATCGTTGGGGGCTACGCAGCTGGTACCCATACGAGCAAATTGATGAAGAAATCTTGCCTCAACCAAAACCGAAGAAGAAACGTAAAGTTGAAGAAGACGGTTTTGACGACTACATTGAAGAAGATGAAGATGACTTCGACGATGCAGACGTAAGTGAAGACGAAGATGATGATGTAGAAGATTTGGACAAGGTTCTTGAAGAAGAAGACGGAGATGACGACGATCTTGATGATTTAGACGAAGATGACGACGACTTCGCTGAAGAAGAACTTGAGTATGACGAAACTGAAGAAGAAGAAGAGGAAGAACTGTAGTTCTTGACTTTTCATTATCGTCCATGTAGAATCATTTTTGGGCTCTTTAAAAAAGGACGATAATACTTTTAAAGTGTAAATATAAAAGAAAATTGCTCCCTACTTATTACTTTTTGTGATGAGGGGAGCAATTTTCTTTTTTGTTTTTTGTTTAGAAAATAAAAAGAGTCTAACAATAAGATGGATACAGTGTTATCTACATACGTTGCGCTTTGCAACGGTGATTATATAACAGCAAAATAGAAGGGAGCTTTTTCATGACTAAGTATATTTTTGTAACAGGCGGTGTAGTATCGTCTTTAGGAAAAGGTATTACAGCAGCATCTCTTGGAAGACTTTTAAAAAATCGTGGTTTAAACGTAACGATTCAAAAGTTTGATCCATACATTAACGTAGACCCAGGGACTATGAGCCCATATCAACACGGTGAGGTATTCGTAACAGATGATGGCGCAGAAACTGACTTAGACCTTGGTCACTATGAGCGTTTCATCGACATTAACTTAAACAAATACAGCAACGTAACAACAGGTAAAATTTACTCTTCAGTTCTTCAAAAAGAGCGTCGCGGTGAATATTTAGGAGGAACCGTTCAAGTTATTCCTCACATTACTAACGAAATTAAAGAACGCGTATATCGTTCTGGTCGTGAAACAAATGCGGATGTTGTTATTACAGAAATCGGTGGAACTGTTGGTGACATCGAGTCTCTACCATTCTTAGAAGCAATCCGTCAAATTAAGAGCGACATCGGTCGTGACAATGTAATGTACATTCACTGTACGTTAATCCCGTACTTAAAAGCAGCGGGTGAAATGAAGACAAAACCAACACAACATAGTGTTAAAGAACTTCGTAGCTTAGGTATTCAACCAAACATTATCGTTGTTCGTACAGAAATGCCTGTTTCTCAAGATATGAAAGACAAGCTTGCATTATTCTGTGACATCGATACAAAAGCGGTTATCGAAGCTCGCGATGCAGATACTTTATATGCGGTCCCATTATCTCTTCAAGAACAAAACATGGACCAAATCGTTTGTGACCACTTAAAATTAGACAATCCAGCTGCAGATATGACAGAGTGGACTGCTCTAGTTAACAAAGTGCGTAATCTTTCTAAGAAAACAAAAATCGCTCTTGTTGGTAAATATGTAGAACTTCAAGATGCTTATATTTCTGTTGTAGAAGCACTTCGTCATGCTGGTTACTCATTCGACACAGATGTAGAAGTAAAATGGGTAAATGCTGAGCACGTAACAGCAGAAAACGTAAAAGAATTAGTTGGCGATACAGATGGTATCCTTGTACCAGGTGGCTTCGGCGATCGTGGTGTAGAAGGTAAAATCGTTGCGATTCAATATGCTCGTGAAAACAAAGTTCCATTCTTAGGAATTTGCTTAGGTATGCAACTTGCATCAATCGAATTCGCACGTAATGTATTAGGTTTAGAAGGTGCTAACTCTTCTGAAATCAACCCTGACACACCATATGCAATCATCGACTTATTACCAGAACAAAAAGATGTAGAGGACCTAGGTGGTACACTTCGTCTTGGTCTATACCCATGTAAGCTTGCTGAAGAAACAAATGCTTACAATGCTTATAATGAGCCGGTTGTATATGAACGTCATCGTCATCGTTATGAGTTCAACAACCAGTTCCGTCCGGATATGGAAAAAGAAGGATTTGTATTCTCTGGTACAAGCCCAGACGGTCGTCTAGTTGAAATCATTGAATTAAAAGATCATCCTTGGTTCGTGGCAGCACAGTTCCACCCAGAACTTGTTTCTCGTCCAAACCGTCCACAACCATTGTTCCATGACTTCGTAAGAGCTTCTATTACGAATAAAGAGAGCAAGTAATAAAAAAAGCGCCTGAAATAAGGCGCTTTTTTTAATATTCATTTAACATTTCATCGATTGTGAATTTGATCCCGTGATAAGCAAATAAGGCTACTATTAAACTTGGGAATCCGTAGCGATTACCTTCATCGTCTGGAATAAGACCTTTTAACAGTTTTGTATCAATATGTACGTCTGTATATCGTTCGAGTGATTCCGTACCTTCTTGAAGAGCAGAAATGCCGACAATAGAGTGTCCCTCTTCTTGTAGTTTTTTTGCAATTTCTACAACCGCTTCATCTGTTGAAAAACGGCTAATAAGAAGTACACGATCCGCAGAGGTTACTTCTGCTTCTTTACCATTTTCAAATAAGCGTTTTGCTTGCTTCATTGGTTCAGCACCGAATAGTGCCTCGGCAACAACGCCCTCCATTTCATTTGTACCATGTAAATAAATGAAACCATCGCCAACTAGTGCTTGAGCAAGTAAACGAGCGCTATCTTCTATATTCATTTCTTCTTTTTGAGAAACTCTGGAGAAATAACCACTTAATTGAGTTGAAAAAATTTTTAACATAATGTTACTCCCTTCGTACGTGTTTGCCGGCTTTCATTATAATTTATTTTTTTAGAAAGGTGAAATCGTAGGGTAGCATAACAAAATAGGAAACGGTAAAATAAGAAAGAATAGGAAGGAATTTGCCAAAGGATAGCGAAATTAAATCGTTAAGATATAAGAAGCTTTAAATCTTGTACTTACACAGAAAGGTTGGGAATTATGGAAGGTAAAATTTTAATCGTTGATGATCAATATGGGATTCGTGTGTTATTACATGAAGTGTTCCAAAAAGAAGGTTATCAGACATTCCAAGCAGCGAATGGATTTCAAGCTTTAGATATCGTGAAAAAAGATAATCCAGATTTAGTAGTGTTAGATATGAAAATTCCAGGCATGGATGGTATAGAGATTTTAAAGCATGTAAAAGAAATTGATGAGAGTATTAAAGTAATTTTAATGACTGCTTATGGAGAGCTTGATATGATCCAAGAAGCAAAAGATTTAGGAGCTTTAATGCATTTTGCTAAACCATTTGATATTGATGAAATTCGTCAAGCTGTGAGAAATGAGCTCGCTGTAGAGGCATAAAAATGAATTTTTTATAAAAAATATGGAAAAAAGCGTTTACATGGACTATTGTGCAGGTGAATACGGTTGAGTTTTTGAGTACAAGTTGTTATCCTATTGAGTGTAGAAAAAAGTCCGGTATGTAGATATACATATTTTACCTTATTCTGGTCATACTACCAGCGATAAGAACTTATCGGATACAAAAAACGTTTTTTAGGAGGATTCACCATGCCTTTAGTTTCTATGAAAGAAATGCTAAACAAAGCACTAGAAGGAAAATACGCAGTTGGTCAATTCAACATGAACAACTTAGAGTGGACTCAAGCTATCTTAGCTGCTGCGGAAGAAGAAAAATCTCCTGTAATCCTAGGTGTATCTGAGGGTGCAGCTCGTCATATGACTGGTTTCAAAACAGTTGTAGCTATGGTTAAAGCTTTAATCGAAGAAATGAACATCACTGTTCCTGTAGCGATTCACCTTGACCATGGTTCAAGCTTCGAAAAATGTAAAGAAGCAATTGATGCAGGTTTCACATCTGTAATGATCGACGCTTCTCACCACCCATTCGAAGAAAACGTTGAAACTACTAAACAAGTAGTAGAATACGCACACGCTCGTAACGTATCTGTTGAAGCTGAGCTTGGAACAGTTGGCGGACAAGAAGACGACGTAATCGCTGAAGGCGTAATTTACGCTGACCCAGCAGAGTGTAAGCACCTTGTTGAAGCAACAGGTATCGATTGCCTAGCTCCAGCTTTAGGTTCTGTACACGGTCCTTACAAAGGTGAGCCTAACTTAGGATTCGCTGAAATGGAACAAGTTCGTGACTTCACTGGCGTACCTTTAGTATTACATGGTGGTACTGGTATCCCAACTGCTGATATCGAAAAAGCTATCTCTTTAGGTACTTCAAAAATCAACGTAAACACTGAGAACCAAATCGAGTTTACAAAAGCTGTTCGTGAAGTATTAAACAAAGACCAAGAAGTTTACGATCCTCGTAAATTTATCGGACCTGGCCGCGACGCTATCAAAGCAACTGTTATTGGTAAAATTCGCGAATTCGGTTCTAACGGTAAAGCGTAAGAATAAAATTCCGTTTTGGAAACCGTCTAGTCTTTTAGACGGTTTCCTTTCGTTGTATAATGAAAGCGTGAACAAGTCTAAAGATTTTATCATTTTTGGTTTTTAAATAGAAAATAATGTGCATAGTCCTATTAATAAATGTGATAACGTATCTAAATTGATAAAGTAAATTCGATGAATAGTTGATCTTTATCTATTCGTGCTACAGGAGAAATGAAGATAATGGTTTCCTATTTATTGAGTTTTGGGATGGAAAGAGTAATTGAGATTCTTAAGGGGAGCTTTCTATAAAAAGATAGAAAGTAAATACATTCACAAGAAGGGAGCTCAATATGGAAAAATTGCTAATTGAAGGCGGAAGAGCTTTAAATGGAACAATTCGAGTAAGTGGTGCAAAGAACAGTGCCGTTGCATTAATTCCAGCGACAATTTTAGCAGATACTCCAGTAACTATTGGTGGTGTCCCTAATATTTCGGACGTGAAAATGTTAGGAGACTTACTAGAGGAAATTGGAGGGAAAGTAACTTATGGACAGGAGGAAGAGATGGTAGTCGATCCTTCTAACATGGTTGCAATGCCTTTGCCAAATGGAAAAGTGAAAAAATTGCGCGCTTCTTATTATTTAATGGGTGCAATGCTTGGCCGTTTTAAAAAAGCTGTTATTGGGCTTCCGGGTGGATGTCATTTAGGACCGAGGCCGATTGATCAGCATATTAAAGGGTTTGAAGCGCTAGGTGCACATGTTACGAATGAACAAGGTGCCATCTATTTAAGAGCAGATGAGCTACGCGGGGCACGTATTTATTTAGATGTTGTTAGTGTAGGAGCTACGATTAATATTATGCTAGCAGCTGTACGAGCGAAAGGTAGAACTGTTATTGAAAATGCAGCGAAAGAGCCTGAGATCATTGATGTAGCTACATTGTTAACAAGCATGGGAGCACGTATTAAAGGTGCTGGTACTGACGTAATCCGAATAGATGGTGTTGACTCTTTACATGGTTGTCACCATACTATCATCCCAGATCGTATTGAAGCTGGTACGTATATGATTCTAGGAGCTGCATCAGGAGGAGAAGTAACGGTTGATAACGTTATTCCTCAGCATTTAGAATCAGTTACTGCAAAGCTAAGAGAAGCTGGTGTTCAAGTTGAAACGAACGATGATCAAATTACGGTGAACGGTAATAGAAAGTTAAAAGTAGTTGATATCAAAACGCTTGTATATCCAGGTTTTCCAACGGATTTACAACAGCCGTTTACGACGCTTTTAACAAAGGCACACGGGACGGGAGTTGTAACAGATACAATTTACGGTGCCCGTTTCAAACACATTGATGAATTACGTCGTATGAATGCTCAAATTAAAGTAGAGGGTCGTTCGGCAATTGTAACTGGTCCTGTGTTACTGCAAGGTGCAAAAGTGAAGGCGAGTGATTTACGAGCAGGAGCGGCACTTGTTATTGCAGGGTTAATGGCAGATGGAATTACAGAAGTAACAGGACTTGAGCATATTGATCGAGGTTATGAGAATATAGTGGACAAGCTTAAAGGGCTTGGTGCAAACATTTGGCGAGAACAAATGACAAAGCAAGAAATTGAAGAAATGAAGAACGCATAAGTGATACTTCCGCAAGGGGGAAGCGAAGCATCACTACTTGCGGAAGTACACTTTATAGAAAAACACGGTTCACAAAATACGGCAGAAATATAAAGGCTTAAAGGAGAGGGATTATCGTGGAAAGAAGTTTATCTATGGAGTTAGTACGTGTAACAGAGGCTGCAGCTTTATCATCAGCGCGTTGGATGGGGCGCGGGAAAAAGGATGAGGCAGACGGTGCAGCAACATCAGCTATGCGTGATGTATTTGATACAATTCCGATGAAAGGTACAGTTGTAATTGGTGAAGGTGAGATGGATGAAGCACCAATGCTATATATCGGAGAGAAATTAGGTACAGGATATGGACCACGTGTAGACGTTGCGGTTGATCCTTTAGAAGGGACAAACATCGTAGCAGCTGGTGGCTGGAATGCTCTTGCTGTCATTGCAATTGCAGACCACGGTAATTTGTTACATGCCCCTGACATGTACATGGATAAAATCGCGGTTGGCCCAGAAGCAGTTGGGGCGGTCGACATTGATGCGCCTATTATTGATAACTTACGTGCAGTTGCGAAAGCGAAAAATAAAGATATTGAAGATGTTGTAGCGACAGTTTTAAATCGTCCACGTCATCAAGAAATTATTGAAGAAATTCGTAAAGCTGGTGCGCGCATTAAATTGATTAATGATGGAGATGTAGCTGGAGCGATTAATACAGCGTTTGATCGTACAGGTGTAGATATTTTATTTGGATCTGGTGGAGCACCTGAAGGTGTATTAGCAGCAGTTGCTTTAAAATGTTTAGGTGGAGAAATTCACGGAAAACTATTGCCACAAAACGAAGCTGAATTAGCACGTTGTAAAAAAATGGGCATAGAAGACATTAATCGTATCCTTCGCATGGAGGACTTAGTAAAAGGTGACGATGCAATCTTTGCAGCAACAGGCGTAACAGATGGAGAACTATTACGCGGTGTTCAATTTAAAGGTAGCGTAGGAACAACGCAATCCCTTGTTATGCGCGCAAAATCAGGCACAGTTCGCTTCGTAGATGGTCGTCATAGCTTAAATAAAAAACCAAACTTGGTTATTAAGTAAAAAGCGGAGGTGGCTTGCTCAGAAGGGGAAGGCATTGGAACTCCTGACGAAGAGGCGTTTTGTGCCTCGCAGGAAGGGGTGAAATGACTGACCCTTCTAGCCACCGGAGCTGGATTAAATAAAAAGCGTAAGCAGCTCGTTCAGAATGGGAGGGGGATGGAGCTTCTGACGTAGAGGCGCTTTTTGCCTCGCAGGAAGAAGTGAAGCCACCGACCCTTCTAGCTGCTGAAGCTAGATTAAATAAAAAGCGTAAGCAGCTCCTTCAGAAAGGTTAAAATGGTCGATCTTTCTAACTATCGGAGCTGGAACTAAATTAAATAAGAAGCGAAGACAAATTTTCTTGTCTTCGCTTCTTGTATTTGTGTTCCAACGTATTGATTAAAACTAGATAAAAGGGTTACAATAGTGAATATTACCCTACTTGAACTTATTGCCTTTCATTATTAATTATTTGCCTTCCGTATTTTTTCCCTTTACCCATGAAAAAAGAGAATAACGTTAAAGTGTGGTGTCTGAATGAATTTGTCAATTGCAGCATTAGAAAACATGAAATTAAAAGAGTTATACGAGCTTGCGAAAGAATTTAAGATTTCGTATTATAGCAAGTTAACGAAAAAAGAGCTGATTTTTTCTATTTTGAAAGCTCGAGCAGAAAAAGAAGGTTTCTTTTTCATGGAAGGCGTATTAGAAATTATTCAATCAGAAGGATTTGGATTCCTACGTCCTATCAACTATTCTCCAAGCTCAGAAGATATTTATATCTCAGCTTCGCAAATTCGTCGTTTCGATTTACGTAATGGAGATAAGGTTTCTGGTAAAGTACGACCTCCGAAAGAAAATGAACGCTATTTTGGGTTATTACAAGTTGAAGCTGTAAACGGAGATGATCCAGATTCAGCAAAAGAGCGTGTGCATTTCCCTGCATTAACACCATTATACCCAGATCGCCAAATGAAATTGGAAACGGAACCGAAAAAGTTACCGACACGCATCATGGATTTAATCGCACCAGTTGGATTTGGACAACGTGGTTTAATTGTTGCGCCTCCAAAGGCTGGTAAAACAAGTCTATTAAAAGAAATCGCGCACAGTGTTACAACAAATCATCCGGAAGCAGAACTAATTGTACTTTTAATTGATGAGCGTCCAGAGGAAGTAACAGACATTGAACGTTCTGTTAAAGGAGATGTTGTAAGTTCTACTTTTGATGAAGTACCAGAAAATCATATTAAAGTAGCTGAGCTTGTGTTAGAACGTGCGATGCGTCTTGTAGAGCACAAGAAAGATGTTATCATTTTAATGGATAGTATTACCCGTTTAGCTCGAGCTTACAACCTCGTTATTCCACCAAGTGGTAGAACATTATCAGGTGGTATCGATCCAGCTGCCTTCCATAGACCGAAGCGTTTCTTTGGAGCTGCACGTAATATTGAAGAAGGCGGTAGCTTAACAATTTTAGCAACAGCCCTTGTTGATACAGGATCACGTATGGACGATGTTATTTACGAGGAATTTAAAGGAACTGGAAATATGGAACTTCACTTAGATCGTTCATTAGCTGAACGTCGTATCTTCCCAGCGATTGATATTCGTCGTTCTGGTACACGTAAAGAAGATCTATTAATTCCAAAAGAACATTTAGACAAGTTATGGGGCATTCGTAAGACAATGCGTGATACACCAGACTTTGTTGAAAGTTTCTTACGTAAGCTTCGTCAAACGAAGACAAATGAAGAGTTTTTACAAAACATTGTTGCAGACTCGAAAAGGTATGTAACAACTAAGTAAAGGGAAAAAATCAAGACTCGCTTATTTTATAGTAAGCGAGTTTTTTATGCTGTTTAGGTGATATTAAAGAGAGAAATAAGTGAAAGAACCTGAGTTAGTCAGAGCTGGATGAGCTCCCTCCAGCGGCTAGAATGGTCGATGGCTTCGCGTCTTCCTACAAGGTAAAAAGCACCTCTACGTCAGAAGCTCCATCCCCCTCCCATTCTGAACGAGCCGCTTCTGCTTTTAAATTGTATCTAGTTCCGACGGCTAGCTCTTCGTGTCTAAGAACCTCCCGCACTAAAGGTAAAAAGCACCTTTTGTGCGAGAGAACCTTAGCCGGTCAGAGCTAAACGAGCCGTCTACACTTTTAATTTCAAAAGACAAAAACAGGTAGTTGCAAAATGAAGTTAGCCTTGTTATAATTTCATCATATGTGTTTCATCAATATAGTTGTGTATGCAGCTGAAGATGAAAAACTCTGTTTCGAAAATGATTCAGGGCGGAAGGAGATGAAAAGAATGAAAGCAGGAATTCACCCAGATTACAAGAAAGTTGTATTCATGGACACAAACACAGGCTTCAAATTCTTAAGCGGATCTACTAAAGGATCTAACGAAACTGTTGAGTGGGAAGATGGTAACACTTATCCATTACTAAAAGTTGAGATCAGTTCTGATTCTCACCCATTCTACACTGGACGTCAGAAGTTTGCTACTGCAGACGGACGCGTTGACCGCTTCAATAAGAAATACGGTCTTAAGTAATAAAAACATAAAACAGGCAAGTGTATGTATTCGCTTGTCTGTTTTTTTTGCGAAAATATTATACCTTTACCCTACTTTTAACTGAAAAGTAGATGAAAGGAGAGCTTCATGTACTTAATAAATCAAAATGGCTGGATTGAAGTGATTTGCGGTAGTATGTTTTCTGGCAAGTCAGAAGAGCTAATCCGCCGTGTGCGCCGTACGCAATTTGCAAAACAACATGCAATTGTATTTAAACCATGTATTGATAATCGATATAGTGAAGAAGATGTTGTATCACATAACGGATTAAAGGTAAAAGCAGTTCCTGTTTCAGCTTCAAAGGATATATTTGAACATATTACAGAAGAGCTGGATGTTATTGCAATCGATGAGGTGCAATTTTTTGATGGGGACATTGTGGAAGTGGTGCAAGTATTGGCAAATCGTGGCTATCGTGTCATTGTAGCTGGTTTAGACCAAGATTTCCGTGGTCTACCATTTGGACAAGTTCCTCAGCTGATGGCGATTGCTGAACATGTGACAAAACTACAAGCAGTATGTTCTGTATGTGGATCTCCAGCAAGTCGTACGCAACGATTAATTGATGGAGAACCAGCGGCATTTGATGATCCAATTATTTTAGTTGGAGCTTCAGAATCGTATGAACCACGTTGTCGTCATTGTCATGCAGTACCTGCAAACAAAGATAAGTAAAACTCGCTGCGCAAGGCGGGTTTTTTTCAAAATAGAGAGTGTGAGTGGTGTGATCCGCTTACGCTTTTAAATATATCTAGTTCCGGTGGCTAGCTCTTCGCATCTAAGAACCTTCCGCCCGAAAGGTAAAAAGCACCTTTAGGTCGAAAGAACCTTAGTTGGTCAGAGCTGAAAGAGCCACTGCCACTTTTAAATATATTATCTAGCTCCAGCGGCTAGAATCTCCGGCCATTTCGCTCTCTCGCTCGAAGCAAAAAGCGCTTCAAGGTCGAGAGCTCCAATGGCCTGCAATTCTGAGCGAGCCGCTTGCGCTTTTAAATATAATTTGCGTTTTTTTGAGTAAGTACCATATACTATTTGTATTAGATACTAGGATGTAGAGGTGAATGATGTGTTAGATCGTTTGCAAGCTGTAGAAAATCGTTATGAGAAGTTAAATGAATTGTTAAGTGATCCAGCGATTATTAGTGATTCAAATAAGCTTCGTGAATATTCAAAGGAACAGTCTGATATACAGGAAACGGTAGAGGTGTATCGTGAGTATAAGGATGTTCGTGAGCAATTAAAAGATGCGAAAGCAATGTTAGAAGATAAGTTAGACGCAGAAATGCGTGAAATGGTAAAAGAAGAAGTTTCTGAGTTAGAATCACAAGATAAAACATTATCAGAGCGTCTGAAAATTTTACTTGTTCCAAAAGACCCTAATGATGATAAGAACGTTATCGTTGAGGTTCGTGGAGCTGCTGGTGGAGACGAGGCAGCTTTATTTGCTGGTGACTTATACCGTATGTATAGCCGTTACGCTGAGGTACAGGGCTGGAAAACGGAGATTATTGAGGCTAGCTATACAGAGTTAGGTGGATATAAAGAGATTATCTTTATGATTAATGGTAAAGGTGCTTTCGCGAAGCTGAAATTCGAGAATGGTGCTCACCGTGTACAACGTGTTCCTGAAACGGAATCTGGTGGACGTATTCATACATCTACAGCAACTGTAGCTGTATTACCAGAGGCAGAAGAAGTAGAAATTGATATTCATGAGAAAGATGTTCGTGTTGATACATTCGCTTCTAGTGGACCTGGTGGACAGAGCGTTAATACAACGATGTCAGCGGTGCGTTTAACGCATTTACCGACTGGTGTAGTTGTATCTTGTCAGGATGAGAAATCACAGATCAAGAATAAAGAAAAAGCGATGAAAGTATTACGCGCACGTGTTTATGATAAGTTTAGACAAGAAGCGCAAGCTGAGTATGATCAAAACCGTAAACAAGCTGTTGGTACGGGAGATCGTTCAGAGCGTATTCGTACGTATAACTTCCCGCAAAACCGTGTTACAGACCATCGAATCGGTTTAACGATTCAAAAGCTAGATCAAATCTTACAAGGTAAGTTAGATGATTTCATCAATGCCTTAGTGATGGAAGATCAGGCTCAAAAGATGGAGGCAGCTGAGTAATGCGTGTCTATGAAGCCCTGAAATGGGCTTCTTCTTTTTTACAGGAAAATGGACGAGATGAAAATGCGGGAGAAATTGTCCTTTGTCATGTATTAAAGGTGAACAGAACAGGATTACTTATGAATATGCGTGAAGAAATAACTGAGGAACAAGAGAAAAGCTTTACGGAGTTTATCCATAAGCATGTAGAAGGTATTCCTATTCAATATATGATTGGTTATGAAATGTTTTATGGACGGTCTTTCTTTGTGAATGAAGAAGTATTAATACCAAGGCCGGAAACAGAAGAGCTTATAGTGGGAGTATTAGAAAGAATCGAGCGCCATTTTGGTGATGAGAAACTACATGTAGCAGATATAGGTACAGGTAGTGGAGCGATTTCTATTACGCTTGCTTTAGAAAATAAAAATCTTCATGTGTATACAGTAGATATTGCACAAGAGTCGATTGAAGTTGCAAAAGAAAATGCAAAAGCTTTAGGTGCAGAAGTAACGTTCTATCACGGTGATTTATTGTCACCATTTCATAAAACGGGTCAAAAGCTAGATGTTGTTGTTTCAAATCCTCCATATATACCGGAAGAGGATTGGCGTGGTCTTTCTCCTGTTGTGAAAGAGCATGAGCCGAAGAGAGCACTTGTTGGTGGTGAAGACGGATTAGATTTCTATCGCCGTTTTATGGAAGAATTGCCGAATGTGTTGCAGAAGAAAGCGATTGTGGCGTTTGAAATTGGAGTAGGACAAGGTGAGGATGTAAAAAGATTGTTACAACAAGCTTTTCCACATGCTCATGTTGAAGTTGTTTTCGATATTAACGGAAAAGATCGTATGGTATTTGCAGAGATGGAGTAAGGTTCACACCTTACTCTATTTTTTTGTGGAAAAATTCATATAGATTTTGAATTTAATAGTTTAGAAAGATGAAAGTCTGTCCACACTGTTTGTAGAAGGGACGGTGGAGGAAATGAAAAAACAAGTTATTGCTTATCTTCTTATACTATTAATTGGTGCACAGTTACTTGTGCAGTTTGGATATATGAAAGCTGATGCGAAAGGGCCTTCAGTTATTCCGACAGAGGCCGTTCGATTACGAATTTTAGCAAATAGTGATTCAGATAAAGACCAGGCATTAAAGCGTAAAGTGCGTGATGAAGTAAAAGCACAAATTGATGGATGGGTAGCGGATTTAACTTCATTTGAAGAGGCGCGCAAAGTAATTCAAAGTCATATTCCAGAAATCGAGAAAACGGTGGAAAATACGTTAAAAAGAGAAGGAAGTAAAGAATCATTTCAAGTGAAATTTAGTAAGAATGTAAAGTTTCCTACAAAGGTATATGGGAATTTTATTTATCCGGCAGGGGAATATGAAGCAGTCTTAATTACAATTGGGGAAGGTGAAGGGGCAAACTGGTGGTGTGTATTATTTCCACCGATGTGTTTCTTAGATTTTTCAAGTGGTACAGCTGTAAGGAAAGAAGAACATGTTGTGAAGGCTGAATCTCCTGAAGAGGAGCAAGTAAAACAAATAGATAATGAAGAAGTAGTAAATTTAGAAGAGAAAAAAGAGGATGAGGTAAAAGAAACGAAAGTTGTAAAGCGGGAAGCAGTAAAAAAAGTAACAGCTTCTGAAAAGAAAGTAGTGAAAAATGAAACAAAAGTCGAAGAGCAGCCTGTAAGTAAAGAAGAAACGAAAAATGTGGAAAAAGTGGAGAAATCTGTGGAGAAAAAACAAGAAAAGCAAAATGAGTATGTAAAAGTAGAAGAGGAAGAAGAAAAGCCAGAAGTTAAATTGTTTATTGTAGAAGCTTTTACATCTTTATTCTCTAAATAGTACTATTAATAAATCCCTCCTCATATATAAAAATGAGGAGGGATTTATTATGAAGAAAGTGTATTTTGCTACGAAAGCAGATGTGGAAAGATTACATTCTTTTTTCGGACAAGCTAATAAAAAAGATGATAAAATAAATGAGTTGTACGCACAATTTATGATTTTGGAAGAGGCGGAAGAAATACGAGCTGTAATTGGTTATGAACAAAGTGGGGAAGATGTACTTATTCGTTCTTGTTTATTCACACCTCATGTGGATAAACAGACTTTCTTATATTTTTTTGAAATGTTTTTGCAGTATATGAAAGAAAAAAGTGTTCAACAATTGTACTTACTAACAAATCATCCACAATCTGTACCGATCTTTCAGTTCTTTGACTTTTTTACTATAGAAAAGGATGAGGTTCCAGAGGGAATTCAACAGCTAGAACATTTTTGTAAAAATATAAAAGAGCAGAATGCAATAATACTAAATTGTCAGCTATTCACAAAGTTATCCACGGATTAATTAGGTTTATCCACATTTTGTGGATAAACCTTGTTTGTCTTTTGGATAAATCTCATAGTAAACTAAAAATAGACAAGTATTTAAGGCTAGAAAAGGACGTGGAAAAAAATGCATACAAATATGTGGGTTGTGGATAATGTTGTGGAAAGAAAAAAATATTATCCACAGTTACAAGAAGCAGCAAAATTATTAAGAGAAAATGAGGCGGTTGCTTTCCCTACGGAAACAGTATATGGGTTAGGGGCAAACGCGATGGATGATGAAGCAATCGCGAAAATTTTCGAAGCGAAAGGAAGACCGAGTGATAATCCACTCATTGTCCACATAGGTACAAAATCTCAGTTAGATGGGATTGTGAAAGAAATTCCACCAGTTGCAGAAAAGTTAATGGCACATTTTTGGCCAGGACCATTAACAATTATTTTGCCGAGAAAAGAAGGAATTTCAGAGAAGGTGACGGCAGGACTTAATACGGTTGGAGTAAGAATGCCTGATCATCCAATTGCACTTGCTCTTATTGAAGAGGCGAATGTACCTGTTGCGGCACCAAGTGCGAATCGTTCAGGGCGTCCAAGTCCAACATTAGCTTCTCACGTATATGAAGATTTGAATGGGAAGATTGCAGGTATTGTTGATGGTGGTGCAACTGGAGTAGGCGTTGAATCAACTGTAATTGATTGTACAAGCACGGTTCCAACAATATTACGTCCAGGTGGGATTACGAAAGAACAATTAGAAGCGGTGATAGGTACTGTTTCTTTAGATCCAGCTTTAAAGGATGAGAAGGAAAAACCGAAATCGCCTGGAATGAAATACACACATTATGCGCCGAAAGCACCACTTAGTATTGTCGAGGGCTCACGTGAGTTTATTCAGCATCTTGTGGATGAGAAAAAGAAAGAAGGATTTAAAGTAGGCGTATTAACGACAGAAGAGTATCAGCATGTATATAGTGCAGATGTTATATTATCTTGTGGTGTTAGAAGTGACTTAGCTAGCGTTGCGACTAAATTATATGATGTACTTAGAACATTTGATGCAAGTGAAGTGGATGTTATTTTTAGTGAGTCATTCCCTAATGAAGGAATAGGGAATGCAATTATGAATCGTTTAACAAAAGCGGCAGGACATCATATTATTATTGAATGATAAGGTAAGATTAGCAAACAGAATATTTCTCCTTGGATAAGCATATTGTGAAGTAGCACGTCCAAGGAGGGGCATGAATGACGTTTGAACAGCTAATACCTTTAATAATTATGGCATTCGCCTTAGGGATGGATGCGTTCTCGGTGAGTCTTGGTATGGGGATGATGCCCCTAAAGTTAAGACAAATCCTGTATATTGGTATGACGATAGGGATATTTCATATTATTATGCCGTTTATAGGAATGGTACTAGGTCGTTTTTTATCAGAGAAATATGGAGATATCGCACATTTTGCGGGTGCTATTTTATTAATCGGACTAGGGTTTTATATCGTATATTCGACCATTTTACAAAATGAAGAGACTAGAACTGCCCCTATTGGAATTAGTTTATTCGTATTTGCATTTGGCGTCAGTATAGATAGTTTCTCAGTAGGGCTTAGTCTTGGTATTTATGGGGCACAGACAATTATTACGATTTTACTTTTTGGATTTGTTAGCATGTTATTAGCGTGGATTGGTTTATTAATTGGGAGACATGCGAAAGATATGCTCGGTACATACGGTGAGATAGTAGGTGGTATCATTTTGGTTGGGTTTGGATTATATATCCTTTTTCCTATATAATTTTATGTAGGAGGGAATTATGAACAAGCTATTGGAATGGTATGTTAAATTTTTAACCTTCTTTCCTCGATGGCTAAGAAGACTTATAATTTGGGGTATTATTTTGCAAATTTCGATGTTAGGTTGGATTAAGTTAATTCGTGAATGGTGAGATAGTTCCTTTCTGTGAATATTTTGTTTGTACTATATTTATTACGCTAAAAATTACAGATATAGAAAGGATGAGATGAATGACGAGATTGAAGCAAGTTTTTGGTATTATTATTAGTTTTTTTGTTTTTTGGTTTAGTATGCTCGGTGTACAAATGTTTGCTGAGTTTTTAGATATTGAGTCATTGAAATTTGTTGCGGGAAAGACTGAGGCGGCGCGTGCTTTTTACTCTCCGTACCCGTTTTTAATTGTTTTTCTTATTACATTGCTTTCCCTATACTTCTTCGTAATTAAGCTAGGGAAGCCGAAAAAAGAGAAAATGCCTACTTTAGAGGAAAAGAAGGAAGAATTACAATGATAAAATCCCCTGCTAAAAAGCAGGGGATTTTATATTTGAGTGATGGGAGGAATCTAGCTGCCTCCACTTTTAGATATTATCCAGCTTCAGCGGCTAGAATGGTCGGTGGCTTCGCGTCTTCCTACGAGGTAAAAAGCACCTTTTGTGCGAGAGAACCTTAGCTGGTCAGAGCTAAACGGGCCACTTCCACTTTTAGATATTATCCAGCTTCAGCGGCTAGAATCTCCGGTCATTTCGCTCTCTCGCATGAAGCAAAAAGCGCTTCAAGGTCGAGAGCTCCAATGCCCTGCGATTCTGAACGAGCCGCTTCCGCTTTTAGATTGGCCTAACTAATTCAAATTGTTCTCCTAATTTTGCATAGTTGTGTCCTGCTAGGCGGCTTATTGGTTTGAGTCCTTCGGCGTGAATGCGCCCTTTTTCATATAGATGTTCGGCAACGTGGAAACGAACGACGCGTCCAATTAGTAGATCACAAGCTGGTGAGTCTTCCGTTCCGCCAAGTGGAATTGCACGTTCTAATACGCATTCCATTCGAATATTTGCTTCTTTTACACCTGGAACAGAGATGACTTCACTTTCGATTGGTGTTAGTTTTGCTAGTTCAATTTCACTTTCATTTGGCGGGAGGTTAGCTGCTGTTTCGTTAATTGCTGCTACATACGATTCGTCAGAAATATGTACGACAAATTCTCCTTTTTCAATTGCGTTTCGGGAAGTGTCCTTTCTTTCTCCTGCTTTTCGTTGTACAGATACTGAGATAAGTGGTGGATTAGCAGCGACAATATTGAAATAACTATATGGTGCTCCGTTTAGTACACCTTCTTTTGTTACAGAAGTAACGAATGCGACAGGACGAGGGATGATACTTCCGGTAAGTAATTTGTAATTATCTTTTTCAGTTTGTTCATTTGGATTAATGGATAACATGCTTGTAATCCCCTTTCTAAATATGAATACTTATTGTTTGTTTACAAGATAACGATGAGAAAATCCTGCTGGAAATAATATTTTGTTTCATAAAAAGAACTTACTTCAATTGTAATGAAGTAAGTTCTTTTTCAAGAATCTCAAATTTGAGATAAAAATTAAAGTAAAACGTATGCCCCAGGCCCGATTAAAGCTACACCAACAGCGACAGCGATTAACATTAAGTTATATTCATATCCGTTTTGTGTTACCCAGTAACCATTTTTTCCGTGAACAGTGAAGATAGCCATTAACATTGTTCCAACGATAAATAATGAACCAACTACAATGAAAATACCTGATGCGAATAAGAAACCACCTAGTAATTCAGTTGCGCCAGCCATAAATGCCATAAATACACCAGGACGTAAACCGATTGACTCCATCCAGCCACCTGTTCCTTTTAAACCGTAACCGCCGAACCAACCAAATAATTTTTGAGCGCCATGACCCATGAATGTAATTCCTATAATAAGACGAATAATAAGTAGACCGAAATCCATCATTTTTAAAACCTCCTAAAAGTTATTAACTTACCTTACGTAAGTAATAATAAAATAGTTACTTACTATAGTCAAGTGGATTTTGAAAAAAGTTTGAATTAAATTTTACAAATTAACAACAAAAAATAAAATGTAGTAAAGACCTCTAGACAAGTTGGGCAAAAAAAGAGAAAATATAAATAGAAGTTAACTTCTAATTGTTATTCAGACAATCAGAATTGACTGGAATTTTGTGAAGCGCTACAATAAGAGTCTATTAGTAATGACATAATTTATTTCGAAAGCGTTTTTACAGCATAATATTCGAAGTATGAAGTCTTACATGTATCCCGAGTTTTACTAGGGATTGCCCTATAAACTTTTAGGTAAATTATAAGGAGGACTATCCTATGTTTAAAAAATTATTCGGTCTTGGTTCAAAAACAAATGAAGAAACAATCGTAGCTCCATTAACTGGAGCAGTGAAAAATATTGAAGAAGTACCAGATCCAGTATTTGCTGGTCGTATGATGGGTGACGGTGTTGCAATTGATCCTACTGAAGGTGTAGTTGTATCTCCAGTTGATGGTGAAATCGTACAATTATTCCACACAAAACATGCTATCGGAATTAAAGCGAAAAACGGTACAGAAATTCTAATCCACGTTGGATTAGAAACTGTAAAAATGGAAGGTGAAGGTTTCGAAGCTCACGTTTCTGAAGGCCAAGCTGTAAAAGCTGGAGATAAATTAATCTCATTCGACTTAGAATTAATCCGTGAAAAAGCGAAAAGCACAATTACTCCAATTGTTATTACAAACACAGATGCAGCTGAGTCTATTAAGACAACTGTAGGCGTAGCAGCTACAAAAGGTTCAACAGAAGTAATGAAAGTTACAATGAAATAATTGCAATATAAGAGGAATCCGTTTCGTATGAAATGGATTCCTTATTTTTGTTGCGTGTTCAGTATGTATGTTAAAATACTCTAGGCACTTGGAAATAGGGTTTCACATATATGTGGATAAGGCGCATTTTTCTTAGAAAAAATATAAGAGAAATGCGCCTTTTGTATATTCACATTTCTTTTGTTCTATTCTAATGTAAGTTATGATGAATGATAAGAAATCGAATATAGGGGTGGGTTTGAATGAAACGAGTGTTATTTGTTTGTACTGGCAATACATGTCGTAGTCCAATGGCTGAGGCGTTGCTTCGTCATCACGGAGGAGATAAGTTTGAAGTGCAATCTGCTGGTGTTTTCGCCTATCCTGGGAGCGATGCATCGGTACATGCGAAGGAAGCCTTAGCTGAAAAAGGAATTTCAATTGATCATGCGGCGCAGCAAGTAAATGAAACTTTGCTTGATTGGGCTGATATTGTCGTAACGATGACAGAAAACCATAAGCAAATTGTACTTGGGCATTATCCGAGCGTTGAAAAGAAATTAAATACGTTATATGGATTAACTGAAGGTATAGGCAAGGACATTTCAGATCCATTTGGAGGCTCGCTTTCTATTTATAAAGAAACGTTAGATGAGATGGAAAAACTTGTACAAACTTTACTGAAAAAACATTCAGTAGGTTGATGTTTCGTGTATAATACGATATTGGAGATCACTTCTTCCTATATGAGGTAGCGAGTGTGAAATGAAGATAATTGATTGAAACTTTGGAGGGGTAAAAATGAAAGTAGTAATAGCATCTGATCACGGCGGTATGAATATCCGCAAAGAACTTGTAAATTTATTAGAAGAGTTAAATATTGAATATATTGATTTAGGTTGTGAATGTGAAGCTGGTTCTGTTGATTACCCTGACTTTGCGTTTCCAGCAGCTGAAATGGTAGCGAATGGTGAAGTAGATCGTGGTATCTTAGTTTGTGGGACAGGCATTGGTATGTCAATCGCAGCAAACAAAGTAAATGGTATCCGTTGTGCGTTAGTTCATGATACTTTCAGCGCGAAAGCGACGAGAGAGCATAATGACACTAACATGCTAGCAATGGGCGAGCGTGTAATTGGTGCTGGTCTAGCGCGTGATATCGCGAAAATCTGGTTAACAACTGATTATGAAGGTGGTCGTCACGAAAACCGCGTAGGAAAAATTAAAACATACGAAACAAAGTAATAGATTCTAACTATCAGTAGTGTGAAATATAATTTGGTGAACCAACCTGTGAAAGGAAGAGGCGTAATGACAGAAATCGTAAAGGTAAGAGAACAGCTACAAATGTCGCTTTCTGATTTCCAAGAACAAGCTTCATTACAAAGCGGTCAAATTTTTGTAGTGGGTTGTAGCACGAGCGAAGTGCTAGGCGAAAGAATTGGAACATCAGGAACGATGGAAGTAGCAGAGGCGATTTTCTCTGAGTTAAAACAATTTCAAGAGCAAACAGGTATTGAATTAGCGTTTCAATGTTGTGAGCATTTAAACCGTGCTTTAGTAGTTGAGAGAGAAGTAGCGATAAAATATCAATTTGAAATTGTAACAGTTACGCCTGTTAGATCAGCAGGTGGTGCATTGGGGACATATGCGTATCACAATTTGAAAGATCCGGTAGTAGTTGAGTTTATTAAAGCTGATGCAGGAATGGATATTGGTGATACATTTATCGGTATGCATTTAAAGCATGTAGCTGTTCCGGTTCGTACAAATGTGAAGGAAATTGGAAGTGCGCATGTAACGATGGCCAAAACACGTGGAAAACTAATTGGTGGAGCACGTGCTGTCTATGCGGCAGTGGAAGAGACTACCACTTGCCGTTAAATATGAGAAATTAGGAAGTCATATAGTACCTGTTTATCATAAGATAAAAGGTATGTTGTCTGACTTTATAATAGAAGAAAGAAAAGACCGATTTTCGGTCTTTTTTTTCTTTTATGATATAGAAAGTCATGTTAGAATGTAGTTGAAAACATGAAGGTTCGAAAGAATTACAACCTGAATTTTCGTTTTTTCTGAATAAATAAGAAAAAACTGTTGGGAATCGATGTAATTCGTTCAGAAAAGGGGGATTTTGGTGGATCATTTAAAACGTCAAGATGAAAAGGTATTTGCTGCAATTGAGGCAGAACTAGGAAGACAGCGTTCAAAGATTGAGTTAATTGCTTCGGAAAACTTTGTAAGTGAAGCAGTAATGGAGGCACAAGGTTCTGTTTTAACGAATAAGTATGCTGAAGGATATCCTGGAAAACGTTACTATGGTGGCTGTGAACACGTAGACGTAGTAGAAGATATCGCACGTGATCGCGTGAAAGAAATTTTCGGCGCAGAGCACGTAAATGTTCAACCACACTCTGGTGCACAAGCGAACATGGCAGTATACTTCACGATTTTAGAGCAAGGCGATACAGTACTTGGTATGAACTTATCTCATGGTGGTCACTTAACACACGGAAGCCCTGTTAACTTCAGTGGAGTACAATATAATTTCGTAGAATATGGCGTGGATGCTGACTCTCACCGTATTAATTACGATGATGTATTAGCAAAAGCGAAAGAACATAAACCAAAATTAATCGTTGCAGGTGCAAGTGCATACCCTCGTGTTATCGATTTCAAGCGATTCCGTGAGATTGCAGATGAAGTGGGCGCTTATTTAATGGTTGATATGGCACATATCGCAGGTTTAGTAGCTGCTGGTTTACATCCAAATCCAGTACCACATGCACATTTCGTTACAACGACAACACATAAAACGTTACGTGGTCCGCGTGGTGGTATGATTTTATGTGAAGAGCAATTTGCAAAACAAATTGATAAATCAATCTTCCCTGGTATTCAAGGTGGTCCACTTATGCACGTAATCGCTGCAAAAGCTGTTGCATTTGGTGAAGCACTTCAAGATGATTTCAAAACATATGCACAAAATATCATTAACAATGCGAACCGCTTAGCTGAAGGTCTTCAAAAAGAAGGACTTACACTTGTTTCTGGCGGAACAGACAATCACTTAATCTTGATTGATGTTCGTAACTTAGAAATCACAGGTAAAGTAGCAGAGCACGTATTAGATGAAGTTGGTATTACAGTGAACAAAAATACAATTCCATTTGAAACAGCAAGCCCATTTGTAACAAGTGGTGTACGTATCGGTACAGCAGCTGTAACATCTCGTGGTTTTGGTTTAGAAGAAATGGATGAAATTGCGTCACTTATTGCTTATACATTAAAAAATCATGAAAATGAAGCTGCATTAGAAGAAGCACGTAAGCGTGTAGAAGCGTTAACTAGCAAATTCCCAATGTATCCAAATCTATAATAGATTGAAGAAGACTGCCGAGACTTAATTGTTTTGGCGGTCTTTTTTTTGGACATATATTATTTTTAAAGTATGTATACAAATGATGAATAAATTTTGGCGATATAATGAAGGATACAGCTCCCATAATTGGTAAAGATACTAGATAGATTCATTGTAAAATCATGATTTTGCCAAATTTGCCCTTGAATATTAGTAGCGTTTTCTTTACAATCGTAAATAGTGTAAAAAAGCGTGCAAACGCATGAATATCATCTAAAGGAGAGATTCACATGGGAAAACTGTATGTATTTGATCACCCGTTAATTCAACATAAGATTACATATATTCGCGATAAGAATACAGGTACGAAAGATTTTCGTGAATTAGTGGACGAAGTAGCAAGCTTAATGGCTTTCGAAATTACTCGCGACCTTCCACTTAAGGACATTGAAATTGAAACACCTGTAAGCAAAGCGACAACAAAAGTGATCGCTGGTAAAAAACTTGGTTTAATTCCGATTTTACGTGCAGGTTTAGGAATGGTTGATGGAATTCTGAAATTAATTCCAGCAGCAAAAGTAGGACACGTTGGTTTATACCGTGACCCTAAAACATTGCAACCGGTAGAATACTATGTGAAACTTCCAACGGATGTAGAAGAGCGTGACTTTATCGTACTAGATCCGATGCTAGCAACAGGTGGTTCTGCGGCTGAAGCAATTAACTCTCTGAAAAAGCGCGGTGCGAAACAAATTAAATTAATGTGTATCGTTGCAGCTCCAGAAGGGGTAAAAGTAGTACAAGAAGAACATCCTGATGTTGATATTTATGTAGCAGCATTAGATGAGAAATTAAATGACCACGGATATGTAGTACCAGGTCTTGGTGATGCTGGTGACCGTTTATTCGGAACGAAGTAAGACAACTGACGAGCAGGGGAGATTCCCCAGCTCGTCTTTTTTGCTGTAAGCAAGTAGGGGAGGGGGAGAGGATAAATATACATCGTATATACAACATAAGTTGCATACACCTCACATATAATATAGAAGTCTTACGTCTGAGGAACACTATATTATGGAAGAAAAGCGTTATATCTCGAAAATATAATAGTGACAAACTTGTGAACATTTCCTTCTATTATAAAGAGAAAACTGTTAGAAATTGCATATATGTAACCAGTATTTAGAAGGGGAACGTTTTCATTTTTGGGAGGAAATGCCTAATACTCAAATTTTTAGATTTTTTACGATTTCTCGTTGACACTGTTAATACCCTATTGTATGCTAACAACGGGGATAGATGGTAGGGCTTTCAGTGACAAAATTACATCTATTCCGTGACGAAAATGTAAACTTTTTGTTTTGTATAGGATTTATGCAAAAAAATGAGTTATTATTAACACATCGTGAATGAGGGTTACATATTGGAGGGATGAATCCTTGCAAAAAAACGATCGCAGCCATATAAAAGCTTATGCTTTAATGTCAGGTATTCTTGCTCAATTAGTCGGTTCTATTCTTGTTGGAATCTTTGGTGGGCAGTGGATTGATAATAAGGTTGGAACGTTTCCGTTGTTTCTTATTATAGGGTTATTACTCGGACTAGGAACAGGGGTATACGCAATGATTCGACTCATTCGACATTACTATTCGGGAGAGCAATGATGATAGACGTACATGGACTTGTCCAAAGACAAAAGAAATATATGTACTACTTGCTTGCGCTTCTAGTGCTAGGATGGGGATTTACCTCTTACAAGGATGTATTTCTTGGACTGATTATCGGTACGATTTTCAGTTTTCTTAGTTTGCGCATCATTGCACGTAGAACAGACAAGCTGCTAGATCGCGTAACAAATGGAGAAAACGTGAAGTTCAAGGCAACAGCGGTAAGTACATATTCAAGATTCGCCACGATTGGGTTATTAATTTTATTTGCAGCCAAATATCAAGAGTTAATCGCGATGTGGGGCCTAGGTGTAGGATTGCTGACAGGATACCTTGTCATGATCATAGATTTTCTTTATTTAGAGTATAAGAGCAGGGAAGAGAGGTGAATTACTAGTGGAACACGGTAAATTAGTTGAATTTCTAGGTTTAACGTTCGATTTGTCATCAGTTATGATGGTTACTGTAGCAGCAGTTATTGTTTTCTTAATCGCTGTTATCGGAACTCGCAGCTTAGCTCTTCGCCCAACCGGGATGCAAAACTTCATGGAATGGGTGTTTGACTTCGTGAAAGGGATTATCAATAGTACGATGGACTGGAAAACAGGTGGACGTTTCTTAACGCTTGGCGTTACGCTTATCATGTTTATCATCGTATCGAACTTCCTTGGTTTACCATTCATGTATTCAGCAACTGAAGCTGGCGAACATATTGCATGGTGGAGATCACCAACGTCTGATCCAGCAGTTACATTAACATTAGCCGTGATGGTAGTTACCCTCACCCATTATTATGGAATTAAGATGAAGGGTACGAAAGAGTACGTAAAAGGTTATTTCCAACCTATGAAATTCTTATTCCCATTAAAGGTTATTGAGGAGTTTGCTAACACATTAACGTTAGGTCTTCGTTTATTTGGTAACATTTATGCAGGTGAGATCTTATTAGGATTACTTGCTAAGTTGGGCGGAGCATCAGTCCTTGGGGCATTAGGTGCGCTTGTACCAATGTTAGCATGGATGGGATTCAGTGTATTCGTTGGATCAATCCAAGCATTTATTTTCGTTATGTTAACGATGGTTTATATGGCTCATAAAGTAAGCCATGACCATTAATATAATTTAAGTAAGAAAAAATTTATTTTTTTATAATACAAAGGAGGACAAATTAAATGAGTTTAGGTGTAATCGCAGCTGCAATTGCAATTGGTTTATCAGCATTAGGTGCAGGTATTGGTAACGGTCTTATCGTATCACGTACAATCGAAGGTGTTGCTCGTCAACCAGAATTAAAAGGCGCACTTCAAACAATTATGTTCATCGGGGTTGCTTTAGTTGAGGCACTTCCAATCATCGGTGTAGTTATTGCATTCATCGTAATGAACAAATAAGGGAGACTCCCCTTACATAGATGGCGAAGAGTGTTTTTCCGAACTTTCTTCGCCATTGCTTTATGAACGAAACGTATGTCTTTTTTTTCATATGATCAATTTAGATATTTTGAAGGGAGTGAATCCTTGTGCCAACTTTATTATTAGGAGCTTCCATTCCATTTGGAACGATTGCTTATACATTGTTCATTTTCTTACTTCTATTAGTAATGCTACGCAAATTTGCGTGGGGTCCTTTAATGGGAATTATGAAAGAACGTGAAGAGCACGTTGCTAATGAAATCGACGCTGCAGAAAGAAATAATGCTGAAGCGAAGAAATTAGTAGAAGAACAACGTGAGATGTTAAAACAATCGCGTGTTGAAGCACAAGAGTTAATCGAAAGAGCGAAAAAGCAAGCTGTAGATCAAAAGGATGTTATTGTTGCTGCTGCGAAAGAAGAAGCAGAATCAATTAAAGCATCTGCTGTACAAGAAATTCAACGCGAAAAAGAGCAAGCAATTGCTGCTTTACAAGAACAAGTCGCTTCTTTATCTGTTCAAATTGCTTCTAAAGTAATTGAAAAAGAATTAAAAGAAGAAGATCAAGTGAAGTTAATTCGCGATTATATTAAAGAAGTAGGAGAAGCGCGATGAGCAATGGGATTGTAGCAAAACGTTATGCTGTCGCTCTTTTTAAAATTGCAAAAGAAAAACACGTATTAGAAATGTTTGAAGAGGAATTACGCCTTGTACAAAACGTTTATGTAAAGAACGGAGAACTACATAGCTTTTTAACGCAACCGAACATTTCAAAGGAACAAAAGAAAACGTTTCTTGCAAACGTATTCGGATCTGTTTCTGAATCTATTTTAAATACGTTATATATTTTAATTGATAACAAACGCATTGATATCTTACCTGAAATTGCAGATGAATATGTTGTTCTTGCTAATGAAGAACGTAACGTAGCGGATGCAACTGTATATTCTACTCGTCTTCTATCAGAAGAAGAGAAGCTTAACATTGCTGAAGCATTTGCAAAGAGAACGGGAAAAGATGCAATTCGCGTGAAAAATGTTGTAGATGAAGATTTACTAGGCGGAATTAAAGTACGTATTGGAAATCGCATTTATGACGGAAGTTTACAAGGAAAATTAGCACGTATTCAGCGTGAATTAATGAAGAATAGATAGGGGTGAAGCACATGAGCATCAGAGCTGAAGAAATTAGCGCACTGATAAAGCAACAAATCGAGAACTATCAGTCTGAAATCGAAGTTAGTGATGTTGGTACAGTTATCCAAGTTGGTGACGGTATCGCGCGTGCTCATGGTCTTGATAACGTTATGGCTGGTGAACTTGTAGAGTTCTCTAACGGCGTTATGGGACTAGCACAAAACTTAGAGGAAAACAACGTAGGTATTATCATTTTAGGACCTTACACAGAAATCCGTGAAGGTGACGAAGTTCGTCGTACTGGTCGCATCATGCAAGTACCAGTAGGAAAAGAACTAATTGGTCGTGTTGTAAACCCATTAGGTCAACCAGTTGATGGTTTAGGCCCAATCAATACAACAAACACTCGTCCAATCGAAAGTCCAGCACCAGGTGTAATGGATCGTAAATCTGTTCATGAGCCACTTCAAACAGGTATTAAAGCGATCGATGCTCTTGTACCAATTGGCCGTGGTCAACGTGAGTTAATCATTGGTGACCGTCAAACTGGTAAAACAGCAGTTGCACTTGATACAATCATTAACCAAAAAGATGAAGACATGATTTGTATCTACGTAGCAATTGGACAAAAAGAATCAACTGTACGTAACGTAGTAGAAACACTACGTAAGCACGGTGCATTAGAATACACAATCGTTGTAACTGCATCTGCTTCTCAACCAGCTCCATTATTATACCTAGCTCCTTATGCTGGTGTAACAATGGGTGAAGAGTTCATGTACAATGGTAAACACGTATTAGTAGTATATGATGACTTATCAAAACAAGCAGCGGCTTACCGTGAGCTGTCATTACTATTACGTCGTCCTCCAGGTCGTGAAGCTTACCCAGGGGATGTATTCTACTTACATTCTCGCTTATTAGAGCGTGCAGCAAAATTAAGTGATGCAAAAGGCGGCGGTTCTTTAACTGCACTACCTTTCATCGAAACACAAGCAGGGGACGTATCAGCATACATCCCAACAAACGTAATTTCTATTACGGATGGACAAATCTTCTTACAATCTGACCTATTCTTCTCTGGCGTACGTCCAGCGATCGATGCGGGTACTTCTGTATCTCGTGTAGGTGGATCTGCTCAGATTAAAGCAATGAGTAAAGTATCAGGTACACTTCGTCTTGACCTTGCATCTTACCGTGAGTTAGAAGCGTTCGCTCAGTTCGGTTCTGACCTTGATAAAGCAACTCAAGCGAAATTAAACCGTGGTGCTCGTACTGTTGAGGTATTAAAACAAGGATTACACAAACCGTTACGTGTAGAGAAACAAGTTATCATTCTTTACGCTTTAACACGTGGATTCCTAGATGATATCCCAGTAGTAGATATCACTCGTTTTGAAGAAGAATTCCATGCTTGGTTAGATTCTAATGCGACTGACTTATTAGAAGAAATCCGCACAACTAAGAAACTTGCGGATGACGACAAATTTGCAGCAGCAATCAATGGATTTAAAAAAGTATTCGTAGCTTCTGAATAATAAAAGCGGAAGCGGCTCGTTCAAGCCGCTGGAGCTAGATAGTATATATAAAAGGCATCTCGGGCTCTGAGATTGCTAAAGGTCATGTAAAGGAAAAGAGTAGGTGCACCTATTCTTTTCCTTCAATCATGAGCAAGAATATCTTGCAACGTAGATTAGGAAGAGGATTCTTACTAATCGTGCCAACTTCCGGAAAAAAGGTGGTGAAAACCTGTGGCATCTTTACGCGATATAAAAGCGAAGATTAACTCGACAAAGAAAACGAGTCAAATTACGAAAGCGATGGAGATGGTATCTGCATCTAAGTTAAACCGTGCAGAGCAAAATGCTAAATCTTTCGTTCCGTATATGGAAAAGATTCAAGAAGTAGTAGCGAGCATTGCGCAAGGAAGCAAAGGGATTAATCATCCAATGCTAAATGCGCGTCCTGTAAAGCGTACAGGATACATCGTTATTACGTCTGATCGCGGACTAGCAGGTGGTTATAACAGTAACGTATTACGTACAGTAAGTAACGTAATTCGTGAACGTCATAATATGGATTCAAACCAATATTCTATTATTGTGCTTGGACGACTAGGACGTGATTATTTAAAACGTCGCGGCTTTAACATTATTGATGAAGTAGTTGGATTATCTGACCACCCATCATTTACTGATATTAAAGACCTTGCTTCTCGAGCAATTGCGATGTTCGCAGATGGTGCTTATGATGAGCTGTACATTTACTACAACCATTACGTAAGTAAAATTTCACAAGAGGTAACGGAAAATAAAATTTTACCGCTTACTGATGTGGCGTCTGACAAACCGACGACAGCTTATGAATTCGAACCTTCTGAAGAAGAAATTTTAAAAGTACTATTGCCACAATACGCAGAAAGCTTAGTGTACGGTGCATTACTAGACGGTAAAGCAAGTGAGCACGCAGCGCGTATGACAGCAATGAAGAGTGCTACAGACAACGCAATGGAAGTTATCGATTCACTTACACTTTCATTCAACCGTGCGCGTCAGGCAGCGATTACGCAAGAAATTACGGAAATCGTTGGTGGAGCAGCAGCGTTAGAATAGTATTAAAAAGCGGAAGCGGTTCGTTCAGAATGAGAGGGGGATGGAGCTTTTGACGTAGAGGCGATTTGTGCCTCGTAGGAAAAAGCGAAGCCACCGAACATTCTAACCGCTGGAGATAGATTCAATAAAAAGCGGAAGCGGCTCTTTCAGGAGAGTCGCGTAAGCTAAACTAATAAAAAATTAAAAGCTAACTTCTCTGATAGAGGTAGCTAATTAAAAGAAAGCTAGGAGGGAACCCGATGAATAAAGGGCGCGTTACGCAAATCATGGGTCCGGTTGTAGACGTTAAGTTTGATGGCGGAAAGCTACCAGAAATCTACAATGCCCTTACGGTAAAACAAAGCAACGAAAACGGAAGCATGAACTTAACATTTGAAGTTGCACTTCATTTAGGTGATGATACAGTTCGTACAGTTGCGATGTCTTCCACAGATGGACTTGTTCGTGGCACAGAAGTAGAAGATACTGGTAAAGCAATCTCTGTACCAGTTGGTGATGCAACACTTGGACGTGTATTCAACGTATTAGGTGATGCAATTGACTTAGATGGTGAACTTCCTGCGGATGTACACCGTGATCCAATTCACCGTCAAGCACCTGCATTCGAAGAATTATCTACTAAAGTAGAAATTCTTGAAACTGGTATTAAAGTAGTAGACTTACTTGCTCCTTACATTAAGGGTGGTAAGATCGGCCTATTCGGTGGTGCCGGCGTAGGTAAAACAGTATTAATTCAGGAATTAATCAATAACATCGCACAAGAGCACGGTGGTATCTCTGTATTCGCTGGTGTAGGTGAGCGTACTCGTGAGGGTAATGACTTATACCACGAAATGAGCGATTCTGGCGTAATCAAGAAAACTGCGATGGTATTCGGACAAATGAACGAGCCACCTGGAGCACGTCAACGTGTTGCATTAACAGGTTTAACAATGGCTGAGCATTTCCGTGATGAGCAAGGACAAGACGTACTTCTGTTCATCGATAACATCTTCCGTTTCACGCAAGCGGGTTCTGAAGTATCTGCCCTTCTTGGTCGTATGCCATCTGCGGTAGGTTACCAACCGACACTTGCAACAGAAATGGGTCAATTACAAGAGCGTATTACATCTACAAATAAAGGGTCTATCACGTCTATCCAAGCGGTATATGTACCAGCCGATGACTATACTGACCCAGCACCAGCTACAACGTTCGCTCACTTAGATGCAACAACAAACTTAGAGCGTCGTTTAACGCAAATGGGTATTTACCCAGCCGTAGATCCATTAGCATCTACATCTCGTGCACTTTCTCCAGAAATCGTAGGAGAAGAGCATTATGAAGTAGCTCGTCAAGTACAGCAAACTTTACAACGTTATAAAGAACTTCAAGATATCATCGCTATCTTAGGTATGGATGAGTTATCTGAAGAAGATAAGTTAGTTGTACATCGTGCTCGTCGTATTCAATTCTTCTTATCTCAAAACTTCCACGTAGCTGAGCAGTTTACAGGTCAAAAAGGTTCTTACGTACCTGTAAAGAATACAGTTAGTGGTTTCAAAGAAATTCTAGAAGGAAAATATGATGACCTTCCAGAAGATGCATTCCGCTTAGTAGGTGGCATTGAAGAAGTTATTGAAAACGCGAAGAAAATGATGGCGTAAGGCCTTAGGAGGGACGAAGTATGAAGACATTTCCAGTCAGTATTGTAACTCCTGATGGACCGGTTTACGAAAAAGAAGTAGAAATGGTAAGTGTAAAAGCAGAGAGTGGGGAAATGGGGATCTTACCAGGTCACATTCCAACTGTTGCACCATTAAAAATTAGTGCAGTTCGTCTGAAAAATGGTGGACACACTGATTATGTAGCAGTAAGCGGTGGCTTTATCGAAGTTCGTCCAGATAAAGTGACTGTATTATCATCATCTGCTGAAGAAGCAAACCATATCGATATTCATCGTGCAAATGAAGCGAAGCGTCGCGCTGAGCAACGTCTGCAAGATAAACAAGCACATGTTGACTTTAAACGTGCAGAAATGGCATTACAACGTGCTGTGAACCGTTTGAACGTTTCCGATATGAAGTAAAAAAATCCGTAAGGGCTTTGCCTTTACGGATTTTTTTTTTTTTTTTTTTTTTGTATTTTATGGATAATTTTACAAAACTGGTATAATTATATTGATGCTTGTATAAGTAGAAGTGTACAACAATTTATATTTCATAAAGGGGATGGATCAATGATTGGTGAAATGAAGCGAGAAGCATTGTACTCTTTAAAGGGAAAATGGGGACTAGGTGTTGGATCAACAATTTTATATTTTATTTTAAGTTATGTTGTTTCGCTGGCTGCAATGCTTATACTATTAATTCCAGGAATTATTATATTTCTCTCAGTTGTAAGCTTAACTGGATCATTTGAAGAGGAAACGATGTCAATTGGAGCAGGTATTACCTTTGGAATTTTTTATTGCATTATGATAATTTTGAGTAACGCATCGTATGGGATTACGTCATATGGTTATACAAATGTATTTTTACAGATTAGTAAACGAGAAGATGCTAAAGTAGATTACTTATTCGAAGGATTTCGTGGCTTTAAAAGAATGATGAAAACAATGTGGGCAATGCTTGCGATTTTGTTATATACAGGTACATGGATTCCGATGCTGTTAATAGGCTTATTTGCATTGTTAGGTGAAGAAGGGAATACGTCATTTGCAATAGCTTTCTTCGTACTATTAGCAATTTCAATTGTTGGTATGATTGTGATGTATTTTTCTTATGCACTGACGTACTATGTGATGATTGAAAATCCAGAATATAGTGTTTCGCAGGCGATGAAGGAAAGTAAGAATCTTATGAAGGGTCATAAGTTAGATTTGTTTCTTTTATGGCTGAGCTTCATAGGATGGGCTATTTTAGCGCTGCTTACTTTTGGAATAGGATTTCTTTGGCTTAGTCCGTATATGAGTACGACGACAGCACACTTTTATCGCTACATTTCAAAAGGTGAATTTCAATAGGAACATGCTATACTAATAGAATTATTGTGTATAGGAGGCGAGGCTACGCATGATTAGTGATTTAAAAGGAGAAGCACTAGATTCATTAGAAGGGAAATGGGGATTAGCTGTTGGAGCTACACTACTCATTTCAATTCTTATCACGGCTTTTAGTTTTAGTGTTGATTGGGGATTTTCTTTAATTTTCGGTTGGCAAAAAACAAATGGTTCACTTTCAACGAATATTCTTTCATTTTTTGTAACTGGACCGTTAACTTTAGGTGGATATTACCTTGGTTTAAATATCCTTCGTGAAAAGCAAGCTAGTATTGGTAATGTATTCATTTGGTTTTCAGAGGGAAAGAGATTTCTAAAATCATTTTTATTATATTTATTAGTAAATCTTTATCTTTTCTTATGGACGTTATTGTTCATTATTCCAGGTATTATTAAATCATTTTCTTATGCGATGACATACTTTATTATAAACGATCATCCTGAGTATTCACTGAACCAAGCTATTACAGAAAGTCGTCGTATGATGGATGGACATAAGATGGAGTATTTCATTTTATGTTTAAGTTTTATTGGCTGGTTTATATTAAGTTGTATTACGTTAGGGATTGGATTCTTATGGTTAATTCCATATTTCTATACGACATCTGCAGCTTTTTACGAAGAGATTGCAGAAGAATATTATGAGAAAAAAATTTAGCACTATAAAACCCCCAGTATGAATTATTTGTTCATACTGGGGGTTTTTTGTAGAAATTTTATAAATTGATTACTAGTAAGTGGTTTACTGAAATAGTAACCTTGCATATATTTACAGTTATGTTTTTGCAGAAACTTAAGCTGTTTTTCGGTTTCAATTCCTTCGGCAACGACTGAAAGATTTAAAGTATTTGCGAGGGAAAGTATTGTAGAAACGATGGCTCGTTCTTCAGGACGATGATCAGCTAATTGTGTAAATTCTCTCGGTACTTTTAATGTGTCGATTGGAAAAATTGATAAATAAGCAAGAGAAGAATACCCAGTACCGAAGTCATCAATGGAAGTTTGGATACCGTACTCTTTTAATTGCTTCAGTCTCAATAACGTTTCTTTCTCGTCAATCATTGCAATTCTTTCTGTTAACTCAAGGGTTACATATTTTGGGTCGACTTGCACGTCGTTTAATATTTGTGAAATGTTTTCGATTAATTGATCTTGCCGGAATTCTTTTGCGGATAAATTAACACTTATTTTTAAATTTTGGTAGCCAAAGGTATGCCATATTTTTAATTGGAGACAAGCTTCTTGTAATACCCAATGTCCAAGTGGGACTACTTGTGGCGTCTCTTCTACAATTGGAATAAACTCACATGGTGAAATGTCACCTAATAGCGGGTGTTTCCATCGTATTAAAGCTTCAGCACCGATAATTTTATTTGTTGTCGTATCAATTTGTGGTTGATAAACGAGATAAAATTCTTTGTTTACTAAAGCGATTGGCAAATCTTTTTCAATTCGAGCTTTTCGTTCCATTTTTTTATATAGTTCTTTCGTGTAAAGAGAGCTACCGTTTTTTCCTTTATTCTTTGCTTCGTACATGGCCATATCAGCATGCTGCAAAATGGATAGCGCATCTTCACCTGCTTCAGGATATATTGCAATTCCGATGCTCGGTGAGATTTGTAAATGTTGATTTTCGATTTCAAATGGCTCATTCATGGCCGCTACAATCCTATCAGCTATTTTTTGGACATCTGGCTTTTTTTTGTAATTCTCGATAAGGATTGTGAACTCATCCCCAGCTAGCCGCGCGAGTTTCATATTTGATGTTGCTATTCTTTCGAGCCTTTTTGCTACTGCGATGAGCAATAGGTCTCCTACTCGATGACCGAGGGTATCATTAATAACTTTAAAACGGTCTAGGTCGAGAAACATAACAGCAAAAGGCTTTTTCGATATTTTTGCTCGCGCAATTGCCTGTTCTAAATGTTGATGAAATGCACGACGATTTGCAAGCTCTGTTAAAGTATCATGGTATGCTAGGAAGTTGATTTGTTCTTGTTGTTGTTTGCTTTCCGTAATATCTTTAATCATTAAATAAACCCCAGAAATTTTCTCCTTTAAAAAGATCGGTACGGCGGTAACGTGCAAGTAGTAAATATCTCTGTTTTTATGGTAAGCCCGTATTTCTAAAGAAATCGAATATCCCTTTTTCACGCGATGAAAGGCGTTAATCATTTCTTCTAAATCTTCTTCGTATATGAGTGAATAGTAAGGCTGGTTTAATAATTCATTCGTTTGATAACCGAGTAAAGTAGTACCAGCGTTATTTACTTTGAGAAAATTACCGTACAAATCTAATGTGAAAATTGGATCTGGATGATGCTCGTATAAAGATTTAAACATTTGTTGATTATGATAGAGTTCATTTTTCTGTTCTACTAAATCTTCTGTACGTAGTTTAATTTGTTTCTCGAGTTCTGAGTTGAATTGCATTTGAGCGATCAATAATATTTTATTTTGTTTTCGAACTAAACTATGACGTATGAGAACGAAAGAAAAAGTTATTATAAGTCCGATTACTATAATAGGCGCAAAAACGTATTCAACTAATATAAAAACAATAAGCATTACTACAGAAATATACGGTAATGATAATCGGATTGATTCGCCAATTTTAGGTGTTAGTAGTACTTGTTCTTGTTTTTCAGGCTTTTTTGTATGGAGAATACAGGCGATTGCTACTAGTACTAAGGTTACTTGATAGAAAGGCGTAACTGTAAACATAGAATACTCTGGTATGAAGTATTTTATATAAGCATAAATCGCATCTGTAGTAGCATATAAAATTAAAGCACTGCCAAGAAGTGCACCGACCTTTTTAGGTAATAAGGATAGTGGTTTGAATAAAAGGTTGATTCCTATTAAGAGAAAGAGTAAATCAGCCATTGGATAGGTAAGTTGAACAAATATGTCGATATAGGATGTTGTAAAGATATGAATAGTTCGTTCAATAAGTAAGTAGTAACTTAAAGTAAATTGGGCTGTAACGATAATACAAATATCACATAGCATAAAAAGTTTTTCTAATAAATCTCGGTTATAAATGATTTCGTATAGAAAGGCAAACGTAAAGCTAACTAAAAAAAGTAAGTAAAAAAAGTCAGATGGATCAACGAACGTATAGAAGTCCTTTACAACTAAACGCTGATAGGCAACGACTATATCACCGATAAAATAAGAGAGAGCTCCAACAGATAATATGATCCAAAATAAACGAGATAGCCCTTCTTTCATGTTTGAAAAATAAAGTATATAACTACAAGCGATAATATCAATTAATAGGGTGCTCGTTCCGATTAATAGCTGAAAAGGAAATGAGTATTCATATACAAAAGGCATTGCTACATAGTGAAGCGTTATAGACAGCAATACAATGCTTATAAGAATACTTACATGTGTTTGTTTTTTCATTTATATCACCTACGGTTTCTTGAAAAGCATATATAAGTTTTATATTTATTTTGCACAATTATAGCAAGTTGTAAAGATAGATTTTAATAATTCTTGTTTCTGTCTCCCAACATATCGACATAGGAATTTGAAGTTTGCTATAATGATTAGAATAGTTGCATTATTTAGAAAAATTTAAAAATAATAATTACTGCAACTAGGACATATTGTTTACTATGTGAACTTGTTCTTAATTTAGGGGGGAGGGTTTCACAATGGCAAGTGTATATGAAAATAGTTATATGATCGTTTTGATTTTCTTGCTATTAGGTATATTGCTGCCGGTAGTGGCTCTTACATTAGGAAGGATGCTGCGCCCAAATAAACCAAGTGCAGCAAAGGCGACGACGTATGAGAGTGGAATTGAGCCTTTTCATGATGCAAATATTCGGTTTCATGCTCGTTATTATATTTTCGCTTTATTGTTTGTGATCTTTGATGTAGAAACTTTATTTTTATATCCTTGGGCTGTTGCGTATGACAAGCTAGGTTTATTTGCATTAATTGAAATGCTCATCTTTGTTGTAATGTTGCTAGTTGGATTAGCGTATGCTTGGAAAAAGAAGGTGTTACAATGGTTATAAATTTTGAGGAATTACATCCAAATGAGCGAGCAGAATTAGAACGAAATATCTTTTTTTCTACATTGGAACAGTTGAAAGGATGGGCGAGGAGCAACTCTTTATGGCCGATGACATTCGGACTGGCATGCTGTGCAATTGAAATGATGGGGGTAGGCTCATCACATTACGATTTAGATCGATTTGGGTCATTTTTTCGAACTTCACCAAGGCAATCAGACGTCATGATTGTATCGGGAACAGTAACGAAGAAGATGGCTCCTATTGTTCGGCGTTTATATGATCAAATGCCCGAACCGAAATGGGTTATTGCGATGGGATCTTGTGCGACAGCAGGTGGTCCGTATGTAAATTCATATGCTGTTGTGAAAGGTGTAGACCAAATCGTACCAGTTGATGTGTATATTCCTGGTTGTCCCCCAAATCCAGCTGCTTTAATCTATGGAATTAATAAATTAAAAGAGAAAATTCGTTACGAGGCAAAGACCGGAAAGCAGGTGACGAATAAATGAGTAATCCAAATAAAGATTTAGAGGATCTAAAAAAAGAAGCAGCTAGGCGTGCGAAAGAAGAAGCGAGAAAACGCCTTGTAGCGAAACACGAGGCGGAAATAAGTGAACTTGAGGAGGAAGATCAAGAAAAAGAGAAAGCGCTACCAAAAAATGATGATATTACTATAGAAGAAGCAAAACGACGTGCAGCAGCAGCCGCAAAAGCAAAAGCGGCAGCATTAGCAAAGCAGAAAAGAGAAGGGACAGAAGAAGTAACGGAAGAAGAAAAAGCGAAAGCCAAGGCGAAGGCAGCAGCAGCCGCAAAAGCAAAAGCGGCGGCGTTAGCGAAACAGAAAAGAGAAGGAACCGAAGAAGTAACGGAAGAAGAAAAAGCGAAAGCCAAGGCGAAGGCAGCAGCAGCCGCAAAAGCAAAAGCGGCAGCATTAGCAAAGCAGAAAAGAGAAGGGACAGAAGAAGTAACGGAAGAAGAACAAGCGAAAGCCAAGGCGAAGGCAGCAGCAGCTGCAAAAGCAAAAGCGGCGGCGTTAGCGAAGCAGAAAAGAGAAGGAACCGAAGAAGTAACGGAAGAAGAACAAGCGAAAGCCAAGGCGAAGGCGGCGGCAGCTGCCAAGGCAAAAGCGGCGGCGTTAGCGAAGCAGAAAAGAGAAGGGACAGAAGAAGTAACGGAAGAAGAAAAAGCGAAAGCCAAGGCAAAAGCGGTGGCGGCGGCAAAGGCAAAAGCGGCAGCATTGGCGAAGCAGAAAGCCTCGCAAGGTGATGGGGATTCGGGAGATGAAAAGGCAAAGGCAATTGCAGCGGCAAAAGCGAAAGCAGCAGCGGCTGCCAGAGCGAAGACAAAGGGAGCTGAAGGTAAGAAAGAGGATGAGCCGAAGCAGGAAGAACCGTCCGTAAATCAGCCGTATTTAAATCAGTATGTTGAGGCTATTAGGGAGAAGTTAGGAGAGGGTGCATTAGTAGATTCCTACATTAATAAACTGTCAAAGGATGTGCCAACTCTTGTGGTGGATCCCGAAAAGTATTATGAAGTGATGGAGTCATTGCGATTCCATGAGGGACTTGCTTTTGATTATATGTCAGAGCTACATGCGACGGATTTTGTGACACATATGGAAGTGTATGTTCATTTGTTTTCATATGGCAAGAAACAATCGGTAGCGGTGAAGGTAAAGCTAGACCGGGAAGCGCCGCAAGTCGAGTCTGTGACAGCGCTTTGGAAAGGGGCTGACTGGCCGGAGAGAGAAGCATACGATTTGCTCGGTATTGTATTTAAAGGGCATCCGAATTTAACGCGTATTTTAATGCCAGATGATTGGGTAGGATATCCGCTTAGAAAAGACTATGAACCGTATGATGTGGAGGTGTAGCTATGATCCGCACGGAAGAGATGCTTTTGAATGTAGGACCTCAGCATCCGAGTACACATGGTGTGTTCAGGCTCGTAATTAAGATTGACGGGGAAATTATTAAAGAAGCTACACCTGTTATTGGATATTTGCATCGCGGGACCGAAAAGATCGCTGAGAGCTTACAGTATACGCAAATTATCCCTTATACAGATCGAATGGACTATTTATCAGCCATGACGAATAATTACGTCATTTGCCATGCTGTGGAGACGATGATGGGGCTTGAAATTCCGGAGCGTGCCGAATACTTGCGAGTACTTGCGATGGAGTTAGGAAGAATTGCGAGTCATCTCGTTTGGTGGGGGACGAATCTTCTTGATATAGGAGCGGTCAGCCCGTTTTTGTACGCGTTTCGTGAACGAGAGATGATTATAAATTTATTAAATGAATTATGCGGGGCACGGCTTACTTTTAACTATATGAGAGTTGGTGGTGTGAAGTGGGATGCGCCAGATGGTTGGATTGAAAAGGTGGAAGAGTTTGTTCCGTATATGAGGGAGCAATTAGCAGGTTATCATGATCTTGTTAGCGGTAATGAGATTTTCTTAAATCGTGTGAAAGGCGTTGGTATATATAGCGCGGAAGAAGCGATCTCGTATTCTTTAAGCGGAGCAAATTTGCGTTGCACTGGAGTAAACTGGGATCTTCGCAAAGATGAGCCGTATTCGATTTATAATCGTTTTGATTTTGATATTCCTGTTGGAAGCGTGGGAGATGCTTGGGATCGCTACGTTTGCCGAATGCAAGAAATCGAGGAGTCTTTAAAGATTGTTGAGCAAGCGGTTCAGCAGTTCCCGAAAGATGGAGCTGTGCTGGCAAAAGTACCGAAAATTATTAAGGCACCTAAGGGAGAAGCGTTCGTACGTATCGAATCGCCGCGCGGAGAGATTGGTTGTTATATCGCAAGTGACGGAAAGAAAGAGCCGTACCGTTTGAAGTTTCGTAGGCCATCTTTTTATAACTTGCAAATTTTACCGAAGTTATTGAAAGGTGAAAACATCGCTAATTTAATTACGATTTTAGGTGGAGTTGATATTGTACTTGGGGAGGTTGATGGCTAATGATTGAGACGCTCTTACAATCACCTTCAAGCTGGACGAATTTCTTCATTTTTTTCGGATTAGCGGTACTTCTACTATTTGCAGTCCTTGGCTTCGTTACATATGGAATTTTGGCAGAACGGAAAGTGATGGGGTTTATGCAAGGGCGGATTGGACCAAACCAGGTTGGAGGCCGATTCGGTTTACTGCAAACGGTAGCTGATGTTTTAAAACTATTATTGAAAGAAGATAGTATTCCGAAAGCAGCAGATAAACCGCTGTTTATATTAGCGCCTGTCATTGCATTTGCACCAGCATTTATGGTGCTTGCGGTTATCCCGTTCACTGATAAATTTCAATTTGCAGATATTGGAGTCGGGCTACTTTATTATATTGCTGTTTCCGGTATTACGACGATAGGTGTTGTAACTGGGGGATGGGCATCGAATAATAAATATTCCCTTTTAGGAGGGATGCGTGCGGCGGCGCAAATGATTTCTTATGAGATTCCGCTCGTAATGAGTGTAATTGGTATCGTTTTGCTAGCTGGTAGCCTGAATTTAAATGAGATTGTAGCGGCGCAGGAGAAGGTCTGGTACATTTTCGTACAGCCAATTGGATTCGTCGTTTTCTTAATCGCAGCAGTTGCAGAGTTAAATAGGACGCCATTCGATTTGCCGGAAGCGGAGTCAGAACTTGTTTCTGGATATCATACGGAATACTCAGGTTTTCGCTGGGCGTTTTTCATGCTTTCAGAGTACGTATATTTCTTCGGGATGGCATCGTTAATTACAGTGCTCTTTTTAGGCGGATGGAATCCAGTCATGTTTCTTGGATTTATCCCAGGTGCCGTATGGTTTGCTTTGAAATTTAGCAGTGTAGTCTTTCTATTAATTTGGTTCCGCGTTACGTTCCCGCGTATAAGAGGTGACCAGTTAATGGAGTTTGGATGGAAAGTATTATTGCCGATTGCACTTGCAAATATTTTCTTAACGGCATTGATTAAGGAGTTATTCTTCTAATCTATGAGGGGGGTGCCAGTAAGAGATGAAAGGACTATTTAAAGGGTTAAAATATACATTAAGTAATTTGAGCAAGAAGAAGGTAACGTATGATTATCCAAATCAACCGTTGCCGTTGCCAGACCGTTTTCGGGGGATTCAAAAATTTTATCCGGAGAAATGTATTGTTTGTAATCAGTGCTCTAACATTTGTCCGACAGACTGTATTCAGTTAACAGGAAAGAAACATCCGGATCCTACGAAAAAAGGAAAAATTATCGACACGTATGATATTAATTTTGAAATTTGTATTCTTTGTGATTTATGTACAGAAGTTTGTCCGACAGAGGCAATTGTCATGACAAATAACTTTGAACTCGCGGAATATTCACGTGATGACTTATTTAAAAATTTGCAGTGGCTTGACGAAAACGACGAAAACGTCAGGAAGGAGAATAAGGCATGAATGGCGAGTTTGTAGCATTCTTTATACTATCCTTGTCTGCAATTATCGGCGGTGTTCTTATGTTGAACTTAACGAAAGTTATGCACATGATGCTAGCTCTCGTTCTGACATTTCTCAGCATTGCAGGTTTGTATTTTCTTTTGTCAGCCGAATTTATAGGCGTTGCACAAATTTTACTTTACTCTGGTGCAATCACAATTATTATGATTTTCGGCATTATGTTAACGAAACATAACGCGGAAAATGAATCGCGTCTTACTCTTCGAAAATGGATTATCTTCTTTGCAGTTGTAGCATTTGGAGCGGTTATGTATTTCGCTGTTAATAATGTTGATTTTGCAAATGAAAGCACACAAGGAAGTTTACCTCTCCATGAAAACAACACACTTCAAATCGGTACGCTTCTCTATTCAAAATATATTATTCCATTGGAACTAACTTCAGTTATTTTACTTGTAGCACTCGTTGGCGCAATTATACTTGCGAAAAAGGACGAGAAAGAGGAGGATTCCAATGAGTAGCGTTCCAGCTTCTGCATATTTAACACTTGCGATTATTTTGTTTTGCATCGGTCTATTTGGAGCTTTAACAAAGCGGAATACAGTAATCGTATTAGTTTGTATCGAATTAATGCTGAATGCTGCCAATTTAAACTTAGTGGCGTTTAGTAAATTAGGCTTATTTCCGAATTTAACAGGTCAAATTTTCTCACTGTTTACGATGGCTGTAGCGGCAGCGGAAGCGGCGGTAGGACTCGCTATTTTAATTGCTTTATATCGTAATCGTACGACAGTTCAGGTGGATGAAATGGATACGCTCAAAGGATAGCATTGTGACCGAAAAAGGGGGAAGGAAACAATGATCGATTATGCATGGCTCATACCGCTTTTCCCACTCGTTTCGTTTTTGTTACTTATTATATTCGGGAAGAAAATTAGAGAAGGAAGCAGCGTACTTAGTATTTTTTTCGTCTTTCTCTCCTTTATACTTGCGGTACTTGTGTTAATAGAAAGGTTTTCAGAAGCAAGCGTGAAGCATAAGTGGGTGTGGCTTAGAGCTGGAGATGTGGATATATCATTCGGCTTTGAAGTGACTGCATTAGGAGCTTTAATGTTATTTATCGTGACGCTTGTGAGTCTACTTGTACATGTGTATTCGAAAGGTTATATGAAAGGTGATGAACGATTACCGACCTTTTACGCATATTTAGGACTCTTTACATTTGCGATGTTAGGGCTTGTTATATCAACGAATTTATTACAACTTTATATATTTTGGGAATTAGTTGGCCTTGGCTCATTTTTACTTATCGGTTTTTATTTCTTTAAAGAAGAAGCGAAGGCTGCTGCAAAAAAGGCTTTTATTATGACCCGTATTGGGGATGTTGGTTTATTTATCGGGATGATTTTAATTTTTTGGTACGCAGGTAGTTTTGAATATGACGCAATATTTAGGGCGATTTATACAGGGGATCTACCTCCTTACATGATTACAATAACAGCGATATTAATTTTTATCGGGGCGATGGGGAAATCAGGGCAGTTCCCGCTTCATACGTGGTTGCCAGATGCAATGGAGGGGCCAACACCCGTTTCGGCACTTATTCACGCGGCGACGATGGTCGCAGCTGGCGTATATTTAGTAGCGACGATGTTCCCTCTATTTTCAGCAAGTACAGTGGCGATGCAGACAGTGGCAATCGTTGGAGCTTTCACTGCAATCTTTGCGGCCTCTATCGGTCTTGTGCAAACAGATATAAAGAGGGTGCTTGCTTATTCTACAGTTAGCCAGCTCGGGTATATGATGCTCGCGTTAGGTTCTGCCGGTTATGTAGCTGGTATATTCCATTTAACGACACACGCTTTTTTTAAAGCACTACTATTTTTGGCGGCAGGAAGTGTAATTCATGCTGTGCATACGCAAAACATTAATAAAATGGGCGGTTTACAGAAGAAGATGAAAGTAACTGGTACGCTATTTTTAATAGGTACCCTTGCCATTAGCGGTGTTCCGCTGCTTTCCGGTTTTTTCAGCAAAGATGAAATTTTAGCGGCGACGTGGATGAATGGCAATTACGTTTTATTTACTTTAGCGGTAATTGCGGCGTTTTTAACAGCGTTTTATATGTTCCGCCTTTACTTTCTTGTCTTTACTGGAGAAACGAAGACGAAGGAAGAAGTGCATGAATCGCCTCGCGTTATGACGTATCCAATGATTGTTCTCGGCGTTCTCGCAGTAGTGGCAGGATATATAAATACACCATGGTTTGGGACGTTTCTCGGAGATTGGTTGACGAAAGATGTAGGGTTTAAGGTTGAAGAAACGCATGGACCAGTTTGGATTATGATTGTTGCGACACTCGTTTCATTTGCGGGAATCGCTCTTGCATATTTCATATATAGGAAGAAATCAATTTCTAGGAATTGGGCTGGGGGTACGGAAACATCGCTTTATAATCTTTTGAAAGAAAAATATTATGTGGATGAACTATACAACATGACGGTGATCCCTATTACGAAAGGAATCGCTCATGTGCTTCGCTTATTTGAAGTGTATGTAGTCGAAGGAATTGCAGTTTTAATTGCAAGTGTAGTGAAAGGCACAAGTAACCTTGGATCGAAACTTCAAAACGGGAATGTACAAGTATACGGTACTGTAACCGCGGTTTCGCTCGCTGTACTCGTCATTATTTTGCTCTATACGGGAGGGGATTTACGATGAATGATTTGTTGTTAACGTTCTTCATTTTTTCCCCGCTTTTAGGAATTTTATTGCTTGTATTAACACCGAAAAAGGAATTGCGTACAGTGCGAGCGCTTGGCTTATTTGGGACGGCACTGCCATTTGGAATCGCTATCGTCCTCGCTTGTACATATGCTTCTGGAAAGAATTTGTCACTATTCGATGAAAAAGTGAAATGGATTAAGTTCGGCGATTTTACAGCGGTAGATAAAAGGTGGTTTTCTATTTATTACGAGCTCGGTATTGATGGTTTGTCGCTTGTCATGATGGTACTGACGGCTCTTCTAGCAACGCTTGCAGCAATTGCAGCCTTTTCTATTAAAAGAAATTTAAAAGCATTTTATATGCTGTTACTCATGCTAGAAATAGGAATGCTCGGTGTCTTTGCTGCTCAAAACTTAATGTTGTTTTTTATCTTCTTTGAAATTACGTTGCCACCAATGTTCTTATTAATTGGAAAGTGGGGAAAATTGTCGAGTGAAAAGGCTGCGTATAGTTATTTAATATATAACGGTATTGGCTCAGCTATTTTGCTCATTATTTTCTCAATTTTGTTCGCGAAAACAGGTACAACAAATATTGTGGAGCTGAAAGAGATATTAAGAAGCGTAAACGCAGAGGGAGCACTCGTCATCCCAGGTAGTTTGCAGCTTAGTGTATTTATTGCCATAATGATTGCTTTTGCAATTAAACTACCTGTTTTTCCGTTGCACCGCTGGATGGTCAATGTACACATAGAAGCGCATCCAGCTGTAGTTATGCTTCATGCGGGTGTTTTGCTGAAGATTGGAGCGTACGGTATTATTCGCTTCGGGAAAGGGCTATTCCCGGAATATTTTCACGATGTTGCAACACTAATTGCGATATTAGGCGTAATTAATTTATTATACGGTGCCTTTTTAGCGCTCATCCAAACAGACTTTAGGAAAGTACTGGCTTACTCTAGTATTTCGCATATGGGAATTGTGTTAATGGGACTTGCGTCACTTAATGCACCTGGTACACAAGGAGCGTTATTCCAGGTTGTATCGCACGGTTTAATTGCAGCCTTGCTGTTTTTCTTACTCGGTGTTATAGAACAACGTTTCGGAACATCAGACATTACAGCGCTTGGTGGACTCGCAAAAAGTGTCCCAGTACTTAGCGGCTTCTTCTTAGCAGGAGGAATGGCATCGCTCGGATTACCAGGGATGTCTGGGTTTGTTAGTGAATTTCTTGCCTTTCTCGGTTTATTTCAAGGAGAGCCCGTCATTGCTGCAGTCGGTGTGATTGGCATCATTTTAACCGCTGTATATGTATTAAGGGCGACACTTCAAGTGACATTTGGAAAGAAAGAGTGGGAAGCAAAATCTGATATACACGGATGGGAGTATGTCCCTGTTTTACTACTTATCTTTTGTATTATTGCAATTGGAGTTATGCCAGAAATACTAGGGGATCCGCTTCAAAATACATTGAAAACATTGGGGGTGAAGTAGGATGGATATGAATACGTTATTTAGCTTATCGTGGCATCTAATGGTGCCAGAATTTATTATTCTCGGCGCCGCCATCCTCCTTTCCATATGTGATTTGTTTTTTAAGCTGAACCATAGATATGTAGCTCTTGGTGCGATTGCTGCCATCGTATTAGCAATCGTGTCATTAATTACTCTATATAGCGAACCGGCAGGAGATATTTTAAATGGATCGTTTGTGTTAGATGGATTTTCAAAAGGGTTTAAAACGTTACTATTAGGTGCCTCAGCCCTCATTTTATGCACCGCAATGAGCGATGATAAGAAGAATCCAATCGAAGATAAAGGTGAATATTATTACTTATTTTTAATGGCACTTCTTGGTGCGATGTTCATGGCTTCTAGTGTAGATTTTATTACCCTTTTCGTTGGTTTGGAGTTACTTTCACTTTCTTCTTATATTTTAGTAGGAATACGAAAAAAGAGCCGTGCATCAAATGAAGCGGCAATGAAATACGTCATTAGCGGAGGAATTGGAACGGCGATTACGCTCTTCGGAATGAGTTATTTATACGGTATTACAGGTTCAACTAACATTGTAGATACGCAAAAGGTACTCACTGGGGAACTCGCTAGTGGTATTCAGTTATTGTTAGCTCTCGCATTTCTTTTATTGCTAGTTGGTCTCTCATTTAAAATTGCCACAGTGCCGTTTCATATGTGGGCACCTGATGTGTATGAAGGAGCAGCTACACCTGTTACTGCTTTTCTTGGAACGATTTCTAAAATTGCCGGGTTCCTACTCATTATTCGTTTGTTCCTTATGGTTTTTGCAAGTGTATTAATACAAGGAGATATGCAATCTTTATATGGGCATATGAGTATATATATTGCGGTGCTAGCAAGTATTACGATGATTGTTGGGAATGTAGTAGCGTTAAAACAATACAATATAAAGCGTTTATTTGCTTATTCGGGCATTGCTCATGCAGGGTATTTACTCGTTCCACTTGTGGCATTATCACCATTTACGATGGATAGCATGTGGTTTTATATGCTGGCATATATGCTTATGAATATAGGCGCATTTGCCATTATCCACGGCTTAATCTTACAAAATAATGAGGAAAATATAACAATTTTCACAGGTTTATATAAAAGGTCGCCATTTACAGCGATAATGATGACAATTTTTATTTTATCGTTGGCTGGGATACCAGGAACGGCTGGCTTCATTGGAAAGATTAATATCTTTTTAGGCGCACTTCATGTAGAGCCAGCACATTACGTACTAGCTTCGATTATGATGGGTACGACAGTTGTTTCATTCGTATATTATTTCCGTATTTTACAACAAATGTTTTTCCGCACCGGAGAGACAGAAGAGAGAATACGGTTACCGTTAAATATAAAGGTTGTTATGAGTCTTTGTGCAATTTCGATTGTAATACTAGGGATTATGCCGATGATTGGGTACAATTTCTTTTATGAATATTTTCCATTAATGAAAGATTTCTTCTTCTTAGGGAACGTGGTACAATAGTGAAAATAAAAGGTGTGGAGTCAGTACTCTGCGCTTTTTATTTTGTGTTAACTTGTAATGTAGATATACGTTTTTGGAAAGAAAATCACGATGTAAAATGTAAGATGTCTATGTGCATTTGAAAAAGTGTAGCTCCTACTTATTATGGTATCGTTTTTATATTCTTTCATAAGTAGTAGCTGAGTAAAAAGGGGTCGATTTTTTGGCACAACTTTTAGGGCAACAAGCACTGATTGCCATTGTTTCGCATTTATTGTTTATTACCATTACGTGGTGGGCCTTACAAGGCATTCACATTGAGCGTTTAATGAAGTCCGGAAAAGTGCTGCAGACGCGAGTATTACTCATCTTAATTACAATTGCAATTGGGACATCTGTAAGTAACTTTTTCCTTGATTATTTAGGCTATTCGAAGAGTTTAACGTATTTAGTAAAGTAAGTGTATAGAACCTCAAATCTCCGTTAACAATGGGGATAGGAGGGGATGAAATTGAAGCTTAAAGCCATTCTTATTGTTGCACTTAGTGTTGTTTTATTTTTGGTTGGATATAGAGAGATGAAACCGATAAGCGATGAACAGAAAATGGAGAGCATGATCAAGGCTTTAGAGAAAAATGATGCTAAAGTAGAAAAATGGTCATGGTTAGCGAGAGAAACAAAAACAATTTCTAACATACATACGTTTCAAAAGTTGTTAAACGATGTGAAGGAAAAGGCAAATATTCAAAAGTGGGAAGTAGAGCAATCTCCAGATGGATATAAAGCTACATCCTATAAAAAGCTTTCTTCTTATGAAGAACGAGTAGTAGTAACTTGGAGTAAAGAAAATACTAAAGAAAACACTTTCATTATCTTTGAAGTAAGTGGGGCGAAATGGGACCCGAAGTATGTTCAAAACATGAATAAAATTTTTAGTGAAAAACCTATAATTTACACTTGTGTTCAAGGTGTACTGAATGATAAGATTGAAGGTGTTTTGCAAAATAAAACCAATCAGGTTTTGAAAGATCTTTCAGCAAGAGCGATCGAACAAGTAGAAGAAAGAGCATTTGTGTCAGTCTCCGCATACAATAAAAAGTGGGATGACGCTCTTTCAACAAATAGAGAGAAAATAAATGTGCAAATAGCAATACGTTCTACAGACAACAAAGATACAATTGTGGTTGGCACACCGATCATAACTTCTGAGTATTGAGTGAATAGATACTGAAAAAAGGACACGGAGGGGAATAATTTGGAAAAGATCATCGTCCGTGGCGGAAAGCGGTTAAACGGCACAGTGCGTGTTGAGGGCGCAAAAAATGCTGTATTACCTATAATCGCTGCAGCCCTATTAGCGAGTGATGGAAAGAATGTACTATCTGAAGTACCAGTTTTGTCTGATGTATACACAATTAATGAGGTATTACGTCATTTAAATGCTGAAGTCGTATTTGAAAATAATCAAGTAACAATCGATTCTTCTAAAGAACTAAACATTGAAGCACCATTTGAATATGTACGTAAAATGCGTGCATCTGTTCAAGTAATGGGACCATTATTAGCACGTAACGGTCGTGCTCGTATTGCACTTCCTGGTGGATGTGCAATTGGTTCACGTCCAATTGACCAACATTTAAAAGGCTTCGAAGCAATGGGAGCAAAAGTACAGGTTGGTAACGGTTTTGTTGAGGCATATGTTGAGGGAGAACTAAAAGGAGCTAAAATCTACTTAGACTTCCCAAGCGTAGGCGCGACAGAAAACATTATGTCTGCAGCTACATTAGCAAAAGGGACAACAATTCTTGAAAACGCAGCGAAAGAACCAGAAATCGTTGACTTAGCTAACTTCTTAAATGCGATGGGAGCGAAAGTACGCGGAGCTGGAACTGGAACGATTCGTATCGAAGGCGTTGATAAATTATATGGTGCAAACCACTCTATTATTCCTGACCGTATTGAAGCGGGAACATTCATGGTTGCAGCAGCAATTACTGGTGGAGACATCTTAATTGAAAATGCTGTACCTGAACATTTACGCTCAATTACAGCGAAAATGGAAGAAATGGGTGTTAAAATTATTGAGGAAAACGAAGGTGTACGTGTTATCGGCCCAGATAAGTTAAAAGCGGTTGATATTAAAACTATGCCTCACCCAGGTTTCCCAACAGACATGCAATCACAAATGATGGCATTATTACTACAAGCTGATGGAACAAGCATGATTACAGAAACGGTATTCGAAAACCGCTTTATGCACGTTGAAGAATTCCGTCGTATGAATGCTGATATTAAAATTGAAGGTCGTTCTGTTATTATGAACGGTCCAAACAGCTTACAAGGTGCTGAAGTAGCAGCAACTGACTTACGTGCTGCAGCTGCATTAATCTTAGCTGGTTTAGTATCAGAAGGTTATACTCGTGTAACTGAGTTAAAACATCTTGACCGTGGCTATGTAAACTTCCATAAGAAATTAGCTGCATTAGGTGCAACTATTGAACGTGTAAACGAAAAAGTAGAAGAAGTGAAAGAACAAGAAGTTTCTGATCTTCACGCTTAATTAAAATAGTCTCTATGTCTTTTGACATAGGGGCTATTTTTTTGGGTTATTACTGTTATAGTCAATAAATTCTATACTTATGCACGTACCAGTAAAAATATTTAGAAAATTTATGTTTTATACTCTTCCCCTTAAGTATGTTCTAAAAGAAAGAGTTGTTCCATAAGAATGAATGGAGTAAAGCTTTTATATTGGAGGAAAATAGGATGAAATTTTCAAAGCCACTTTTTATTACAGTAGCGCTCTTAATAGCGCTCGTTATCATTGTACCTGCAGCCCTTGTTATTCCATTTGCGAAAGCAAAAGTAGGGGAAGAAACGGCCTCTAACACTCCTCCAGCGATAGAAAGCATACCAGCTCCAGGAAAAGTAGATACAGCTGTTCAAGTTGCTGTATATCGCGAAAAACAGAAGAAGGTAGAAACATTACCAGTGGAGGAGTATGTGACAGGTGTAGTAGCTTCTGAGATGAATGCCAGTTTTGAAATAGAGGCACTAAAGGCGCAGGCATTAGCAGCGAGAACATTTGTAGTACAACGTATGCTAAGCGGAGGAAAGAAAAATAATGCGGACGTGACAGATACGGTGAAAGATCAAGTGTACAAAAGCAAAGATGAATTGAAGAAGCAATGGGGTAATAACTACGAAAATAATTTGAAGAAAATCGAAGAAGCCGTTTCGAAAACAGCAGGACAAGTTTTAACGTATGATGGAAAACCAATTTCAGCATCCTTCTTTTCAACGAGTAATGGCCGAACAGAAAATGCAGCTGACTATTGGGGAAATGATTATCCGTACTTGAAAAGTGTAGATAGTCCGTGGGATCAAGCCTCTCCAAAGTTTACGAGCGAGCAAACATTTACAGTAGCTGATTTTCAAAAACGTCTCGGTGTGAAAGTGCTAGCAGACGGGAAGGTTGGAAATATTAAAGACCTTACGGAAGGAAAGCGCGTAAAGGATGTAGCTTTTCAAGGAAAAACATTAACAGGAAAAGAAGTTCGTGAAAAGTTAGATTTACGTTCTTCTGATTTTACGTGGAAACAACAAGGAGATAAAATCATCGTTACGACGAAAGGCTTCGGTCACGGCGTTGGTATGAGTCAATACGGGGCGAACGGCATGGCAGCGGAAGGAAAGAAATATACAGATATCGTCGCTCATTACTATAAAGGCGTTGAAATAAAGACGATGAATGATTATGAAGGAAAATTGATGGTGAAGAAATAGGTGTCAGAACTCTGGCACCTATTTTTTTCTGTTTAAAATATCATAATTTTCCATTAACTGTTTGGTATAATAGGATAAAAAGGCATTTGGGGGAAATGAAATGGCGTTACTAGAGTTGAAACAATTAGGGAAGGCGAACCAGTTACCGGCAATTGAGCTAGAGGTGGAGAAGGGACAATGTATTGTTTTGCAATGCAATAATCATACAGCTAAAGTGTTACACCGCATCATTATTGGTGAAGAAGAGGCGTCGACTGGCAATGTACTGTTTGAAGGAGAAGCAATTGGAAAGAAAAATTATTCCCGCATCGGTTTTTGTTTTTTGAAAGATGAGGCATATGATCGTTTGAAGGTGAAAGAATACTTCAAATTTCTATTAGGGCTTTATGAATCAAAGATAAGTATAGAAGAAGTTGTGCAGTCTGTTGGTCTCCTAGATAAACTAAACGTTAAAATAGAAAAATTATCATTTTCAGAGAAACGCCGTTTTCATATCGGACGAGTGATGATTCATAATCCGGATTTAATCATTTTGGAAGAACCGGAGCAAAATGTAGATATAGAGAGTACGGTTATTATTCGAAAAGCAATTATGAAAATGAAAGAGCAAGGAAAGGCGATTTTTATTACGTCATCTTTTCTATCGGATGCCCTTTCGTTAACGGAAGATGTATACATACTAAACAATGATGGTGTGAAAAAAGTAGAAATTGAACAAGAGGAAGCAGAAAAAGTCGATGAAGAGAAGGTCGTTCAAATAATTCCGCAAATGAAGTTAGAAAGAATACCTGCGAAAGTGAACGATAAAATCATTTTACTTGATCCGATGGAAATCCATTTCATTGAAACGCAAAACGGAGTAACGCATATTCACGTTCGTGAAGGTGATTTCGTATGTGCATTAACATTAAGTGAACTAGAAGCAAGATTAACAGGTTTTGGTTTCTTTAGATGTCATCGCTCGTATCTTGTGAATTTACAAAGAGTGCGAGAAGTGATTACTTGGACTCGTAACAGTTTTAGCTTAATTTTGGATGACGAAAGAAAAAGTTCAATTCCGCTTTCAAAAGGACGCATGGATGAATTAAAAGGCGTGATTGGGCTATAAAAAGTGCTCCAATAAGCTTAACATGCGATCCATTCACCGGTGAAAATACTCCTTTTACCGGTATTTTACTGCGTAAACCCTTTGTTTTTCATATGATTGAGTCAAGAAAAGTGAAACAAACGAACGAAAAGCGCTAAAGCGACTTTCATCTATAAAGAAGAAAAACAAAGGAGATGAAGAAATGACATTGGCAATTGAAATGAAAGATGTAATGAAAAGTTTCGACGGAAAAACGGCACTTCGAAATGTAAATATTGAGGTGAAGCGAGGAGAGATATTCGGATTCCTCGGACCGAGTGGATCTGGTAAGACGACAACAGTAAAAATTTTAACTTCTCAATTGCTTCATAGTGTTGGAACGGTAAGAGTATTAGGGAAAGATATTACAGGACCAAGTAGCATCGATTATAAACGAATTGGTATTTTAACAGATAACAGTGGCTTATATGAAAGACTTAGCATTTATGATAACTTACTATTATTTTGTGAATTATATGATTGCAAAAAAGAACGAATCGATGAAGTACTAGCACAAGTGAATTTATTAGATGATAAAAAAACACCAGTAAAAAAATTATCAAAGGGAATGAAACAACGCGTCACATTAGCTAGAGCAATCCTTCATAAACCAGATATCCTCTTCTTAGACGAACCAACATCTGCACTTGATCCAGTAAACGTACAAAATATTCATAAAATCTTAAAAGACTTAAATAAAGAAGGAACAACGATTTTCTTAACGACACACAACATGGACGAAGCAGAAACGCTTTGTAACCGTATTGCCTTCCTTTGTGGCGGAGAAATTGTAGCGCTTGATACGCCAGAGAACCTGCGCTTGCAATACGCTAAGGATCAAATAGAGGTCGTATTAAAAGATAAACAAAAAGAAGTAGTGCAAAAAGATGAATTAGGCGCAAAACGTATTTCAGAATGGATGAACAAAGGAGAATTACTATCCATTCATTCACACGAACCAACGCTAGGAGATATTTTTATTGAAGTTACTGGGAGGGGATTATAATGACATTTTCAATGAGACGTGTATCAGCTATTTTTAGAAAAGAAGTACAAGATTTTAAGACAAATTCACAAGTGTTGTTAATGGCATTTTTACCAATTATACTTTCATTTTTGTTTAGCAGATTTGGAGTGGGAAAGGAAATGTTAGGTATTACTACTATAACGGCCTTCCTATTTGTCGCAGGCTTTGTTCAATCTATGGTAATTGCAGAAGAAAAAGAAAAACATACATTGCGTGTATTAATGCTATCACCGGCATCTTCGGTTGAAGTTCTACTTGGAAAGAGTTTATTAACATCGGGTCTGACGATGGTCATTTGTATTGCAAATTTATTCATTTTAGATCAGTTAAATATTAACCTTCCATTGGTAGGATTGATATTCTTATGCGGAACTATTTTGTTTATCGTACTTGGAACAATGATCGGATTACTTGCATCTTCTGTACCACAAACATCAATAATTGGAATGCCGATATTAATGACGATGTATTTGGCTGTACAGTTTGAGCCAATGGTTGAAAATAAAGTAATTAAGACGATGATTGGATATCTTCCAACATCTCATATTGTGAAAGCACTTAAAAGCTTAGTAGGTGGGGCGGCATTTAGTAGTATTAGTGGGCATGTATTAAATGTTGCAGTTTGGCTTATTATATCGCTCGTTGTATGTTTAATCGTATATAAAAAGAAACAATTAGACTAAAAACTGAGCCGAAACGCTCAGTTTTTTCTTTTTTCTATCATTTCCTCGGAAATTTTACAGTTCTTATACATATTTTTACAGATTTTGTCGAAAAGTAATTAGTTATACGTTGTATAGGATACGTGAATATTGTTCAAAATGATTGCTGAGGTGATGATGGAATGCGAGGAAGAAATAATAAAAAGTCGCAAAAGGTAGTACATTTATTTCAAAAAAGATGGGTGTTTCCGGCACTATACATTGCTTGTGCAGCGGTAATCTTAATGGTTGCGCTATGGTTCCAAGGAGCTAATCCGAAGAAGACTCCAAACCACGATCAAGCAACACCGTATACACAATCGGAAGATCCAGCAGTACCAGTAACGAAATCTTCAGAAGTAGTGAAAATGCCAGCTGCCGCGAATGCGGAAGTAGTCGTACAAAAGAAATTCTATGAAGATGCAGCAACTGAGGCGGAACAAGAAAAAGCACTTGTCTTTTATAACAACACATATTCCCCGAACAAAGGAATTGACATTGCTGCGAAGAATGGAAAAGAATTCAATGTTGCTGCTGCTTTAAGTGGTACAGTAACGAAAGCTGAAAAAGATTCACTTCTTGGTTATGTTGTAACAGTTGATAGTGGAAATGGTGTAGCGGTATCTTATCAAAGCTTAGGCAGTGTGAAAGTAGAAAAAGGTGCAAGAGTTGCACAAGGTGAAGTATTAGGAACATCCGGTCTAAGTGCAATGAATAAAGAGGCAGGCTCTCACGTTCACTTTGAAGTACGTAAAGACAATGTGGCTGTGAACCCTGAACGTTACTTAAATAAATCAGTAACAGAAATTAAAGCTGATGCAGGTGCTGCAAAGGCTACGAATGCTTCTGGTAAAAAAGCTGATGACAAATCTCAAAAAGAAGAGAAGTCAACGAGCACGAAACCAGAAAGTAAAACAGAAGACAAGTCTCAAAAAGAAGAGAAATCAACAAGCGGTTCAACTAGTGACAAAAAAGAAGAACCGAAGAAAGAAGAAAAATCAACAAATGGTTCTACAGAATCATCTAACGATTCTTCTTCACAAGAATAAGAAAGTGAAAAAATCAGTTCCCACTAGGGGAGCTGATTTTTTTATTTTTATATAAAAATACTCAATTTCGAGAAAAAAGTTGCAAAAACAAGGAAAAATGACGAGATTCTCGAATATATATTACAAAAGGGAGGGGATACTGTGTCATTTTTATTTGTTCTGTCGACTGCTATTATTTTATTGTTTGTTTTATTCACCTTATATTATTATATTGCCGGTAAGAAAGAGGTTCCCCACCATCAATTATTAGAAGAAGAGTTTGAAAGAGAAGAATGACGCCTTACATATAAGGTGTCATTTTTTTTCGCCAAAATAGTCACTGTTAACGTATTTCTCACAAAAAAACGTAATTTTTCTTAACTTAGTCCGCAAAAATAGTGAACATGTAGCATATATCAGTAGTGCGGGCAATACAATGGTATAAACCAAAGCAAAGAGAGTGTTTGAGGTGAGAAATCGTGAATCATTTCATTATAAATCCAAGAATGTTTAACGCTTACAAACAGCACTCACACTTACTTCTTAGTCGTATGCAGCGAGGCTCATTTCACCCTTCTCACATCCAAATTAGGGAGGCGAGTGGTGTGCACGATTACATCAAAGAGAGAACTATCAAGATTGGTAAGTATATCGTGGAGACAAGAAAGACAGTGCGTGTCATTGCAAAGGAATTTGGGGTATCAAAGAGTACAGTCCATAAAGATTTAACAGAACGTCTACCAGAAATTAATCCAGAGCTCGCAAATGAAGTGAAAGAAATTCTTGATTATCATAAGTCTATTCGTCATTTAAGAGGTGGAGAAGCAACAAAGCAAAAGTATAGAAAAGAAGATGTAGAGAAGCCTGTACGTCAATAATGTTACAATAGCAAACATTCCGTTCACATTCGGTAATATTTTTCAGAAGAATTCTTTTTGCGAATATTACGTTTCTGTTAAATTTATGATAAAATCAGAAATTAGGTGAAAAGAATTCGGGTGTAACCTGATTTTGAATATCGAGGAGGAAAAAACGGGAATGTTTGCGCGAGATATCGGAATTGACCTAGGTACGGCTAACGTATTAATTCATGTTAAAGGTAAGGGTATTGTATTAAATGAGCCATCTGTTGTGGCAATTGATCGTAATAGTGGTAAAGTATTAGCAGTAGGTGAAGAAGCGAGAAGTATGGTGGGACGTACACCGGGTAATATTGTAGCAATTCGTCCACTTAAAGATGGTGTAATCGCAGACTTCGAAATTACAGAAGCAATGTTAAAGTATTTCATTAACAAATTGGACGTAAAGAGCTTCTTTTCAAAACCTCGTATTTTAATTTGTTGTCCAACAAATATTACATCAGTAGAACAAAAAGCAATTCGTGAAGCTGCTGAACGTTCAGGTGGTAAAACAGTATTTTTAGAAGAAGAACCAAAAGTAGCCGCAGTTGGTGCTGGTATGGAAATCTTCCAACCAAGCGGTAACATGGTTGTTGATATTGGTGGAGGTACAACAGATATCGCTGTACTATCTATGGGTGATATTGTTACCTCTTCCTCTATCAAAATGGCTGGCGATAAGTTTGATATGGAGATCTTAAACTATATTAAACGTAAGTATAAGCTATTAATCGGAGAACGTACTTCAGAAGATATTAAAATTAAAGTTGGTACAGTATTCCCAGGTGCACGTAGCGAAGAGCTTGAAATTCGCGGACGTGACATGGTAACAGGCTTACCACGTACAATTACAGTATGCTCTGAAGAAATTACAGAAGCATTAAAAGAAAATGCAGCTGTTATTGTACAAGCTGCAAAAGGCGTATTAGAGCGCACACCACCAGAATTATCTGCAGATATCATCGACCGCGGTGTTATTCTAACAGGCGGTGGAGCTTTACTACACGGTATCGACATGCTTTTAGCAGAAGAACTAAAAGTACCAGTATTAATTGCTGAAAACCCAATGCACTGCGTTGCGGTTGGTACAGGTATTATGTTAGAGAATATCGATAGATTACCAAAGCGTGCTTTGAGATAATTTGAAAGAACTAAGGCTGACGCCTTAGTTCTTTTTTTTCGTTTTTATATTTTTTTATTTTGATTTTTTGCGAAAATGGAAGGAAAATAGAGAAATCTGAAGGAAACAGGTAAAATATTCATATATATGGTTAAATTTAATATTTCCTTAATTGAAAACGTTTATAATATAATGAGTCGAATACGACATTAAGGCAAATAATGTTTCAATACATATTGCCTTTCCCTAATTTGGGCATACACTCCTTTCCACCTCCGTGTCAGTTGCAAAAATGTGCAACTATTTTAATGGAATAGAGTGTGTGCATTTTTTTTTTAGGAAGTTGTACTAAATATAAAATGTTACTTTGTAATGACAAACAATAAACAAAATGGGATAATAGCAATATGTCCAAGTGGTAAGACCAATATTACAAAAGGGGCGATTGTTACATGCTAAATATAGAACAAATTAAAGAAATCATTCCTCACCGCTATCCATTTTTACTTGTTGATAAAATATTAGAAGTAGATGAAGGTAAAAGAGCGGTTGGGATTAAAAATGTATCCGCAAACGAAGAATTCTTTAACGGACACTTCCCTGACTATGCAGTTATGCCTGGTGTACTTATTGTAGAAGCATTAGCACAAGTCGGAGCAGTTGCAGTATTAAAGAAAGAAGAAAATCGCGGAAGACTTGCTTTCTTTGCAGGTATCGACAATTGCCGTTTCAAAAAACAAGTACGACCAGGTGATCAGCTTCGTCTAGAAGTAGAAATGACACGCGTACGCGGCCCAATTGGAAAAGGAAAAGCAATCGCAACAGTAGATGGTGAAGTTGCATGTGAGGCAGAAATTACATTTGCGATTGGTGATAAAAAAGAATAGATAGTACTAAAAAATCTCCTTGTGAAAAGACAAGGGGATTTTTTAATTTCTGCTATATAACGATTAAACAATAATATACAAACTAATCAGAAAATATCTTGTAAATAGATGGTAATTACCATATACTTACTTTATTATTTATCTAGAAAACAGGATAAGTGATAAAGGTAATAAAGAAATAAGGGCATTGTCATATTGTTAAGGTACTTAAATAAGACAAAATAGGATGTTATTGATTATGATGAAATGTGGGGAACTCAGCAAGAATATTAATTAGACGTATGAAATCGAGCATAAGAGAGAGAAAAGGGAAATGTCGCATTTCACAAAAGGAGATTATGAATATGTTCGGGAGAAAGAAAAGAAAACCATTACGACAATTAATTACACATAAAGAGCCTAAATCGCGTATTACAGAACAATACCGTAACATTCGTACAAACATTGAGTTTACATCTGTAGATAATCATATTCGTTCTATTATTGTTACTTCAGCCGATCCAGGTGATGGGAAAACAACAACAATCTCAAACTTAGCAGTTGTTTTCGGACAACAAGGAAAGAAAGTTTTATTAATTGGAGCTGACTTGCGTAAGCCGACGATACAAAACTTATTTGCCATTCATAGTTCAAATGGGCTAACGAACTTATTATCAGGACAAGCAAAACTTATGCAATGCATTCAAAAAACAGATATAGAGAACGTATACTTAATGGCAGCAGGTCCAATCCCGCCAAACCCAGCAGAACTATTAGGGAGCCGGGCAATGGACGAGGCGTTGCTAGAAGCATATAACATGTTTGATATTATATTAATTGACACACCACCTGTCCTTGCGGTTACAGATGCACAAATACTTGCGAATAAATGCGATGGAATCGTACTCGTTGTACGAAGTGAAAAGACGGAAAAAGATAAAATCGTAAAAGCGAAACAAATATTAGATAAAGCATCAGGCAAACTACTTGGAGTCGTTTTAAACGATAAAAGAGAAGAAAAAGAGCAGTATGGTTATTACTAAAATATAAAAAGCCAACAAAATTTTGTTGGCTTTTTTGTTTTCTGAAAATTATTTATCAAGTTATACAGTGTAAAAAGCATGATATGATAAAATTTTTGGGAAATCATTGGAATGTGTTGTCATATTTAAGATTATTTTGTAAGATTAAACTTGTTTCTTGTGAACAAATATAGAACTGAATTATTAAAAATAAAAAATGTAAGATTTATATGTTATAATTTTTCCTATGTGTAAATTTTAGAAAGTTGGAGGAACCTATGGAAGAAACAATTAGTCTAAAAGAGTTATTTCATATCTTAAAAAAACGTTTAGCAATGATCCTCGTAATCGCCTTTGGTGCAGCTATTGTAAGTGCTATCATTAGCTTTTTCTTCATGACACCAATCTATCAATCTTCGACGCAAATTCTTGTTAACCAGAAGAAACAAGAAGGTGCAGTGATTCAATATAACGAGGTACAAACCAATATTCAATTAACGAATACATATAAGGTTATTATTAAAAGCCCAGTTATATTAGAACAAGTAAAAGAAAAATTGGGCTTAAATATACCTGTACAAGAATTGAATAAAAGAATTGAAGTAACAAATGAAAAAGATTCGCAAGTTGTAACAGTAACTGCACAAGATAATGATCCGAAAGTAGCTCGTGATATTGCAAATACGATAGCGGAGATATTTAAAAGTGAAGTTGCAAAAATTATGAGTGTTGATAATGTAACTGTATTATCAAAAGCTGAAATTATGGAGAATCAATCACCAATAAAACCAGTTCCTATGCTAAATATTGCAATAGCTTTTATTGTTGGATTAATGGCAGCGTTTGGTTTGGTATTTTTGTTGGAATTTTTAGATAACACAGTGAAAAAAGAAGAGGATGTAGAGAACTTATTAGGTTTACCAGTGCTGGGCGTTGTAGCGCGTATGGATGAAGAAACGCAAATAAATAGGTCAGTACATACTTCATCATCAAGAAAAGTGAGGGGACAAACAATTGGCTCTTAATTTATTTAAAAAGAAAAAGAATCATCGTCAACGTCGTCAATTAATTGCTCATCAACAACCGAAATCACCAATTTCAGAACAATATCGTAATATTCGAACGAATATTGAATTTGCAGCTATTGATACGAATTTACATTCATTAATGGTAACATCTGCAAACCCAAGTGAAGGGAAAACAACAACGACGGCGAATATGGCAGTTGTGTTTGCTCAACAAGGAAAAAAAGTATTATTAATTGATGCAGATATGCGTAAACCAGCGATGCATCAAATGTTCCAAGTAGATAATATTTTTGGACTAACGAATGTATTAACACATAGTGAACGTTTAGAGAAATGTGTGCAAACAACATTAGTTGATAATCTACACTTTTTAGCTTGTGGTCCAATTCCGCCAAATCCGGCCGAATTGTTAGGTTCGAAATCAATGAAAGAGCTTCTTGGACAAGCATACAGCATGTACGACTTAGTTATTTTTGATATGCCACCTATTTTAGCTGTTACCGACGCACAAATTATGGCAAATGTATGCGATGCTTCTATTCTTGTTGTTCGTAGTGAATCAACAGAGAAAGAAACAGCGGTAAAAGCAAAGGGATTATTGGAGTCTGCAAAAGGTAAATTGTTAGGTGTTGTTCTAAACGACCGTGAACGCGAACAAGGATTATATTATTATTACGGTGCAAACTAATTAAAAGGGTGAGATATGGTTGAAACATATCTCCTTTTTTCCCTTGAATATGAGATGTCTCATCTTCAAGGGAAAAAAGATTAGTAGGAGAGAGGATAAAATAAATGATTGATTTACATTGTCACATTTTACATGGCATCGATGACGGTGCACAGACAGTAACAGATAGTTTAGCGATGGCACAACAAGCCGTGTCAGAAGGAATACATACAATTGTCGCAACGCCGCACCATCAAAATGGAAAATATGTAAATGAACGTACCTCAATTATTCATCACGTAAAACAACTAAATGATGAACTACAACAACATAATATTCCACTTACTATTTTACCGGGACAAGAGGTCAGATTATATGGGGATTTATTAGAAGACTATGAAGCTGGTAAAATTGTTACTTTAAATGAAACAAATAAATACATATTCATTGAATTTCCATCGAATCACGTACCTCGTTACACTGAACAATTATTATACGAATTACGTGTAAAGGGAATGATTCCAATTATCGTTCATCCAGAACGTAATGCCGAGTTAATCGAGCGGCCAGATAAGTTATATAACCTTGTAAATAAAGGGGCATTAACGCAAGTAACGGCAGGTAGTTTATTAGGGAAGTTCGGTAAAAAAATTAAAAAGTTTTCACTTCAACTTGTAGAACATAATTTAACACATATGGTCGCTTCAGATGCACATAACACAACTTCAAGAGGATTTCATTTAGCAGAAAGCTATGAATTAATTGAGAAAGAATTTGGAATGAATGTTATGAGTGATTTGAAAGAAAATCCGTACTTATTAATTAGTGGGAAGGCAATTTACAAAGAAGATCCAGAACAAATTCGACGCAAAAAATTGTTCGGTATTTTTTAAATAAGTAATGGGTGATGTCTCCTAACCTTTATCAATGGGGGCACTCGGTCGTGCTGTGGGTAGAAATTTTATTTCGTGCCTACCTTAGACGCTTGTCGTCGGGAGTATGGCGTGAGGTTGGGTTAGATGCCCATAATTTATTTGTAATAGAAACTCTACCTATGGGGTTATAACTATGACTCCATAGGTAGGGTTTTTGTTATTGCTACATGAAAATATAATAATTTATTTTTGGGGGTACTAGATTTGAAAAAAGTAAGAAAAGCAATTATTCCAGCTGCTGGACTGGGGACGAGATTTTTACCAGCAACGAAAGCGATGCCGAAAGAAATGTTACCAATCGTAGATAAACCAACTATTCAATACATAATAGAAGAAGCAATAGAATCAGGAATTGAAGATATTATTGTTGTAACAGGAAAAGGAAAACGCGCGATTGAAGATCATTTTGATCATTCCTTCGAACTAGAGCAAAGCCTTTTAGAAAAAGGGAAATATGAAATGCTTGAAAAGGTACAAGCTTCTTCAAAAATTAATATTCATTACATAAGACAAAAAGAGCCGAAAGGTTTAGGTCATGCAGTATGGTGTGCACGTAAGTTTATTGGAAATGAACCATTTGCAGTATTACTTGGTGATGATATTGTCCAAGCAGAAACGCCATGTCTACGTCAATTAATGGATCAATATGAAGGTACACAGTCGTCGGTTATTGGTGTACAAACAGTGCCTGAAAACGAAACACATCGTTACGGTATTATTGATCCGATTGAACAAAATGATCGCAGTTATCAAGTGCGTCAATTTGTGGAAAAGCCAGCTCAAGGAACAGCACCATCAAATTTAGCGATTATGGGACGTTACGTATTAACACCAGAAATCTTTATGTTCCTAGAGAATCAACAGACAGGTGCAGGCGGTGAAATTCAATTAACAGATGCGATTCAACGATTAAATGAAATTCAACGTGTGTTTGCTTATGATTTTGAGGGAACTCGTTATGATGTTGGAGAGAAATTTGGATTTATTAAGACAACGATTGAAATGGCACTTCAGCATGAAGAACTGAAAGAAGAATTGATGAAATATATGAATGAACTTGTACAAAAAGAAAAGGTACAAGCATAGGGGAGCAAGTCCTTTTACTATCAATAAGATGTTAATTATATAAAGAAGGGAACATGTATATTGAGTTATCGAAAACGGCTCTCATTATTAATTTTATTAGATTCATTTATAGTATTAACTGCCGTGTATTTAAGCTATTGGTTTATACATCCAAATGTATTAAGCAAAATTCCTACAACAGTAGTTATTAGTTCTATTACATTATTGTGTAGTCATCATATTTTTGCTGCTATTTATAAGCTTTATAACAAGGCGTGGGAATATGCAAGTATTGGGGAGCTAAAGCAAATATTTAAGGCGATTACGCTATCAATTTTAGTAACAGCAATTGTTCAACAAATTATAAATCATGATATTTATGTTCGGATTTTAGCAATCGCATGGATGCTACATTTATTATTAATTGGCGGTTCTCGCTTCGTATGGCGTATGTTCCGTGATACATATATTACAAAAGCTACTGATAAAAAACGAACATTAATTATCGGTGCTGGTTCAGCAGGAACGATGGTAGTGCGTCAATTACAACATAATAAAGAAGCAGATTTGTATCCGATTGCGTTTGTTGATGATGATAGAAATAAGCAAAAATTGGAGATTTATAATGTGCCGGTTGTTGGTACAACAAATCATATTCAAGAAATTGTAGAAGATAATGATATAGAACATATTATTATCGCAATTCCTTCATTAAATAGAGGGCAAATAAACGAGATTTTTGAGAAGTGTAGAAAAACGAAGGCGAAAACACAAATTGTACCGATGCTTGAAGATCTTTTAGATGGAAAACTCTCTGTTAATGAATTCCGTGATGTACAAGTGGAAGATTTATTAGGAAGAGAGCCAATAAAGCTAGATGATGCAGGAATTGGAGAGAAGATTAAAGGTAAAACAATTTTAGTAACAGGTGCTGGTGGATCAATTGGATCAGAAATTTGTCGTCAGGTAATGAAATACAAACCAGCTAAAATTGTTCTTTTAGGGCATGGTGAAAACAGTATTTATAATATCGAAATGGAAATGAGAGTTACCTATAAAGATACAGTTGAAATTACAACAGAAATTGCTGATGTACAAGATCGACATAAGATTTTTGAAATAATGAAAAAGCATCAGCCATATATCGTATATCATGCTGCGGCACATAAGCATGTTCCTTTAATGGAACGTAACCCTGAAGAAGCTGTGAAAAATAATATCTTCGGAACAAAAAATGTTGCTGAAGCGGCAGATACATTTAAAGTGAATACATTTGTTATGGTTTCTACAGATAAAGCTGTAAATCCGACAAATGTAATGGGAGCTACAAAACGATTTGCAGAAATGATTGTGCAGCATATGGCATCTGTTAGTAATAGTACACGTTTTGTTGCAGTTAGATTTGGTAATGTTCTTGGAAGTAGGGGAAGTGTAATTCCTCTGTTTAAGAAACAAATTCAAAAAGGTGGACCTGTAACAGTTACTCATCCTGATATGATTCGTTATTTTATGACAATACCTGAGGCTTCTAGGTTAGTTATTCAGGCCGGTACTTTAGCAAGAGGTGGGGAATTATTTGTACTAGATATGGGGGATCCAGTTAAGATTTTAGATTTAGCTAAAAATTTAATTACCCTTTCAGGTTACTCTATTGAAGAAATTGGAATTGAATTTACTGGGTTAAGACCAGGGGAAAAAATGTATGAAGAGCTCCTAAACGAAGGAGAAATTCATCCTGAACAAATATTCCCTAAAATTCATATAGGGAAAGCTGTTTTAATAGATCAAGATATTTTAATGAAGTTTATGAATGATTTTGAAGGGATGAATAAAGGAGAAATAAGAGAAAGATTATTAGATATTGCAAACAATAAAAATCAGATGCCCATTTGAACGTAAGAGCAAATAAACACTTATGCTACCAATTAATTAGTCTAAGTGTTTATTTTATATTTAAAGATAAAATTAAATATAGGGAGGAAAAATTAAATGACTAATAGAGAAAAAAGAAATATACCATTTTCTCCACCAGATATTACAGAAGGGGAAATTGAAGAAGTTGTAAAAGCGATGAAATCTGGTTGGATTACTACGGGACCTAGAACGAAGGAATTAGAAAAAAGAATAGCTGAATACATAGGGGTAAATAAGGCGGTATGTTTAAATTCAGCAACGGCAGCCATGGAATTAACACTTCGCATTTTAGGTGTTGGTCCTGGAGATGAGGTTATTACTTCCGCGTATACTTATACAGCATCTGCTTCTATTATAGATCATGTGGGCGCAAAAATTGTATTAGTTGATACAGCTCCTGATTCTTTCGAGCTGGATTATGAAAAACTTGCTGAGGCAATTACAGAGAAAACAAAGGTTATTATTCCTGTTGATATTGCTGGGAAAATGTGTGATTACGATGCTATATATGAAGTAGTGGAGAGTAAAAAAGAATTATTTAAACCTAATAATGATATTCAAAGGTTATTTAATAGAATAATTGTAATGACAGATGCAGCCCATGCATTTGGAGCAGAGAGAAACGGTATGAAATGTGGACAAGTTGCAGATTTTACTTGTTACTCTTTCCATGCAGTAAAGAATTTGACAACAGCTGAAGGCGGCGGAGTAGTTTGGCGTAATGATTCAGGATTGGATGATGAGTGGGTTTATAAGCAATTTATGTTATATAGCCTTCATGGTCAATCTAAAGATGCTTTGGCTAAAACTCAAAAGGGTGCATGGGAGTATGATATTGTCTATCCTGCTTATAAATGTAATATGACAGATATTATGGCAGCTATTGGGTTAGTTCAATTAAATAGATATGAGAAACTTATGCAAAGACGTCGTGAAATTATTGAAATGTACGATAGATTATTACTACCACTTGGAATTCAAAGTTTACAACATTATGGGGAGGAATCTACTTCATCGGGGCATCTTTACTTGGCACGAATACCTTGGATTGGTGAGGCTGAGAGAAATGAAATTATTGTGAAGATGGCTAATATGGGGATTGCTACTAATGTTCATTATAAGCCTTTACCAATGTTGACGGCTTATAAAAAACTTGGATTTGATATTGAAAATTATCCTAATGCCTTCAACGTTTATAAAAATGAGATTACGCTCCCTTTACATACGTTACTAAGTGATACAGATGTAGAGTATATATGTAATTCTTTAAAAGAAATTTTGGACGGTATTTTAATATAATTCCGGTGAACTGAGTAGAGAAAGGATGAATAGCAAATTGATATTAAAGAAATGGGAAGATTTACCGGATGATATAAGAAGAGATGCTGTTAGAAATTACTATAATATATTATATAAAAAAAGGTTTAGTCTGCTTTTTAAACGAATATTTGATATTATAGTTGCTATTTTTGCTATAGTAATACTTTTGCCTTTGTTAATTATTATAGGGATTGCTATTAAATTGGACTCTAGGGGACCTATTCTGTTTAGACAGGTTAGAGTTACACAGTATGGGAGAAAATTTAAGATACTCAAATTTCGAACAATGGTTCAAAATGCTGAGAAAATCGGTGCACAAGTAACTACTAAAAATGATAATAGGATAACGAGGATTGGTTTTATACTAAGAAAGTATAGATTCGATGAATTTCCACAATTATTTAATATCCTAGCAGGGGATATGAGTTTTGTCGGAACAAGGCCAGAAGTAGTCAAATATGTAGAAAGATACAATAGTGAAATGATGGCTACACTTTTATTGCCAGCTGGTATAACTTCAGAAGCTAGTATTCAATTTAAGGATGAAGAAAAGCTTTTGGTTAAAGCAACCGATGCTGATTTTACGTATATTAACAAAGTTCTACCAGAGAAAATGAAATATAATTTAAACAGTATTAAAAGATTTAGTTTTACTGGAGAAATAAAAACTATGATTAAAACTTTAAAAGCTGTTTTTAAGAAAGATTAGAAATATTGATGGTGTTATGGTGGTATTAATATTAATAAAAGGAACTCATAAAATAAAAAGATAACTATTTAATTTTAGTTATCTTTTTATTTTACGTAATAAATATTTTAGGAGCGGGATCATGAATTATAGTGTATTAATGACTGTTTATAAAAATGATAATCCAAGTTATTTGAAAAAGAGTATGTTAAGTATATTAAATCAAAGTATTTTAACTAACGACTTTATTGTCGTGAAAGATGGACCAATTACTGAGGAATTACAAAATGTTATAGATTTAATGGACGAAGAGTTCCCATCAGTAATTAAACAAGTTGATTTGAAGGTAAATGTTGGGTTAGGATTAGCGCTAAATGAAGGGCTTAAAGTGTGTAAAAATGATATTGTAGCTAGAATGGATGCCGATGATATATCCCTTAGTACACGCTGTGAAATGCAATTGAAGGAATTTAAAAAGGATATAGATCTAGATATCGTTGGATGTGATGTAGATGAATTTGTGGGAAATGAAGATAATATAATTTGTACAAGATCAGTTCCCGGAACTAATGAAGATATATATCGCTATGCTAAACAAAGGGACCCATTTAATCATCCAACTGTGATGTATAAAAAAAAGAAAATATTAGATTTGGGTGGATATAAGGATTTAAGGAAGAATCAAGATACAGATTTATGGCTAAGAATGTTAATGAATGGATGTAAGGGTAAAAATATTAATCACTCTTTATTACTATTTAGGTTTGAAGATGAAACTTATAAAAGAAGAAAGAATTGGCTTAATACTAAGTCATTAATTAATATTCGTTATCATGCTTTCAGAGAAGGGTTTTCGAGTTTTAGTGATTTTTCAAAAATTTGTATTATGCAGATTTTAATCTATATTATGCCAATTACATTTCAAAGATGGATTTATCAAAACTTTTTGAGAACTTCTAAAAAATAAAATGCTTAGATGCTATTGTCTATAAGAGGATTGGTGGTTAAAGAATTAGGATGATAGAACTATTAAGTAAAGTTATAAAAAAGATATATATATTTATATACAAGTTAATCAATTATAAATTGTATAAGCAAGGAGCAATTTTATATGGAATTCCTAAATTGATTAAGAGAGAAAAGATAAAAATAGAAAAAAATGTGAGAATAAATGAGAATATTTTTATGCATGGGGCTGGAGGAATTATATTAAAAGAGAATGTTACTTTATCCTATGGTGTTACAATACTTTCAACAGGCTACGATACTAATAATTGGGCTGAAAACAAGATTAGAAAAGTCCATAAAGACCAAAAAGTAATTATTGGAGAGAATGTTTGGTTATGTGCAAATGTAACTGTCCTTCCGGGGGTAAATATTGCAGATGATATAATTGTTGCAGCTGGTTCAGTTGTTACAGATAGTTTGTTAGAGCCTGGGTATATGTATGGTGGAATTCCAGCTAAAAAAATTAAAAAGATTATATAAAGGGTGAGAAAGCATGAAAGTACTTCATATAACAGCGACCCATCTAAATAAGTACGGTGGAATTCCAGTTGTTTTAGAAAAGTTAGTAAAACATCAAAATGAAATTATAGGTACCAAATCCCTAGTTCTTTCGGTGAAAAATGAAGTGGCACAATTGAAATCAAACTTCTTTCATTTTAGAAGTGATTATAATGAAATAGAAGAATTTATAAAAGATTACAATCCAGATGTTACCGTTTTTCACGGTTTGTATTTTATAGAGTATGTTAAAGTTATGAAAATTCTCAGCTCACATAAGTATAGATATTTTATACAGCCACATAGCTCGTTTATGAAAACAGCTCAAGAGAAAGGGAAAATCAAAAAATATATTGCTAATAATACCTTATTTAAAGGACTAATAAAAAATGCACATGGTTATATATTTTTAAATCAAGCAGAAATGGATAAATCGATATATAGAACTGAGAATGATCTTATTATTCCTAATGGTATAGATGCTAATTATAGGGAATTAGAAAAAAGTCAGGAAGAAAAGTTGAAAATATTCTTTATTGGTAGAATGGACATTAATCATAAAGGTCTAGACTTACTATTTCAGGAATTAAAAAAACTTGATGGTGTAAAAAGGGACTTTTCAATTTATTTTTATGGTGTAGGATCTCAAAAAGAAATTGAAGCCGTCAATAACTATATTCGACAATTTGAAACTTTAGAACTTGAATATAAGGGACCTGTGTATGGTAAAGAGAAAGAGAGTGTGTTTGAAGAATCTAATATAATGATATTAACCTCTAGATATGAAGGTTTCCCCATTACGGTATTAGAAGCTCTTTCTTATGGTAATCCTTGTATAGTAACAAATGGAACAAATGTTAGAAAAATGATTGAAGCAAATAACATAGGCTGGGGAACAGAATACGATAAAATATCTGAAACTATTTTAAAGGCTATTGAAGATTATAAAAATAATCCCGCTTCATATGTGAAAAATACTAGAGATTTTGTAAAGGAAAACTATAGTTGGTCAGAAATATCTAAACTGTCTATTGAATTATTGTCTAATAGTTAGATAAAAATATTTAATAATCCTCAGTGACAATAATACATGAATATTCTAGAGATATAATAAAATGTTAATTTATTATTATAAAAGAAAGTCATATATTTAATATAGGAGAAAAATAGTTATGAAAGTTCTTATACTAGGTTTTTTAAGGTCTAATGACGGTGTAAAATCGTTTGGTGGTGCAGAAAAGTCAATGATTATGCTAGCAAATTCCTTTTCTGAATTTGGACATGATGTGCATTTAGTATCACTTTTAGGTAATCATGTAGCTTATCCAATTGATAAAGGGGTTAAATATCATTCTTTCCCTGATTTTAAAGGAAATAAAATTTTGACACATATTAAAGTTATGAAAAATACATTAAGTGTTATCAAAAAGTATAGTCCAGATGTAATAATTTCTTTCTGGTTACATCCAGTTTTTTATGGTTACAAGTTTGCTAATAGTAAAGGGATAAAATTTATCTATTCAGAAAGAAATGATCCAAATCTTGAATATGGCTCTACTTTAAAAAAAATAAGAGATTTTGTTTTTCCAAAATTAGATGGATTTGTATTTCAATCGGGAGGAGCAAAAGCGTACTTCTCAGAAGATATACAGAAAAAATCCAAGGTAATTCACAATCCTTTATATATTAGTTATGATGCATATCCATTTAAAGAAGAGCGTGATAATAGAATTGTTAGCATTGGGAGGCTTAGTAGTCAGAAAAACCATGCCTTATTAATCAACGCTTTCTCCAAAATAGCAATGGAATTTCCTAATTATAATTTAGAAATATATGGAGAAGGTTCTTTAGAATCAAATTTGAGATTATTAATAAAAGAAAAAAAATTGGAAAATAGAATTAAGCTTATGGGAACTACAGAAAAAATAATGGATGAAATATATGGAGCAGCATTATTTGTACTGCCTTCTATTTATGAGGGGATGCCCAATGCATTAATGGAGGCAATGGCTTTAGGGATACCATGTATATCAGCAGACTGTACCCCTGGAGGGCCTAGAGAATTAATTAAACATGGGGAAAACGGCCTCCTTTTTAAAGTGGAAGATGTCGAAGATTTAGTAAATCAAATGAGACTAGTTTTAAACAATCAAGTGAGTGCAACAAGTATTGCTAAAAATGCAAAAAATATTTGTCTCACTAATTCCGCAGATAAAGTTTTTAAATCCTGGGATGATTATATGCAGATGGTAGCGAAACAATGAGAAATTCTGCGGTAAAAATTATTTTAGGAGGTTTTATTTGAAAACCTTGTTAATTAAAGTGAAGAGTTTTGTAATTCTACTATAGAAGAATGCGTCAGTAGAAATTAATTTTAATATGATAAGTAAATGAAAAATTATTGTATTTTGACATGGATTTGAAGGATTGAGTACAAATGAAATGGATTAATAAAATGTCAGGTAGGTTAAAATGATAAATAAATTAATTTACAGTAATGGAAAACAGAGAATATATGGTTTGGAATTTATTTTAATTATTATCTTTTTGATTACCGTATTTGCCGATATGTCAGAAGAAGGTATTTATTATAGTAAATTCTTAATTATAATGATGATATCGTTGGTTTATTTTGTTAAGAATAAAAGTATAAGTTTTGAGAAAAATATATATATTTTTTATTTATTTTTAATCCTGACAGGAGCTTCAGGTTTATATGGTTTTAGGAATGATGTGACTATAGGGAATTTACTGACATTAACATGTTGTTTAATGTTAGTAATTGTTTTGCCACTTATTTTAAGTACTAAAGAAAGATTATACATATTTATGAGTTGGTTTATTATTTTTGGTTTGATTCTAAGTGTATATGTTATTTCTTTAACTGATTACAATAGGTTGTTAGAGGGGAGATACTATGCTTCTGAAGTATTAGAAGAGAGTATTGGAAATCGGAATGCAGTAGCATTATTAATAGGATTGGCATTTAATTTTGGGGTTTATAAGGTTTTTTATCAGCGTAATTATAAACATTTAATATTTGCGTTAGTGATGTTAACAGCAGTTCTATTAACAGGATCAAGAAAGGGTTTGTTAATATGCTTCATTCCTATGTTTATTAATATATTTTTAATGGGGATGAAATCTAATTTAAAGAAAAATATACAGTATTTTTTTGTGTCACTAATTTTAGCCACCCTATTATCAGTATTGTTTTATAATATTTTATTTAAAATTGATATTTTATATGAAAATATTGGATGGAGATTTGAAAGTATGTATCAAGAAATCTTTTTACATGAGTCAAGTAATGAAGGTTCCTATCATACTAGAAAAAATATGATTCAATATGGAATGGATTATTTTAAAGAAAGACCACTATTAGGGCATGGTATAGAAAATTTTAGATATTTATATGCTCAAGAAGTAGGAAAGGAAACATACTCTCATAATAATTATATAGAGTTATTAGTTAACAATGGGATCGTAGGTTTATTATTATATTATTCATTTTATATAAGTGTTATTTTAAAAGCTAACGATAGAAGAAGAAAGTCGAAAAGTTTAGAGGAAAAAAGATATTATTTATTTTGTATTTCGTTATTAATATGTATGTTTATAATTGATTGGGGATTAGTTAGTTATAAATGGTATCCAAATTACATATTGTTGGCTCTAGCTTTAAAGCCAAATTGGAAAAATGAAGCGGATGTCTCACTATTAAAATAAAAGATTAAACGGAGGGATAATCTTAGTAATATAAGGAGTTGAAAAAATGGTTAATTATAAAAGCATATATAAGACGATAAAAAATCCATATAAATTAGCCTCTTATTTAGGGGAAAGAGGAATGTTAAAAAGTATCCCAGATGAGATTTATTTAAAATGGATTTATCGAGCAAGAATGGATAAAAATTTAGATATGGAGAATCCAATTACTTTCAATGAAAAACTTCAATGGCTAAAATTATATGATCGAAACCCTTTATATACTCAATTAGTAGATAAGTATGAGGTGAGAAAATATATTTCTAATATTATTGGAGAAAGATACTTAATTCCATTACTAGGAGTATATGAGAAATTTAGTGATATAGATTTTGATAAATTACCTAGGCAATTTGTTCTAAAGTGTACTCATGATTCTGGTGGGCTGGTAGTATGCAAAGATAAAAATGCATTGGATATGGAAAGCGCAGAAAGGAAGATTAATAGAAGTTTAAAAAGAAATTATTATTATCTGCAAAGGGAATGGCCATATAAAAACGTAAAACCTAGAATTATATGTGAAAAATATATGTTAGATGAATCTAATGAAGAATTAAAGGATTATAAATTTTTATGTTTTAATGGGAAGGTGCAATGTTCTTTTGTTTGCTTAAATAGGGGTACAAAAGAAGGGCTAAACGTTGATTTTTATGATTTAAACTGGAATCCAATGCCTTTTACCAGACAATATCCAAATAGCGGTCAGAAAATCAATAAACCTAAAAACTATGATCAAATGATTGAATTCGCAGAGCTATTATCAAAAGATTTTCCGTTTGTTAGAGTAGATTTTTATGAGGTTAATGGTAATCTATATTTCGGGGAATTGACATTTTACCCAGGGTCTGGACTAGAGAAGTTTTCACCGGAGAAATATGATGAAATTTTTGGGGATTGGATGCAACTACCTAAAGAGAAGTTAATAAGATAAAAGTAATAATAAAAGAAAGGGAGCACGGAAATGAGCATAATAATTGGTGGAGATTTAGTACCAACTCAGTCCAATCAAAAATTATTTTCTGAAGGTAATATTTCCAATTTATTTGGTGAGGAAATAATCTCGATTTTGAATGAGGCGGATTATCGGATTTTTAATTTAGAAGTCCCTCTAGCAGATAAAGAAACTCCAATTGAAAAATGTGGCCCTAATTTGATTGCACCAACTTCTACAGTAAAAGGACTAAAGGCGCTTAATCCAACTGTATTAACTTTGGCTAATAATCATATTCTAGATCAGGGAGAACAAGGGCTAAAATCTACTGAGAAAACTTTAATTGAAAATGACATTAATTTTATAGGAGCCGGAGAAAATCTTTCTAAGGCACATGAAGCCTATATTATTGAACAAGATGGGATGAAGATAGGAATTTATGCATGTGCAGAGAATGAATTTACTATCGCAACTGATACAACAGCTGGGGCTAATCCATTCGATCCTTTTGAAAGTTTAGATCATATACAAAATCTTAAGAGAAGTTGTGATTATGTTATTGTTCTATATCATGGTGGTAAAGAGCATTATCGTTATCCTTCTCCTTATTTACAAAAAGTTTGTAGGAAAATAGTTAAAAAGGGGGCGGACTTAGTTGTTTGTCAACATAGTCATTGTATAGGCTCCTTTGAAGAACATGCTGGTTCAACAATTATTTATGGACAAGGGAATTTCTTGTTTGATTATGCTGATAATGAATTTTGGCAAACAAGCTTGTTAATTAAAATTAATAAGGGATTTAAGTTAGAGTACATTCCAATAGTTAAATCTGATAATGGAGTAAGAATGGCTAGTAAGGAAATCTCGTTAGAAATATTAAAAGAGTTTCATCAGCGTTCAAAAGATATACTAAATACTAAATTTGTTGAAGAAACCTATCAAAAGTTTGCGCAAAAAAATAGGATGACATATCTAAGAAGCTTCTCTGGATTAGGTAAGTGGACGTTACGGATAGACCGGATATTATTAAATAGCTTTCTAATAAACAGGTTATATACCAAAAAGCGTTTATTGGCCCTCCAGAATTTTATTGAATGTGAAGCGCATAGAGAATTAGTACTTGCAGGTTTAAAATTGAATGAGCAGAAATTGAATGGGAAATAAGAGGTAGTAAATTTGGATAATTTTATTTTAAAGAAAAAGATAATAAATGCCACCAAGTGGTCTTCTATTACTGAATTAGCAGCAAAAATTATTAGTCCAATTACTTATATGATTTTAGCTAGGATTCTTGCTCCGGAAGCTTTTGGAGTAGTAGCTACGATAGCAATGATAATCAGCTTTGCTGAAATGTTTACTGATGCTGGTTTCCAAAAATACTTAGTACAACGTGAATTTAAAGATGATATAGAAAAATATAAAAGTGCCAATGTTGCCTTCTGGACAAATCTTGGAATATCTATTTTATTTTTAATAGGAATAATCGTGTTTAGTGATGTTATTGCAGATTTAGTTGGGAATCCGGGAATGGGACATGTAATAATAATAGCTTCTATGCAGCTTCCCTTATCTGCATTTTCAAGTATACAAATGGCATTATATAGAAGGGATTTTGAATTTAAAATTCTATTTTTAGTAAGAATGACTACGATTTTTATTCCAATCATTGTAACAATCCCTCTCGCTTTATTTGGGTTTGATTATTGGTCGTTAATTATTGGAACGATTTGTGGAAGTTTAGCGAATGTAGTTATTTTGAATATTAAATCTAAGTGGAAACCTAAATGGTTTTATAACTTAAAAATCTTAAAACAAATGTTATCATTTAGTGTTTGGTCATTAGTAGAAGCTATTGCTATTTGGTTAACAACCTGGATTGATGCGTTTATTATAGGAACGGTATTAAATGATTATTATTTAGGCCTATATAAAACATCAACTACAATGGTTAATTCTTTATTGGCATTAATTACTGCGGCCACCACACCGATATTGTTTTCTGCATTATCCCGTTTGCAAAATGATAACTCGCAATTTAATAAAACATTTTTTAATATTCAAAGATGTGTAGCAGTTTTAGTATTTCCGTTGGGAATAGGTATATATCTATATGATGATGTTGTAGTTCAGATATTATTTGGTGGTAAATGGAATGAGGCTACTAAAATAGTAGGGATTTGGGCATTAACTAGTGTAATAACTATCATTTTTGGTCATTATTGTAGTGAAGTATATCGTGCTAAAGGTCGTCCTAAATTATCACTAATTGTGCAATTATTACATCTAATTGTCTTAATTCCTGTTTGTATAATTAGTGTCAAATATAGTTTTTGGAGTTTTATTTATGCAAGATCGTGGATTCGGATGGAATTAATTTTAGTTCATTTATGTATGATGAAATTTATAGTCGGATTTCCTGTTGGAAAAATGTTGAGCAATGTTTTTCCTTCTTTAATGGCAGCAAGTTTAATGGGGGCTTTAGGCTATTTTTTGAGACAATTAAATGAAGGATTAATTTGGAATTTTGTTTCGATTTTATTATGTATTATTTTTTATTTTGGGTTCTTATCTTTATTCCCTAATATTAGAAGAGATGCCGTAGGCATATTGAGAGGATTAAAATCGCGTATTCGCTAAAATGAGAGATTTATATTTAGAAATAACTGTCAGATAGTAGTACTATAATCTTAGAGTTATTACCCTAAAACAGGGGTATTGTTATTTCATATGAGTATCCAGAATTCTTAATGATATATTATTACAGGCGAGAGAACTAATGGTTTAATAATAAATATAAAAAGGAAGTTTTTTTATGACTAATGATTCAAAGAGTAATATTGTGAATAATCGGAAAATGAAAATTTCAGTTGCAGGAACTGGCTATGTAGGGTTAGTAGCTGGTGTGTGTTTTGCAGAAGTTGGACACCAAGTTACTTGTGTTGATATTGATGAAAAGAAAGTAAATCTAATGAAATCTGGTGTTTCACCAATTTATGAAGCGGATTTGGAGGAATTAATGCAAAAAAATTACGCCGCTGGAAGAATTGATTATACAACAGATTACAAATCGGCATACAGAGACGCAGATGCAATTTTTATTGGTGTAGGAACTCCAGAGAAAGCAGACGGTTCTGCAAATCTTTCATACATTGCAACTGTGGCGAAACAAATTGCTGAAAGTGTAGAAAAAGATTGCCTTGTTGTTGTGAAATCAACTGTTCCAATTGGAACAAATGATAAAGTTGAGCAGTTTATTCAAGACTTTTTAGTTCATGATGTGAAAGTAGAAGTAGCATCGAATCCAGAGTTTTTAGCGCAAGGTTCTGCTGTTCACGATACGTTATATGCAGAAAGGATTGTTATTGGTACAGAAAGTAAATGGGCTGAGGAAGTGTTAATGAACCTTTATAAACCATTCCATTTGCCAATTGTTTCTGTTAATAGAAGGTCAGCTGAAATGATTAAGTATGCTTCTAATGATTTCTTAGCTCTTAAAATTTCTTATATGAATGATATTGCAAATCTTTGTGAATTAGTTGGAGCAGATATTCAAGATGTTGCAAAAGGTATGAGTTTTGATGAGCGTATTGGTAGTAAGTTCTTAAACGCAGGTATCGGTTTTGGTGGATCATGTTTCCCTAAAGATACAAAAGCGTTAGAATATTTAGCAAGACAAAATGGTTATGAGTTAAGAACGGTAAAAGCTGCAATCGATGTGAATAAAGATCAAAAAACTTTGTTATACAAAAAAGCAAGTCAAAGGTTAATTACCTTCAATGGACTTAAAGTGGCTGTACTAGGATTAACGTTTAAGCCTGGTACAGATGATTTAAGAGAAGCGGCCTCTCTTGAAAATATTCCGCTATTGTTGGAACAAGGAGCAGATATTTACGCGTTTGACCCGGTAGGTGCGAGTAACTTTGCTAAAGTGTATCCAGAGGGGAAAAATAAGAACGGAAATATCACATATGTTACGGATATTGAAAAGGCTTTAGAAGGTGCAAATGCGTGCTTCATTTTCACAGAATGGGGAGAAGTGAAGGCATTAACTCCAGAAATGTATAAAAAATTAATGAGAACACCTTTAATTTATGATGGAAGAAATATTTATGATGTTCAAGTGATGCAAGAAGTGGGTATAGAGTATCATTCTATTGGTAGAAAATCAACAAGTAGAGACCGTATGAAGGAGTTGGATAGCGTTGAATTACAAACCTCTAGATAATAGTAAAATATACTTTGTTACGGGAGTGGCTGGTTTTGTAGGATACTTCTTATCTAAAAAATTATTAGAACAAGGTTGCAAAGTAATAGGTATTGATAATATAAATGATTATTATGATGTGAATCTTAAACATGCTCGTCTAGAGCAACTTAAGCCATATGAGAACTTCACCTTTATGAAAGGTGATATTTCCGATAAGGATATGATTATCAAGCTCTTTGAGGAGTACAAGCCAAATATTGTCGTGAATTTAGCCGCACAAGCAGGTGTAAGATATTCCATTGAAAATCCAGATGTATACATTCAAAGTAATATTATAGGCTTCTATAATATCCTAGAGGCTTGTAGACATTACCCAGTAGATCATCTTGTATATGCATCATCTAGTTCTGTTTACGGTGCTAATAAAAAGGTGCCATTTGAGGAAACAGATTTTGTAGACAATCCAGTATCACTTTATGCATCTACTAAGAAATCAAATGAATTAATGGCACATACGTATAGTCACTTGTACAAAATTCCTGCTACTGGACTTCGCTTCTTTACGGTGTATGGCCCTATGGGACGTCCAGATATGGCTTATTTTGGATTTACCGATAAGTATTTTGCTGGTGAGTCAATTAAGATTTTTAATAATGGAGATTTTGAAAACGACTTATATCGTGATTTTACCTATATAGATGATATTGTTGAAGGGATCCAACGCCTTTTAAATAATCCTCCTATAGAAGATGTAAAGCATAAGGTATTTAATATTGGTAATAATAATCCTGAAAAGTTGATGGTATTTATTAAAGCGTTAGAGAAAGCGTTAAGTAACTCCTTAGGAAGAGTGGTAGAGTTTAAAAAGGAGTTTGAACCTATTAAACCTGGGGATGTACCAGCTACTTATGCATCAACGGATTTATTGCAGAAAGCTGTTGAATTTAAACCTGAAACATCCATTGAAAAAGGTTTACAAGAATTTGCTAATTGGTATGTAGATTATTATAAAATTAAATAATTAAAAGCCTAGTGTGTAAAAGATGATATATTAGTTAGAGAATATTAATCATAGTATATTAGACTAAGTTAGTATTTGTATTATCTGAAAAATAGTTCGGAATAATGGAAAGAAGAGGTCTATAGCAATGAAAAAGAAAATCCTATTTTGGATATTAGGAATCATAGGGGTACTAATTATAGGTGGAGGGGTTTACGCTTATAATATATATTCTTCGGTTTCAAAAACATTAGATGAAGTTCATAAACCATTAAAACGCGATCAAGGTAATAAACAAGAAGAAAAAATCAATAAATCTGAACCTGTTTCAATTTTACTACTAGGTGCAGATGAGCGCGGTAAAGATAAAGGTCGTTCAGATTCATTAATGCTCATCACGTTAAATCCAAAAAATAATTCAATGAAAACAGTAAGTATCCCTCGTGATACATACACAGAGATCGTTGGAAAAGGAAAAAGTGATAAAATTAACCATGCCTATGCATTTGGTGGGGTAGACATGTCTGTAGCGACAGTGGAAAAATTCTTGAATGTTCCTATCAACTATTATATTGAAGTGAACATGGAAGGCTTTAAGGATATTGTAGATGCAGTCGGTGGCGTAGATGTTAATAATGATTTAGAATTTACACAAGATAATCATCATTTTGCTAAAGGAAATATTCATTTAACAGGTAATGAGGCACTATCATTTACACGTATGCGCTATGAAGACCCGCGAGGTGACTTCGGTCGTCAAATGCGTCAACGTCAAGTAATGCAGGCCGTTATTAAGAAAGGTGCAAGCTTCTCTTCTTTATCAAGCTATGGAGATGTACTTACAGCGATTCAAAAAAATGTGAAGACAAACTTAACGCAAGATCAAATGTTTGATATGCAAAAGAACTATAAAGATTGTCTGCAGAATAGTGAAGATATCCAAATCCCGGGTGACGGACACAAAGCTGCTGATGGTATTTGGTACTACTACGTTCCAGATGCAGCAAAACAAGATTTAACGAATAAGTTAAGAGCGCATCTTGAAGTGACTAAATAATATGTAATAACCCAACTCCTTTGGAAGGAGTTGGGTTTATTTTTGCATGGATTTATATTAATATTATATATTGTGAGATTAATAGATGAGGTGAATTGATGAATAAGAAAGCAGTACTTGTCCTTGTTATTTTTGTATTGTTTGTCGCTTCGGTTGTAAGTGGTAAATTGCACTGGAATAAGAAGATTGCGAATGCAACGGGACAAACGAGTGAAGTAACGAAAACAAAGGTTGAAGTGAAAGATAGCGGAGCGAAGAAAGAAGAGAAAAAGGAAGAGAAAAAACAAGATACGAAGTCATCTTTTAATGAAGCATACGCGAAGAACTTGCCAGATGCAGTGAAAGAGAAGTTAAAGAAAGCTACTGAGGATAAAAAGGCAGTAAATCTTGTTATTGTTGGTGATGAAGCTTCTTCATCTGCAAAAGATGCTTGGGCAGCTAAGTTAACAACTAATTTAGAAACAGCTTACGGTAAAGGTTTATGGAATGTGACGGTAAAGGAATATAAGGGTGAAAGCACAGAAGAGTTAATCGCGAATAAGCGTGATAAAGAGATTGCGAAAGACAATCCAGATGTGATTTTATTTGAACCACCATTCATTACTGATAACGGTAAAACTGGTAATGGGAACTCTGTTGTGAATACACAGAAGTTTGTTCAAGCACTTTCTACTAGTGCAAAAGGCGCTACGATTATGATTCAACCATCAAATCCAGTGTATGGTGCGAAGAATTATCCGAAATCGATTGAAGCATTAAAACAATTTGCGACGCAAAATAATTATACATATATTGATCATTGGGCAGCATGGCCGGATGCTTCAACGAAAGCAATTTTACCATACCTACAAGAAGAATTCGGTTTCCCAAGTGCAAAAGGACATGACGTTTGGGCGAAGTATGTAACTGATTATTTTGTAGCTAAGTAATGAAGGAGAGATAAAAGGTGTACGAGTTATCGTATACCTTTTCCTTTTATAATTAAGATATTTGAAATAGTAGGAGGAAAACAATGAACTCAATCCTAATCTGTGGCGGAGCTGGCTACATCGGTTCTCACGCTGTGAAAAAATTAGTAGACGAAGGTTTATCGGTAGTAGTGGTAGATAACTTACAAACTGGTCATGAAGATGCAATTACGGAAGGCGCGAAGTTTTATAATGGTGACCTTCGTGATAAATCCTTTTTAAGGGATGTTTTTAAAAAAGAAAATATTGAGGCGGTTATGCACTTTGCAGCTGATTCTTTAGTTGGAGTTAGTATGGAAAAGCCCCTTCAATATTATAATAATAATGTGTATGGTGCCCTTTGCTTGTTAGAAGTGATGGATGAGTTTAAGGTAGATAAGTTTATTTTCTCTTCTACTGCAGCAACGTATGGTGAGGTAGATGTGGATCTTATTACTGAGGAAACGATGACAAATCCAACGAATACGTATGGAGAGACGAAGTTAGCAATCGAGAAGATGCTTCATTGGTATAGCCAAGCTTCTAATTTACGTTATAAGATTTTCAGATACTTTAACGTGGCTGGTGCAACTCCAAATGGTATTATTGGAGAAGATCATCGCCCAGAGACACATTTAATTCCTCTTGTGTTGCAAGTGGCTTTAGGTCAACGTGAGAAGATTATGATGTTTGGTGATGATTATAATACACCAGACGGTACTTGTATCCGTGATTATATTCATGTTGAAGATTTAGTAGCGGCTCATTTCTTAGGGCTTAAAGACTTGCAGAACGGCGGAGAGAGTGATTTCTATAACTTAGGAAATGGTAATGGTTTCAGTGTAAAAGAAATCGTTGATGCAGTTCGTGAGGTTACAAATCATGAAATTCCTGCTGAGGTAGCACCGCGCCGTGCGGGCGATCCAGCACGTTTAGTTGCTTCTTCTAAGAAAGCGAAAGAGAAGCTAGGATGGGATCCTAAGTATGTAAATGTTAAGACAATCATTGAACATGCTTGGAATTGGCATCAAAAGCAACCGAATGGATATGCTAAATAAATATAATAAGTGAAAGAGAGGGTATCGTCGACAAAATATGTTCGACAATACCCTCTCTTTTTTTATAGGATTTTTGCTATACTAAACTGTACTATAATACGTGGTGGAAGGAGGAGAATGATGAAAATACTTGTGGTTGATGATGAATCGAGTATTCGTAATTTGATTCGGATGCAGTTGGAGATGGAAGGTTATGAAGTGTTGGCAGCGGCTGATGGGAGAGAAGCTTTAGAGAAATGGAATGAAGGGCCGGATGTATTGATTTTGGATGTTATGCTTCCGGACACGGATGGGTATGAGTTGCTTCGTTTGTTCCGTGAGAGGGATAGGGATATTCCGGTGCTTATGTTAACGGCAAAGAGTCAGATGAATGATAAGTTGCTGGGCTTGCAGCTTGGTGCTGATGATTATGTGACGAAGCCGTTTAATTATGCGGAGCTTATTCTTCGAGTTAAGAATATGGCGCGGCGTGTAAAGAAGACGGAGACTGCTGTAAGTCATGAAGTAATTGAGGCTGGAGAGATCGTGATTTGTCCTAAGGAAAGAAAGGTACATGTGAGTGGACAAGAGATTCAGTTAACGTACCGAGAGTTTAATTTATGTCAGTTATTTGTTTCAAATCCGCAGCGTGTGTTTATGAGGGATGAGTTGCTTGAGAAAGTATGGGGATTTGAGTATATCGGAAATACGAGAGCAGTTGATATTATGGTGCAGAGACTTCGCAAGAAGCTTGGGACGAGTGGAGAATATATTAAGACAATTTATGGCGTTGGCTATAAACTGGATTGTTAAGTGGTGATGGTATGTCTTTAAAGCGAAATATGGTGTTCGGAATAGTTGGGCTGTTAATTCCGATTTTTGTTCTTTTATATGCAGTTGTTTATATTACGTTAGAAAAGAATATGTATCATAACGCAGCAGATTCTTTAGAAAAGTTAAGTGTAGAAGCGCAAATTTATACGATGAATTATTTAGAGAAGGAAGCAGAAGTGGATACGCTTGGTCCGAATTCACTTTTAATTGCGTCGTATTTAGCGAAGCGTATGGATGTCCGTGTGCAGATGATCGGGAAGAATGGCGATGTTGTTGCAGATACACAAAAAGGAGCATTGCTTCACCGTAACATCGACATTGAGAGTTCCTTGAAGGGGAAGAAGTCTTATGTTTTTGAGGAGGCGGATCCCGCTCCCATTCTTTTGTTTTCAAGCCCGGTTTATTATGGAAACGATGTCATTGGAAGTATTCGTTATATAAATGAGTTAACGGGTGAGAAGGAAGTTTTAACAAATGTGAGCTGGACTTTCTTAATGACGTCTCTTTGTTTAGTAGCTACCGGTATTTTCTTTGCGATTCGTTTGGCGAAGTCTCTTCATAAACCAATTGATCAGTTGAGACAAATGGCACAGAGGCTCGCGAATGGTGATTATAAGAGTAAGATTGAGTTAAATGAGTACGTGGAAATCGCTCAGCTTTCAGCATCTTTTAATGCGATGGCTGATGGAATTGAGCTGCATATTAAGCAATTGCAGGAGGAGAAAGAGAAGCAGAAAGATTTCCTAGACCGTATTACGCATGAGCTAAAAACACCGCTAACGGCAATTATCGGTTATGTTGATTTAATTCCGAAGTTACAATCGAAAGAAGATGTACAGGAAAGTCTCCGTTATGTGGCTGTGGAAAGTGAGCGTTTATTATCACTTGTAGAGGAGCTGCTTAAGTCCTCGAAATATGGAACGAGTACGTTTGAAGTGTCTCCTACAGTTGTGAACATAAAGGAATTGGCAGAGGAAGCAGTTTCAATTGTGAAGCCTCGTCTAAATCAGTTTGAAATTGAAGTGATAAATGAGTTAACAGATGTACATGTTGTTGCGGATTTTGATAAGACGAAGCAAATTTTCTTAAATGTGCTTGATAATGCAATTAAGTATAGTGATGCTTCGCATATTCGTATGAATGTAATTGTAAATGAGCATGAGGCGAAGGTTTTTGTTCATGATGATGGGATCGGTATAGACGAAGAGGTGCTTGCAGAGTGGAATGAGTCTCCGAAAGGAAAGGCACTTCCTTCTAGTTATGGGAATGGTTATGGTTTGTATATTTGTCAGGAGATTATGAATAAGCAGGGCGGAAGCATGCGGATTGAGAGTAGTGAAGAAATAGGTACTACAATATTCATTACATTTTTGCTTCCGAGAAGGATGGAAGACATAAAAAACTTGAAAGCGGTTAAATGATACATTTATGAAACAATTATGCGGTATTTTCGAAACAACGTTTTTTTATCTTGGAGGTAGGCAGAAATGAAAAGGCTATCATTTCAAATTCTTATGTTTGTCATTTGTATGGTTGTTTCTCTTGTTTTGTTTTATGTTATGGAGAAGCAAATATATAATCGAATCAACATTGTAAATGATAAACAAGCCGTTTTACAAAGGGTGAATGAATCTCTTCCAATTGAAGTGAAAGTAAGACATGAAAAGTGGGGAGAAATCGTTGTAACGGATGAAGTTCGTTTGCATACAATTGTTTCATTCTTTGACCGAATTCGAATAGAGCCTGGGGACGTTAAGAGCCAAGAACAAGTATTTACTGGAGAAGTAACGTACTTGAATGGACATAAGCGTACTTTTGCAGTAGGTGACTTGTTCCAGTATGGGGAAAATGTATACGGAAAGAATGGCATGGATCCGATGATTTCAGCACTTCAAACGTATTTATTAAGCCTGTATTACACACCAGAGCGTATTAGTGATTTCTTTACTTCAGCAAAGGATGTCGTAGTACGTCAAGGTGATGTGGTACGTACTATCAATCTTACGCACATACTTGATTCTATTCGATACGCAAAGCAAATTACAGATTACGGAGAAATTCAGAAGTTATTACAATCGCAGAATGAACCGATTGCTTATATTACAGCTTATAAAACAGGTAAGCGTGTAAAGAATGATCGTGAAGATATTCTTACGATTTCTGTGTATCCATCGTACTTTGTTGTGCAATATCTCGGTGATAATAACGGAAATGTCATGTATATGAAAAGCTCTCTAGCAGAGTTATTCGTAAAGGAGAATGCGTCATGAGAAAGATAGCCTTTTTCTTCTTTTTGCTAGTAATTGGAGGAGCGATGTCTAGTTGCTCTCGAGATACAACCTCTATTAAATATAGTAAAAATGGTCTCCCTATTTTGGATGATCGTCATATTGTTGCGTATGTGGCGGCTCGTGAGGAAGTTGGTGAAGCGTTACTTTCATCATTTTGTAAGCCGCGCGGATGTACGTATGAATTTATTCGTCTTTCAACAGAAGAACTTCTTCGTAGAGTGGAAGAAGAAGCTGGAAATCCGAAGGCGGATATTATTATTGGCGGTACAGTAGATGCGCATCAAATGATGAAGCAAAAAAATCTTTCTATTCCTGTGATAAGCCAACATGCAAATCGTATTTCAAAAACTGTTAAAGATAAAGATGGTTATTGGTACGGTTATGAAGTGGAGAAGCTGGCAATTGCGATTAATAAAGAGCGGTGGAACGAGGAAATAGCGCCGCTCGGTCTCTCGTATCCGTTAAGATGGAAAGATTTATTGAATCCAGTATATAAGGGAAAGATTGTCATGCCCGATCCAAATGTTTCAGGTACAGCATATACGTTTTTCCAGTCACTTATTGATACGTTAGGTGAAGAGGAAGCGAAGGAATATGTGAAGAGTCTGGCAGAACAAGTTGGAGAAGTAACAGTGAATGGTTACATCCCAGCAGAACTTGTTGCGAGCGGTGAATATATGATAGGCATCAACTTTATGGGAGATCAGAGAATGCTTCAAAAACAAGGTTTTCCGATTTTAAGTAACGAACCTGAGCAAACAGGGTTATCTGTTAATGCGATTTCTAAACTAAAACGTGCACCGAGTGGTATTATTGCGGATTTATTTATTGATTATTGTTTATCAGAAGAAGCGGGGCATATTTTAGAAAAAGTGTCGTTTGGCGTACCAACGATGTTTGCGAAGAATGAGAAAGAAATAGAAGGACAGCCGGTTAGAAGGACGAACCAAAATATATCAAATAGCGGAATAATCGAGATATGGAATAGACAGCGTCTCTCTCTGAAGTGAGAAAAGGAGACGGAAATATATGTTTAAATGGCTCAAGCCAGCACCTGCAATTGAAAGATTGCCAGCGGATATGATCGATCGTGTATATCGATTACTACGTATTCGTGTGTTAATCGGGATTTCAGTTGGATATGCTGCTTATTATTTAGTTCGTAGTAACTTTACGTTATCAAGTACGTATTTAGTACAAGAATATGGTTTTAGTACAGCTGAAATTGGTCTACTAGGCTCAGTAATGGCAATTGTTTATGGATTTAGTAAGTTCTTTATGGGGAATTTATCAGATAAAGCTTTCGCCCAGCGCTTTATCGCAGTCGGTTTATTCTTATCAGGGCTTGTAAATATTTGTTTCGGCTTTGCATCATCATTTGGGATGATTGTTACATTACTTGTTGTTAACGGTATTGTACAAGGTATGGGAGCACCACCTTGTAGTATTGTTATGACGAAATGGTTCTCGAAGAAAGAACGTGGTACGAAAACAGGTCTTTGGAATATTTCACATAACGTTGGTGGAATGCTTGTGCCACCACTTGTCGGAATTGGTGTAGGTATTTTCGGTGAAAATCATTGGCAAGGCGGCGTGTTTATTTTCCCTGCGATTATCGCAATGGTAATTGCAGTTCTTGTTTGGATCAATGCGAAGGATACACCAGAATCTGAAGGTCTTCCTCCAATTGATGAGTATCGTAATGACTATGAAAATCTTGAAAAAGCAGATAATGCTAACAAGATGTCACCAAAAGAAATTTTAATGAAGTATGTAGTGAAAAATAAATTTGTATGGTTCTTATGTATTGCGAATGCTTTTGTTTATTTAATTCGTTTCGGTGTTATTAACTGGGTTCCACTTTATTTAACGACAGTTAAAGGATTTTCAAAAGCAGAAGCGCATGCGGCATATGCAATCTTTGAAGGTATGGCAATTCCAAGTTCATTAATCGTTGGTTTTTTAAGTGATAAATTATTTAAAGGAAAACGTATGCCATTATGTATTATTAGTATGGTTGGAGTTGTTATTGGTACGTTTATATATTGGCAAGCAACTAGCGTACTTGTTGTAAGTATTGCAGTTTCTATTATCGGTTGTTTAATTTATGTACCACAGTTCTTAATCGGTTTAAGTGCGATGGAATTAGTACCGAAATTTGCAGTAGGTACGACAGTTGGTATGTGTGGTCTATTTGGTTATGTAGGCGGAAGTCTTGTAGCTAACGCAGCAATTGGTGTTATTGTTGATAGTTCTGGCTGGGATGGTTGTTTCATCTTACTATTAACAGGAGCAATTTTATCAACAGTCTTCTTATTTATTGTTCAACGTGGACATGAGAGAAAAGATCCTAAAGTAGCGTAATATTTTGTTTGAAAAGCTATCCAATTGTTATATTGGATAGCTTTTATATTTTTATTTAGAAAAAACAAACAGTATGTAAAATTGGAGTTTAATGTGTAAAAGATTTTTGTTACTTAATATAATTTTTTTAGATTTAATAAACCAATCACGTACATAGTTAGACCGAAAAATCCACCGCCACAGATGAAAATTACAACCTTAAATAAAGAAATAGAGATTTCTTCTGAGCCTACATAGGGAAGGATATAATTCATAAAAACAAACATTTGAAAGCCCCAAAGCAGACCTGCTTTTAAGCCAGCTTTTCTTAATTTTTTCTTGTGTTGTAAATATTCTTCTTTTGTTGCACATTCAGTATCACTTAAACCTTTTTTCTTGAATTTAAAGGCTAAGTAATTAGCGTAAATCATATTAGATAGAAAAATAAATATAGTTCCTATAGATATTGTGTGGTTCATAGTATCAACAAGTAACATAATAAGCATTACCAACATATTTAACCACCACAAACCAATTCCAGCGACAGATAACTCTTTATTGATTTCTTGTTTTTGGTATTCATCTCTCTCACTTAGTGTTCCAACAAAACTATTATAAACTCTTTCTTTCCATTCAATTTTCATCATTTAATCTCCCTCCCAAAATAGACTGTTTAAATCTGTTTTTAGTGCTTTTGCTAATTCGATACATAAGGCTAAAGAGGGGTTATATTTATTGTTTTCAATTAAGTTTATTGTCTGTCTCGCTACGTTAACTTTTTTAGCTAATTCTAGCTGCGATAGACCTTCAGATTTTCGATATTGTTTAACGTTATTCAAATATAACCCTCCCATTGATGGTTGTAGACCTCTTGTACCAAAATGTCATTTATATGTGACATTTTATAATTGAATAGATGAAATGTCAAATATATATGACAAAATAGCGATGGTGCAATTAGGAAAATGATTTTAATGATTCATTTTGGCAAGAAGTTTGTTAATAAAGAATGGCTTCCATTCAATTAAAATTGCTCTTTTTTCTTTCCTTAAATCTATCTTAAAAGATATAATGTCATATTTCTAATCATTGGAATTTTTGTTACAATATAAATGGATGTGTAAAACTTTGTAAAAAGATTGTAATAATATATAGTTTATTTTCAGAAAGTTTTATACAATTTTTATATTAAACTATTAAGTTATAAAAAAAGGAGCGGTAATATGTTACCAAATACGGTTCGTACTCCAAACAAGAAGAAGAAATGGATTATTATTGGGGTTATTGCACTAATTGTTATTGTAGCGGCAATTAATATTTTTGTTATGCAAGGTAAGAAGAAGGGTGCATCAACAAATGCTGATGCTGTAAGTTTTGAGAAAGTGACAGAGCGTAAGCTGAATAATACGAAGTTAATTTCTGGTCAGGTGAAGCCTGGTAATATTGAAAGCTTCTATGCAGATCCGGCCAAAGGGAAAGTGAAAGATATTGAGGTAAAAGAAGGGCAAGAGGTAGAGAAAGGCACGAAGTTATTCTCTTATGATAATGAAGAGATTAACCTTCAAATGAAGCAAGCTGAGCTTGATCAGAAGATGGCGGATATGCGTTATGATCAAGGGAAAAAGAAGATTGATTCGTTGAAGAAAGAAATTAAGAAGGCGAAAGATAGCGGAGCTGGGAAAGAAGTAACAGATCCGATGGACGAGCAAGTAAACGAGTTAGAGATAGGACAAAAAACAATTGACCTTGAGAAAGAAAAAGGAAAGTTGCAGAAAGAAGAGTTAAGTAAGAAGCAGAAAGAACTTACGATTTATAGCAATTTTGCTGGTGTTGTTCAAAAGTTAGATAAAGATGCGGCACAAAGTTCATCTCAAGCGTTAGGTGGTCAAGGAAAAGCGTTTTTACAAGTAGCTTCTAAAGATCCATTCCAAGTTCAAGGTACGTTAACTGAGCTTCAAAAGTCACAAATTCAAAAAGATCAAACATTCACTGTAACTGCAAAAGCAAATAATAAGAAGAAGTGGACAGGTAAGATTACAGAGGTAAGTGAGTTCCCAACAAGTGCAGAGATGGCGCAAGCTGGCGGCATGGGTGAAGCAACTCAAAATATGTCTCAGTATACATATAAAGCTAGCCTTGATAGTCAAGATGGTTTATCTCCAGGTTATCACGTTTCTCTGCAAGTAAACTTAGAGAATAAGACGATGGTTGCTGTTCCAAGTAAAAGCATTGTAGAAAAAGGCGATGATGCATTTGTTTATGTTGAGGAGAAAGGAAAGCTTCGTAAACAAAATGTGAAAAAAGGTTCTACTGATGGAGATTGGACAGAGGTTGTAGAAGGCGTAACAGTGGGGCAAAAGGTGGTTAAAAATCCTTCCGACGATGTGTATGACGGAATGGAAGTGAAAGAGAAATGATTACGTTAAATAATATTGCTAAAACGTATTATCAAGGAAAATTGGCGGTGCCGATTTTGCATGGTATTAGTTTAACAATTCAGAGCGGTGAGTTCGTTTCGATTATGGGGCCGTCTGGTTCTGGTAAGTCGACGCTTATGAATATTATCGGTTGTTTAGATCGTCCAACAGAAGGCGAATATATGCTGAATGACGTGAATATCTTAACAGCAGACGAGTCAAAGCTTGCTTTAATTCGTAATGAATATATTGGCTTTGTATTCCAGCATTTTAATTTACTACCTCGTCTTTCCGCAGTGGAAAATGTTGAGCTTCCGCTCGTATATGGTGGCGTGAAGAAAGCGGAGCGTCGCAAGCGTGCTTTGGAGGCGTTAGGTAAAGTTGGATTGGCAGATCGCGTGCATCATTTACCAAATGAGTTATCAGGTGGACAGAAGCAGCGTGTAGCGATTGCAAGAGCGATTGCGAATAATCCAACGTTCATTATGGCCGATGAACCGACTGGTGCACTTGATACGAAGTCTGGTGAGCAAGTTATGGATATTTTCACGAAGCTTAATGCAGAAGGTACGACGATTGTTATGGTTACGCATGAAGAGGAAGTAGCAGCGTATTCTTCCCGCCGCATTGTACTGCGAGACGGGAAAGTTACAGAAGATAGAAGGTGTGCGGTATGAGTTTACTAGATAGTATAAAAATTGCCTTATCTTCTATTTTAGCTCATAAACTACGTTCTGCTCTTACGATGCTCGGTATTATTATCGGGGTAGGTTCGATTATTACTGTCGTTGCAATTGGGCAAGGCGGAGAAGCGATGCTGAAGTCGAAATTCGCAGGTTCTGGTGGTAATAACCTTATGCCAATTCAATTTAAACCAGATATTAATGATGAGTTTGCTATAGGTGGATTTGAAATGCCTAAGTTAACGGAAGAGGATATTTTGGAAGTAAAACAAGTGAAAGATGTTTCACATGTTATTACGACAAACCAGACGACAGAGGTGCTTGATGTAAATGATAAAAAAGCAAATTTGAATGTTATTGGTCTTGATAATGAATATTTTGCGGTTAATAAAGTAAAGGTCGTAAAGGGACGTACTTTAAATGAATCAGATATTTCTCATGCAAATAACGTTGTGATGATTAGTACAAAAACAGAAGAGACGTTATTTAAGGGTGTAAATCCAGTAGGACAAATTATTGAGATGAAAGGACAACCGATGCAAATTGTCGGTGTGTATACATCTGATAATGAATTTATGGGATTTGAAATGGAAGAAGCGTTAATCCCTCTTACGTTATGGCCTGTTTTATACGGAACAGATGAAATTCAAAGTATCGCAATTCAAGCTAAAAATGTAGACGATTTAGAAGCAGCAGGGAAACAAGCTGTTGATGTATTAAATAGCCGTAAGCCAAGTGAAATTCCGGGTAAATATGAACTGGTTAATTTAAAAGAATTCCAAGAAAATGTTTCTAAAGTTACTAACATTATGACAATGATCATCGGTGGTATCGCTGGTATTTCATTAGTCGTTGGTGGTATCGGTGTTATGAACATCATGCTTGTATCTGTAACGGAGCGTACGCGCGAAATTGGGATACGTAAAGCGCTTGGAGCAACGCGTAGTAAAATTTTATTACAGTTTTTAATTGAAGCAGTTATGTTAACACTTCTAGGTGGTTTGATCGGAATTGGCCTTGGGTATGGCGGAGCATATATCGTTTCTACATTCGCAAAATGGCCACCACTTGTTTCATGGGAAGTTGTCGTTGGAGGCGTACTGTTCTCGATGACACTCGGTATTATTTTCGGATTAATTCCAGCAAATAAAGCTGCGAAATTAGATCCAATTGAAGCATTGCGTTATGAGTAATTAATAGTGTAGTAGAACTACACATTACCGTTCTAGTGGGCGGTTCGTAGCCTCTATATGAGGAAGTGAACCGCCCGTTAGAACGGGTTATATAAATAGAAGGAGGCGTTATAATGGAAGCAAATATTAATACGCAAGATGTAGGTGCGAAGAAGCCATCATTATTAGGAATGATTACTTCTCCAGGTGAGCAATTTGAGAGAATGAAGACGAAAAGTCCGGTTTGGGGAGTATTTTTCTTATTTGTTATATTAGGAACGATTATAGCAACAGCAGTGTCTTACTTAACATTAATTAGTACTCCAGAATTAGCAAAAGAATTAAATGGTGAAGCGGGGGCAATGGTAAAAGGATTTACCCTTGGTGGAGGCGCACTTGTTGGGCTATTAGGAACACCTATAGGTCTCTTTATTGCGGCAGGTTTTTATAAAATTATTATGATGTTTATGAGCAATGATACACCGTACATGAAAATACTATCGATTTACTTATATGCTAATCTTGTTTATTATATCGGCGGATTGTTAAATGCAGGATTAGGCTTTATTTTTGATGGAAATGGCACTGATGTTTATACAAGTTTAGCTCCTTTATTTGAACAAGGGACAGTAGCACATGGAATTGCCTCTTCAATTGAAATTTTTAATATTTGGAGCCTCATTCTAACAGGACTAGGCTTACACATTGTAGCTGGTTTAAGTAAGAAACAAGCTACGATTTTAATTGTAATCTTCTTTATCCTAACAATTGCATTCGGCGTTGTAAGAGGTTTAGTAAGCGGCTTTGGTGCATAACATATTATTTTAAAAAGGTGACTCTTTGGAGTCACCTTTTTTATTTTTACCCCTATTTCAAATACCACCAACAGAATTTCAAATTCTACATAGTGTAATTTCAAATTCCGTCGGTAGTATTTGAAATTACTCACAGTGAAATCTTTTCTTTATTTTTATATTGTGAAGGTACCGCGGAATACTAGAAAGGTATACCTTTTAGAAACGGGTACTGTGTGAAGCCAGCGACTTTTAAAGAGGCAGTTGTTTTGTATGAAGGGATGATTGTAAATCAAATAAAGAAATTAGGTATTCGTAAAGATTATGAAGAGTATTATCAATGTGGTTTAATCGGTCTTTGGCATGCGTATGAAAGATTTGATGAAAAGAAGGGGTATTTCCCTGCATATGCAGTTGTAACGGTGCGAGGTTATATATTAGAGAGATTGAAGAAAGAGTTCGCAGTGCAGGAGAGATGTGTATGTGTAGGAGAGTATGAGGATATCTTTCATTTTGAGGATGTTGAAATAAGAGTGAAGGATTTTATGAGCGTGTTAGATGAGAAGGAGAAGTATATTATTTTTGAACGTTTTTTTGTAGGGAAGACGATGGGAGAAATCGCTTTAGAGACGGAAATGACATATTATCAAGTAAGATGGATGTATCGGCAAGCACTTGAGAAAATGCGAGATAGTGTAAAAGGATAAAAATAGAAAATAGAATGGAAGGTAAGGAAATACTACCTTCCATTCTATTTGTTATTAAGGTGATGAATCTTGCATGTTCATTTGGGATAATACATATCCAGCTTTCCATAATTGCTGGCTTAACTTATGGGGACTAATTTGTATCGTTACGGTAGCTCCGTTTGAAAAATGAATTTTAGCTCGTTTAGCTTTTTTGAAAAACTCTATTGTATGAACATGTTTGAAGAAAAGCCAAATACAATTTGGAGAAGCAGGAGATTCTGTTGGGAAAGCACAAATATATTCTCTATGATTGATTGGAATTGGAACGTTTTGTTTAAATTTAAATTTTGTTTTTACAGCATTACGTCTCCCTTGATAAGTAGAATGAATATTTGTTAGACAAGATTTCTGTATAAGTTGGAGAGCAGTTTGACAGGAGTAAAGATGGTTTCCGCTACTGTCAATAATTTTTGTACGGTAATAAGGGTGTTTACATGGTTCAAGCATCATTGTAGAACTAGAAATAAAAATGTTGTTTTCATTATCCATAATTCTATATCCTCCCTTATAATTTTCATTCCGAATATAATTATATATAAATTAAGTAAATTTACTGTTAATATTCTATTTCATATTGTAAATTTTGGCTATTCGTTTACAATCAATAGGTGATAGTCTTTCTAATTTGCATCGCTTGTACATATATATGAAAATAGAAAAGAGTAGGCGGTGATATAGTATGAAGAAAAAGTATATTATTATGGCTTTAGTTGTCGTTCTCCTAGTATATTTAGCAAACAGTAATCCGAGTAAAGGAGAATATACAGAATGGGCAGCGAAGCAGTTTATGAAGCGTAATGATGTGAGTAAGAAGCTAGATGAAGTTCAAAAAGAGAATGAAGAGGGTCTCCTTGGCGACTTGGCATCGGCCGGTAAAAAGTTAGCGAAAAAGTATGTTGAGCCACAAGTTGGGTTATTAATCGATCATTATACGAAGCGAAATGATTATATATTCTTCTCAACATATACGACTGAGTTTGATATAGGGGAAGAACATTATAAGTATGTATGCGTCGGTTTTTCAAAGATTTTTATCCCGATTGAAATGCCGAAGAAAAAAGACGAATCTGCAAAATGATGCAGATTCGTCTTTTTTATTTTATAAAGTAATTTGAACTTCAGATACATTTTTTTCTATAAGGCGAGCTCCCTTTTTTCTTGTATTTTCATCAATGGATGAAAATACAGATGAGGCAAGGATTGTATCCATTACTTGATTTACGACTTGTGCATCGATTGGTGTGATGGGCGTATCGATAGAAAAAACGACTGTTTTTCCATCTTCTTTCGCGAAAATCAACTCTAGTACTTGCATGTGTTATTCCCTCCTTTGTGTTTATCCCGCTATTTACGGGATTTGGGTCTGCCGGTTAAATTGCGGGCTAATAATCAGCGGGGATGAATAAAATCCCCACTGATCCAAGTTTTACTTTATAGTTTAGAAAGATCTGATGTGCTTACAAGTTGTACAGCGTGAAGTGGTGATGCTTGTAAGGAAGCTAGAGCATGAGCTACATTGTGTACTTGATCTAAGCTCGCATTTGTTTTAACACGTTTAAATTGTTTGCTCTTGAAAACTGTTTTGCCGTTCTTATCTAATCCGTTGTTTAAGACAAGACGTAAAGTTAAATCCATTACGATTGTTTCAATTGCCATGTGTATCACCTCCTTTCACTTTATAAATAGGGCATGAATGTCATGTTTTGGCGTGAAATTTTTTCTTTTTTTTGGTACCCTTAAAAGATTAAGAGAGGAGAATTCTAGATAATGAATCGTAAATGGTTATTTTGGATTCCTGTATTACTATGGATGGGGCTGATTTTCTATTCTTCGGCACAACCATATAAAAAGCAGGATATGCGTTCAGATATTGAACAATATGTAAATGTTGAATTTGTGAAAGAGCATTTTTCATGGGTATCTATCGATTATGGTGGAGGAACCCCTGTTAGTATTGCGAATAAAGGTGTAGGCGGATTTATTGAGTTTTTCCTTCGTAAAGGTGCTCATTTTATGGTGTTCTTTATGCTAGGTTCATTGATTTATTACGCTTTTCATCGATCAGGTTATTCGAGGAAAAGATGTTTTATATATGCCCTTCTTTTCGTTGCGGGTTATGCAACATTTGATGAGATTCACCAATGGTATACGGGAGACCGCACACCAATGTGGCAAGATTCATTGCTTGATACGTGCGGCGGATTAACGGGAATTATAATAAGTAATTGGTTTTGGAATAGAAAAAAGCGCTAATCTCATTTGAGATTAGCGCCTTTTTTTGCGAGTAGTAAAACTCCACTTAACTGGCTTGATTCAAGTTTCACTTTATACACCAAGTAATTCTTTTAGTTCGTCTGTTGATAGTTCAGTCATCCAGCTATCGCTTGTGATGACCGCATTGTTTAGAGATTGTTTTCTTTCTAGCATTTCATCAATTTTTTCTTCTAATGTTCCTGTTGTAATAAGTTTGTGAACATGAACAAATCGTTTTTGACCAATGCGATATGCGCGGTCTGTTGCTTGATTTTCCACAGCTGGATTCCACCAACGGTCGTAGTGAATGACATGGTTGGCAGCGGTTAAGTTTAATCCTGTTCCGCCAGCTTTTAAGGATAAGATGAAAATGTCATACGTTCCGTTTTGGAACTCCTCAATCATCTTGTCGCGATCTTTTTTCGGCACACTACCGTTTAAGAAGAGGACACGCTGGCCGAATTTTTCTTCTAGCACACGTTTTAGCATGTTCCCCATGCCGATGTATTGAGTGAAGATGAGGCAACTTTCATTTTGATCTTTTATATTTTCGATGAGCTCCATTAACGTTTTTGTTTTCATAGAGCGTTCAACGACATTTTGTGGCTCTTCTTCTTTTAAATAAAGAGCTGGATGATTACAAATTTGTTTTAGCTTGTTCAGCATAAGTAATATAAAGCCGCGTCTTTCAATTCCACTTAATCCTTCGACATTTTGCAGTGTATCTTGAACAAGTTGTTCATATAAGGAAGCTTGTTCACCAGTAAGAGGACAGTAAGCTTTTTGTTCTTGTTTATCTGGTAAATTTAATGCGACCGTTTGATCTTTCTTCGTTCGGCGCAGTAAAAATGGTGAGATAAACCGTTGAACTTGCTGGATTTTTCCTTCATCACGATCTTTTTCAATCGGTGTGACGAAGCGACGTTGGAATTGCCCTAAGCTTCCGAGATATCCATGATTAATAAAGTCGAAAATGGACCAAAGTTCAGCAAGGCGATTTTCCATCGGCGTACCAGTTAAAGCGATTTTGTGATTTGCTTGTAAGTTTCGTACTGCTTTCGACTGTTTCGTATGTGGGTTCTTAATATTTTGTGCTTCATCCAAAATAACAGCATCCCAGCATAATGAAGTTAGTTCTTCCTCATCGAGTTGAGCCAATGCATAAGATGTTAATACAACATCTGCTGATTGAAGGAAATCTTCAAAAGAATTGCCCTTATCTCTATTACTTCCGTAATGTAATTGAACACGTAAATTCGGTGCGAAACGCTCAAATTCTTTTTGCCAATTTCCAAGAACAGATGTCGGCGCTACGATTAATGCAGGGCCTGTTTTGAGATTGTTTTCTTTTATATATAGTAAGTAAGAGATTGTTTGAATACTTTTCCCGAGTCCCATATCGTCAGCTAGCAATGCTCCAAATCCAAGCTTTCGTAAATATAATAACCATTCAATGCCGTGTTGTTGATATGGACGAAGTGTTGCGTTTAGTGAAGTAGGGACATCTACTTTTGGAATATCTCCAATATGAAGCAGCTTTTGGAATAGTTCCTCATAATATCCATCTAGTTCAATTTCAATATCAGTAAACGGACTATCATCTTCTACAATTTCTGTTTCAGCCGTATTTGATAAATGTTGCTGCAGGACATCTTTCATCTCTAGTCCGTATTTATCGGCACGGTTCATGAGTTTCCTTACTTCTTCGATAAAGGCTGGATCTAGTCGCATCCATTGACCGTTTATATTAAATAGACGTTTGTTTTGTTCAACGAGTTCAAAAAATTCGCTTTCTGATAAATCAATGCCGTTCGTCGAAATTCGCCAGTCAAAATTAACGAGCGTATTCATACCGAAGAACGATTGTGTTTGTACTGTATTTTGCTTCAGCTGGACACGTAATTTCGGTTTTGTTGCTTTTAAATTTTGCCACCATGATGGTAGTAAAATTGTAATGCCGGCTGCAAGTAATTCATTGCTTGCTTCTGTTAAGAAGTTCCAAGCTTCTGTTTCAAAGAGCTCATTTCGGAACGTATCTCCTTCTTTTAACCACGGTATGAGCTTACTAAAACCTTCTTGTGTTTCTGTAATCCGTTCTTCGTAATCGTGCCATCTTTTCGGTAAGGAATCGATGTTTTCATATACATATATGCGATGCGCCCCGCGCTTTGGTGTCACGATTGTTTCAAGTTTCCACATTTCAAATTCTTCTTGTGGTTCTTGCAGTCTTAGTCCGATTGTAAACGGAAGATCATCTTCAATATAACCAATTTTTCGAAGCCAATCTTCTTCATGTAGTGCTGTTTCCAATTGTCTTTTCGTAAAGTCGTAATGTTCATATAGTCTTTTAGCATCTTCCCAGCCGTCATTTGAGCGATTGTCTTGTAATATGCTTTCATTAACTGCTGCTGAGAAAAGAGATGCTAATGTGTCATCTTCAATTGGCGTATTTTGAACTTTCCAAGATGGTTGCTTGGGCCAGTGCTCCATATCTGGTACGAAGCTACCGCTCGTAAAGGCATCCCATAATTCATTTGCATCCTTTGTAAGTGCTGTAATAGGGCCGTTCAGTTGAATATGTGCAAAGGAATTCATCGGTTTGTTTGCAATGTATTCAAAGGCTTGTGCATTTGTTAGTAGCACACCTTGTTTTCCTTCGAAGGTTGCTTCTTTTAGAAACGTACCGTAGAAAGAAGTGGAGTGCCATGTGAATGCATTTCGTTTCCAACTTGTTACGGATAATGGAGTACCGCTGTCATCTTCTCCCCAAAGGAACCAACCTTGACTAACATGCTGGAGCCTAATTGTTACTTCAGTTTGATTGATCATCGATTAATTTTCCTTTCCGTAATTCCTCTTGTAGTGCACGCAGACGTGAATGGAGATTGGCGATGTGAATAATGAAAGCATCCCATTCATCGGTGCGTTTTAATCGTTTATATAATGTACGTAATTTCTTTAAGTAACGAACTGCGCGTCTATATGATTTACGATTTCGTTCTTCAATTGCTTCTACAGCAGCAAGATGATAAAGAGGAAGTGCTGCTTCTGGTGCTTCTTTCTCAATATCTTTCAGTGGTTCTTTTAACAGTTCAATTGCTTCAAACCCATATAAGAGATGAAGCTCTGCCCATGTGTGATACTGTTTTTTCGCGAGTACGTACTGTTCATAGTTTGTGAAACTATACGGTAATAGTTCTTGTAAAATCATTTCAAAACCAGCTTGTTCATTTGTATGTGTTGCGTATGTTTCATACATGATTACAAATAGCCGAACGATATCTTTTATAAAAATCGTATTTTCGTGATCTTGGAGCGTTTTCTTTACTTGTTTATACGTAAAGGAAAGCCAGTTTTTTGCACGATCCCACTGCATGGCACTTAATAGTTCTTCTAACCAATAGAAGTATAGACTCACAACAGAAGCAGGCTGTTTTTTTAGTAAGTCCATCGCTAGTAGATCTTCTTCATTTAAAAAGAGAAGGTGAGAAGACGCTAATGCTTTAGATAGTGGATTGATTTTCGTATCGATTCGTTTTTCTTCCTCTTGTATTTTCTCTTTATTGTTTAAAAGTTCACTCCATATGTGGCGATAAATGAAAAATCGCTCTTGTGTATAAGCGTCGGTAGAGAAGAATACTTCATGAACAAGACGAGCTGTTTCTTGCAAAATTATTTCAGACTCTGAAGGAATCGCTTCTGATTGTAAGTCCCGAACGATGGATTCCACTTTGTCTACAAATAGGCGAACGACATTAACGGGTTGGTGATAAGAATACGTTTTGTTTGCTTCGAATGCCTGGATTTCTTCTAATAATTTTTGAAAGCAGTAAAGTGCTGCATGTAACCTGAATAATTCATGTATGGCGATGACGCGCGGAGCTTTCCGCTCAAGCTTCGTATAGAAATCTGTAAAGATACTCATAAGAAAATACATTTGTTTATAAGTAAGGCGAGCTTGTTCTTTTTTAAATGATTCATATTCTTTTTCAAAATATGATTCCCAACTTTTATAATCCGTTTCTTCAAAAGCTGATGATTGCAATACTTGTCTTGCAGTTCGAATAGGAGGAAGGGAAGGTTTCGTATTATTTTTAAATAAAGTTAATACATCTCCTACTTGCCCGAAACTAGACGCTGCAGATAGTAATACAGCGAGCATATGCTCACATTGTGTTGGTGCGAAGCAATCACAATAACTTTCAGCGACATTACGAATCGGAATATGAACGCTATATACGTTGCCTTCCGCATCTACAGTTCCTGATAGTGTATAACCATCAAAGTCAACGTTGTAGACAACACCACTACGATATAGGTGCCGAGCTGTAGCGACATGTTCCTGATCAGCTGTTTGCTGTGGATCTAGTCCTTGAACGAACTCATTCGCAATCATCATAATTTCATCTTTCGTAATTGAGTGTTGCAGCATAATATTCCTCCGTACACATATTTCTTTCCTTTACCATTATAAACAAAAAATGCTCAAAACAGAAAAAATGAAATTTGGATTACATAACTTGAAAATCATGGTAATATATAAAATGTTAATTTCATATATGAATATATATGTATAGGAGGAGAAATGATTTGTCAGATTTACAGACGAAGTTAGGTAGTGGAATGAATAAGTTACAAGAAGGAATAGAACAAGGGAAAATGAAGTTGCAAGTTGCACAAGAAATTGCTCAATTGAAAAAGGGAATGCAAGTGCAAATGCAGAAAAAAGCAGAGGTTCTATTAGAGGTTGGACAGCAAGTGTATGTTCAATTAAGAGGAAGTGGAGTAAATGAAGCGAGCTTAAAAGAAATGATTGCTCCAGTTCAAGAATTTGATGTAGCTATTTATCAAGCAAGAAAGCGCATTGTTGAATTGCAAAAACAACAAGGTGAAAAAGCTACATGTGAATGTGGTGGACCTTTATCAATAAATGATAAGTTTTGTGGTTCGTGTGGAAAGCCTAACCCGATGTTAGCAGTAGAAAATGAAGGTGAAACGGTAAATTGTATTTCATGTAATGAGCATATCGATAAAAACTCTACTTACTGTCCAGTTTGTGGAATTAAGCAAAGTGGGGAGTGAATTAAATGTATTGTCGCACATGTGGAAAACAACATGGTGAAGAAGTAAATTATTGCCCAAATGAAGGTAGTATGGAGATTGCAGGAGCTATAGATGCAGTAACATTAGAAAAAGATACTGCAAAATACTGCAGAGGTTGTGGCAGTGAAAATGCTCAAAAAAATTTATATTGTCAAAAGTGTGGGTATTCTTTATCTGTTGTGAAGAAAAAAGAACAAACTGTAAAATTACCTACAATGGATGGTGCTCCTAAAGTTGAATTTAAAGCAGATAAAGCCGTTTTACAAAAAGGTTTTATTGGTGGGGCTGTTGCAAGTATTCTCATGTTAATTGCTGGTTGGATTGGTAGTTTATTATTTGCCTCTATGTTAAGTGAGATGTTTAGCAAATTTGCGAAAGAATTAGAAATGTTGCCAAGTTTTTATTCGAGTGCAACTTCTACGATGTTAAGTTACCATTTACTTGGTTTTACAGCTAACGATGATAGTGGATTGATATTTTCTTTATCTTGGCATACTCCATTTACATTATTATTAATCATTCCATTTATTATTTTCGCTGGTACAGGAATTTGGTTAGGGAAACAGCATGTTGCGAAAACGATTAAAGATCAAATCTTTATGGCAGCAACAGTTGGTATTATTTATGGAGTCTTTTTATTCATTATAAGTTTTATAGCATCACAATCTTTTGCAATCCCATTCTCAGAAGCAGGTAAGATTACGGTTGGCTATTCAGCGATGAAGAGTTTATTGAGTGGTTTTGTATGTGGGACATTATTTACCTTATTAGGATTTATTGCTCATACAAGCAAAAACAATATGGCAGCAGCATTTCAAGAGTTAATGCCATATGGAGCGTCTGTTTATTACGGTGTTTCGGCTATGATAAAAGGACTTTTAGTAACAGCAGTAGCGGTTTGTATTATGGCGTTAGTAAGTAAGGAAGACGGTATTGAACCATTAAAAGAAATAACAACTTTAAAATCTGAAAGTACATTATTAGCATTAGAGTTAACACCTCAATTATGGAGTATGGCTCATTTTGCGCCGTTAGAAGTATCAAGTCCAGCACTTAGTAAGGAATTTACTAGAATTGGTAAGAAATCAAATGCATATGAGAGCACACTATCGTTTTCATTTATATCAGGCGTCTCTGTAAATGGCGTAGAGCTTAGAGAGATATTGATTTCAAAAGGAGCAAATGAGGGAAGCCTTGCAGAATTTGATAAAGTGAATAACGTATTCCATTACGGTTTATTACTGCTTATTATTCCATTGTTCTTTATGTTTAGAGCGGGAAGAAAGTTAGCTAAATTACCGGCTGCCAATATATATATTACATTAGCGGTATGCAGTGGTTCTTACACAATTATGATGATTGTAATGAATATGATTTCTAAGTTCCAAATTAATGTTTCAGGAACTGTAACAAGTTTATTTGGAACAAGCGGAACAGTACTATCTATGCAAAATTCATTTACATATTTAATTTTGTTTAGTTTTATTGTGACATATGTAGCGGCATTTGCTGGAATGAAATTAGCTAAAAAATAGGAGGAGAGCACGTTGAAGTTTTGTGGAACATGTAAAAAGAATGTTGCAGACCATTTGAACTTTTGTCCTGAGTGTGGGAGTAAAGTAGAAGTAATCGTTGATAACACTGCTGCTTCATATACAGAATTACAAAGCGAGACAAAACCAGTGAAAAGTAAGAAAAATTTATTTTTAATCATTGGTTTTGCCATTATTGCTGCATTATTATTTGGGGCATATAAATTTGGAGCATATAAGTTTTCAAAAGAAAAGCAAGTAAATGTAATGATTGAAGCATTCCAAAAGAAAGATATTAATGCAATTGATGAGTTTGTAAAAGCAAATGATTCAAGCTTAAAGATTAAGACAGAGGATCTTAAAGCGTACATGCGTTATTTAAAAGAGAATCCTTCTTACAACAAACAATTACTGTCTTATTTACAGAAAGAGACAGTAGATCAAAAGTTAATAAAAGATAAATCTTCATTTAAGGACGGGGAAATAGTAGAAGAGGGAAAAGAGTGGTTCTTATATCCAAAGTATAAGTTCAGCATGAAATCTTATTATATGAGCGTTAGTACAACTGCAAAAAATGCAGAAATATATGTGAATGACAAAAAAGAAGCAGAGCTTTCTAGTGATAAAACTTCGAAAGAGTTGGGGCCATACTTCCCAGGTACATATGTTGTAAAGGCAACGGCGAAGACAGAACTTACTGAATTAGAAACAGAGAAAGAAGTAGATTTAGCGGATGAACAGAGCGAGAAGGTGAAAGTGGATTTATCGCTTGAAGGCAAGTATGTAAGCATTTCTTCTGATGAAAGTGATGCAACTGTATTTGTGAATGGGAAAAAACGTGGAAAATTAAATTATGGAAGTTATAAGCTTGGCCCTGTATCCACAGATGAAACAGTAGAAGTACATTTAGAGAAAACTACTGATCTTGGTGTGATGAAATCTGAAAGTGTTAAAATTGGAGACCAAAGCACATATTACTTAAAATTCCCGAAAGAAACATCAAGTTCAGCAGTGGGCGAATTTGTAAGAAATCATATTTATGATAACGTACGTGCAATTTCATTAAATGATTTTAGTTTAATTGAAAATAATTATGATAAGAGCGGGAAATCGTATAAGGAAGACCGTGATTATATACAGTATTTACACAAAAAAGGAATTACAGAAGACTTATTAACGATGGAAGTTCGTAATGTAGAGCGTCAAAGTGCTACGAAATATAAAGTAACGACATATGAAGAGTACCATATTCGTTACGGTGATGGATCTGTGAAGTTCAAAAGTTTTAATAACGAACATATTGTAACTGTGAATGGAAATGGAAAGATGTTGTATCATTCTCTTGGTGCAAATAATACGTTGAAATCAGAAGATGTATCTGGTCCAACTCGTTAATATGAGAGAAGCTGTTCAATATTTGAACAGCTTCTTTTTTGTAGCTAAATCGATATTTCGTGTCGAACCGTTGATATATCGTAAGTTATGATAGATATAATCGAAAAATCGTTGATATATTGCGATTTATGATAGATATAATTGAAAAATCGTTGATATATTTTTTTACAATTATGAGTGTGTTTCCTTTAGTATCGCTTGTACATATGGATCATGTAATATTTGCTCTATAATTGGTAACATGTTTTGTTCAAATGGAATGTTGATAGGAAATGGCTTTTGAGAGCCTGGTTTTATTCCATATTGCACAATTTTGTAATGTGTATTGTTTTCAGACTTGAGCACAATTAACTTATAGCGGTTATCATCGCCAGCGAGTGAAAAATCAATAGAAGTAGCGTTATATGTTACTTCATCTTTATATATGTACGGCTTTGGCGTACCAATCCAGTCTACTTTTGCTTGTACATTCATGGGCGTAGCCTCCTTATATGTATTATAAATAAATAAAAGCCAGCTCTCAATAAAGAGAACCGGCTTGTAATTTAGCAGTCATTGGTTATTTTAAAATTTTCACTTTAACAGTTTTGCGTCCCCATTTTTGAGCAGCGCTATCTGATCCAAGTAAGATGTCGATACGGTTACCTTTAATTGCACCACCAGTATCTCCAGCGATAGCTTCTCCGTAACCTTCTACCCATACTTTAGATCCTAATGGGATTACTTTCGGGTCAACAGCGATCATTTTCATGTTTGGATTCGCAGTTAAATCATGACCCATTGCAGTTAATACACGGCCGCCATATGTGCCACCGTTTTCGCTCGGGTGAGCTGTATATGCTGTAGCTACAACTGTTAACTCACGACCACCAGATGGTGTGCTAGTTTCAGCAGCTTTCACAGCAGGCTTAGCAGCTGGTTTTGCTTGTGCTACAGGTGCTTGAGCCTTAGCTGGTGCTGCAGCTTTAGCAGGAGCAGTTGTTTCTTGTTTCTCAATTACAGGTGCTGTACCTGTTAAGAAAGGAACATGAACATAAGCTGTTTTCCCGTTATATTCAAATTGTAACCACTCATTTTGTACTTGGTTCGTTGTTTCGATTACATCGTCTTTCTTCAACTTTCCAAGAACTTCTGAGTTTGTGTTCGCTTCAGCACGTACGTTTAATACGTTAGCTGTTACGTAGTAGATGCTTTTTGTGAACTCTGCACTTACGAATGCGTCTTTACCGTCTAAAGTAATTTTTGACCATCCGTTCTCTGTATTTTGAACATCTATTTTATTACCGTTTAGTAATTTACCGACAACTTTTGATTCAGTAGTAGGGTTTTCGCGTACGTTTAGTACGTCTGTTGTTACAACAGTTTCTGCATTAGCAGATGATGTGAAAATCCCAAGACCAAAAACTGCTGCTGTTGCTATACCAATTAATTTTTTCATGATAGCCTCCATTGCGTTTGTTTTCGTGTCCTCATTATAGCAACAGATTTTTTCGGATTTGGGGAAAACACACAATTACAAACCATTCGTAATAAGTCGTTAACATCCTGTAATATAACAAAAAATATAGGAAAGCGTTTTTCATTCTATATGACTCATAGGTTTCTAGTTATATTCAAAATATTTAATACAACATGTTTTTTTCGACGTAAATAAAAATATTACAGCAATGTTACATGATGTTTACTAAACGATTACATTCCTTGAGTATTTTACCGTTTTATGGGTAATATAGTTATATAAACATAAACATTTTGTTTGTGAAGCTATAAACACGTGCTATATACTAGCAAAAAAACCGCATAATTGTTACAAAACGAAAGGGTTGCAAGGAAGAACTTTGCCCTTTTTTACATATGTAACACATCCTTTTTTAGGAAAATACATTCCTATCCGCGTTTTTCTCACACAATTTGACAGCAGTATTTCTAACTTGTAGCTCTTGCAGAGTGAAAAGGTTATACGAAAGGTAAGGCTGTCCATAAGAATTCGAATTGGTGAAGGTGAAAGTAAGAAAATCACCGCAAAATTATAGTTTTCTATCCGATTTTACATATCGGAATTTATGTTATTTACAAAAACGAAACCTACGAAGGGGGATTTGATGAGGAAACTGACAAAAACATTCATCGTTTCATTAACATTATGTATTGCATTTACAATTTGGGGGATTATTCCCGAATCTATTATTGGAAAAGGTAGCTTAGGAAATGTAACAACCGCAATTCAAACTGCATTAGTTAGTAAGTTCGGGTGGTTTTATATTATTTCCGTTTCTATTATTTTAGGTGTGTCTATCTTTTTAATTGTTTCGAAATACGGTTCTATTCGTTTAGGTAAAGATGATGATGAACCTGATTATAGTTATATGACATGGTTTGCTATGTTATTTAGTGCTGGTATGGGTATTGGCTTAGTTTTCTGGGGCGTTGCCGAACCATTAAACCATTTATACGCACCTCCGTTTGGAGATAGTGCAACTGAGGAAAGTGCGCGCCTTGCACTGCGTTTTTCATTTTTCCATTGGGGATTACATCCTTGGGGACTATATGCGTTTGTAGCGTTATGTATTGCTTACTTTACCTTTAGAAAAGGAAAAGCAAGTACGATTAGTGCGACAGTAGGTCCGTTATTTAAGGGCGGGGAACACGGGCGTATTGCTCATTCATTTGATGTGTTAGCTGTTTTCGCAACTGTGTTTGGTGTTGCAACGTCATTAGGTCTTGGTGCGAAACAAATTGCAGGTGGTGTTAGTTATTTAACATCTATCCCGAACTCATTAACGACTCAGTTAGTTATTATTGCAATCGTAACAGTATTATTTATGTTATCTGCGCAAACAGGTCTTGATAAAGGAATTAAATATTTAAGTAATACGAATATTATTTTTGCATTTGCACTTATGATCATTGTATTATTTGCAGGTCCAACAAACTTTATTATGAATTACTTCACTTCAACAATCGGTTCTTATATTCAGGAATTGCCAAGTATGAGTTTCCGTTTAAGTCCATTAGACGAAGGTGGGAATCAATGGATTCAGTCATGGACAATTTTCTATTGGGCATGGTGGATTGCGTGGTCACCGTTCGTAGGTACGTTTATTGCTCGTGTTTCACGAGGTCGTACGATTCGTGAGTTTGTTATCGGTGTGTTACTTGTGCCGACCGTAATTGGTGCACTTTGGTTCTCTGTGTTCGGCGGTACTGGTATTCATATGGAGCTGTTTGGTGATGCACATATCTTCGACAAAGTGAAAGAAATGGGAACAGAAGTAGGATTATTCGCTATGTTCGATCAGATGGGCAGCTTTGGATCAGCTTTATCAGTTTTAGGTATTTTACTTATTGCAACATTCTTTATTACATCGGCAGACTCTGCAACATTTGTTTTAGGAATGTTAACGACACATGGTAGTTTAAACCCACCAAATCGTATTAAAATGATTTGGGGTATCGTTCTAGCCGCGATAGCTTCTACGCTATTATATATTGGCGGATTAGAAGCCTTACAAACGGCAGCTATCATTGCGGCATTCCCGTTCGTCTTCGTTATTTTCTTTATGATGGCAGCATTATTTAAAGAGTTACAAAAAGAAGGGCGTATGAAGCGTCATTAATAATAGAAGGAAAAGAGCTGATTTCATATCAGCTCTTTTTTATTTCTCTATTTGCCTGTAAAAGTACAATTGGTGATGGCTAATGAAAGTTTCACTTTATATAGAAGGAATTTGAAATGCGGGTAGGGGAAATAAAATACTTTACCATATAAGTAGTATGCCTTTTATACGAAGAAAAAACGATAGATTTCGACAATATTCGATATCTTACGAATTCTATTCGTATTTTTGTCAAAAATATGTCGGAAATGTGTTGTCACGTTTATATATATGTGCTATATTATTTCCTGTAAGCGATTTCAAATAGTTTTAAAGCGCATTCAAGGGGGACATCTAGAATAATGAAACGTTACGAAAGAAAGTGGAAGCATATTTGTTTGAAACGTGTGGCACATCGTAGTGTCCAAGAAAGCACGGAACCTAAGACTGAAACGCGCAAAGAACAGCAAGAGAAGCAATTGGTTCTACAAAAATAGCAATCACTTTTTCGTATATAAATGAAGGTCGATCGTTCGTTGGGGGATGGACGTGAAATTACTTTCAGCTAAGGGGTATTGTCTGATATATAATTTATACGGCAATAAATAAGCACAGAGCATACGGCGCTCTGTGCTTATTGTTATTATTTATCTTTTTTGAATCGAACTGTCTTATCCCAGCCAATGACTTGTTTCTTGCTCTTTGCACGTAAGTATAAGATTAAGCTACGAATAAATAAGTACGTAAAGAGCTGTGCGTACGTAAAGTACATAATAACGCTAATAAAAATATTAGTCGGTGTAAAGGTTCGTTCGACACTCTGGGCACTAAATAATTGAGAAACATATGTAATATATGCGACATACCACATAAATAGTAGCGGAATGCTATATTGAATTTGGAATATCCCGAGTAGCCCAATTACAAACCAAACGTTCGAAATGATTAGGAATAGCCAAAATACAACATACACTAGAACTTGTTGTAAGGAATGGACGAGAAGTTTTCCTTTAAAGAAACTTAATGATGAGAACATTTTTTCTAAAATGTATAAATTCCCTTGGAGCCAACGTGTACGTTGTTTAATAAGAATTTTTAAATGCTCTGGTTCTTGTTCCCAAGTAACTGATTCTGGGACGATTGGTAAGAGATAACCTTTTTGTGTAATTCTTAATGTTAATTCAGCATCTTCTGCAATTGCATAAGGGTCATAGCCACCAAGCTCTTCTAGTGCGGAGCGACGAAGAAGCATATTTGTTCCTGTCAGTGAGCCTGTTTGGAATAGTAACCAGCGTCCAGATTGCATAAGGAGCTGGAAGATTTGAAATTCCAGTGAAATCATTCGCGTCAGCCAGTTGCGCTTTTCATTTACTGTACGAACATGTCCAACAGCTCCAACAGCATCTTCAGTTGTTTCAGCGTGTTCTACAAGCATTCGCAGTGCGTGTGGTTCAGGCTGGTTATCTGCATCGTACACACAGAAGTATTCACCATCTGAAATACTAAGGCCGTAGTTTAGTACACGTGATTTACCCTTCGGTTCACCGGGTGGAACACGAATATGGCGAATATGAGCATAAGCTTTGTCGAAATCATCGCCAATTTCAGGTGTTTCATCTTGAGAGTTATCATTTAATAAATAAATAGTTAGTTTTCCTGGATATTCAATCTGCGCCATCGCCTCTAAAGTATCTTTAATAACGACGCCTTCATTATGGGCAGGTATGAAAATATCGACGCTTGGATAATGGTCTAATGTACGATCTTTTCGTTTACTATTTCGGTGAATTAAGCCCGCGATTGTTAAGAAAGAGTAGTAAACGAGTAAGCCAGAGAATAGAAAGGCCGTAAAAATAAGTACATATTTAATTGAAAATGTGATACTAATCCAAAAAACGAGTACGCAAAACAGAAGGAATAAAAGAAGTATAACGAGAGTCATCATAACAGTGTCTGTCCTTTGTTTCCAATTTGCTCGCGTGAAATTTTTATATCTCGGATTGCTTCAGCAGCAAGCCATTGCTCCATTTTTGGCTTTAGGCGATTCATTACAATGTCAGCACCAGCTTCATTTGTGTTTTGTAATAAAATAACTAGCGTATTATTATCATATTCAGCAGCAAGGTCAAAATCATTCCTTACCGTTTCAACTAATAAGGAAGCTACACGGTCCATAACACTTTCCTTCGTATATTTACTAAAGGGAGTGAAATCAAAGTAAATGATAACGCCTGTTTCATTACGACGATTCATTGCAGTTGTTAATAATGCTTGGCGTCTCTCGAATTCTTGTCTTGTTAGTAATTTTGATTCTCCAATATATTGTTCTAACGTTCTCACACGCTCAGTTAAAGTTTTATTTTCATGAATCACTTTTTTCAATAGGTGAGTTGTTATATATACAATGAAGAAGTTAGCTGCCATCAGGAAGTGGATAATCATATATTGCCATTGATCTGATGTACTCCATAAATGAAGCCATGCTTGATAGAACAAATAAAATACGGAAATAATGGTTCCTAGTATGAAGAAAACAAATGCTGTTTTGTCAGCTAAAAATAAGAATAGTACATTTACGATTACGTATATTATTGTAAAAATAAGAGCATGCTCATATTTCGTCACATGTACAGTAGTAAAATAAAATACAATTTGTAAAATCCACATAGAGAGGATTTTATAGAACTTATCTTTCACAAAACTTTCCTCCTTAAAGCTATTTCATCAATAGATACTTGTAGTATGCGCAATTATTAAGAAATTGACCATGTCGTTACATTCTTTTGAAGGGCAACAACAAGTAGTATCTCTATTTTCATTAGAAAAATAAAAAGACTTAAACATTATTGTATCATAATGTTCTTATATTTGGCATAAAGTGATTAATAGATGCACAAAAGACATTTGGATTGCATGAAAAAAGTCTCCTCTTGTAGAAAGAGAAGACTCTATATAAGTTTATAGGAACATCATACCTGCAACTGCTGCATTTAAGAAGTTCGCTAATGTACCAGCGATAACTGCTTTAATCCCTAATTGTGCAATTTGTTTACGGCGAGTAGGAGCTAGCGTTCCTGTTACACCTAATTGAATTGCGATAGAAGAGAAGTTTGCGAATCCACAGATTGCGAATGTTAAAATTAGATTTGTTTTGTCAGAGAACTCTGCTATGTGTGGTCCTAAGTTTGCGTATGCAACGAATTCGTTGATTGCAAGTTTTTGACCAATAAAGCTTGCTGCTTGTACAGCTTCACCAGGAGAAACCCCAATTAAGATTGCAAATGGTGATAATAAGTAACCGAAGATTAAATCAAGGCTAAGTTTAATATCGAACCAAGAACCAACCCATCCTAATAATCCATTTAATAAAGCGATTAATGCGATGAAAGCCATTAACATTGCTGCTACGTTAATAACAAGTTGCATACCTTCAGATGCACCGCGTGCAGCTGCGTCGATAACGTTTGCGTCTTCACGTTCTGTAGAAAGTTCAACGTTATTATCTACTTTTTCTGTCTCAGGCATAATCAGTTTCGCAATTAATAAGCTTGATGGAGCTGCCATTATTGCAGCCGCTAATAAGTGCTCTAACGGAATACCCATTGCTGCATAACCGACGAGAACAGATCCAGCAACAGCTGTCATACCGCTTACCATAATAGCGAAGAATTCACTATTTGTTAAACGTGCTAAGTAAGGTTTAATTAAAATTGGAGCTTCAGTTTGTCCTAAAAATACAGTCGTTACTGAGTTTAAGCTTTCTGCTTTAGAAGTTCCAAGAAGTTTACTTAATGCGCCACCAACGACGCTAACAAATTTCTGCATAATACCAAAATGATATAAGATTGCTACTAATGAACTAATAAATACGATTGGAAGTAGTGCTTGAATAAAGAATACAAATCCCCAAGGTCCTTTTGCGTTGACTAAATCCCCAGCAACGAACTTAATTCCCTCGTAAGAAAAATTAATTAATCCTTGAACACCGTCAGCAGCGTGTTTTAAACCTGCTTTACCAGCATCCCATCGTAATACGATAAATGAAAATGACATTTGTAATGCTAGCGCGATTAAAATTGTGCGCCAATTAATAGCTTTGCGGTTGGAAGATAGTAAGAATGCAATTGCTAATACTCCAATCACGCCGCCAATTCCCCATAAAAGATTCATGCAGTGTATGCTCCTTCCTCATAGTAAAAACAGTGTATAAACCAGTTGTCTATACGTTTACGAATATAACATCTTAAGTAACTTATCATAATGGACATCGGAGGTCAAACGTCTAATGAAAAGTTTAAATAAAAAGAAAATTCTTCAAAAAAACACATATGAAATAAATAGACATGAAATAGGTTATGTTTTTTATGGGAATATATACATTATGATAACGTTATGGATTGTTTTTGCAGAATAAAGTGTATGAAATGGAAGAATAGATACATTATTTTTGTAGAGGGAAGCTAGGGGAAAGGGAGTAATATGTTGAACTCATAGCAAAAAGCCTTCTAGTAAACTAGAAGGCTTTGAAACTATTAATTAAGGTGCTTTCGTGTATCCTAAGAAGTGGCTCTTCCAATAAGAGTTACTTAATGAAGCGATTGCTACACCTTTATCTCCAGCTTGGATAAATGATCCGCCCCCAAGGTAAATACCCATGTGAGAAGGGCCAGATTTATAAGTGTTTTGGAAATAAATTAAGTCACCAGGTTGTGGACTTGAAGTTTTTGGTAGGCTACTCCAATATCCTGCAACACTTTGGCGGCTAATGTTATGACCAAATTTCTTAAATACGTGGTAGATGTAACCACTGCAGTCAACACCGTTAGCAGAAGTTCCACCCCAAACGTATGGTACACCTTGCATTGATTTTGCGTATGCAAGTACGGAAGAACTGTCGCCGCTATTATTACCTGTATTATTATTGTTGTTATTGTTTTGATTGTTATTTTGGTTATTGTTAGGCTTATTATCTACTGCGCCTCCAACTGGTGTTTTAGATAGGTAACGTGTTCCGATATAACCAGTTTGACCGTTGTAGTTAATTTTGCTCCATCCAGAGTTTTCAGAGATTACTTGAACCTTCTGACCTTGTGGAAGTGCGCCTATGATTCTATAATTTGTACCTTCGCCGCTACGTACATTTAGTGCAGAAGCATTAATGTAGTAGTCACCAATTGCACCTTGGTTAGGTTTTTCAGGTTGTTTTGGTTGCTCAGGAGTAGTAGTGCCACCTTTAACGAATTTTACAAATTCGCTGCTAACAAAGCCTGTTTTTCCTTGGTAATTTACTTTAAACCAACCGTTTTCAGATCCAACTACGTTTAATGTTGTACCGTTTAAAACGCCACCAATTACACTATGGTAAGCGGCAGGGCCTGTACGAACACGTAAAGATGTAGCGTTAACTACGTAAGAACCACCAGTTTGAATAGTTCCATTATTGTTTTGCTCTTGTTTGTTGCCTTCTGTAACGTTTTCGTTAGAACCGCCTTTTGTTACGTAGTCTTTGCTTATATAAGCAGTTTGTCCTGCGTAATTGATTTTGAACCAATCTTGAACTTCGCCAACAACTTGTACTACTTGTCCTTTTTTGACAGAACCTACAGTTGTGTGAGAAGTGCTAGGACCTGTACGAACACGAAGGGAAGATACATTTACTGTATAGTTTCCGCTTGCTGGTTTTACTTCTTGGTTGTTATTATTCGTATTGTTGTTTGAAGAACCCCCAGTAGAAGAAACGCCAGATACGAATTCGCCACTTACATAACCTACTTGTCCATTATGGTTAATTTTCACCCAACCATTTTCTTGTCCAATTACGTTTAATGTTTGTCCTGCATATACACGTCCAGAAACAGAACTAGAAGTGTTAGGAGCTGTACGTACACGTAATACATCAGCGGTAACTTTATTGTTTCCACCTGTGCTTACATTGTTGTTTGCTGCTCCACTTTTTGATACAAACTCGCCACTAACAAAGCCTGTTTTTCCGTTAATGTTAATTTTGAACCAACCATTTTCTTCGCCAATCACGTTTAGTGATTGACCGTTATAAACGCGTGAGATGATGTCGTGAGAAGTGCTTGATCCCGCACGAACATGTAAGACGCTCGCGTTTACCGTATAAGATGAGTTGTTTGACGCAGAAGCTTGGACAGTTGTAGCAGCTTTTTGTGTATTTTGTTCAGGTGCAGCTTGAACACTATCAAGTGTAGGTGCTGCTCCTCCTGCTACAGACACTGCCGCAAGACCGGCAAGATACTTTTTCATAATTTGTCGATTCCTTTCTGTCTGTAATGTAGTGAAGAAATATTTACCAACTGTTAAAAATTCTAAAGAGCATGTCGATTACTGTCAAGGCTTATGTGGGAATCTGAATATGACAAAAAGATTACAAGAAAAAATCAAGGTATAAATTTACACCTTGATTTCCATTTAAATGCATATATTGAATATAAAAGGACAGAAATTATTCGTGTTTAAGAAGATGACATATTGGATTGTAACAAGATTTTATTAAAAGATTTTTGCAGTTTTTTGGTGATAGGTCCAACTTGCCCATCTTGAATCGCGGTTCCATCAAGGTGGGTCATTGGTAAAATTTCAATTGTTGTGCCTGTAAAAAAGCATTCATCTGCTTGATAAACGTCACGAACGCTGAAAAGTTCTTCCTGTACAGGAATGTGAAGAGTATTCGCTAAAGAAAGGACATATTGACGAATAATGCCATTTAAAATAAGGTGATTGGCTGGATGTGTGTAAAGAGTTCCGTTTTTAATTAAAAAGAAGTTGGAATGGCTTCCTTCCGTTACAATACCATTCCTTACGAGAAGTGCCTCTTTACAGCCTTTTCGTTCAGCTTTCGTAGCAGCTAGTACGTTTGGTAATAAATTTAATGATTTAATGTCACAGCGTAGCCATCGAGTATCGGGTTCTGATATAGCGCGTATACCATATTCAATCCATAAGGCTGGTCTTTCTTTTTTTGTAATATAGGCATAAATTGTCGGAGGGGTGTCATATGAAAATACATGTGTGCGAGCTTGTACACCACGAGATACTTGCAAATAAATTGTGCCATCTTCGTGGAAATGGTTTCGTTCAATTAATTTGTAAAGTAAAGTGATGAGCTCAGCTTTTGAGAAAGGGAGCGATAATTCTACTTCTTCCATGGATCGATATAATCTCGTTATGTGCGGATCTAATAAGTGAAAGTTCCCTTTATATAGGCGAATAACCTCGTAGACACCATCTCCGAACTGCGAACCTCTCTCTTCAAGTTCTATGTACGTTTGTTGTTTTGTTGTATCAATAACTTCATCATTCCAAAGTACAAATTTTTCGTATGCCAATTTCCGTCCCATCCTTTCGTAAGTACGTAAGTAATGTGAAACTTTCATTCATGCGAGATAAAAATCACTATAGTAATTTTTATGTAAGCAATTCTCTACATATGACCGTATATGTATTTGTAAATCATAGAGAAGTAAGGATGGTTTACCCCGCATTAACGGGCAGTAAAACTCCTACTTAAAAATTCGGGTGGAGCAAAGAAGTGAATTGGGCGAATAACTGCCCGTAGCTGCCCGATTGGTGAGGGCTGATTAAAGTTTCACTTTACAGCATTTTGTATATACAAATTCGAAAATAAGAATGAGAATCCTGCTTTTAAATAAAAAAAAGCAACATTCTTATGGAATGCTGCACAAGGAGGGTAGCTATCTTTCATAGGGACATTGTCTCGTTGAATGTTTTGTGTATGGAAACAAAACATGTTGAAAGACAATTATAAGAAAGTAGAAACAAAAGATTTACACACTTCTTTAAGGGATCTTACGAAAGATGAGAGATAAGAAATATGTAGAACCTCGTTTACATATTTTATTATAGAGATTCTTCATTAACACTATGTGAATATTTGGTAAAGGTTATGTAATTTTAAAGTTAATGAATATAAGTAGTTGTATGGAAGAAAATAAAAAAAGAGGCTGAGATTACTCAGCACTCTTCTTTTATTCTTTAATAACTGTTTTTACTTCACCAGTTTTGATCTTATTACTTTCAGAGAAGCGAAGTAAGTCACCTTCAATGATTTTATCAGACATGTTCAATTCATTTTGGGCGCGATCAATTAGTGGTTGAGATTCTTCTTTCGGTAATTGTACAACTTCGCCAGTAGCACGGTCATAGAATGTACTATTTGTGTACATGTATTTATCTGTAACGAAGCTACCGTCACGAAGAACAACGAATCCTTTATTATCAGGTGAGAATACATCATGACCGAATCGAACGTCATTTGTAGAATCTACACCAAGTAAGTTTAGAATAGTTGGTTTAATGTCAATTTCACCAGTTGGTTTCGAAATTGTTTTACCTTCTTTTTGACCTGGAACGTGAATAAACATCGGTGTTTTTTGTAAGTTCATATGGTCAAATGCAGTGATTTCTTCTTTTCCTAAGAACTGTGCCATTGCACGGTTATGGTTTTCAGAAATACCGTAGTGGTCACCGTAGAATACGATTACTGAGTTGTCGTAAATACCTTCTGCTTTTAGACGCTCAATAAAGTGTTTCATTGCTTCGTCTAAGTAACGAGCAGTTACCATGTAACGGTCAAATACTCCATCACCAGAATTGTATTCGTCGATTAATTTTGTACTGTCATCGTAAGTGAATGGGTAATGATTCGTTAAAGTAAGGAAGCGAGTATAGAATGGTTGCTTCACTTGTTTTAACATATCAATAGATTGATCGAAGTACTCGATATCTTTTAATCCCCAGTTTAATTTTGTTTCTGGTGTAATCTTGTAGTCAAGTTCGTTGTAGTAACGATCATAACCAAGTGCTGGATACATAATGTTACGGTTCCAGAATGTTGCGTTGTTTGCGTGGAATACCGACGTGTGATACCCTTGCTGACGTAAAATTTCTGGAGTTGCTGTATATTCATTGTTACCGTGTGTGAAGAATACAGCACCGCGGTCTAGTGGATATAACGAAGTATCTACTAGGAATTCAGCATCAGATGTTTTACCTTGACCAGTTTGATGGAAGAAGTTATCAAAGTAATAACTTTCTTTCGTAAATTGGTTTAAGAATGGTGTAACTTCTTGTCCGTTAACTGTTGCACCAATTAAGAATGTTTGTAATGACTCAAGAGAGACAACAATTACGTTTTTCCCTTTTGCAGTACCGAACATATTTGGATCTGGTTTACTTTGTGTTGTTTTTACGTAGTTTTCTGTTTCTTGTAATTTACTACCGTCAGCGAACGCTTTTTGTGAACTTGATTTTGCTTGTAAGCCAAGATCGTATACTTGGTGTACATATAATCCTAAGTTTTTAACAAGCATAACGCGGTCGAATGAACGTGTTAATAGTTCTGGGCGTTCAGCTTCTGCAAGTCCTAAGTTTGCGAAGAAAATAGCAACTGTTGATACGAAGTATAGAGAACGCATCGGGCGTGCTACACGCTCTGTAGGTGCAAAGTTCTTCATTTTCTTTAATAGAACGAAGAAAACGATAATGTCTGCAAATGCAAGGATAATTTTGTAGTTAAATAATTCTTTCACACTAGAACCTAAACTTCCGAAGTTAGATGTTTGTCCTAGCACCGGTAATGTAACGAAGTCATTGTAGAATCCGTAGAACATTACGTTACCAACAAGAACGATTGTTAAGACAAAATTAATTCCAAGTGCTATATAGTTACGTTTTTTCCCTTTTGCAAATAATGCAAGACCAACAAGCAGTAATGATGCTGCTAATGGGCTAAGGAATAAAATGAATTCTTGCATGAAAGATTCAAGTTTTAAATCAAAGCTTGTGCGTGTAATAAGGTAAGTTTTCAGCCATAAGGCTAAAGCTACGAATAAAGTGAAACGCACATTTTGAAATTGTGATTTCAAGGTTTCTTTCATTCATTTCCACCCTTTCTCTATCAGGCTTGGTCGATTTTGGAGCGAAAAATGCTAAAATAAAAAATACATAGTTTTCTTGGCCATAATTAAAGGTTCTATATTCACCCATATACGACTATAACTATGCATACCCTTTTGGTTTCTTTTGTTGCTCATAAGCATAACGTCATTTCTGTATTATACAACAAAATTCATTTCTGAGAAACACTATAACATTTTACATTTTTTGTATAAGATTTGTCACTACCAGAGAAAACTTTAACATTCGTTTATATGTCCGTCAACTAGAAAATATAACAAAGGTAGAGCAGAATGTTAAGTAGAAGTGAAAATTTTCTTTGTTGAGAAATAAGAAACGAAGATGGGTAAGGGTTATCTAGAAATCTATTATATGAAGGAAATCGTGTAAAAATTAACGAACACTTGTTCTTTTTTAGTTTGTTTGTTACAATAAAAGTTCATTGATAGGTTTTGTGTAATTTCCATGAACTTTTACTGATAACATATTGTAGCTTATTTCTTTTTAAAAATAGGGAGGCTTTTTACATGAAACAAAAATTTTCAGTTGAAGCGTTTTGGAAGAAAGTAAAACATGTTGCAAAGCAAGCTGGGCAGTCGGTCATTTATGCAAGTTTATTACTGTTTTACGTTTTGCAAAGACCCGATGTTCCAAAACGAGTGAAAATTATTGTAATTGGAGCACTTGCTTATTTTATTGCACCGATTGATGCGATTCCAGATTTCATTGCTGGAATTGGCTATACGGATGATTTAGGGGCGTTAACGGCCGCACTAATACAGGTGTCGTTATACGTCAATGAAGATGTGAAAGATAAGGCACGAGTGAAGTTGGCAGAATGGTTTGGTTCGGATATAGACACAACATTTATCGATCAGAAATTAGGTCAATAGGTGAAATCTGTCATGAGGTGACAGGACGAACGTAAGCGAGGAAGTGCATTATGCCATCAGGAAGAACGCATACGAAAATAAACTTAATATCCCTTCCGGTTGTTTTGTTTTTGCTCTTTTCGTATGGATTAACAAATTTTGATTTTTTATTAACTTTTGCAATTGGTTTTTTAGTAGGTACTTCATTTTTAACACCAGATTTAGATACGTACAGTAATGCTTATAACAAATGGGGTTTCTTACGTATATTTTGGTATCCTTATAAAAAAGTAATGCCGCATCGATCTTTCTTTACGCATACGATTATACTTGGTGATGTGATTCGTATTGCGTACATGTTAATTGTCTTTTCTCCATTTTTATTACTATTAAATGTAATCGCATTGGATGGTAATTTAATAGAAATTGCGCAGAAACATGAGGTTGAAATTGTAACATTCTTAATGGGAATTGTTGTGGCAAGTACGCTCCACATTATAGCGGATAAAGTGAATACACGCCGAAAGAAAATGATGAGAAAAAAGAAGAAACGCAGAAGATAAAGTGAACGAATTAGGAAAAGGGCCCCTTGCAATTTGCAAGGGGCCCTTTTTAAACAAACATTTGTTTAAAATTAAGCTTTCAGCACTTTAATTCCTTTTACAATGTTCCAGATGAAGTAGTATAAGCTGATGATTCCGCAAATAGCTAAGACAATCATTGATCCAATTCCAAGTGTTACATCTGGTTGATCAGATCCAAGACCCATAATTCCTAAAATAGTTACGCCAATGAATGTAGCGATACTTGGAATGATGTGTGTCCATAGAGCACGTTTTGCATGTGGTTTTGTTTCAGCGTCTCCTACAATCCAAACGATAATAGGGAATAAGATAGGGGCAAATAGTACACTAAAGTATGATAACGCAGCTAATATTTTATTTCCGTTCATATATATCACCTCATAAATAATTTCTGTTGTTATACTATTATTATGCAATAAATTTTGCAAGCTTTCTATCGATGAACATTACAGGAACATGACGATTTTGTAAGATTTTTTCGTTAAATGATAAAATTTTCAAAAAAATCTTTTTTAATGGAAATTGTTATGGTACAGTATAAATGAAAGTTGTTGAAAACGTTTTCTTAAACGTTTTTTTATTTTAGACTTAAAGGTATGATGACCTGATAGTCTATTGATGAGGTTATTCTATTTAAAAGGGGATTCTTTAGGGGGAGAGAACAATGAACACATGGACACAAGTTTATGATCCGTTCGGAAACATTTGGATTTCGGCAGCGGTAGCACTTATTCCGATTATCTTTTTTTTCTTAGCTTTAGCAGTTTTCCGCATGAAAGGGTATGTGGCAGGATTTATTACGGTTGTACTTACAGTTTTAGTAGCGTTATTCGCTTATAAAATGCCGTTCACGATGGCAATGGCAGCGACCGGATATGGTTTCTTATACGGATTATGGCCAATTGCTTGGATTATCATTATGTCGGTATTTTTATATAAAATTTCTGTGAAAACAGGTCAATTCGATGTGATTCGTGCATCGGTATTATCGATTACGAACGATCATCGTCTACTCGTTATTTTAATTGGATTTTCATTTGGAGCATTTTTAGAAGGAGCGGCAGGATTTGGGGCACCAGTAGCGATTACAGCAGCACTTCTTGCGGGGCTTGGGTTAAATCCTTTATACGCAGCAGGTCTTTGTTTGATTGCAAATACTGCACCAGTGGCGTTCGGAGCGATGGGAATTCCGATTACAGTTGCTGGACAAGTAACAGGTATTGATCCACATAAAATTGGACAAATGGCTGGGCATCAATTACCGTTCCTATCATTATTTGTGCCATTCTTTATCGTATTTTTAATGGATGGATTTAAGGGGATACGACAAACGTGGCCTGCGTTATTTGTAGCGGGTAGTTCATTTGCGATTACGCAGTTCATTACAGCGACATTTTTAGGACCAGAACTTCCGGATATTACATCGGCACTTGTAAGTTTAATTAGTTTAGCGCTGTTCTTAAAAGTTTGGCAGCCGAAAGAAATTTATCAATCTGGGCAAGCAAATAGTGAAGTAGCAGCAACAACGACAGCGGCATCGATGCCGAAATTAACGTTTGGAAAAGTAGTGAAGGCATGGTCCCCATTTATCGTATTAACGGTTATGGTAGTCATTTGGAGCCAAAGTTTCTTTAAGGCATTATTCACTCCAGGAGGGGCTTTAGAAAGTCTTGTATTTAAGTTTGAAATTCCAGGTCTGCATAATCTAGTAATGAAAGCAGAGCCAATTGTAAATAAACCAACGCCTTACGAGGCAATTCTGAAGTTTGATGTATTATCGGCAACCGGAACAGCGATTTTAATTGCTTGTATCATTTCCATGTTTATTTTGAAAATGAATGTAAAAGATGCAGTAGTGACATTTAAAGAAACGTTAAGCGAATTAAAAATGCCAATTCTATCTATCGGATTCGTACTAGGGTTTGCATTTATCGCAAACTATTCTGGTCTATCTTCCACGTTAGCGTTAGCATTAGCTGGAACTGGCGGACTATTCCCGTTCTTCTCACCATTCTTAGGCTGGATTGGCGTATTCCTAACAGGGTCTGATACGTCTGCGAATGCACTGTTCTCAAATTTACAAGCCATTACAGCGCAGCAAGTCGGCGTATCTGAAGTGCTTCTCGTTGCAGCAAATACAACAGGCGGTGTAACAGGTAAAATGATTTCCCCGCAGTCGATTGCGATCGCTTGTGCAGCGGTTGGTCTTGCTGGAAAAGAATCGGATTTGTTCCGTTTTACAGTGAAGCATAGTTTGTTCTTCGTAATTATTGTTGGTATTATGACTTATGTTCAGGCTTATTATTTAACGTGGATGATTCCATAAACAACAAAAGAAATAAACTTTTAATTTTCCAAATTATGGTGTATGATAGAAAAGTATTGAAAATTAAATCAGTGATAAACTAGGGGTGCCTAACGTATGCGTAGGCTGAGAGAGAAGCGCGTGAACTTCTTAACCCTTTGGACCTAATCTGGCTCGTACCAGCGTAGGGAAGTTAACGGCTTTACATAATGATGTCTTTATGAGCCAGGTCCTTATTTTTTTATGGACCTGGCTCTTTTTATGGAAGATGCGCAAATTGGGAATACCGACAGTAGTGGATAGGCTTGTTCAACAAGCAATCAGTCAAGTGCTTGGTTCAATATTTGAAAAACAATTTAGCGAATCTAGTTACGGCTTTAGACAAGGGCTCTTTTATGTTTGTATTTCGGAACTTCATCATATTTCTTTAAATAATAAGCACGGTAAGTAGCTTCACGAAGTTGTACAGAGTTGGCAGCTTCAACCATGTAATAACGAAGATACTGGTTTCCCGTTCGTGTCATGGGTGTTCGTTCCGATTCAAAGTTTCCAGATTGCGATTTTTTCTAGTAAAGACCGGTGTATTTGGCCAATTGTGCTTCGTTCTCAAAGCGTTCAATTTGTCCAACTTCCGCAATGATTCCCGCGGCGTATACGACTCCAATGCCTGGAACACTTGTTAAATATCTCGCTTCTGGAATGGCTTAGAATAAAGCAGTAATGCTTTTTTCTATCTCTTTGATTTGTTTTTTCAATGTTTGAATCAATCGTGCATAAGTGGCTAATACAACGTCCACAGAGTCTTGAACGACCTTACCTAGTCGGTAGGAGTCACGTATGGATTTCTTGATGGTTTTCGCTAAATCTTCCGGGTCGCTAAAGCGTCCTTTCCCCTTTTTCTGAAGAAGAGTAGCGAGTGCTTCTAGATCCATTTCTGCGATTTCATCCAACGAAAGGGAATCTGAGAGTATTTCCATCATCGTCGCACCAAAAACAGAGGTATTTAACTCTTTCGATAACGTATTACATTTGTAGTAAAGGTTCTTCAGAAAGTGTTGCTTACATTCTGTTTGCTGGTGAACGAGTTGATATCTAGATCGTGTTAAACGTTGAAGGGCAACGTATTTTTCCTCCTTGATAAGAAACTTATTATACCGTCCGGTTCGTAAAAAATCGGCAATACGGAAAGCATCTATTTTATCGGTCTTATCTTCTTCAAAGAGTTTTTTATACCGATGGATGGCTTTTGGATTTTGTACGACCACTTCCACGTCTAAAGCCCTCAAATCCTTATCTTCCGTTAGGAACATGGAAGGACGGAAACTATAGACGGAAGTAGATTCCATACCAATGACAATTTTTTTATAGTTGTACAACTGATGAAAATGGAGAACATCCTCCTTAATGGCGTTGGCACCATTCACATCGTTTGAAAGACAAATTTCTTTCAAAACAGTGTCATGACTGTCAAGAAAACATACATCAAGTTTTTCAGAGCTTACATCAATAGCTACGAATAATCTCAAAGAAAGGACCTCCTTTCTTTGAATAGTATTTGGAATGAGCTTGGATACTGTGGGGATCTCCCTAGAGTCAAAAACATAGCCACAACCTCGCGTATGAGTATTCAATGATTGCCTTCATCTAAGCTGCCCCTCCCACCATTATGAGAGGTAAGTGAAGGAAACCGATACAGCTTGTGCGTATGCAGTGCATTTTGGTCTGGGTCACAGTCTTTTAACGTGGTCGAACTACAGGAGGAGTAAGCATATTCCCGATGGATCCATTTCCGCACTTCCATTATCTGGGGAAATCCCCCAGTATCCAAGACTAAATTTTACCCATACATCATTTTTTTGATGTAGCTCTTGAAGATAAAAACTATTTAATTTTCAAGGAACAGTTATTAACTTAAAACTTATTATACGAGGAGGGTGTATCATGAAAAAAATATGCTTTGTATTAATTGTCGACGCTGGTATAAATTATGGTTCAATATTTTCTCTACCATTTTTAAGGAATCAGGATGATTTGAAGGAATATTTTTCTAAGTATTATGATGTTTCAATTAATTATATTAGGGATAAAAACTCAGTTGACTATTTGGTAGTTCCCAAACCGTGTCCAGCTTTTGATAATGAAAATAATCTTCCAATAATTGAAGTACCAGCAATCTTATTTATGGAAAAGAATTTTGAAAAAATAAAGACTTATATAGACAATTATTTTTCTAATAACTCATAAAGAAAATAAAAGTACAGTAAAAAGAAGTCCGATAAAAAACGAGTGGTGTAGAATATTTCTATTAATCATTCGTTTTTTATTATATTTACATATATTTTTTAAAAGAGGATTATAGACGTTCTGAAAAAAAATAATTATAACAAGAACAGTGTTCGTGCTACTATCTACGGTTATTTTTTGTACTAAGTACCCCTTTAACTAACAAGACAACAAAAAATAATTAACATATTAAGGAAATTACGTTACAATAAATGTAAGAGATTTTTCTTTGAGTTTTAGCTCTGAATAATAAAGATAGTTAAATCACTAAATGGAGGAGCAGGTCAATTTTGTTCCTTGTATAGTAAATTGTTACCTATCTCTATTGCAGGTTGTATGGCAGGTAACAGTAGCAGTTGTAGCGAAATACAGCAGAGACAAAGGCTCTTTGGCAAACGGGACTGATGAATGTATTTGGCAAGTAAAAAATGGTTCTTCCCGGAGTTAGTTGAAAAGTCTCATTCTCTCCAAAAGTAGAATCTTTGTCCGCAATGTGGAGAATTTGCATCGACCATACATGATTCTTTTAATAAGCTTTAACTTGTTTATGCTCCCTTCGGCAAGACCATTATTATTCTCATAAGTTACCGCATTTCTGACAGCTTCAATATCCCGGGCTAATCCATTCGTAAAGTTCTTAAACTCTTGTATATTAGTATTCTTAATTTTCTTAATACAATGGTTGAGATTCTCAACACTCTTTGTGGTGAAGATGTTTTTAAACTCCCATGTTAAATCATAAACTATTTTTACAATAGGGTGTTCTTCATAATTATTGTTGGTATTATAACGTATGTTCAAGCATATTATTTAACGTGGATGATTCCATAAAGAGAAAAAGAAATAACCTTTGCATTTTTCAGATTATCGTGTATGATGGGAAAGTATTGAAAATTAAATCAGTGATAAACTAGGGGTGCCTAACGTATGCGTAGGCTGAGAGAGAAGCGCGTGAACTTCTTAACCCTTTGGACCTGATCTGGCTCGTACCAGCGTAGGGAAGTTAACGGCTTTACATAATGATGTCTTTTATGAGCCAGGTCCTTATTTTTTTATGGACCTGGCTCTTTTTATTTTGGCATGCGCTGGCCATATCTCGTCCTTGTCACGAACAGGGGAGGCAACAAAGGTTATGAAACAGTCTGTTTCAGCTGAGCAAATTGAATTGAAATCGAGTTTACCAGGGAGTAAGAAAGTATATGTGGATGGACCACGCGCAGGCATGAAAGTGCCGATGCGTGAGATTGAACAAAGCGAAACGAACGGCATCCCAAATCCTCCAGTCCGTGTGTATGATACGAGCGGTCCTTATACGGATCCGGCGTATAAAGTGGAGCTGGAAAAGGGAATTCCAACGCCGCGTCATTCTTGGATCATGGAGCGCGGGGATGTAGAGGCATATGAAGGGCGCGAGGTGAAACCAGAGGATGATGGTGTGAAAGTGGCTTCGAAACATACACCTGTTTTCCCGCAAATGGATCGCCAGCCGCTTAGAGCGAAGCAAGGTGCAAATGTTACGCAAATGCATTATGCGCGTAATGGCATTATTACGTCTGAGATGGAATACGTTGCAATTCGTGAAGGAGTAGAGCCGGAGTTTGTTCGTAAGGAAATCGCAGAAGGCCGCGCTATTTTACCAGCGAATATTAATCATCCAGAAGCAGAACCGATGATTATCGGGCGTAATTTCCACGTGAAGGTAAATGCAAATATCGGAAACTCTGCTGTATCTTCTTCTATTGCAGAAGAAGTAGAGAAGATGACGTGGGCAACGCGCTGGGGTGCAGATACGATTATGGATTTATCTACAGGTAAAAACATTCATACGACGCGTGAGTGGATTATTCGTAATGCGCCTGTACCAGTTGGAACTGTGCCGATTTATCAAGCGCTTGAAAAGGTAAATGGAATTGCAGAAGATTTAACATGGGAAGTGTACCGTGATACGTTAATTGAGCAAGCGGAGCAAGGCGTTGATTACTTTACGATTCACGCTGGTGTATTGCTTCGTTACATTCCAATTACTGCAAAGCGTACGACAGGTATCGTTTCGCGTGGTGGTTCGATTATGGCGCAGTGGTGTTTATTCCATCATAAAGAAAACTTCCTATATACTCATTTTGAAGAGATTTGTGAAATTATGAAGCAGTACGATGTTTCGTTCTCTCTTGGAGATGGATTACGTCCAGGATCGATTGCAGATGCAAATGACGAAGCACAATTCTCTGAGCTTGAAACACTTGGCGAATTAACGAAAATTGCTTGGAAACATGATGTGCAAGTTATGATTGAAGGACCTGGACACGTACCGATGCACTTAATTAAAGAGAATATGGAGAAAGAGCTTGATATTTGTCAGGGCGCGCCGTTTTATACACTTGGGCCACTAACGACAGATATTGCACCAGGTTATGACCATATTACATCGGCAATTGGAGCTGCGATGATCGGTTGGTTTGGAACGGCGATGCTTTGTTATGTAACGCCGAAAGAACATTTAGGTTTGCCAAACAAAGATGATGTACGCACGGGTGTTATTACGTACAAAATTGCAGCGCATGCGGCTGATCTTGCGAAAGGACATAAAACGGCTCATCAGCGTGATGATGCACTTTCAAAAGCACGTTTCGAATTCCGTTGGCGCGATCAATTTAATTTATCTTTAGATCCTGAACGTGCGATGGAATATCACGATGAAACATTGCCTGCAGAAGGGGCAAAGACAGCTCACTTCTGTTCAATGTGTGGACCGAAGTTTTGTAGTATGAGAATTTCGCATGATATTCGTGAGTATGCAAAAGAAAATGATTTAGAAACGACAGAAGCAATTGAAAAAGGAATGAAAGAGAAAGCAGAAGAATTTAAAGAAGCTGGTAGTCATTTATATCAATAATATGTTACACCTCTTTACTTGATTGATCACACTGTAGTACCTAACTTTATTATAGAAGAATCCCCATTTGCTAAGACGGTAGCAAATGGGGATTCTGTTGTTTATAAGGCAAAGAAGAGATGTACCCAGTAGAATAAGAGGAATAGTGTGACGACTGTTGTGAGCGGGATAACGATAAGGGATACACTTAAATAGTCTTTCCATTTTACTTTAATTTTGTTTTGTTTCAGAATATACATCCAAATGAGTGAAGCTAGTGTACCAATTGGTAGTAATAGTGAACCGATGTCACTACCAATGATGTTTGCAAGATAGATTGTTTTTAATGTGACTGGATCTAGTCCCATTTCTGTTAATGTGATTGTACCAATCATAAGGGCAGGATGGTTATTGAAGACGTTAGAGAGGATGGATACAAGTCCGCCCATTGCAAAGCTAGCATAGAGTAGATGCTGATTCACAATTGGCTCGAGCCATTGTACAAGTGCAGCTGTTAATCCTGCGTTGTGGAGTCCGTAAATAATGACGTACATAGAGAAGGCGAAAATTAAAATGTGCCACGGTGTCTTTTTCAAAATGTCGACAGGATTTGTTCGTAAGTAGTACCATCTCCAAATGAGAAGAACGAGTGAACCAAGTACTGCAACGATTTCAATTGGGATGGATAAGAAGGATGCAACGAATAGAAGACAGCGCATCAGGAAGACGAAACCTAATACTTTTAACATGAATCTTGTCCGTTTTTGTTTCGTATCAACAGAATTATTTCCTTTTAGTGGATGGAAGTTTTTCGTGAAGAAAATTTCTTCAATATCATATGAAGAAACAGGTAATTTTTTCGGAAGTTTTTTCTTCAAAACTGTATACATGAGCCATGACATAAATAATAAGCCTAATGTTGCAGGTACAAACATCATAGCAGTATGCATATAAAGAGTCATATTAACGATATTTAATGCAATTAAGTTTACGATATTACTTACACCAATTGGTGCACTAGATGCGGTAGCGATTAAAGCTCCGCTTAATAAATAAGGAATTTGTTGATGTGGTTTTAATTGAAGGTTTTTTAGAAGAAGAATTAAAATGGGAGTTGTAATTAAAATACTACCGTCGTTATTAAATAAAAGAGTCATAAGAAAACATAATAATTGAATATACCAGTATAGACGGCGTCCAGAACCTTTCGCTAGATTTGCCAGTTTCGCTGCGGACCAATGGAAGAAGCCGAAGCTTTCTAATATAACTGCCATGACGATGGTCGCTAATATTGTTATGGAAGCACCGCCAATTTTACTTATAATATCCATGACGTCTGGTTTTGATACAAGTCCAGTAATTATGATGATACCAGCTCCGATTGCTGCTGGCCACGCCTCATTCAAACCTCGAGGCCGCCAAAAGATAACGATCATCGTTAAGAAGAATACAATAATAGTAATCCATATTTCAATGCTCATATTTTGCCTACCTTTCTATTTTCCCTTGAACAGATGTAGCTTGTCTCAAGTTTATATTGGTAGTATATTCAGCAAAAAATAAGAAGAACTAGACGTATAACGAGATGAAGCGAATATGTGTTTTTCAAGCTAAAGGACAAGTGTCACTCGTAGTGAAATAACTATTGTGATAGGAGTCTATAAATTGATTGGGCAGTAAGGTAGTAAATGAGATTTATATGGGCAATTATGGAGATATATTGGCGCAACTTAAAATATATCAGCGATTATTGAAATATATCGGCGCAACTTAAAATATATCAGCGATTTTTAAAATATATCGACTTATCGACAAAACATGACAAAAGGAGTCTATTCCAAAATGCCTTTTGGGACAGACTCCAAGACTATATTATTTTTCCTTCAAAAAAGTACGATCCTTCAAGAATAAATTCCAGAAGAAAATAAATCCTGGTAATAAAATTGCAATCCCAATTGCGTATAGAATGAGCAGTGCATAGAACGTTTCTTTCGTTGTAAAGCTTGTAAATACAGTTACGTCAGGATAAATAATATAAGGTAAATGCGCGACGCCGTAAGCGTAGCTGGCAAATGCATATTGAGCGACGACAGCTAAAACGGCAATGCGAGGGTATCCTAGTGTATTGTATTTTTTGTTTGTCCACCAAAGGGACGAGTATCCGATAACGAATAAAACAATAGAAACTGTAAACCACGGGAATTGCTTTATTAATCCTTGCATAAGCCAATGTGTTTCTGGGTCCATTACAACGAGGGCGATGATTGCTGTAACGAGCGTTGCAGGACCAAGAATGATAGCATTTCTTCTATAAATTCTATACGTATCTTCTGAACTTTGTTCTCTCGCAAAATCAGCAAGAAAGAGAGAGGAGAGAAATAGTTCAGACGTTAGTCCGAAGAGCATATAACAGTAGATAACCGGGCTAGAAAGAAGTTTTCCATACAGGAGTACTTCTTTTCCTTCAGACATTGTAATATAGGCTCCCTCTGTAACGGGTAAAACGGTAATTAATAGTGCTGGAATTAAGAGACCAGTAATACCTGAAATAACCCGAAGAAGGTACTGATATTTTGGTAAGGAGTAAGCAAATACCATAAACGTACTACGTACTGCAACGAGCACTAAAATTAACATAACTGGTACGAACATTACTGTCGCAAGAGTAAAGGCCGCTTTCGGAAAGAAGCCGAGAAATGCGACAACGACGAAAACAAGAAACGTATTTGTTACTTCCCAAGTGGGTGATAAGTACCGATTCGCTAGTTTGGCAGCGAGAGTTGGATGTTTGGCGTATACCATGCCCCAAAAACCAGCTCCAAAATCGATGGACCCTAATATACTGTATACGAAAATAAGGGCCCATAAGATGATGATTGCAATACTTTCCTCATGCATGAGAATCGCCTCCTTGGTGTTGTAAATCATTCTTTAATGGATGTCTTCTAAAGAATGTCCGTAGAACAATGACTGTTAAAATAGCGAGTCCAATATATAAAATGATGAACAAAACAAATAAAGGACCGACGAAATCGGCGCGTGTAGATGCATCGACGGTACGTTGCATACCATAAATTGTCCATGGTTGACGACCGCTACAACTGAAAATCCATCCGAATTCAATACCGAGCATCATAATTGGTCCGCATGCGGTAGCCCCCCAAAGTAGCCACTTCGGTAGTTCTGTTCCCTTTTTTCGGTAAACGAAGTACCAATATAAGAGTGCAATTGCTGCAACTGCAAAGGTAAACGCAGCGGTGCCGACCATTAAGTTGAATAGTGTATGTGTATAAAATGGTGGCCATGTTTCTTGGGGAAATTCCTTTAGACCTTTTACGACAGTGCTAGGGTCTAGTCCCACTAATAAGCTAAGCATGTTGGGAATTTCAAGTGCATAGTTTAGTTCAAGTGTATTGGGATCCACAACTCCGCCAATGGATAGCGGTGCGTGTGATGTCGTTTCAAATAAAGCTTCAGCAGATGCAAGTTTTTCAGGTGAGTGTTTATGTAAGGCAATCGCTGATTCATGTCCTGAAAGCCACATCGTAGCGCCTGTAATAAATGTAACGACAAGCCCTAATAGTAGCCCTTTTTTATGATAAGCAATTTCACGTGTACTTAAATTTTTCTTCAATAATTTAAATCCAGCGATAGAAGCAATGACAGCCGCACCAGTTGCATAAGCCGTAATAACAACATGGAATGCACTTGTGCCAAAACTTGGATTAAAGAAAGCTTTCCACGGATCAACGTTAAAAACAGATCCATCTGGATTCATTGAAAAGCCTGCTGGTGTATTCATCCATGTATTTGCTGATGTAATGAGCACGGCGGATGCCGTGGCACCAAGCATGACGAAAAATAGCGAGATTAATCTCATAAATGGAGGAAGTTTATCAGCTGCATATACGTAAATCGACATGAATAAAGCCTCCAAAAAGAAGGCAAAAATCTCAATTTGGAAGGGAACAGAAATAACTTGCCCAACAATTTTGGCGAAACCAGGCCAAAGAAGTGAGATTTGCACACCAACAATTGTTCCAGTTGGAATTGCTACACCGAGAAGAATAGCAAACGCCTTTGTCCATCTTTTCGCCATAATGGCATAGTCGGAGTCTTTCTTCCAGTGATAGAGTATTTCGCTTATAAAAATCATCAATGAAAGACCGACCCCAAGTGTTGCAAAGATAATGTGGAATGCTAATGAAGAACCAAAAAATGCTCTTGCTAATGTTACCGTATCCATATGTAAACTCCTCTTCTTTTTTGCCATTATTTTCTGATTGAATTGGAAGATTTATTCAAAAAAACTACCAAAAATATATATGTATTTAAAAAGTGAATATGATAATATAATGTTGTAATATTTTGAATAGAAAGAAATAAATAGTTGGTCATGTTTTGTTTGTTTTTTGCTCAGGAATCTTTTATAATCTTTTATGCGAACATAAGTTCTGTTTTTCGGAATCAAGAAGTTTATGTGAAATGGAGAGGGTGTTTTATGTATCCTGAAGTCATTAAAAAGATGGCATTTTCAAAAGAGCATAGAGATTTATTATTGAAGCTATATAATAAAGAAATTACACGTCGTGAATATGATCGACTTGTACAATCGCTATATAAACCTTCTAAAGAGGTTTGCGGGGGATAGAAATGCGGGAGACAATCTAATAGATTGTCTTTTTTAAATTTATGTATGTTCTGATAAAATTAAGGTTAGCCTTACTAGGGAGGTGAAAAGATTGCGGAAACGTTTATATATAGGGATTGGAGTTATCTTCTTAATCGCTTTAGGTGGAATTGTATTTTGGTCAGCTTTACAAGGAAACCGTACAGAAAATTTTATTTTAAGACATATGGTGAATGACAATGGAACACTTGCCACGTATCGTTTAGTAGATACTAAGGCAGGTACGGGTGAAGCTAAGGGACGTGAAGCTTTATCAGAATCGGCGGGATTATGGTTACAGTATACACTTGATAAAGATGATCAGGCGTTATTTGATGAGCAAGTAAAGGTTATTCAAGATAATTTCATATATAAGAATCATATCGTTTTATGGAAACTCTCTGAAAAGGGAGAGAGGCAGTCAGCTACAAATGCACTTATAGATGATCTTCGTATTATAGAACAATTATATCGTGCTTATGAAATGTATAAGGAAGAGCGTTATAAAAACCTTGCCGATCAATTAAGTGATGCTGTACTTCGTTATAATAAAAAAGATAATTATTATGTTGATTATTATGATGCAGATGCAGGAAAACAAAATAATTTTGTAACAACATCATACATAAATCCGCGTGCATTCTCCTATATGAAGAAGTACGGCAAAGTTTCTGCTCAGCAATATCAGGAAGTCGTTCAATTTTTAGCTGATTATCCAAGGCATGGCTGGGCATTCCCAAAAGAGTATAAAGAAGATGGTACATTTACGTACGATAAAGAAGTGAATCTTATTGACCAATCATACGTTGCATATCATCGAAGTTTAGGTGGTCTTTCATCAGCCGCTTATTTGGAATTTATAAAGAAGAAGTTCCAGGAGGATGGAAAGCTATACGGTCGTTACAATTTAGAAACGGGAAAACAAACTGTGAATTATGAATCGCCGGCCGCGTACGGACTAACGATTTTGTACGTACTACAAACAGGTGATACAAAGTTTGCGAAGGAATTGTATGATCATATGGCCACATTCCGAAATGACAATGTATTTAGTAGATATTACGGTGGATATGTAACAGGTGAAAATAATAATACGCATATTTTTGATAACGTATTGCCGCTTTTAGCTGAAATGGAATTAAAAAAGAGTGAACAATAAAAGGTGCCACCATATGAGGTTGGCACCTTTTATTTGTTCATATAATTTTATGTCCTAATATTAGAGAAGTAGTCAATCACGAATTCACGGAATTGCTGAGCTGTTTTTGATAAGTAGCGTTTTTTTGACCAACTTAATCCGATGGTTCGCTGACAAGTGGGTTCAATAATACGCAACTTGCTTGATGCTAAAGTAGAGTTTTTTAATAAAGTTAAACTTGGAACAAAAGCGATGCCGAGACCGTGCTTAATGAGGTCGCTAATTACGGTCGGTTCATCGACTTCAAAAGCAATATGCGGAGTGAAACCAGCTTCTTTACAAAATTCATCTGTTAAGTGCCGAAATCCATAGCCAGTGTTCATACTAATGAACGGTTCGTCCTTTACTTCATGGAGGTGGATATTTTCTCGGCCTGATAAACGATGGCCTGAAGGGACGACTAAGAAAATTTCTTCTGTAATAAGTGGTTCCCAAACAATTTCTTCTCCTTCAATTGGCACAGAGGAGATACAAAAGTCAATTTCTATATTATCTAGTTGTCGTTTCATAGAAGGAGTGGATGCCAGAAATTGTTGGAACCGAACGTTAGGATGTTCTAGTAAAAAAGAGCCAAGTAGTTCTGGCAATATTCTCGGAATAGAAACGGCTAGTGTAATAGAGCTTTGTTGTAATTCGGCTAAATCTTTAATTTCTCGTTCCCCTTCGCTTAATTCATGAAAAATACGCTCTACTCGTTTCAAAAATACTTTTCCGAAAGAATTTAAAGTAATCTGTCGACCTTGGCGATCAAATAAAGGGACGCCTAAATCCTTTTCGAGTCTAGCGATTGTTTTGCTGAGTGAAGGTTGTGCGATATGCAATTCTTCAGCTGCCTTTGTCATATGTTCTAGTCGTGCCACTGTCTGAAAGTATTTTAACTGGAGCAGTTCCATTTCGAGTCTCCTTTCTATAGACCAAAAGGAATGAATTAATAATTAAAGATGTATTATACAGTATGGAAAGTGACGTGTATAGTAAATCTGTTAAACCATTCTAATGGTGTTAAATTCGGAGAAGGAGTATGTTTCATGAAGGGAATTCAACTTGTATTTAAAGATTGGAAAGCGATGTGGCACCATAAACATGGACGTATCGCTTTAATTTTTTTATTAATCGTTCCGTTAATTTATTCAGGATTCTTTTTAGCCGGATATTGGGATCCGTACGGAAAATTAGATAAATTACCTGTTGCGGTTGTGAATTTAGATAAAGGTGCTGCGATGGATGAGAAAACAATTCATGCAGGAGACGATTTTGTAAAAAATTTAAAGGAGAATAAAGAACTGGCTTTTCATTTCGTATCAGAAAAAAATGCTGATGAAGGGCTAAAAGAAGATAAGTACTATATGGTTGTTACGATTCCAGCTGATTTCTCTAAAAAGGTAAGTACACTTATGGATGAGAAACCAGAACCAGCACAATTGCAGTACAAAGTAAATCCGGGTAAAAACTTTGTAGCAGCGCAAATTGGAACGACAGCTGTTGAAAATATGAAAACAAAAATTTCAAATAGTATTACGAAATCTTATACAGAAGGTGTGTTTTCAAAGTTTCAAGACTTAGCACAAGGGTTGAGTGATGCAAGTAATGGTGCTGGGAAGTTACATGAAGGAACGACAGATGCAAGAAATGGGGCAAATCAGCTTGCAGATGGTATTCATCGTTTAAGTGACGGGACATCAAAAGTGAAAGAGGGAAGTGAAAAACTTGCTTCTAGCAAATCAGCCTTAACTGACGGAGCGAATGAGCTAAGTCAAGGAGCAACTTCACTTCATAGCGGTATGGAGTTATTAGCACAAGGTGAAAAAACGTTACAATCAGGGGTTAGTGAATTAAGTGCTGGTACAAATGAATGGGTGAGCGGAAGTGAGAAGCTTGCTGAAGGCCAAGTAAAAGCGGATGGTGCAGCTAATAGTATAAAACAACAATTAGAAGAGTACGTGAAAAATCATCCAGAAGTGCAGCAAGATCCCGCTTTTCAAAAAATTGTTGCTACGTCTGATGGACTAGCTAAAGCAACAAATACTTTAAATAATAGCCAACAACAATTGACACAAGGTGCGAAGAAGATTGCTGACGGTCAACATAAGATTGAAGAAGGCATGAATACATTCGGAGTTAAGTTAAATGAAGCTACTGCTGGAACGAAAAAGGTAGCAGATGGTGCATCGAATTTGGCTGATGGATTTACGAAGTGGGGAAATGGGTTTACATCATTGCAAGAAGGTGTAAATCAGCTTGCGAGTGGTGGAACGGAGCTGAATAACGGTGCTGGTAAATTAACAAATGGACTTGTTAAACTTGATGATGGTGCGAAAGAACTTTCTACGAAATTGGGAGAGGGCGCAGAGAAGATAGCGGATGTTCGTAATGATGATGCACGTAATACGATGTTCTCAGAGCCAGTTCAGTTAGTGAAGTCAACAGTTTCTGACGTGCCTAACTACGGTTCAGGCATTGCGCCATATTTCTTATCACTTGCATTTTATGTTGGCGGAATTATGGCATCGAATATTTTACCTCTTGGCCGCAGACAAAATATGAAGGTAAGCGGAACGGTACATTTTATTAATAAACTAGGATTGGTATATTTAATTGGACTTATTCAAGCGCTACTCGTAGATGTAGTTGTGCTAGGTGTTATGAAATTAGAAGTCGCAAGTGTGCCACTCTTTGTTTTATCAAGTATTGTTATTTCCTTTACGTTCATGACATTTATTCTTATGTTAGTAACAGTATTTGGTCTTGTTGGAAAGTTCTTAGCGGTAACCCTTCTTGTCCTGCAATTAGCGACGAGCGGAGGTACTTTCCCAGGAGAATTAAACATAGCTGTTCTTAGCAAAATTGGACAGTTTCTCCCAATGTCTCATTCTCTTAGAGGATTACAAGATGTTATCTCTTTAGGAGATTGGTCGCAATTACAAATGCAAATTTTAATATTGTTATGTTATCTCGTTGTTGCCGGTGGAATTGCTTGGATCACGAGTCATATACAGCATAGAGAAACGAATGTAGAACAAGTTTCTTAAGATGAAATAAGCTATCCGATTTTTTCGGATAGCTTATTTTTTATTTACGTTCCATTACTGCAAAGTAATTATTTTCATTATCAGCAAAGTTGAATGCTCTACCAGTAGGTAAATCTACAACCTGTCCAACTGTGACATTTTTCTCAGAAAGATCTTTATATAGACGGTCTAAGTCATCTGAGAAGAACATAAGTGAAGGTGTATTTAGGTTTAGTTCAGGTTGCATCTTCGCGATTAACGCTTTATCGTGAAGGACGATGCTTGTTCCTGCTTCTTTCGCCGGTGCAATTTCAATCCAGCGGAATCCGTTTCCGTTATTTTCTTCCGCAATGATTTGGAACCCTACTTTTTCTGTCCAAAATTGTACTGTTTCGTCTTGGTTATTTACATATAGCATAATTTGTCCAACTTGATTAATCATAGGTGTCTCTCGCTTTCTTTTTATATGCGTATTATTATATCAAATATATGGCTTGAATAGTTTTTTATGATTTTTTCGGAATACAACCTTCGTCCATTTCATCTTTGTTGTAGGAGAAGGTCCTGTAATCCAAGTATGAAATGGTATTGTGCTACAAATGACCATTGTTGAAATAGAGATAATGGCCGTTAACACAAATAGTAATAGGGTATATAATATAGTATTTTCTTGCAGCGTGAATAAGGAAAGAAGTTTTGTGCATAGTTGCAAGAAGAATAAATGAGCTAAATAAGCACCATACGTGTAATTTCCAATGAAACGTAACGTTTTATATAAGAAACCACGACGCTGTACTATCATAATAGATAACACATACAGTATGATAATTTCGCATACGATATATAAAAACATAGATGGCTTTAAATAGGTAGAAACAGTTAAATGAATAGAGTTTGCTCCGTAAAAACTAAACAACTCATAATTGATGAATAAAAATAAGATGAAAAATAATATTGTTATAAGCGGGATATGTTTCATGACGAATAGACGCCAAGTTTTTAGTGCTACAGCGGCAATGCCACCCATAACGAAATAGAATGAGTAGAATAGAAATGATCGATCTGTATAATGTAAAATTGTTGAACTTGTTAATTTTTCTCCATTAAAAATATAGTGAGAAGAGAACCACATTAATAGAAAATATAGGCAAGCGAAAAAGGTCATATATTTATATATGTCTTTTTTATTTTCTGTTCGTTTTTGAAACCAATAAAAAAGTGTGCATAGTAAAGGGAACAATAAGTGAATTTGGAACATCATAATAACGTACCAAAGATGGGGCGCGGCTGTTCCGAGTAATAAACTTTTTATTCCGCCTTGTAATGTAATAAGATCATTTGTTGTTAATAAGTAAAGAATAGACCAAAAGAAATAAGGAATGAGTAAGTGTGTCGCTTTTTCAGAAATATATTCTTTATATACTAATTGCTTCGTATAGTGACGAATTAAGTGAAATCCAACGATAAATATGAATGCTGGTGCTGAGAATTTTGCAAGATTAAATAGCATGCCCATAATGAGGGATTGCTCAAGTAAGACATTTCCTTGATTCATTGTATATAATAAGGAACTTTGCAAAACGACAGCGAGAAATGCAATGCTTTGCAAAACTTTAAATTCAGGTGCGCTTTGTGTCATCGTTTCCATCTCCTTTTCCATACATGATTATAGTACGGAGAATGGATAATGGATGTGGAATATTTGTGAAGATTTTAACAAATTTGTGGCGAGAGGAGATATCAACCTATCAATAAATAACGAAAGAAAGAGGATGCTCGTTTGGAGCATCCTCTTTCTTTCTATTAAGCAAATTTGTTTTTGATCCAATTCTTACCTTCTACAAGGCGAGCTGTCATTACGGCACAAGCGTTATCTGCTGTTACGTTTAACATCGTTGCAGGTGGATCAATGATTGTACTAATTGCTGCGATAATTGGCAGTGCTTCTGGCGGGAAACCGTATAGAGATACGATTAACATTTCACCGATCATACCACCGCCTGGAATAGCACCCATTACTGTTCCTACTAATAGAGAAACAACAAGTGCGATTGCTAATGTTTTCGGTCCTTCGAATTCCATGTTGAAAATACCGAATAAGAAAGCAATTTTTAATACGCCACCTAAAACAGAGCCGTCTTTATGAAGTGTAGAACCAAGAAGGACAACTGTTTCACGAACGTCTGAAGAAATACCCATTTTCTTCGTTGCTTCTAAGTTCGCTGGAATACTTGCGGCACTACTACAAGTTGCAAGTGATGTGACTGTAGGAGAGACCATGTTCTTCCAAAATACTTGTACACCTTGTTTGCGACCTGCAAGGTATGCATAGAACGTGAAGAATACAAAGAAGTAGATAAGAGAAGCTGGATAGTATACCATTGCTGCTCGGAAGTAAGTTCCAAGAAGTTGTGGTCCGAATTCGCCAACTAATGCTGCGAAGTAAGCAGCAAGTCCGATTGGAGCGTAGTACATAATGAAAGATACAACCTTCATTGAAATCTCTGCACCAGCTTGTAGGAATGTAGCGAATGGCTTTCCTTTTTCGCCAACTGCTGAAGTTGCAATCCCCATTAAGATAGAGAAGAAAATAAGAGCTAACATATTTTCACGAGATAGTAACTTCGAGAAGTCAGATACTGTTAAAATACCGACGATTTGATCTGCAACACTAACAGCTTTGCCGGCTTTGTCAGGTTGTGTTAGTTCTAGTACAACACCTTGTGCTGGCGGGAATATTTTCACAACAATAATCATAAAAATAGCAGCTAAAATACTTGTAAATAAGAAAGTCCCAGCCATACTAGACATAATTTTACCGAAACGTTTTAATCCATCCATATTAGCAATAGACGATGCGATGCTAAAGAACACTAGAGGTACAACAATCGTAAACATTAAGTTTAAGAAAATGTCACCAAGCGGCTTTAAAGCAACTGCATCGGCACCCATGAAATAACCAATGAAACCACCAATTAGGATAGAAGATAATAAAATAAGTGGAAAGCGATATGCCTTCATAAATATATCCTCCTATCAATTAAAAAAAGTCATACTGAATCATTATAGCGAGTTAGAGTTCTCTTTACTAGGAGAATACGGATAGATGGAATAGCGCGAAAACCAAGAAATTTTTGTTTTTAAGCTCGGCATACAGCAGGAAATCTAGACATATATATTTGTAACCTAGTGGTGGCAAGGAGTGCACCATAATTTAGGTAGAGAAAAAAGGGGAGGGAAGCGGGATGAATATTTTACTTTGCTGTGCAGCGGGAATGTCTTCCAGTTTGATTGTTACAAAGATGGAGAAAGCAGCAGAGGCAAGAGGGATAGAAGTGAAAATCTGGGCAGTATCAGGTTCTGAAGTGAATAGTCATATTGATAAAGCTGATGTCCTTTTACTTGGACCGCAAGTACGTTATTTATTACCGAAAATGAAAGAATTATGTAAGGATAAAGGGATACCTGTTGATGTCATTCAATCCGTTCATTACGGACTTTGTAATGGAGAAGCTATCTTGCAAGCAGCTTTGTCAATGAAACCATGAGGAGAGTGGGATAGATGATACGGTTTTTAGAGAAGTACGTGATGCCAGTAGCAGGGAAGGTTGCAGAGCAGAGGCATTTACAAGCAATTCGAGATGGAATTATTTTAACGATGCCTTTCTTAATTATTGGATCGTTTTTCCTCATTATTAGTGCACTGCCAATACCCGGATATAACGAGTTTATGGCAGGTTTGTTTGGTGAGAATTGGCAGAGAGCTTTAGGGTATCCAGTTAGTGCAACTTTTAATATAATGGCTTTAATAGCTGTTTTTGGAATCGCTTACAGGCTTGGAGAGTATTATAAAGTGGATGCTTTAGCATCCGGGGCATTGTCGCTTGTGACGTTTTTACTTGCGACGCCATTTCAAGTTGCATATATTATACCAAGTACAAAAGAAAGTGTACTTGTAGAAGGCGCTATCCCAGCTGCATTAATGGGAAGCCAAGGGTTATTTGTAGCAATGATTATTGCACTTATATCTACTGAACTTTATCGATTTATTGTACAAAAAAAGATAATCATAAAGATGCCAGAGACAGTTCCACCAGCTGTCACGCGTTCATTTGCGGCACTTGTTCCAGGATTTATTGTTGTAACAGTTATTTGGATTTTACGCTTAATTATAGAAAATACTTCTTTTGGCAGTATCCATAATATTGTAGGACAAATTTTACAGGAACCACTTAGTGTACTTGGTGCTAGTCTTTGGGGCGCAATAATAGCAGTTATTCTCGTTCATGTTCTTTGGTCGTGTGGAATTCATGGTGCTACTATTGTTGGTGGTGTAATGAGCCCCGTTTGGTTGTCGTTAATGGATCAAAACCGAGTCGCTTTTCAAGCTGGGCAAGATGTACCAAATACGATTACGGCACAGTTTTTTGACTTATGGATTTATATGGGCGGTTCTGGTGCAACGCTTGCTCTAGTTGTCGGAATGTTACTATTTGCACGAAGTCAACAATTAAAAAGTTTAGGGAGATTGTCAATTGCACCTGGTATATTTAATATTAATGAGATGGTAACTTTTGGTATGCCGATTGTGATGAACCCACTTTTACTAATTCCATTTATATTAGTTCCAGTTGTGTTAACAATTGTTTCGTACTTTGCAATGGAATGGGGATGGGTCGCACGTCCGAGTGGGGCCGCTGTACCTTGGACGACACCTATTCTTTTTAGTGGATATTTAGGATCGGGCGGGAAAATTTCAGGTGTTATTTTACAACTTGTTAACTTTGCGCTAGCATTCTTCATTTATTTACCGTTCTTAAAAATATGGGATAAACAAAAACTGGCGGAAGAAAAGGGGGAGTAAAGAACTAAAATGGATACGATAGAGACGAAAGCTTTTCATTTAATCTTGCATGGGGGAAACGCGAGAAGTTGTTCAATGGAAGCAATTGATTGTGCGAAGCGTGGGGAGTTTACAGAAGCTGAAGCTAAATTACAAGAAGCACTAGAGGAATTAAAAGAGGCGCACCGTGTACAAACGGAGCTTATCCAGAAAGAAGCTGGTGGTGAAAAGACCGAAGTTACTCTTTTAATGGTACACGCACAAGACCATTTAATGAATGCAATTACGGTGAAAGAATTAGCGAGTGAGTTTGTAGAGTTATATAGGAAGATGTCGGTGGATGAATGAACCTTGCTTATGCAAGGTTTTTTTATCTCGAATTAACGGGCAGTAAAACTTCCACTAATTAAAATTTCATTTTATGTATGTGCCTGTACCATCAGTGGAATGTTCATCCCACTGATGGTATTTTACAATCCTCCTTTTTTCGGATGAGTAAGAGTTATAATTAATCGGCAGTAACAATTTCTCCTATACCACGAATTAATCTTTTTATATGCATCCGTTCCGGTTTTAATATATTTACGATATAATCAATCGCTATTTGTGGTTCAACGGTTGTACCGCAAGTATAACAGTCAATAGCCGCAAAATTTTGTTCCGGGTAAGTGTGAATGGAAAGATGGCTTTCTGATAATAACACTAATACAGTAACACCATATGGCTGGAACTCTTTTTTACTTACGTTTAAAACATGGGCACCAGAGTAATCTGCAGCTGTAACTAGATGATATTCTAAAAAGTGCATATCATCTAATAGGGAAAAGTCCACTCCCCACAAATCTACTATTATATGCTTGCCAAAAGTAGAATATTCCATAGGGTAGCACTCCTTATTATAATATTGTCAAAACTTCATTTCCTGTTTGTAGCATTGATGTAAGATAAGATTTGATTCTGAATTTAAAAGAGCGAGGTTACGTTGTTCTAGATGTTCTTCTTTAAATTGAAATAAAGGAAAAAGAAGAGCAGGCAATGTTCGAGGAGTTGGTACTACATATAATTGTTCAATTTGATCGAGTACATGTGCAGAATTAGTAGCAAGATGAAATCCCCAGTCAGTTCCGAAAGAAGGAACGATTGTATGATAACTCTTCACAGTTAATCCAGCGTGTTCAATTGTATTACCGATACTCCAATATACTAGAGGTGCATCAGCAGGTGAATTAGATTGACAGACGAAAGCCCCATCTTCTGTTAAGAATGTAGCTATACGAGCAAATAGTTCGCTTGTATATAAAGTACTTAATAATTCTGTCGCTGGGTCTGGAAAATCAATAATGATTACATCGTATAAAGATGAAGGTGAATTTAGAAATTCTTTTGCATCGCATACGTGCACGTTCACACGATTATCAAAAAAAGCATTTTTGTTTAAAGATACTATTTCTGGAACATTACGTGCCATATTAATCATTGCCTCGTCTAAATCAACAAGGTCTACATGTAGCACAGTTTCATATTTCAAAACTTCTCGTAAGGCAAGGCCATCGCCACCACCTAATATGAGAACACGTTTTGGATCAATTACTTTTGCCATAATCGGATGTACAAGTGCTTCATGATAAATTTGCTCATCAACGGAACTGAATTGTAGTTGCTTGTCCAAGTATAAGCGAACATCGTTTACTTGGACTAAATTAATATTTTGATAATTACTCTTTTCTTCAAATAGGCTCGTATGTTCACCAGCTTGTATTTCCTTTAGAGAAATTTCATCCCACACATCTAAGCTGTGTGAATCTGTAGGTACTATAGTTACATTTTCCGATTGTACTTGCTTATCTTGCTTATTCTGCTCATCCTGTTTGTCCTGTTTGTCTTGTATATCATGCTTGTCCTGCTGTTCTAGTTCAAATTTGTCAGAGTCTAATTCAGAACGCTTGTCTTTTTTATAGCTTGTTATTCTATAAATCTTTATTTTGCTTTGTTTTCTATGTTTTGGCATAGGAATCCCCTTTCGAATTGTGTTATTTTATTCTATTTTATTTTATGTAATCTAGTAGAGTATGCTTGGACAATAGAATAGATAGAAGACTGAGCTCAAGAAAATGTTGTTTTTTACTAGATTTCTACGATAAAAAATTTTTTTAGTGTTTTTTCATATTAAACATAACTAGACAACTAAACACTAATCTATTTTCATACAGTTATGTGTTAAAAGCGTGTTGTTTTATAACACACTGTGTGTTTTTTAGACGACACACTAATTGAAAGCGTTAACACACAAAGAAAATGCTCGAAAAAGCACTGATTTTAGTGGTTTTAAAAAGTTGGCACGCTAATTGCATTAATAAATAGCGTAAAGAAAAATAAATAAAACATAAATTTTTTATACTACACAAGGGGGATTTTCAAATGAATATTTTATTATGTTGCTCAGCAGGGATGTCTACAAGTTTACTAGTTACAAAAATGGAAGCGGCTGCAAAAGCTCGCGGTTTAGAAGGAAAGATTTGGGCTGTATCTGGGGATGCAGTAAAAACGAATATCGATCAAGCAGATGTATTATTACTAGGACCACAAGTTCGTTACATGCTTTCTTCAATGAAAACGCTTGCTGATGAGAGAAACGTTGGAATCGACGTTATCAATCCAATGCACTACGGCATGATGAATGGAGAAGCAGTTTTAGATCACGCATTAACACTTAAAAAATAATTAGGGGGGAAGCGAAATGCAAAAGTTTATTGCATTCATGGAGAAATATTTAGTTCCAGTCGCAGGTAGAATTGGATCGCAGCGCCACTTAGTTGCAATCCGTGACGGATTTATCGCAGTTATGCCTCTTATTTTAGTTGGATCATTTGCAGTACTTATAAATAACTTACCAATTGATGCTTTCCAAAACTTTATGAAGGGCACATTTGGTGACGCTTGGAAAGATGTCGGTGGCGGTATGTGGACTGGTTCCTTTGCTATACTCGCCCTCATAGTCGCAGTTGGGATAAGTTACAATTTAGCGAAATCTTACGGCGTCGATGCGTTGTCAGCAGCAATCATTACATTCGGTGCATTAATTATTATTTCTCCGACAACGCCAAAAGAAGGCGGTATTGATTTAGCGTGGACAGGGGCACAAGGTCTATTCGTTTCCATTATAGTGGCTCTTCTTGTAACAGAAGTGTTTAGATTCTTTGTTCAAAGGGATATTACAATTAAAATGCCAGATGGTGTTCCACCGGCAGTAATGAAATCATTCGCAGCGTTAGTTCCAGCATTCGTTATTTTGATTGTAACAGCAGGTATTCAATTAGCTGTGAAACTTGCGGGAACAAGCATTCATAAAATGGTATTTGAAACAATTCAATTACCATTACAAGGTTTAGCGGGTACATTACCAAGTGCAATTATTATCGCGTTACTTATTCACGTATTATGGTTCTTCGGATTACATGGTCCAAATATTATTGGGGGGATTATTGACCCAATCTATTTACCAGCATTAGAGAAAAATATGAAATTATTTAATGATGGTATGTCTGCATATGACGTACCGCATATCTTCACAAAACCATTCTTTGATGTATACGTATATATCGGGGGATCGGGTGCAACGTTAGCGTTCTTAGTGGCAGTAATGCTTGTAGCGAAAAGTGCGCAGCTTCGCGGTGTAGGCCGTGTATCTATCGGTCCTGGTTTCTTTAATATTAACGAACCAGTTATTTTTGGTACGCCAATTGTATTAAACCCAACGTTAATTATCCCATTCGTACTTACACCGGTTGTATTAGTTATTACTTCTTATACAGCAATTACTTTAGGATGGGTACCAAAAACAGTTGCGTTAGTTCCATGGACAATGCCACCAATCTTTAGTGGTTATCTTGTATCGGGCGGAAGCATCGCTGGTGCAGCACTACAAGTGGTGAACTTTGCAATCGCGGTAGTAATTTACTATCCATTCGTATTAATGTGTGACCGTACTTATGTACAGGCTGCAAAAGCTGAAACAAAAGGAAGCGACAATTCAGTATCACTTTAAAAAATATTATTCTGGCGAGTTCCTATAGCTCGTCAGAATAATTACCTTTATATCATGTTCAAAAAGATGAAAAACATCTATATGAACACTAAACTATCATTAATAAATTCATACTTTAATAGACATGTTCAAACTGAAGGGGTATTTAAATCGGTTGAACTTTATAGAGAGGGCGGTAATTATGATGACTACAGCAGAACAAATTCCATTCCAATTGATTTTAAATAGTGGTAACGCACGAAGCTTTGCGATGGAGGCACTTCAATTTGCCAAACAGGGGAAAATGGCAGAAGCAGATGAAGCGATGGTAAAGGCAAAAGAAGCGATTAATGAAGCGCATCATTTTCAAACAGAGCTCATACAATCAGAAGCAAGAGGAGAAAAAACAGAGGTTAGTGTTCTTTTAATTCACGCACAAGATCATTTAATGAATGCGATTACAGTGAAAGAATTAGCAGCAGAGTTTATCGATCTTTATAAAAAGCTTGAAGCGAAAGGGGAATAAAGCATGACTGGAATTAAAATTGCTACAATCGGCGGTGGATCTAGTTATACACCAGAGTTAATTGAAGGATTTATTAAGCGTTATGATGAACTGCCTGTTCGTGAAATTTGGTTAGTAGATATTGAGGCAGGAAAAGAAAAGTTAGAAATCGTTGGTAACTTAGCGAAACGTATGGTGAAAAAATCAGGTTTACCAATCGAGGTACATTTAACACTTGATCGTCGCGAGGCATTAAAAGATGCTGACTTCGTAACAACACAACTTCGCGTTGGTTTATTAGAAGCACGTGCAAAAGATGAAGCAATCCCATTAAAATATGATGTAATCGGTCAGGAAACGAATGGTCCTGGTGGTTTATTCAAAGCGTTGAGAACGATTCCTGTTATTTTAGATATTTGTAAAGATATGGAGGAGCTCTGTCCGAATGCATGGTTAATTAACTTTGCAAATCCAGCTGGTATGGTAACAGAAGCTGTTCTTCGTTATACAAATATTCAAAGAGTAGTTGGTCTATGTAACGTTCCAATCGGAATTCGTATGGGTCTTGCAAAATTACTTGAAGTAGATGCGAGTCGTGTTCACGTTGATTTCGCAGGTTTAAATCATATGGTATATGGATTAGACGTATATTTAGATGGCGTGAGTGTAATGGACCGTGTGTTAGAGCTTGTGACAGATCCAGAAAAGCAAATTACGATGGAAAATATCGCAGCGCTTAACTGGGAACCAGACTTTATTCGAGGACTTCGTGTAATTCCATGTCCATACCACCGTTACTACTACAAAACACGTGAAATGTTAGAAGAAGAGAAAGAAGCTTCTGTTGAAAAAGGTACACGTGCAGAAGTAGTAAAACAATTAGAAAATGATTTATTTGAGTTATATAAAGACCCGAACTTAGATATTAAACCACCACAATTAGAAAAACGTGGCGGAGCTTATTATAGTGATGCAGCATGTAGCTTAATTACGTCTATTTACAATAATAAAGGTGATATCCAGCCTGTTAATACACGAAACAACGGAACAATTGCAAGCTTACCACATGATTCAGCTGTTGAAGTGAACTGTATTATTACGAAAGAAGGCCCAAAACCAATTGCAGTGGGAGATCTTCCAGTACCAGTTCGCGGTTTAGTACAACAAATTAAATCATTTGAGCGCACAACAATTGAAGCTGCTGTTACAGGGGATTATCATAAGGCGCTGCTTGCTATGACAATCAATCCACTTGTACCATCAGATAAAGTTGCAAAACAAATTTTAGATGAAATGTTGGAAGCACATAAAGAGTATCTTCCGCAGTTCTTCAAAAAGGTAGAGAAGTAAAAGCGGCGCTATTTAGCCCGCTTTTTTTATTCTATTAGGAGGTATTATGATGATTAAGTTAATTGTAAATGCAGATGATTTCGGTCTTACAGAAGGTACAAATTACGGCATTATTGATGGGCATATAAATGGACTTGTAAATTCAACGACGATGATGATGAATATGCCAGGAACAGAGCATGCGGTACGCTTAGCGAAAGAGTACAACCTACTCGGAGTAGGCGTACATCTCGTATTAACGGCAGGAGAACCACTGTTAAAGGATGTACCGTCACTCGTAGGGGAAAACGGATCGTTTCATAAACAAAGTGTTGTAAGGGAAGGGAATATAAATCCAGAAGAAGTTGAGAGAGAATGGACTGCTCAAATTGAGAAGTTTTTATCTTACGGATTAACACCAACTCATTTAGATAGTCATCATCATGTGCATGGTTTACCGATCTTACATGATGTTCTTGAGAGATTAGCGGCTAAATATAATGTTCCGATTCGTCGTTGTGAGGAAGATAGAGCGGTGCATCCATTTTCTGATGTGTTTTACAGTGATTTTTATGCGGATGGTGTGACGGAAGATTACTTTGTGAAGTTAAAAGAAAGAGTACAAGGTGAACAAACGGTAGAAATTATGGTTCATCCAGCATATATTGATCCAGAGCTTGTGAAGCGTTCTTCTTACGTAATGGATCGTGTGAAGGAATTGCGTATTTTAACAGAGAGTGAGTTGCCAGAAGGCATAGAGCTTGTGAAGTTTTAATAGAAAAAACGACGGCTACATCATGCCGTCGTTTTTTATTTATAAAATGGACAGAATATATCCGCCAAAGGCTCCCAGTATAACGATAACCCAAGGTGGTGTTTTCCAAAAAGCTAGTAAGCAAAAAAGAAGCGAAGCGAAAACGAAATCTGAAGCATTTATAACTGTACTCGTCCAAATAGGATCGTAAAAAGCGGCAATTAAAATACCAACAACTGCGGCGTTAACACCAAGTAGTGCGCCTTGTATGAATGATATTTTTCTCACACTGTTCCAAAATGGTAAAACACCAATAACGAGTAAGAAAGCAGGGAGGAAAATCGCAATTGTTGCGAGTGTTGCCCCAAGCGTCCCGTTTAATACTGCTCCTATATAAGAGGCGAATGTAAATAGTGGTCCTGGTACTGCTTGTGTTAATCCGTATCCAGCTAGGAACTGTTCTTTCGTCATCATTCCGTTTTGTACGAACTCACCTTCAAGAAGGGGCAGCACGACGTGTCCTCCTCCAAATACAAGTGCGCCAGAACGATAGAAACTATCAAATAAAGCGATGTAATAAGAAAACGGTCTTAATATCGGTAGCAGCAGTAATAGTCCAAAGAATAAGACGAGACAAGAAACTGCTATCTTTTTTGAAATAGGTACTTTTATATTTTGTGATTGGCTAATTGGTTGGTTGCGATATAAAAACCAGCCGATAAAGCCACATATTATAATAAGGATGACTTGTGTCCAACTACTTGGCCATAATAAGGCAATTGCGGCAGTTACAATCGCAATCGTCGCACGGTTGCGATCTGGAGTTAACTTTCGCGCCATTCCCCATATGGCATGAGCGACAATAGCTACTGCTACAAGTTTTAGTCCATGAATCCAGCCAGCACTTCCAAGATCGAACTGATTAAGGAATGAGGCGAAGAAAACCAAAACAAGTACAGACGGTAAAGTGAATCCAATCCATGAAATAATAGCTCCTAATAGTCCGCCTCTTAATAATCCAACCCCCATACCGACTTGACTGCTGGCAGGACCAGGAAGGAATTGACATAGCGCTACTAAATCTCCATAGCTTCGTTCATCCATCCATTTTCTTTTTTGCACGTATTCGTGGTGAAAATAGCCGAGATGAGCGACAGGACCGCCGAATGAAGTAAGTCCTAATTTAAATGAGACGAGAAAAATCTCTAATAATGTGTGAAAGATGTGTTTGTTTTTTTTCAAAATAACCTCCTATAATGTTTTTCTATGTGCATTATACAAGAGACTTTCAATCTACAGGAACGATTTTAATGTAAAGATTTTGTGAATCTTTTCTTTGTAATTAAAAATTGAAAAAGTCATAAATGATTATGTCTAAACCATAAAGTAGTAGAAGTAGTGCTGGGAAATTTATATAAGGAGAATGCCTTATGACAACACATTTCTTTGCCAGGTTAACAGGTAAGAGGGAAGTGCCTCCTGTAAATACAGAAGCTTTTGGGGTAGCAGAGTTTATTTTTAGTGATGATTTAACGAAATTGCATTACAGAGTAATACTAAAAAATATAGAAAAGGTTACATCGTGTCAAATTCATTTAGGGAAGTCTACTCAAATTGGTCCTGTTGTTTTATATTTGTATGGTCCACTGGAGCAAGGGATTAGTTTGAACGAGGGAAGTATTACTGGTGTAGTGAATGTAGAGGATTTTGAGGGACCTTTACAAGGGAAATCATTTGTACATTTACTTCAAGAAATTATTCAAGCAAATGTATATGTTAATGTCCATACGAAATCACAAAAAAGAGGAGAAATAAGAGGGCGAGTTAGAAAAGTAAAGAAGTAGATGAAAAGGCTGTCCATATGTTGGAACAGCCTTTTCTCATTATATAAGGTGCTAGTTTTAGCGATTATTGTCGGTAAATCGATATGTTTTGAAAATCGCCGATATAACTCACGTTACGGTCGATATTTTTAAAAACGGCCTCAATTAATTTTTAACAGGCTGATTTTTAATAAAGAAGTCCATAACGTAAAATACTTCGTCATCAGGTATTTGTATTTCAAATGTATTTTCAATCGGTTGCAATGCTTTTTTTACTTTCATATACATCCAGTATTCATCTTGTCTTCTTTTCTCTTTATCAGGGTGAGGAAGAAGGCTTTCTCCTTTTTGAAGACGGTCAACCATACAGCTCATATGCAGAATAACCCCCATTAAGCTATCAGGAGTTAGCTGTAAGGAAATTAATTCTTGAATTGTATTTAATGCGTAACGAATTGTTTTAATAAGTAATGCCCCATCGTTACGCTGCATTTGTTGTTCAAGAATATCCGCCATTTTTGCATATGTTTCTTCATACGTAATTAATTCTTGAATGGGCTGAATTGCTGTGTAGTTTACGATGTCTTGGAAATGATATGTTAAGCACGGCACTTGCACATCGAAATTCGTGACGATACAAATGATATTACGCTCTTTTTTTATGTTCTCGATCATTTTCGTTAAATCTTTTTCATGGACGATACTAATCGGAATAATTTCAATTAAGTCTTTATCAAATCGTAAATAGTTCTCTAACATTTTTTGAATAGCTAAAGCACTTCCTTCACCAGTTAAACAAGCTGTTAAAATAACAGATTTCATTGGAGAGAGAGGTTTTTTCTTTTCTTCTTGTACGTTTAAGTAAAACGGTGTTAAATTTTTTACTGTTTCATACAGCGCATCTAATGAATAACCGAGCTGAGCTTTTCGAGCTGCTTCTAGTGCATGTGGTGTGCTCGTCATCGAGAGAACACGTACAGGGATTTTGAACTCAGTTTCTAATATGTCACCGATATAAGCAAGTGACCCCATATCGACAAGTAAGAGAAGCCCATTTACATTTTGTAGTGTTTTCATATAAACTTTCACACGTTCCAAGAAATCTTTCGGTGATTCGTGTAACGGCATATCAATACCGGTTACTTCCTCAATACCGAGAAGTTCGTTTGCAACGTTTGCCATTTCAGTTGCGATGCCATTACCGTGTGCTAATATTAATACTTTTACTTCTGTTTGTGAGGCAGGAATTGGATCAACAACGAAGAACATTGTTAAAAAGCCAGCTTCATCAATAGGCATTGTTATTTGTAATTCTTCCTCCAGTAGTTGAATGCATTGCATAGCTACGGAAAAAGCTTCTTTATATTTCGTACGAATTTGATTTAATTGTGGGTGATGTATTTGTTTTCCGCTTTGTAAACGTTGTAGAGTTGTCTGTACATGTAAACTTAAAGCAAGAAATACTTTTTCATCAAACGTCTTAGATAAATGCTTTTCAGCAAGTTCCGCTATTTTTTCACATACGGAAACGATATTACGATCCACAATTTTAAAAACATTTTCATGGCTTGTTTTTTTGGATATTTGGTTAAAATATTGTACGAAAAAGCTTTGAACATCATTTTCTATTAGTAATTCTAATTCTTCCTCTTCAATACCACGTGCTTGAAGTTCTTCGTATTTATAATCAATATAATCGTAAATAGAAGAGCGTTTTTCATCTTCTGTTTTATGATTACTCCAACCTTCCTCACCTGTAAATACAAATGTTTCATTTGGTATTTGGTATAAGTGACGGCTCTTTCTTTCAATGAACAACCCTTCTTTCATATACCAAGGTAAATCTGTACTTGAAACATAGACAGAATCACGTTTCTTTGTGACCAAATCAGAATAGGCTTTCGCACATGCAATTTGAACATCTGTTTTTAATTGACCGATGTTATTGGGACAATTGTAAAAGACGAAAGCACGCATTGCATTTGGGCTAACGTGAATGTCTTTTCGCAGACGAATTGCTTCATTTGTGAAAAATAGCTGTAGTAAAGCAAAGCGCTCTTTATGTGTACGCTCACGAAGTGGTGGCAGCGTAACAGTCATCGGTATACGTCTTGTAAATGTTTTTAATAAAAATGAATTTGGTTCTTCTGTTGTTGCAGTAATGATTAATACTTGTGCTTTACGTTCGTTCTCTGTTTCTCCAAGGCGGCGGTATACTCCGCGGTCAATAAAGGTGAAAAGCATTTCTTGTCCCTCTGGAGGCAGGCGATGTACTTCATCTAAGAAAAGAATTCCTTCATGTGCTTTTTCAATTAACCCTTTTTGATCACTTGCTCCTGTATAAGCTCCTTTTTTAATCCCAAATAATTGCCCGAGTAGTAACTGGGGATTATTTGCATAATCAGCACAGTTAAAGACGATAAATGGTGCATCTTTGGGAAGCTGTTCAACTTCAATTGCATATTCGTGCATTAAAGAAGCAAACATAGACTTTCCGACCCCTGTTTCTCCCAGTAGTAAAGTATGCATACCGTTTGGAGGATAGAGAATAGAAGCTTTCGCTTTTTCAATTGCAATTTTAAGGCTCGTATTTTCAATTGCAAATGTATCTAATGAAGTTATGCCTTTTGAATGCGTTTCCAACGAAGTGTTCGTTTCTATGTAAAAACGAACAGGTCGCGTATTTGTTTTTAATAAACGTTTATCTTTTACAAGTTTGTTTAAATCGCTACTTACATTGGCGCGATCTAGTTGCAGAAATGTAGCGAGTTCTGATGCGGTTACACCTTCTGTATAATTGCCTTTTTGTATTGCGTTGAAAATGAGATCTATTCGTTTCATTTCTATTCACCTCGAAACTTCATCACTATTTAAAATTTTACACAAAAATGGGAAGGGTGGGAAGAGAAAAATAAAACAGCTTTAGCACATAGGCACTAAAGCTGTTACAATCTTGTGTCTTTCCAAAAATTTACCTTGAGATGAGAAGAAGGATTATAGGGAAGAAGTTTGTATCCTTGTGACTGTAAGTAATCAATTACTTTTGGCAGTATTTGTACGGTTACACTCGAATCATGCATTAAAATGACTTCGACTTGTTCATCACTTTGATTACGTACTCTTTCGAGTATGGCAGAAGGATTGTCATAGCTTTTCCAGTCGTATGTATCGATCGTCCAATCCCACATTTTATACTGGGCCGATACAAGTGCGTCACGGTAATTCTTCTTTAAATAAGGCATACTACCATATGGAACGCGAACGAGATGTGTATTTAATTTCGTAACTTGCTGGACAATGCTTTGTGTTTGCTCCATTTCTGCAATTAAAGTGGAAGGGTCACCAGTGTAAAGGCGTTTTACATCATGTGACATACTGTGAAGTCCGATATAATGTCCGTCTTTAATTAATCGTTGCATTGTCTTTTTATAATGTGGTACTTTTCCACCAATAACAAAGAAAGTTGCTTTTCCGTTCTTTTCTTTTAAGATGTTTAAAATTTGTGTAGTATATTTGTTTGGTCCGTCATCAAATGTTAAGTACGCAATTTTTTGTGTAGGAGAAGTTGTTTCAGTATTTGGATGATATTCAGCAGGAATAACAGTTGTTGCTTCAGTATTAGATGATACGTACATAGTAATCGTTAAAAATAAAATAATACATTGAAATACTCGCTTGATCATAACATTCACCCTCAGTTTGACAATCAAGATGTAAAAAAGAAAACTTGATACTTTTCTTATTATGTATATCTTTCTCCAATAGAGGAACTCTCAAACAATCTATATTTTGGAAATATAAAATGAGAATAAAAAATAGCATCCTCTTATAAGAAAGAGGATGCTATTTGAATATTTCATAATTGAAAAGGCTATACTACAATTAGTCTTCGCGTTTTTTCACTTTTTTATAAAAGGAAATGATTGGTTTGTAGCGTTCATGTACAAGCCCGATTATTTCAGCGATGATTTCTGTGAAGAAAATCAAAGCGAAAAGAAGAATAATGGATAACCATAACGTTGCAGTAGTAAAAATAATAGCATTTACACTAAAGAAAATACCGAATGCGTATATAATTAGTACCGTTTTGCGATGAGAGAATCCCATTGCAAGTAAGCGGTGATGTAAATGCGATTTATCTGGTGCTGAAATAGGTTTTTTATTTACGATACGACGGATGATTGCAAATATCGTATCAAATATAGGTACACCTAAAATGATAATTGGAACGATAAAACTGAATAACGTTACACTTTTGTATAATCCAAGTAACGATATAACAGAAATACAGTATCCTAAAAATAGTGCTCCTGTATCTCCCATGAAAATTTTTGCTGGATGGAAGTTGTAGAATAAAAATCCAATTGTACTTGCTAATATAATTAATGCAAGTGGCAAGATAATAGCTGTTCCAGTACCCCATGGGCTAGTGAAGGCCATATATGCTAGCGTTGCAAGTACGATAGATGAAATCCCAGCAGATAATCCATCTAAGCCGTCAATTAAGTTGATTGCATTCGTAATACCTACAAGCCAAAATACTGTAATTGGATAAGCAAGCCATCCAAGTTCAGTATCCCCAATGAATGGGATATATAATACTTGCACTAATAATCCACTTTTTACAATCATAATGGCAACTAACAGTTGTCCACCGAATTTTACTCTCGCAGATAACTCGTACATATCATCTAAAATTCCGATGATTACAATGATAATTGCACCTAGCGTTATCGATAACATTCTTTGCTCATATAAGCCACCGACAACAAATCCTACAGCTACACCAATAAATATTGCTAACCCGCCAAGACGTGGCATAATCTTTTGGTGCACTTTACGTGCGTTTGGCTTATCTGTCGCTCCTATTTTAAAAGCTAATTTAATAACTAAAGGAGTAACGACAAGTACAGTGATGAAAGATGCCAAAATGGCATAAATCACTTGTGAGTCCATTAATACCCCACCCTTTATAGTCTAACGTAATTTTTTTTTTTGAAAATATATTTATCTGAAAATTATGATGTTTGTTTACAGGCTCATAACATATGGTATCACAAAAAGATTAGAATTCAATCTTTTTTTCTTTTTACGGTTAATGGAAGCGAATAAAATATATGACAATTGTATATAGAATGTTGAATCATATAAGAAGGTTAATCGTACTGGACTTCGGAATGTGACATTTTCTCTTTTTCTTCGATAGTGAATACTTTTATTTCAGTATTATAAGTGTTGCACGTAGAAATGAGTAAGTCTCGTGTTAAAATGTGGGAATTTATTACACGTGACCTGGCAGCCTCATTCTCACTGATTAAGTTTTACTTTATAGTGCATTTAATTTTACAAAAACTTTAAAAAAAGTAAGGGAAGTAATTCATATAATGAAAAAGGAAAAGGGTTTTCTCATTTTTAACGTGAGAGGGGGAAGCGCAGGGAGAGTTCTATATTTCATATCTTTTCTATTGTAAATTCCTGTGCGAAAAGGAAATGAAAATTACGATAGTAGGTACTGGATATGTTGGGTTGATTACAGGAGTAGGATTGGCAAAATTAGGGCATTCAGTTACATGTTTTGATATAGATAATGAAAAAATTGAACGGATAAAACAAGGGGATTTACCTATTTATGAGGTTAGATTACATGAATTAATAAATTATGCATATGAGAATAATGCTTTAACTTTTACATCAAATAAAGAAGAGGCATTTGATGATGTAGAGTTTATATTTATTGCAGTTGGAACACCGCCTTTATTAGATGGGACGGCAGATTTAACGTATATTCAGAGTGCTTGTAACGATATTGGATTATATGCGACGAACGATATTATTGTTGTTACGAAAAGTACAGTTCCAGTAGGTACAAATGATGTAATGAAGGGATGGATTGAGGAGAAGTTAAAAGGGAGGCATACAGTACATATCGTATCGAATCCAGAGTTTTTGCGTGAAGGTTCAGGTATTTATGATTTCTTTCATGGAGATCGTATTGTAATTGGAGCGGATAGTGAGGAAGTAGCAAGAAGAGTAGAGAGTTTGTATAGTGAATTATGTTTAGAAACGTATGTTACAGATATTAAAAGTGCAGAGATGATTAAATACGCGTCGAATGCCTTTTTAGCTACAAAGATTAGTTTCATTAATGAAATTTCAAATATATGTGAGAAGGTAGGCGCGAATGTATTGGATGTTGCCAAAGGGATGGGAATGGATAAGAGAATTGGTGCATCTTTTTTAAATGCGGGCATTGGCTACGGAGGGTCGTGTTTTCCGAAAGATACGAAAGCACTGGTACAAATTGCGGGAAATGTTGCTCATGATTTTCGTTTGTTAAAAGCGGTTATTGAAGTAAATAATAAGCAGCAGCTGCTATTGATTGAAAAAGCCAAAAAAGTTATGAATATGAATAAAAAGCGGATTGCAGTTCTTGGCGCATCCTTTAAACCGAATACGGATGATATTAGAGAAGCATCATCTCTTATTATAATAGAAGCATTACTTAATATAGGTGCAGATATTGCTCTTTACGACCCAAAAGCAATTCAATATGTGAAAAATATATTTGGAGATGCTATACAATATAGTAGATGTATAGATGAATCGATTAGAGATGCGAGTGCGGCTTTTATCGTAACAGAATGGAAAGATATTCAAACATATCCGTTAGAAAAGTACGTACAACTTATGAGGGAGCCTATTTTATTTGATGGGAGAAATTGTTATACTGATGAAGATGTTAAGAAACAAAAGATAGATTATTACTCGGTGGGAAGAAAAAGTATTTGTAATAGAAAAGTTTCTGTTATGCGTTAAAAAGGAAAGTACTCATGCATATTTTTATATGTCATAATAGAAGCTGTAATTAGTGAAAGAAAAGAGGCAATCACATGACTGAACGTTTAAAAGTAATGACAATTTTCGGGACACGTCCAGAAGCAATTAAAATGGCACCTCTTGTATTAGAGTTGCAAAAACACCCAGAAAAAATTGAATCGATTGTGACTGTAACAGCACAACATCGCCAAATGTTAGATCAAGTATTAAGTATCTTTGGAATTACGCCAGATTTCGATTTAAATATCATGAAAGACCGCCAAACTTTAATTGATGTTACAACGCGTGGTTTAGAAGGTTTGGATAAAGTAATGAAAGAAGCGAAGCCGGATATTGTACTTGTACATGGTGATACAACAACAACATTTATTGCAAGCTTAGCTGCTTTTTATAATCAAATTCCAGTAGGTCATGTTGAGGCGGGCCTTCGTACGTGGGATAAGTATTCTCCATATCCAGAAGAGATGAATCGTCAATTAACAGGTGTAATGGCGGATCTTCATTTCTCACCAACAGCAAAATCAGCAACGAACTTACAGAAGGAAAATAAAGATGAGTCACGTATTTTCATTACAGGAAATACAGCGATTGACGCGCTACAAACGACTGTAAAAGAAACATATAGTCATCCTGTACTAGAGAAACTTGGGAATGATCGTCTTGTACTTATGACAGCTCACCGTCGTGAAAACTTAGGTGAACCGATGCGTAATATGTTCCGTGCAATTAAGCGTCTTGTTGATAAGCATGAAGATGTACAAGTTGTGTACCCTGTTCATATGAACCCTGTTGTTCGTGAAATAGCAAATGAAATTTTAGGTGAACATAACCGTATTCATTTAATTGAGCCGCTAGATGTAATTGATTTCCACAATGTTGCAGCTCGTTCATACTTAATGTTAACGGATTCTGGTGGTGTACAAGAAGAAGCTCCATCACTTGGGGTACCAGTTCTTGTTCTTCGTGATACAACAGAGCGCCCTGAAGGTATTGAAGCAGGTACGCTGAAATTAGCAGGAACAGACGAAGAGACAATCTTTGGTCTTGCTGATGAGTTGTTATCAGATAAAGAAGCTCATGATAAGATGGCGAAAGCATCTAACCCTTACGGTGATGGTCGTGCATCAGAGCGTATTGTAGAAGCGATTTTACAACACTTTAATAAGTAAATAAAAAGGGCCCAATCGGATAGATTGGGCCTTTTTTTTTACGGCTGATTGCGCATAATCCACTCTGCATGAGCATTTGTAGAAGGTGGCGGATCAGTTGGTGTTTTATTTTGGTTTGTCTCTTTTTTTGTTTGTTCGTTAGAGTTAGAACTTGAATCAGGATTTGAGTTGTTTTTTGTAGTTGGATTTTTTGCTTTTTCTCCTAATTCTTTTTCAATTTCGTTACGCACCGTTTCTACACTGATTGGATCTGGAAGGAAGTAATAAATACCGCCTATCTTTTTGTCTTCGCCTTCAAGCTTTAACGTTTGCATTGTAGAAGGATCAAATCCAGAAAGTTTATTGTAAAGAGCAAGTCCGTCTGAAATAGGAATGTCGGTTTTTATATATTTTCCAACGACAGCTGTTAAATCTTTAATTTTAAATACAGTAGAGGTGGAGTTTAGTTTATGAGCAACAGCGGCCAGTAATTGTCTTTGTCTAGCAGCTCGACCATAATCGCCATTTGGATCTTGCTTTCGCATACGGACGTAAGCAAGTGCTTCTTCACCGTTTAAGTTTTGCTGTCCTTGCTTAAATTGAATTTTTTTGTAGTAATCCACGTCAGAGCGCTCCCAGAAATCGAAGGGTACGTCAACGGTAACGCCGCCAACAGCATCAACGATACCTTTAAAGCCTTGGAAATCAATTTTCAGATAATGGTCTACAGGAACTTTTAGAAAGCCTTCGACAGTTTTGATTGCCATTTCTTCTCCGCCGTAAGCATGGGCAGCGTTAATTTTGTCTTCCTTATTTTTGCCAACAATTTTAACTCGAGAATCACGAGGAATACTCATAAGTGAAATCTTTTGCGTTTTTGGATTGACTGTTGCAAACATTAATGAGTCTGTACGACCATTTTGACCATCTGTCGCATAATCTTCTATACCCATAATGAGAATTGTAAAAGGTTCTTTTGTAATTTCTACATCTTTGTTTCTTAAATCTGATTTTTCACGAGTAAAACCACTATACATCCCCATGAGAGAAGAGTAAGAATTTAACACATAAACTCCTATGCTGCCAAATAAAAATGCGAAAATAAGGAAGAAGAAAAGTTTCCTTCTTCGCTTCTTTTTTATTCTGCTATTTTGGAGATGATAATAACGTTCTTCCATATATAATCTCCTTAGTTCGTTAGTTCATTTGTAGGGAAGTAATTCACTACATTAATCTTTGAAGGTGATAAATGGGTTATGCTTAGATAACATCTTGTTCTAAGTACAACATATCTCCTTCTGTAATTGTACATTTCCCGTTTGTTAATTCAATCATCCAATCTGTAAATGCTTGTTTGCCGTCTTCTTCTACATACGTATCAAATGTGACATTTTCTAGATAATGAATATCTTTAATGGCATATTTTGAATTGCGTAATTCATTTTCCACTTTGCCAAGTAATGTGTAATCAATCTCGGTTTGCATCACACGCATTAGTTTTCGCTGGACAACACCGACATGATTAATGCCTTCGCTTGTACACTTTCCATATGCACGAATTAATCCACCTGCACCAAGTTTAATGCCACCAAAATAGCGTGTTACAACAACAACGGTATCTTTTAGTCCACGTTTTTTAAGTACTTCCAGCATTGGTACGCCAGCTGTACCGCTAGGCTCGCCGTCATCATTTGCTTTTTGAATATGATCTTGTTCGCCAATTAAATAAGCGGAACAATTATGTGTTGCATTCCAATGTTGTTTTTTTATTTTTTGTATAAATTCTTGAGCCTCTTCCTCAGTCGTTGCTCGGCTAATATAACAAATAAATCTTGATTTTTGAATGACGATTTCGTGTTCGCCGTAGTCTTTGATTGTTAAATATTGTAATAGCACTTGTGTACGCCCCTATCTATCAAAATGACTAGTACTTTCCATTTTAAAAGCGAGCCTTTTTATATTCAAACATTTTTTCTAAATATGCTGAAGTTTTTGGTGAGTATTTTATCTTTTTGTTGTAATTTGTCGAGATGGTAGGTATAATTTCAACCGGCATTTTCATGTATGGATGCACCATTTGTAGTTTTCGTGTAAAATTAGGAAATAAAACTTTTTATAAGGCAGGTACGAAAATGAAAATAGCTATTGTTACTGATAGTACGGCATATATACCGAAGCAAATTCGTGATGAACTCAATATATATATGATTCCATTAAACGTTGTGTTTGGAACAGAATCTTATCAAGAAGAAGCTGAAATTTCAGCAGATGATTTTTATGTGAAAGTACGTGAACAAGAGGAACTTCCAAAAACTTCTCAACCAGCAATCGGAAAGTTTGTTGAGCTATATGAAGAACTAGCTAAAGATTATGATGCAGTTATTAGTATTCACCTATCAAGTGGAATTAGTGGTACATATCAAACATCAACGACAGCTGGACAGATGGTAGAGGGTATTGATGTATACACGTATGACTCTGAAATTAGTTGTGAAGTACAAGGATTTTATGTGCGTGAAGGTGCAAAGTTAGCAAGTGAAGGAAAGAACCCAAAAGAGATTATCGCTCGTTTTGATGAAATGAAGAAAACGATGGACGCCTATTTTGTAGTTGATGATTTACATCATTTACAACGTGGTGGTCGATTGAATAGCGCGCAAGCTTTCATCGGCAGTCTGTTACAAGTGAAGCCAGTTTTATATTTTAGAGATAAAATCATTATTCCGTTTGAAAAGATTCGTACACGTAAAAAAGCATTAAAACGTATCATTGAAATTTTTGATGAGCAAGCAAGTAAAGGTGTACCTATGGAAGCAGTTATCATTCATGCACAACGTGAAGAAGAAGCGAATGAATGGAAGAAAGAATTAGAAGCAAAATATCCTCACGTCACAATTCGTACAGGTTATTTTGGAGCTGTAATTGGTACGCACTTAGGTGAAGGTGCATTAGGTCTTGGATGGTATACGAAGTAATAAAGATATAAAAAGCTCTCTTTTTAAGAGGGTTTTTTTACGGGTATGTTACGTTTGGTTGACAAGTTAATATTTGGAAATGGTAAAATGTACGTAAAATAAAATAATGAGGAAAGTTTTATAACTTACTTTTTACAAGAAACTATATTATAATAGAAGAGAGGTGAAACATATGGAGCATAATTCTTGTTTATGTCCAAAGTTTGAGTCAGCTTTTACTCTGCTTAGTAAGAAGTGGACTGGCTTAATTATTAAATCTTTGCTTGAAGAGTCGAAACGTTTTAGAGAAATCGCAGATATTATCCCAAATATGAGCGATCGTATGTTGTCAGAGCGTTTGAAGGAATTGGAAAGCGAGGGCATTGTAGTTCGTAATGTCTATCCAGAAGTACCAGTTCGAATCGAGTATGGCTTAACTGACAAGGGGAAAGCGTTAGAAAGTGTTATGGATGAGGTCCAAAATTGGGCTGAGAAATGGATGAAGTAGCATTTCATTTGTATTCGTATATTTAATAAAACGTAAGGGATTCCTTACGTTTTTTCTTTGTTTATAGAAGTAAGAAAAGTATGTAAATTTCTACACACACATACAAAAATATACGAATTTTGCGCTAGAGCTACATATAATATTACATTTGTTTTACAAAAACGTAACATTAGCAAAAAAAATCCCGAATTATGGTATAAATTTTATAGGTTATATACGGAAAAAGAAAAAAGAAAGCGGTGTAAAAAATAAAATGAAAAAGCTAAAAATGGCATCTTGCGCATTAGTTGCAGGGTTAATGTTTTCTGGGCTAACACCAAATGTATTTGCAGAAGATAAAATTTCTGACGTGAAATCACAAATTAATACACAAAATGACACTTTACATAAACAACAACAAGAACGTGATGAATTACAAAAGCAAATGAATGACTTAAACAAAACAATTCAAGGTTTAGATAAATCTGTTCAAGAGAATGCTGCAAAGCTTGATGAAACAATGAAAAAAGTTTCTGATACTGAGCAATTAATTGAAAAGAAAAATAAAGATATTGCAGAATTACAAACAAAGATTGCAAAACGTGAAGAGCTATTAAGAAAGCGTTTAGTTGCACTTCAAGAACAACCAAATACGAACGTTGTAACAGAAGTTCTTGTAAACTCTAAAAACGTTGCTGATTTAGTTGATCGTTTAACTTCAGTTTCTAAAATTCTTGAGTCTGATGAAGATATCATGAAAACACAACAAGAAGACCAAGCTAGTGTGAAAAAAGATGTTGCAACGGTAAAAGAGAAACAAAAAGAATTAAAAGAAGCACAAGCTCAAATTGAAACTGCTAAGAAAGAACTTGACGCTGAAAAAGAGAAAAAAGCAACAGCGGTAAACGATTTAAGCGGTAAAATGGATACAGTTGTAACTTCAATGACAAGTACGGAAGGTCAATTGAAAGAGCTTGAGAAACAAGCACTGCAATTACAACGCATTGCAGAAGAAGAAGCACAAGCAAAAGCTGCACAAGAAGCTGCTGCTCAAAAACAAGCAGAGCAAGCTGCTAAAGCTGCGCAAGCTCAACCAGCACAAGCACCTGCAGAGCAAGTTGCACCAGCAAACAATGGTGGACAAGCTCAAAAAGAAGAACCTAAAAAAGAGGAACCAAAAAAAGAAGAGCCTAAGAAAGAAGCACCTAAACAAGAAGAGAAAAAGCCAGCTCCAACACCAGATTCAAATCCGACTCCGGGCGTAATTGGTAAGGCAAAGCAATACTTAGGTATGCCATATGTTTGGGGAAGTGCATCTCCATCAAACGGTGGTTTTGACTGTAGTGGATTCATTTCTTACATTTTTGGTGTAGGTCGTCAAGACGTTAATGGTTACTGGAATTCTGTTTCAAAAGTAAGTAGCCCGCAACCGGGAGACTTAGTATTCTTCCAAGGTACTTATAAAGCAGGTCCATCTCACATCGGTATTTACGTTGGTAATGGCCAAATGATCCATGCTAGTGATAAAGGAATTGCGTACGGTGATATTAACAGTTCGTATAACAAAAAACATTTCTTAGGATACGGTCGATTCTAGGATTTATAAAAGAATAAAACAAGTGTATAAAGTCGATAGCTTACTATTTTATAAGTAGGTTATCGGCTTTTTTGAGTTTTTACGAGATGATGAGAAAGGTTTATAGTAGTGCTGGAGGTGATTGTTGATGGTAGCGGGGAAACAGTTGCTATTAGAAGAACTTTCTTCAGATTTACAGAGGAAATTAAACGATTTGAAAAAGAAGGGAGAGATCGTATGTGTACAAGGTGTAAAAAAGAAGAATTCTAAATATATGTGCCAACGCTGTGGAAATGTAGATCGGCGGCTATTTGCGTCGTTTTTATGTAAAAGGTGCAGTAAAGTGTGCACATATTGCCGGAAGTGTATAACGATGGGGAGAGTAAGTGAATGTACTGTACTTGTTCGCGGGATTGCTGAAAGAAAGAGAGAAAAGAATTCAAATTTGTTACAGTGGAACGGGACGTTGTCTACTGGCCAGAATTTGGCGGCGCAAGGAGTTATAGAGGCTATTAAGCAAAAAGAATCATTTTTTATTTGGGCTGTATGCGGGGCTGGGAAAACAGAGATGTTGTTTTACGGTATTAACGAAGCGCTTCAAAAAGGAGAAAGAGTTTGTATCGCAACGCCGAGAACGGATGTTGTTTTGGAATTAGCACCGAGATTACAAGAAGTATTTCCATATATAAAGGTAGTGGCTTTATATGGAGGGAGTGTAGATAAAGAAAAAGATGCAGTACTAGTCGTTGCGACCACGCATCAATTATTACGTTATTATAGGGCGTTTCATGTCATAGTTGTAGATGAGATAGATGCTTTTCCATATTGTGCAGATCAAATGTTACAGTACGCGGTAAAACAAGCGATGAAAGAAAAAGCGGCGCGTATTTATTTAACTGCGACTCCAGATGAAACGTGGAAGCGAAAATTTAGAAAAGGTGAACAAAAAGGTGTTATTGTTTCTGGACGATATCACCGTCATCCGTTGCCAGTTCCTCTATTTTGCTGGTGCGGAAATTGGAAGAAAAGCCTCAACCGTGAAAGAATTCCTCGAGTTTTACTACAATGGTTAAAGATGTACTTAAACAAAAAGTATCCTGTTTTTTTATTCGTTCCCCATGTACGATATATAGAAGAAATAAGCTCGTTATTGAAATCATTGCATAATAAAGTTGAAGGGGTACATGCAGAAGATCCGATGAGAAAAGAGAAAGTCGCAGCGTTCAGAAAGGGAGAAATCCCATTATTAGTTACAACGACAATTTTAGAGCGAGGCGTAACGGTGAAAAATTTGCAAGTTGCAGTTTTAGGGGCGGAAGAAGAAATATTTTCAGAAAGTGCGCTCGTACAAATTGCGGGCCGAGCAGGGCGGAGCTTTGAAGCACCGTATGGAGAGGTCATTTATTTTCACTATGGCAAGACAGAGGCGATGGTGCGCGCGAAAAAACATATTCAAGGTATGAATAAAAATGCGAAAGAACAAGGATTGATCGATTAATGCATTGTTTACTTTGTGATGAGTGTTTTGTAGAAAAGGTTAGTTGGTACACTTTTTTTGTAAAGTGTCATAGAAAATATATATGTGATAGATGTGAGCAGAAACTTTCCTATATTATAGGAGAAATTTGCATGGAGTGCGGGCGACCTTTAGAATTTGTTCCTGCCTCATTTCAAGAAGACGGTATTTGTATAGATTGTATAAGGTGGATGAAAGAGGAGAAGTATCGTTCTTTTAAAAACCGTTCGTTATATATGTATGATGATGAGATGAAAGAAATAGTAGCGCAGTTTAAGTTTCGGGGGGATGCAGAGTTAGTGCACATTTTTTATCGTCCTTTTCGAAGTTTATTTCAAAAGTGTTTTGCCAATGTTTCAACTGTTATCGCTGTTCCGCTTAGTAAGGAAAGGGAAATTGAACGTGGTTTTAATCAAGCTGAGTTATTAGCAACTTGTTTGCCTGTCAAAATTTCTTATCCATCATTAAGAAGAAGGGAAACAGAAAAGCAAAGTAAGAAGACACGTAAAGAAAGGGTGTCAGGAAGCAATCCTTTTTATTTTCAGGGAGAAGAGATGTTTTCTGGGCAACATATTTTACTCGTTGATGACGTGTATACGACAGGGATTACAGTTAGGCAAATCGGAAGTTTGTTATATGAAAGAGGGGCAAGGGAAGTATCTAGTTTGACACTTTGTAGAAGTTAATATGGCAGTGTCGAAAGGGATAATAAAAAGACGATAAGTCTTCTTTGACTTCATATGTTGTCATTCGTTATAGTCAAAATATGGGGCGAATGCCCTGATTTTTAGAGTGAAGGGAATGGAATGAACATGCAAGGAAGAGTGAAATGGTTCAATGCAGAAAAGGGATTTGGGTTTATTGAGCGTGAAGATGGTGACGATGTATTTGTCCATTTTTCTGCTATTCAACAAGATGGGTATAAGTCATTGGAAGAAGGGCAACAAGTAGAGTTTGACATTGTAGATGGAGCACGTGGACCACAAGCAGCTAATGTTGTGAAACTGTAGGGTATATTGTTTTGGGAAGAGAAAGCTGCGTTTGTGGCAACGTTATATATATGTAGTAGAACCTCTTGTTTTTCGCAAGGGGTTTTTGTTATAGGGTAAGTTGTCAAAAAGTTGTTTCTTTTCTGTAACGAATTGTCCACAGTTATATTCGTTATTCACGATGTTAATAGGATAAAATAAAGATAGAAACGATGCATCTTTTCATTTCAACAAAAAACGATAAAAAAATCGCAATTCCACTAATTTTTTTAAAAAAGTTAGAAGGAGTTTTTAAGCCAATGTCGAAATTATAGTACATAGGCTTGAAAGGAGGAATTCATCTATGAAATTCAACATTCGTGGTGAAAATATTGAAGTAACTCCAGCATTAAAGGAATATGTAGAGAAAAAACTAAGTAAGTTAGAGCGTTATTTTGATACATTCCCAGAGATTAAAGTTAATTTAAAAGTATACTCTGACAAGCAACGTGTCGAGGTAACAATCCCATTTACTGATTTATTACTTCGTGCAGAAGAAACTAATAGCGATATGTACGCTGCTATCGATTTAGTAGTTGATAAAATTGAGCGACAAATTCGTAAACATAAAACAAAAGTAAATCGTAAGTTACGTGAGAAAGGTTCTATAAAAACAAACTTTATCCTTCCAGAAGCAGTAGCTGTGCTGGATGAGGTAGAAGAAGATGAATTAGAACTTGTACGTACAAAACGATTCGATTTAAAACCGATGGATGTTGAAGAGGCAATCCTACAAATGGATATGCTAGGACATAATTTCTTCGTCTTCACAAATGCTGATACAAATGAAACTAATGTTGTATATGGCCGTAAAGATGGGAAATACGGTTTAATCGAAACTAAATAATAATTCGAAAGCGCAGCCGAATGAGGCTGCGCTTTTTTTGCTGAAAATAGATTTTTAAAAAACTTTTCTTAATTTAGAACGAGACAATCGGCCGATTGTTGTCATAGTTATAAGACAAGTGTTACAATTATCATTAGGTATATACATTTTAGTTTTTTTAATTAGGAGAAAAATTGGCATAACATACATTTGATTTTTATAACGACTGATTGTAATAGAGAAAAAGAAAAACAATCGGAAGTTTTATTTTAATAAAAAGAGGAGCGTATTTCCTATGATCGGTATTTTAAAAAAGGTGTTTGATGTAAATCAACGCCAAATTAAACGTATGCAAAAGACAGTTGAGCAAATTGATGCATTAGAGTCATCTATTAAGCCACTAACTGATGAACAATTAAAAGGAAAGACGCTTGAATTTAAAGAACGTCTAACAAAAGGTGAAACAGTAGATGATCTACTACCTGAAGCTTTTGCAGTTGTTCGCGAAGCGGCAACTCGTGTTCTTGGAATGCGTCCATATGGCGTACAGTTAATGGGTGGTATTGCCTTACATGAAGGGAATATTTCTGAGATGAAAACGGGTGAAGGTAAAACGTTAACATCTACATTACCTGTATATTTAAATGCTTTAACAGGAAAAGGTGTTCACGTTGTTACAGTCAATGAATATTTAGCACAACGTGATGCGAGCGAAATGGGACAACTTCATGAGTTCCTTGGCTTAACGGTAGGAATTAACTTAAATAGTATGTCACGCGAAGAGAAACAAGAGGCTTATGCTGCTGATATTACGTATAGCACAAATAATGAGCTTGGATTCGATTACTTACGTGATAACATGGTTTTATATAAAGAGCAGTGCGTTCAACGTCCACTTCACTTTGCTATTATCGATGAAGTCGATTCTATTTTAGTCGATGAAGCACGTACGCCGCTTATTATTTCAGGACAAGCTCAAAAATCAACAGAGCTATACATGTTTGCAAATGCATTTGTTCGTACGTTAGAAAATGAAAAAGATTATTCATTTGATGTGAAAACGAAAAATGTAATGCTAACAGAAGATGGTATTACGAAAGCAGAGAAAGCTTTCCATATTGAAAACTTATTCGATTTAAAACATGTAGCACTTCTTCACCATATTAATCAGGGGCTTCGTGCACACGTTGTTATGCATCGTGATACAGATTATGTTGTACAAGAAGGCGAAATCGTAATTGTAGACCAATTCACTGGTCGTCTTATGAAAGGTCGTCGTTATAGCGAAGGATTACACCAAGCGATCGAAGCAAAAGAAGGTGTAGAAATTCAAAATGAAAGCATGACGCTTGCAACAATTACATTCCAGAACTACTTCCGTATGTATGAAAAATTATCTGGTATGACTGGTACAGCGAAAACAGAGGAAGAGGAATTCCGTAACATTTACAATATGAACGTTATTGTAATTCCGACAAACAAACCGATTATTCGTGATGATCGTGCCGATTTAATCTTTAAATCAATGGAAGGTAAGTTCAATGCTGTTGTTGAGGATATTGTAAATCGTCATAAAAAAGGACAACCTGTTCTTGTAGGTACAGTTGCAATTGAAACTTCAGAGCTTATTTCAAAAATGTTAACGCGTAAAGGTGTACGTCATAACATCTTAAATGCGAAAAACCATGCTCGTGAAGCAGATATCATTGCAGAGGCTGGTATTAAAGGTGCTGTAACAATCGCGACGAACATGGCAGGTCGTGGTACAGATATTAAGCTTGGAGACGATGTGAAAAACGTTGGTTTAGCAGTTATCGGTACAGAGCGTCACGAAAGTCGTCGTATTGATAATCAGTTACGTGGTCGTGCTGGTCGTCAAGGGGACCCTGGTGTTACGCAGTTCTACTTATCGATGGAAGATGAATTAATGCGCCGATTTGGTTCAGATAATATGAAAGCAATGATGGACCGCCTTGGTATGGATGATTCTCAGCCGATTGAAAGTAAAATGGTTTCTCGTGCGGTAGAATCTGCACAAAAACGTGTTGAAGGAAATAACTATGATGCACGTAAGCAGTTACTGCAATATGATGATGTACTTCGTCAGCAACGTGAAGTTATTTACAAACAGCGTCAAGAGGTAATGGAGTCTGACAACTTACGCGGCATTATTGAAGGTATGATGAAATCTACAGTAGAACGTGCTGTTGCTCTTCATACACAAGAGGAAATTGAAGAAGATTGGAACATTAAAGGTCTTGTTGACTACTTAAATACAAACCTTCTTCAAGACGGAGATGTAAAAGAAGAAGAATTACGTCGCCTTGCTCCTGAGGAAATGAGCGAGCCAATTATTGCGAAATTAATTGAGCGATACAATGAAAAAGAAAAGCTTATGCCAGAAGAGCAAATGCGTGAGTTTGAGAAGGTTGTTGTATTCCGCGTTGTAGATACGAAATGGACAGAGCATATTGATGCGATGGATCACCTTCGTGAAGGTATTCATTTACGTGCTTACGGTCAAATCGATCCACTTCGTGAGTACCAAATGGAAGGGTTCGCGATGTTCGAGTCAATGGTTGCTTCTATTGAAGAGGAAATTTCTCGTTACATTATGAAAGCTGAAATTGAACAAAACTTAGAACGTCAAGAAGTTGTTCAAGGTGAAGCTGTTCATCCTTCTAGCGATGGCGAAGAAGCAAAGAAAAAGCCAGTTGTAAAAGGTGACCAAGTGGGCCGCAACGATTTATGTAAATGTGGTAGTGGTAAAAAATATAAAAACTGCTGTGGTATCGTTCAGTAATATAGGACGGTAGCTTTGGCTGTTTTGCAAACTTTTATATCAAAAATGTATAATTAAGAAGGATTAAACTCTCTCCGTAATAAGTGGAGAGAGTTTCCCTGGTTTTCATACGAAAGTAACAGCAATTACATAGAGGTGAAGGAAATGGAATTAGTAGAAATTAGACAGGAATTAGAGAAAATGGCTAAGCGATTAGCGGCTTTTAGGGGGTCTCTTTGACCTCCCTACTAAGGAGAAACAAATTGCAGAATTAGAAGAGAAAATGATGGGCGCAGGATTTTGGGATGACCAACAAGGCGCACAAGCTGTAATTAATGAAGCGAATGCGTTAAAAGATATGGTTGGAAAGTTCCGTCAGTTAGATGAGACGTTCGAAAATTTAGAAATCACGCATGAGCTTTTAAAAGAAGAGTATGATGAAGATTTACATGAGGAATTAGAATCAGAAGTAAAAGGCTTAATTCAAGAAATGAATGAGTATGAGCTTCAGTTACTATTAAGTGATCCTTATGATAAAAATAATGCGATTTTAGAATTACATCCAGGTGCAGGTGGAACTGAGTCACAAGACTGGGGTTCTATGCTATTACGTATGTACACACGCTGGGCTGAAAAACGCGGATTCAAAGTAGAAACGGTTGACTATTTACCAGGTGATGAAGCTGGTATTAAGAGTGTAACTTTATTAATTAAAGGTCATAACGCTTACGGTTACTTAAAAGCAGAGAAAGGTGTACATCGTCTTGTACGTATTTCACCATTCGATTCTTCAGGGCGTCGTCATACATCATTCGTATCTTGTGAAGTTGTACCAGAGTTCAATGATGAAGTTGAAATCGAAGTACGTACAGAAGATTTAAAAATTGATACGTACCGAGCAAGTGGAGCTGGTGGACAGCACGTAAATACGACAGATTCAGCAGTTCGTATTACACATACACCGACAAATACGGTTGTAACATGTCAGTCGGAGCGCTCTCAAATTAAAAACCGTGAGCATGCGATGAAAATGTTAAAAGCGAAATTATATCAAAAGAAACTAGAAGAGCAACAAGCAGAATTAGATGAAATTCGCGGAGAGCAAAAAGAAATCGGATGGGGTAGCCAAATCCGTTCTTACGTATTCCACCCGTATTCTCTTGTAAAAGACCATCGTACAAATACGGAGGTTGGTAACGTACAAGCTGTTATGGATGGAGAGATTGATCCATTTATTGATGCTTACTTACGTTCTCGCATCTAATAAGCGAAAAAAAGCCAACGAAATTGTTGGCGCATGCTGAGGACAATAGAGGATATAAAGAATTTGATTTTATTTTTATAGATGAAGTAAAGAGGAAGAGAAGTTGGAAACGACAACTTCTCTTTTTGATGGGATTATATGTAGATTACAATGCTGTATATTGTTTTGTAAAAAGTAGAGAATAGTAAAATAGAGCGGTAATATGGTAAAGATTTATATAGAACTTTCTAATTTTCCTTTTAAAAAGGATGCTTTATAGGAGTTTTTTAAGTTGTTCACAGAATTGAAACAACTTATGAAAGCATTATTTTATCAAGGTTCTCACTGTATTTTTGAGGAATATGAAATACACCTTAGTTTTTCTATATAAAGATAATGCTTATAATGAAAATGAGTGTGTTAGGAATAAAAAGAATATCAACAATGGGGAGCGATAGAAGTGAAAAAGAAATTGTTGGCTATTGCGCTAGGGACATCGGTTGTTTTTGCTTTAGGAGCATGCGGAAATAAAGAAGAGAGTAAGTCTTCGAAACAGTCTGCAAGCACAGATAGCGCAGAACAAATTTTCCAAAGAAGTTGTGCGGGATGTCACGCAACAGATTTATCAGGGGCAACTGGACCTGATTTAAGAAAAGTAGGCGGTAAGTACGACGCTGCAGATATCGAAGAGATTATTAAAAAAGGCCGCGGTTCAATGTCACCAGGACTTATTCAAGGTGAAGATGCGAAAAAAGTGTCTGAATGGTTAGCTGAACATAAATAAAAAAGGTGAAATGGACGAGTTGATAATATAGTCAACTCGTTTTCCTTTTTTCTGGTATGTAACATAACTGTAACAAAAATGTATCCAAATTGGAAACCGTTTGATGTTACAATGAGGTTTGTAGAATTTTGCTGAAATATATTACATAGAGTGGTATTGCTTATGAGAAAGCATAAGTAAACTATCTTCAACAAGGATGACTAAATGAAAATGAAGAATGTCTTTTGTTTTCAGATGTACAGAAAAGTATTTCGAAAAAAATCATTAAGTATTGGGTGATAAATAATGATAAAAATGACGAATGTTTATAAGGAGTACCCGAATGGTATGAAAGCCATTGCTGGTCTTACAGTTAACATTAAACAAGGTGAATTCGTATACGTAGTTGGACCGAGTGGAGCCGGAAAATCTACATTTATTAAAATGATGTATCGTGAAGAGAAACCATCTACAGGATCTATTAATGTAAATGGACTTACTATCGAAACATTGGCAGAAAGAGATGTTCCGTATTTCCGTCGTCAATTAGGCGTGATTTTCCAAGATTTCAAATTGCTACCTAAATTAACGGTATATGAGAATGTTTCGTTTGCTTTAGAAGTAATTGAAGAAGAACCGGATGCAATTCGTGAGCGTGTAACAGAAGTTCTAGGTCTTGTAGGCCTTGAAGATCGTGCAGACGCACTTCCAAGTGAGCTTTCGGGCGGGGAGCAACAACGTGTGGCTATTGCAAGAGCAATTGTAAATAGACCAAAGGTTGTAATTGCCGATGAGCCAACAGGTAACTTAGATATTGAAACAGCTCTTGATATTATGAATATTTTTACTCGCATTAATGAGCGCGGCACAACGATTGTTATGGCGACGCATAATGCAGATATCGTAAATACAATCCGTCATCGTGTAATCGCGATTGAAGGCGGAAAAATTGTTCGAGATGAGATTGAGGGAGGATACGGATATGAAGGCTAAGACCCTTAGTCGACATTTGCGAGAAGGTGTAAAGAATCTATCACGTAACGGATGGATGACATTTGCTTCTGTTAGTGCAGTAACAGTTACATTATTACTTGTAGGTGTCTTTTTAACAGCGATTATGAATATGAACCATTTTGCGACGAAAGTAGAGCAAGATGTAGAGATTCGTGTACACATTGATCCAGCTGCAAAAGAAGCGGATCAAAAGAAATTAGAAGAAGATATGAGTAAGATTGCAAAAGTAGATTCTATTAAATATTCTTCTAAAGAAGAAGAGTTAAAACGTTTAATTAAAAGCTTAGGTGATAGTGGAAAAACGTTTGAGTTATTTGAACAAGATAACCCACTTAAAAACGTATTCGTTGTAAAAGCGAAAGAACCAACCGATACAGCGACAATCGCGAAGAAGGTTGAAAAAATGCAGTTTGTTAGTAATGTTCAGTACGGAAAAGGGCAAGTTGAACGATTATTTGATACTGTAAAAACTGGTCGTAACATTGGGATTGCGTTAATTGCTGGTCTTTTATTCACAGCGATGTTCTTAATCTCTAATACAATTAAAATTACAATTTATGCTCGTAGTACAGAAATTGAAATTATGAAACTTGTTGGTGCAACAAACTGGTTTATTCGTTGGCCATTCTTGCTAGAGGGATTATTCTTAGGAGTATTAGGATCAATTATTCCAATTGGCCTAATTCTAATTACGTATAATTCGTTGCAAGGTGTGTTTAATGAAAAACTTGGCGGAACAATTTTCGAGCTTCTACCATACAGTCCATTCGTATTCCAATTAGCTGGTTTACTAGTGTTAATCGGTGCTTTAATCGGTATGTGGGGAAGTGTAATGTCAATTCGTCGCTTCTTAAAAGTATAAAAAGTTGCAAACATAATTCGTACAAGCTTATCATATAGTAGAAATAGCAAAAGGCATCACACAATGTGTGATGCCTTTTGCTACACCACCTGTGTGTTTTGGAAAGGGGAATTCCGCATTGAAACGTAGAGTTGCAATTATTGGAATGGTTGTTGCATTTTTAATTGGTGCTGGCGGAATGTTTGCAGGCATGTCTGTATTTGGGGTTAACCCATCAGAAGTAACGCAAACAATTTCGAGTGGGAATGCTAGCACTGCGCAAGGGAATTTGGCAAAAATTAATGAGGCGTATGCACTAATTGATTCACGTTATGTGGAAGACGTGAAAGATGAAAAGTTAGTTGAAGGTGCAATACAAGGTATGTTGTCTACGCTGAAGGACCCTTATTCCACGTATATGGATAAAGAAACAGCCAAACAGTTTAGTGAATCGCTTGATCCCGAATTAGAGGGGATTGGGGCTGAGGTGAACAAGACGGACGGTAAGCTTATTATCGTATCGCCAATTAAAGGTTCACCAGCAGAAAAGATAGGAATTAAACCGAATGACCAAATTTTATCTGTAGATGGAAACAGTGTGAAAGACTTATCACGTGAAGAAGCAGTATTAAAAATTCGTGGTAAAAAGGGAACGACTGTCGCAATTGAAATTAAACGTGCGGGAGTAACTGATCCGATTGTATTTAAAATTAAGCGTGAAAAGATTCCGATCTTTACAGTGTTTAGTTCTGTGAAGCAAGAGAGCGGAAAAGATATCGGTTATATGCAAATCACTTCTTTTGCTGAAAATACAGCGAAAGAATTTAAGGATCAGTTAAAAGAGTTAGAGAAGAAAAATATAAAAGGGTTAGTTATTGACGTGCGTGGTAATCCTGGTGGCTACTTAAATAGTGTAGAAGATATACTAGGGGAAATTATGACGAATAAAAAGCCGATGCTACAAGTAGAGCAGCGAAATGGTGAGAAGAAGAAATTCTCTACGGAACTGAAAGAGAGAAAACCATATCCAATTTCAGTATTAATTGATAATGGAAGTGCTTCTGCTTCAGAGATTTTAGCGGGTGCGCTAAAAGAAGGAGAAGGATACGATTTAATTGGTGAAAAGACATTTGGTAAAGGTACTGTCCAGCAAGCTGTTCCATTTAAAGACGGCAGCAACATTAAATTAACGATGTTTAAATGGTTAACACCGGATGGGAACTGGATTCATAAAAAAGGAATCGCGCCAACAGTAGAAGTGAAGCAACCAAATTATTATCATGCGACACCAATTCAAATTGAAAAAACACTTTCATACAATTCAAATGATGTACAAGTAAAACATGCTCAAGAAATGCTTAAGAGCTTAGGTTATGTACCAGGTCGTGAAGATGGATACTTTAGTAAAGAGACAGAATCGGCTCTGAAAGCATTCCAAAATGCAAATGAAATGGAAGCGACAGGACAGCTTGATAAAAAGACAGCTGAAGCGATTCAAACTAAAATTATCGAAAAAATCCGTTCTGGAGAAAATGATCTACAATTACAGTCAGCATTAAAATTAATGGCAAAATAAGAAGAAATACAGGCAGTTTGCTGCCTGTATTTTTTTGTGTTAAACAAACGTTTGTTTAGTTATGATAATATAAAAAGAAAGAATGATATAAATGGTGGTGAATGAGTTCGTGGAGGCGTGGATTTTTGAAATAATGCGGGCAGTTGGACGTTTTTTCTTACACCCTGCTGTCTATATATTTGTAATAAGTAGTATCTTCGTTGGATACTTACGTATGTTAAGAGAACGAAAAGATTTTTCTTTTAAAGTTTATGATATTTGGTTTGAACTGCGAACCTCTCTATTTGCAGGGATTGGATACGGATTAGTAGTATCTATTATTACGATTGGGCTTGGACTTGTTGTTTCTAAAGCAAGCTTATGGGCCATTTTAATTTGGACGTTACTATTTGGATTAACGGCTATGTATCGATATTTATCGGCGGCTTATACATTTAGCATTGCGATTGTATGTGTTCTATTATCTTCTAAGCTACCAGTTTCCTTTTTACAGCTTCGAGAAGGTGAAGAGAGTACCATTGTATCCCTTGTTATTTTACTAGGCGTTATGCTTATTGTAGAAGGCTTATTGATTTCTAAAAACGCAGTAGGATATTCGACGCCGAGGATTAGGCAGGGGAAGCGTGGATTAAAGATTGGTTTACACGAATCAAAGCGTTTATGGATCGTTCCTATTTTTATTCTTGTACCGGGTGATGCGGTAACGCAGTTTATTTCATGGTGGCCTGTCGTTTCAATAGGTTCAAATACATATTCTCTATTCCTCGTTCCATTTTTAATTGGATTTATGAGAAATATTAAAAGTTATGAGCCGACGGAAGCTTTATTATTTACAGGAAGACGTGTTTATGGGTTAGCAGGACTTGTGCTCGTTTTAGGAATCGCAAGTTACTGGTGGCACGTACTTGCAATTATCGCGATGGGAGTCGCTATGCTTGGGCGTTTCACAATTTCGATGCAAGAAAAAATTGCCGATGAAACAAGACCAGCGTATTTTGCTGCACGCAATGATGGGCTCGTTGTACTAGATACAATTCCAAATACAATTGGAGCAGAGCTGAAATTACTGCCTGGAGAAATTATTACGAAAGTAAATGGAGTCATTCCAAAAAGCGCCGAGGAATTTTATGATGCGCTTCAAACGAAGACGACAGGAGCATTTTGTAAATTAGAAGTATTAGATACAAATGGTGAGCTTCGTCTTGCACAAACTGCATTATATGCTGGTGGACATCACGAATTAGGTATTGTATTCGTTGAACAGGAGCATGAGTGGGATTCGGAAGCGATGTAATAGAAGGAATGGTATCACCTTGTGGTGGTACCTTTTTTGTTTTTGGGGGATGGGAAATGGGAGAGTAGTTAGTAAATGAAGTTTATATCGGCGATTTTGCAAATATATCAGCGCAACTCGAAATATATCGGCGATTATTCGAATATATCGACTTTCCAGCAAAAAACGACAACTATCGCAAAGCTTATTTTCAGTTTCATAGACGGATAACTTGAATAATTATTTGATAATGGTTATCATTTAGGGAGTCTTTTTAATTTTGGAAAATGGAGGTAAAATATGCTGCGTAAATTTTTCTCGTACTATAAACCGTATAAAGGTTTATTTATACTCGACTTTTCTTGTGCGGTTGTCGCAGGATTATTAGAACTCGGCTTCCCGCTTATCGTAAATCAATTTATTGATAAGTTATTGCCAGGGCAAAACTGGACGCTTATTTTATGGGCTTGTTTCGGTTTACTCGCAGTTTATATGTTAAATGCAGGCTTACAATATGTCGTTACATATTGGGGACATATGCTTGGTGTTAACATTGAAACAGATATGAGGCAGAAATTATTTGATCATATTCAAAAGCTATCATTCAGATTTTTTGATAATAATAAAACAGGTCATTTAATTTCACGCCTTACAAACGATTTAATGGAAATTGGGGAAATTGCTCACCATGGACCAGAAGATTTATTTATCGCCGTAATGACTTTAGTTGGGGCATTCTCATTTATGATGATGATCAACTGGAAGTTAGCGTTATTAACGTTCTTCGTCATTCCATTCCTATTATGGTTAGCGCTGTACTTCAATAAAAAAATGACAGGTACATTTAGACGTTTATTCTCAGATGTTGCTGATTTCAATGCATGTATTGAGAACAACGTTGGTGGTATTCGTGTTGTACAAGCATTCGGAAATGAAAAGTTTGAGAAAGAGCAATTTGCTGTGAACAACGCTCGTTTCCGTACAACGAAATTAATGGCGTATAAAATTATGGCGTTAAATTCGTCGATTAGTTATATGCTCATGCGTCTCGTAACGCTCTTCGTCTTAATATGCGGTACATGGTTTGTTCTGCAAGGAGAATTAACGTACGGTGGATTTATCGGATTCGTTCTATTAACGAATATTTTCTTCCGCCCAATTGAAAAAATTAACGCGGTAATCGAAAGCTATCCGAAAGGAATCGCCGGTTTTAAAAGATATGTAGAGCTTCTTGAAACAGAGCCTGACATTGTAGACTCTAAAGATGCAATGGAAGTGAAGCATGTACACGGTGATATTCAATATAACAACATTACGTTTGGATATGAAAACAAAGAACCGATTTTAAATGACATTAGTTTGAAAATACATGCAGGTGAAACAGTTGCGTTCGTTGGACCATCAGGAGCTGGGAAAACGACGTTATGTAGCCTATTACCACGTTTTTACGAGCAATCATCTGGATCGATTCAAATTGATGGAATTGATACGAAAGATATGACATTATCTTCACTTCGTAAGCAAATTGGAATTGTGCAGCAAGATGTGTTCTTATTCTCAGGAACAATTCGTGAAAATATCGCTTACGGAAATTTAAAAGCATCAGAAGCTGAAATTTGGCAGGCAGTAAAACGTGCGCAATTAGAAGATTTAATTTACTCACAGCCTGACGGTTTAGATACTGTTATCGGTGAGCGCGGCGTGAAACTTTCAGGTGGACAAAAGCAGCGTCTAGCGATTGCTCGTATGTTCTTGAAAAACCCTCCAATTTTAATATTGGATGAAGCAACTTCTGCATTAGATACAGAGACGGAACTTGCGATTCAAAAATCGCTTGCGGAGCTATCTGTTGGCCGTACAACATTAGTTATCGCTCACAGACTTGCAACGATTAAAAATGCAGATCGCATCGTCGTTGTAAATAAAGATGGTATTGCAGAACAAGGTTCACATAATGAATTAATTGAGCAAGGCGGAGGATACAGTAGGTTATACGAAGCTCAGTTTAGTTCGTAAATATAATTTGTACTGAATTAGTGCACCATAAGTAGGTAAAAATCTCATATGGGAGGCTATAAAGTATGATTGTAACAACAACTTCTACAATTCAAGGGAAAGAGATTATTGATTATGTCGATATCGTGAATGGAGAAGCGATTATGGGTGCAAATATCGTTCGTGATCTTTTCGCTTCTGTCCGTGATGTTGTCGGTGGTCGCTCAGGCGCTTATGAAAGCAAATTGAAAGAAGCACGTGACATCGCAATGGAAGAGATGAAAACTCTTGCAAGACAAAAAAATGCGAATGCCATCGTTGGTATCGACGTGGATTACGAAGTAGTTCGCGAAGGGATGCTAATGGTTGCTGTGAGCGGGACTGCTGTCCGTATCTAAAGTGAGAAGCCGTGCTGATGCACGGCTTTTTGTATTCTATGTCGAAGATTCAATATTTCTTGGGAAATGCGGAAGGTCCCGTCGATATATAGGGAAGACATTAGAGTGCTTCTTTACATTTCCGGATTTTAACTAATAATGTTTCGTATTCTTGTTCGAGAGATGAGATATCATTGTGATGATTTGGTATGGAAATTCGGCCGATGACTTCTGTTAATTTTGTTTGTAATCGTAACAACTCTTGCTCAGTAACGTTTACAGAATCTCCGGTGGTTCTTTTTGTGTATTGCTCGTAATTACCGTGGAATACTCTAGGTTCACTCTCATCTACTTGTAGAATATGGTCTGCAACAGAGCGAATAAAGGCACGGTCATGGCTAATGAAAAGTATTGTGCCAGGATATTCTTGTAACATGGTTTCTAATTTTTCTTGCGTTGCTAAGTCTAAATAGTTTGTCGGTTCATCTAGCAGAAGCATATTATAGTTTCCTAAAAATACTTTTGCGAGTGCAACCTTCATTCGTTCACCCCCGCTTAGAACGTGCACAGGTTTATGAACATCCTCACGGCGGAATAGAAGTCGTGCAAGTATTGTGCGAACGAATGCTTCTGTATAGTTTGTTTCTTCTAGAACATTTTCTAAAATGGTTTTATCTGTTTTTAAAATAGATAATGTTTGTTCGAAGTATCCAATTTTACAACTTTTCGATAGCTGCATGCCACGCTCGTTTGTGAGAAGCATGTTGAACAAAGTGGTTTTGCCGCTTCCATTTGCCCCTAAAACGGCAAGCTTTGCACCAGGGGCAATAGTTCCATTCATATTTTTAAATAGTATACGGTCGCCTATTTTCTTTGTTGCTTTATTGAATTGTACTGCCACCTTACTATGAATGGGTGTATGGTATTGCACGTCAAATTGAGCTTGAGAAAGATCCTTTGGCTTTTCCTTCTTTTCTAGTTTTTCGAGACGTGTCTCTAATGCTTTCGCTGCTTTACTAACCTGTTCTTGGCCATGAGCCCCACTTAACCTATAAAGTCTAGATTCAGATGAACTGAACCGTGTTGGGATTTTTTTCATGTTAGAAGCACGTTGCTTTCTTTGTAGAATGGACTGTTCTAAACGATTTTTTTCTTGTATATATTGCTCATATTCTGCTTGTTTTTGTATTCGTTCACGTTCTTTTTGTTTTCGATAGTTTGAATAATTACCTTTGTACTCTTGAATAATACCGTCTTCAATTTCAATAATTTTGGTACATATATTATCTAGAAATTCACGGTCATGCGATATTAAAACAAGTGCCCCTTTATAAGATGAAAGTGCCTTTTCTAATTGCTCTGTACCGACCATATCTAAGTGGCTTGTTGGTTCATCAGCGAATAAAATGCCTGCATTTTGTTCGAGAGCATGCGCAATCTTTAGTCGCATTCGTTCACCGCCGCTCATTGCGTCGGTAACGTTTGAAATACTCCATTTTCCTTTTGCGAGAGAAGAAGCGGTTTCCGGTAGTTCTTCGCTGAGCTGAGGAATGATGGCGATAGAACTATGATGAGTTACTATGCCTCTGTCAGCTTCTATTTCTTTACTTAATATTTGCAATAACGTAGATTTACCAGCTCCGTTGACTCCGACAATTCCTATGCGATCCTGTGCTTGAATTTCCAGTGATGGTAATGTAAATAGTGTGCGATCACCAAAGCTCTTTTCAATATTACGTGCGAATAAAATAGTCGTAAAAAAACCTCCCTAGTTTCACTAGAGAGGATAAACGTCGCCCTTGTATGTAAAAAATCGTACATAAATAAACGATTTTTTACATAATCGTTTCGAAAGAAAGTATCGACAAATGGACAGACTAATCCCCTGCTAGTTTTCATCATTTTTGTTCACTATTTGTGATGGATGAAATAAATAAGAGAATTAGAACTTCATTGGTCAAAGTACCTTCCTTTCATAATATTACTTTTATTGTATGCGCATACAAAAGGGTTTGTCAAACTTATTTCTGTTCGCTATTTTTGAATTTATTATTATACAATTGTGCTTTTGCCAGCGCCTCAGCATCGTTTTTAATTTCATCCAGTCCATTCGCATCTCCAATAACATAACCTTCAAATGAAGAACCAACAAAATCAAAGATATATTGGAATTGAGCAATAAGCGGTAATGCTTTTAGCTTTGGATTATCCCCGCCAACGATGACAACATACATTTTTTTGCCTTTCATTTTTTCTTTGAAATGAAGAGATGTATCGCGCAAGCTTTGTGACCAGCGATCAACAAAGTTTTTCATATGTCCACTCATTCCGTACCAATATAATGGTGTAGCAAAGATAATCGTGTCATGCTCTAGCATGCGTTTGGTTAACTGCTCATAGTCATCATTTACGGATTGGAATCCTTCTGCATCATGACGTTGGTCTGTAATAGGATAGACGGTATGATCACGCAAATAAATTTGTTCTGTTTCAATGTCCTCTATCATCATATGTGTTAAAGCTTCTGTATTTCCGTTTTGTCTTGAACTGCCATGTATAACAAACATGTAATCATTCCTTTTCTTTTGCTTGTTTTAGGAGTGAAACGTGTTTTTGCAAATTCGCTTGGATGTTGGAAAGTAATGTGATTTGCTTTGTTACTTCATTGAGTTTATCTTCGTAAAGCGTAAGGATACTGCTACACGGATTGTCGTACAGGTGCGGTTCAATTTCAAGGCAGCGCAGCATCCTTGCCGTCTCTTCTAAATTTAAGCCAATTTGTAAGTACATTTGAATAAGCTCCACTTTTTCGATGGCACTTTCATCAAAATCACGGTAACCATTTGCGAGGCGCTTAGAAGGGAGTAAGCCCTTTTCTTCGTAATGTCTTAGTGATCTTTCACTAACGCCAGTTTCTTTTGATAATTCTCCAATTCGCAATGCGTTTCACTCCTTCTACATGTATTGTAAACCTTCACACTAATGTGAGGGTCAACTCTGTTTTTTCGCAAAAGAATCTACATGATTTAAGAACACTTGAATGGCTTTAGATGGAATGAAATATTTACCGCGTACGATGGAAAACGGACGGATTAGTTGTTCATTTGGAACTTCGACGTGGAATAGTTCTTTTGCTAGTAGCTCTTTCCGTACAGTCCAATCAGAAAGTATAGCGATGCCAAGACCGGCACTAACAGCTTCCTTTACACTTTGGATACTACTGAATGTAAAGAATCGTTTCATTTTTAAATGGTGTTGATGAATAAAGCGGTCACTATAAGCGCGTGTACCAGAACCACTTTCTCTTAGTACCCATACTTGATCTTGGAGTGTGCTTTCATTTATTTCCTTTGTGCGGAGTAGTGGATGATTTGGCGGAACGACGAGCTTCATTTCATCTTGCATAAATGTTTCAACGTTAACATCAGCGTATACGACTTGCCCTTCCACTAAGCCGATATCAATTTGATTAGAGCGAAGACTTTGCAAAACTTCTTCTGTATTTGAGATAAAGGTATGCACTTCGACGCGTGGATTTTCATTCGCATAGTTAGCGAGTATTTTTGGAAGTAAGTATTCGCCAATTGTAAAACTAGCACCGATGCGAAGTGTTCCTGTTACAACGTTATGTAGTTCATTAATTTCTTGCTTAGCATCTTCGTAAAGAGAGAGCATTTGCTTTGCATGAATATATAATATATTTCCAGCTTCCGTGACTTGGACATGTTTCGGAGATCGCTGAATGAGTGTAGTTCCAAATTCGTTTTCTAAGTTGCGTATATGCATACTTACGCCAGGCTGTGAAAGATTTAATAATTCCGCTGCACGAGAGAAGTGTTTCTGTTCAACGACAGTAACAAAAATTTTTAAAATGTCTACGTTCATTTGCAAAGCTCCTTTCGTTTTTCTTTCATCTTATCATAAGTATTTCTGATGATAGAGATTTGGTATTGGTATTAAACTTATTATAGAAACTCTCTTATAATGTAAGTAGAAAGAACATGCATGTTCCAATACGATTATTGGGGTGGTACAAGGTGGAACAAACACTTGTTATACAAAAGAAGAAGGGCTTTGGATTTTCGCAAGGAATTGGGATTACATTATTAATCGCAATTGCCGCGAAATATTTAGCAGAGCTTCCATTTTTAAATATTATGGGACAATTAGTAATTGCTATTCTAATTGGGATGGTTTGGCGCGCTGCAATTGGAGTTCCTCATGATGCGATTGCAGGAACGAACTTTGCGAGCAAGAAGTTACTGCGCTTTGGGATCATCTTACTTGGAATGCGATTAAATCTTGTTGATATTGCGAAGGCGGGGCCGAAAGTATTGGTCATCGCGGCGGTTGTTATTACATTTACTATTTTTGTTGTATACGGACTAACGAAAGTATTTAAAGTAGAAAAGAAACTTGGGATTTTAACAGCATGCGGTACGGCAATTTGCGGCGCGGCCGCGGTTGTGGCAATTGCACCGCAAGTGAAAGCAAAAGATGACGAAACAGCAGTTGGAGCGGCGATCATTGCAATTTTAGGTACAATATTTACGCTTATTTATACGTTATTATATCCAGTGCTTGGCCTATCTCCATACGGATATGGAGTGTTCTCAGGGGCGACACTGCATGAAATTGCTCACGTAATTGCGGCTGCGGCGCCAGGAGGAAGCACGGCTGTAGATATCGCAGTTATCGTGAAACTAACGCGCGTTGCAATGCTTGTACCAGTAGCGATTTTAATCGGATTATGGTTTGGTAAGAGTGAAGGTAGCGAGGGAAAAAGATCATGGCGCGAACTTCCAATACCATGGTTCATTTTCGGGTTCTTAGCGATGAGTGCAGTGCATTCGCTCGGGATTATTCCAGAAGTTGTTGCGGGATACATTGTTGTTCTTGCTTACATGCTTATCGCAATGGCGATGGCAGGGCTCGGTTTAAATGTAGAGTTTAAAACGTTCCGTAAATTAGGAAGTAAAGCATTTGTGGCGGGGCTGATTGGCTCGGTTTGCTTATCGGTTCTTGGATACGTTCTTGTATATGCGTTAGGATTTATGTAGTAGAGGAGAAAGCTGTTCCCGAAGGTATTTGGGGACAGCTTTTTCTTATGATTATAGTAGCGCTACGGATGTCGATATATTTGGAAAATCGCCGATATAAATGGAGTTGCGCTGATATATTTGGGAAATCGCTGATATATTTCAAGTTGCACTGATATATTTAGAAAATCGCTGATATAAATTGAATTACTCTTGTACTTTGTTAGAGTAGATGTTCAATGAAACATTTTTCTAAAATTTGTAAAGATATCTTTACTTATAACTGGAAAATATTTATAATTTAAGTAAAGATATCTTTACTTTTGAAGGTGGATCCTATGGGTGTGAAAAATAAAATAAAAGAGTTAAGAAAGCAAAATCATATAACACAAGTTGAAATGGCAAAGGTGATGCAGGTGACGCGGCAGACGATAGTGGCGATTGAAAATCATCATTACAATCCGAGTCTAGAGTTATCTTTAAAAATTGCCAAATATTTTGGAGTGAAGGTGGAGGAAATATTTACGCTGGAGTAAGGAGAAAGAAAATAAATGATAAGCTTGAGAGATTTCAATTAGAGTAAACGTTTAAATATATAAGGATTGGTTTTGATTTATTAATTAGTATCGCATCAACGAGCGTGTTAGCAACAAGGAATAATAGATAGAAAAAGGGGAACTGGGATGGGATTACCGGTGTTATGTGTCGCTACAGCTATATTTTCGCTTCTTTGGGGAATGCAAAACTTTTCTCGTAATCCAGTGCCGAGTATTTGTATTATGATTGGTACTGTAGGTTTATCGTATTATTTATTATTATTAGCCCATTATCATAAAACGGCAACGAGTGTTGTTGTTGGAGCACTTATTTTATTTTGTGGGCGCGCCATACAAAAGGGGTTATTTCCATAAAAGCTGTTTATACATTTTGTATAAACAGCTTTTTGTATTTTTTTTACAAAAAGCTTGAAAGTTACGTAACGTCATCTTTTATAATGAAAGGGAAGAGGTGATGGTAGTGATTTCAATACAAGAATTGACGAGAGAAACAGGGGTTACAGTACGTACACTACGTTATTATGATCAAATAGATTTATTAAAGCCGAGCGGAAAAACAGAGGGTGGACATCGGTTATATAGTGAAAATGACGTTATTCGTTTGCAACAAATTTTATTTTTAAAAGAAATGGGATTTTCATTAAAAGAAACTGCGAATATGTTAGTAAAAGGTGAGCTGGATTTAAAAAATTCGCTTGAAAAACAACTTCGGTTTGTACAGGAAGAACAAAAGAAATTTAATCGAATGGAGAGTGTTTTACAAGCAGTTGTTTATTCGGTAGATGTGGAGGGAGAACTCGATTGGAAAGTTATGTTTGAACTGATTCAGCTTTCGAAGCAGTCTCCTCGTATACGTGAAATATTTCAAAATGAAGTATTTTCAAAGGAAGAACAAAAATTGCTTCATAATTTACCAAACATGAGTAAGGAAGATCCGAATGTTTTAGAATGGGTAGATTTATTAAAGCAATTACGCACTTTTATGAAAGACGGTAAAGAAGCTGCTAGTGATGAGGTACAAGGGGCAATGAAGAGATTAATGCAGAAGTGTTTAGAAATGGCCAATGGTGATGAAGCGTTTTTAGATAAGTTATGGGAAGTTAGAAAATCGAAGGAAGATTCACAGAAAATGAGCATGTATCCAATTGAAGAAGAACTTTTAGTGTATATGGATGAGGCTTTTCGTATTTATGATGAAAGGGAGAAGGATAAATGAGCATACTCGCAGAATATCGTTGGTATTTTTTAATTGGGGCAGAAATTGTATTTTGGTTATCAGCTATCGGTTTCTTTTTACTTCGCTACGGATTCCGTTTGAAAAAGGCGAGTTTTATTATGGGAATTGTACTCCTCGTAAATGAAGTGTTTATTTTAACTTTAGGAGTAGTGGACTATTATCAAACAGGAAAGTTCTCTAACTTTCAAATTATTACTGTAATTATTTTATTGTATGCAGTTTTCTACGGGAAAAAGGATTTGAAGAAGCTTGATATATTTGCACAAAAATCAGTTGCGAAATGGCGTAATGAACCGGCGCCTATTATTGAAGAACAGGTAGAATTAATAGGCATGGCCTATGCAAAGCAGGAAATAAAAAATTGGGTATTACATCTTGTTTTATTCGTTGGTGTGCACATATTCTTTTTCTTCGCGTATGGATTTATTCCATTTGAACAATGGGGTAATTGGTTAGAATCGGGAATCGTTTTAAATAAAGCTGCAAGTCGCGTGAGCCAAGTGTGGGCGATTGTATTTTTAGTTGATACAGCAATTTCATTTTCATATGTGATTTTTCCGAAGAAGGAGAAAGGAAAAGAAAAGCTACTTTCATAGTTGAAAGTAGCTTTTCTGGTATACAAATAATTTTTATAGGAGAGGATGACAATAGAAAAAAGAATCAGCTGTATATGTCTATTTCTCTTTAGTTTAGTAGCATGTTCACCATCTAGCACTACAATTGATAAGAAGAATGATGTCATTGTAAAGGGAGTAGGAACTTCCAATCTAGATAAATTCGAACAGTTCGTTATGAACGTTGATCAAGGGGAAGTTGATAAAATAAGAATTGTACAGTATACCGATGAAGGTGACCCGGTTTTTCAAACGTTAGAGCATAGTGGGAAAGATATCCTTTATGTGTTAGATAGTAGACAAGACAAGTTTGCTGGTGACCATAAAGGATTACATAAAGATAGTTATAAAAGTATTGTTAAAGAGCAGCGCGAATCAGAAAGTACTTATCGGTTAACAGATTGTACGAATGAAGATGGACGCAATGGATATGACTTATTATATGTATCAAAAAAATAGAGTTAGTAGAGGAAGGAAGTATTTACTCCTTCCTTTTTCTATGTGTATATTGTCGAAAACTTTACCGAATATCTGTTCGTTTTTTTAGGTTTTTTATAGGTATTCGTGGTAAAATAATAATACAGATTTTTATGAGGAGGTCGGATTTTCTTGGAACGTCAATTTGAAATTGTCTCAGCGTATTCCCCGCAAGGTGATCAGCCGGTAGCTATAGAGAAGCTTGTAGAGGGAATTAATAGTGGAAAGAAAAAGCAAGTGTTGCTTGGAGCAACAGGAACGGGTAAGACATTTACGATTTCAAATGTCATTAAAGAAGTGCAAAAGCCAACACTTGTTATGGCTCATAATAAAACGTTAGCAGGGCAGTTATATAGTGAGTTGAAAGACTTTTTCCCGAATAATGCAGTTGAATATTTTGTTAGTTACTACGATTATTATCAGCCAGAAGCGTATGTACCACAAACAGATACGTTTATTGAAAAAGATGCGCAGATTAATGATGAAATTGATAAATTGCGTCACTCGGCAACGTCTGCATTATTTGAACGGGACGATGTAATTATTGTTGCGAGTGTTTCTTGTATATATGGCTTAGGTTCTCCAGAAGAATACCGCGAGCTAGTTGTTTCGCTTCGAGTTGGTATGGAAAAAGACCGTAATCAATTGCTTCGTGAACTTGTTGATGTACAGTATGGACGTAATGATATTGATTTCAAGCGTGGTACATTCCGTGTGCGAGGAGATGTAGTTGAAATCTTCCCGGCATCACTTGATGAGCATTGTATTCGAATCGAATTTTTCGGTGATGAAATAGATCGTATTCGTGAAGTAAATGCGTTAACAGGTGAAGTATTAGCAGAACGTGAGCATGTAGCAATCTTCCCAGCATCTCACTTCGTTACACGTGAAGAAAAGATGAAGGTCGCTATTGAAAATATCGAAAAAGAATTAGAAGAGCGTTTAAAGGAATTAAATGAAAACGGCAAGTTGTTAGAAGCGCAGCGTATAGAACAGCGTACACGTTATGATTTAGAAATGATGCGCGAGATGGGATTTTGTTCAGGTATTGAAAACTACTCCCGTCATTTAACACTTCGTCCAGCGGGGGCAACGCCGTATACGCTATTAGACTATTTCCCGAAAGATTTCTTAATCGTTATGGATGAATCGCACGTATCAGTACCGCAAGTAAGAGCGATGTATAACGGGGACCAAGCGCGTAAGCAAGTGCTTGTGGATCATGGATTCCGTCTGCCGTCAGCTTTAGATAATAGACCGCTCACATTCGATGAGTTTGAAGAGAAAACGAATCAAGTTATTTATGTTTCAGCAACGCCAGGACCGTATGAGTTAGAACAGTCGCCAGAAGTAATAGAACAAATTATTCGTCCAACAGGGCTTTTAGATCCACCAATTGATATACGACCAATTGAAGGGCAAATTGACGATTTATTAGGAGAGATTCAAGATCGTATTGCAAAAAATGAACGTGTATTAATTACGACTTTAACGAAGAAAATGTCAGAGGATTTAACGGATTACTTAAAAGATGTAGGAATTAAAGTTAACTATCTTCACTCTGAAATTAAAACGTTAGAACGTATTGAAATTATCCGCGATCTTCGCCTCGGTAAATTTGATGTACTTGTCGGCATTAACTTATTGCGAGAAGGATTAGATATTCCGGAAGTATCACTTGTAGCTATTTTAGATGCTGATAAGGAAGGGTTCTTGCGTTCAGAACGTTCATTAATTCAAACAATCGGTCGTGCCGCGCGTAATGAAAACGGCCGCGTTATTATGTATGCAGATCGTATAACGAAATCTATGGGAATTGCGATTGAAGAAACGAAGCGTCGTCGTAGTATACAAGAAGCTTACAATGAAGAGCATGGTATTACGCCGAAAACGATTCAAAAAGGCGTTCGTGATGTTATCCGTGCAACGACAGCTGCTGAAGAGACAGAAACATACGAAGCAACTCCTGCTAAGAAAATGACGAAAAAAGAGCGCGAAAAGACAATTGCGAAGATGGAAGCAGAGATGAAAGAAGCAGCAAAAGCGTTAGACTTCGAGCGTGCAGCTGAACTAAGAGATTTACTATTAGAATTAAAAGCGGAAGGGTGAAAAAAGTGAGTAAGAGCAAGGATTTTATCGTTGTAAAAGGTGCTAGAGCACATAACTTAAAAAATATTGATGTAACCATTCCGAGAAATCAGCTTGTCGTTGTAACGGGATTGTCTGGTTCGGGGAAATCATCATTAGCATTTGATACGATTTATGCAGAAGGGCAGCGCAGATACGTAGAATCGTTATCTGCGTATGCGCGCCAGTTTTTAGGACAAATGGATAAGCCGGATGTGGACACGATTGAAGGATTGTCACCAGCAATTTCAATCGATCAAAAAACGACGAGTCGTAACCCACGTTCAACTGTCGGAACGGTAACGGAGATTTATGATTACTTACGTTTATTATTTGCACGAATTGGTACGCCAATTTGTCCGAATCATGGCATTGAAATTACGTCACAAACAGTAGAGCAGATGGTAGACCGCGTTCTTGAATATCCTGAACGTACGAAATTACAAGTGTTAGCGCCTATCGTTTCTGGGCGTAAAGGTGCGCATGTAAAAGTACTTGAAGATATTAAGAAGCAAGGATATGTTCGTGTTCGCGTTGACGGTGAAATGCTTGATGTATCTGAAGATATTGCGTTAGATAAAAACAAGAAGCATTCCATTGAAGTTGTAATTGACCGTATTGTTGTAAAAGAAGGAATCGCAAGCCGTCTTGCTGATTCACTTGAAAGTGCATTAAAGCTTGGCGGGGGACGAGTGTTAATCGATGTTATGGGAGAAGAGGAACTTCTGTTTAGCGAACATCACGCTTGTCCGCATTGTGGTTTTTCAATTGGAGAATTAGAGCCGCGTATGTTCTCATTCAATAGTCCGTTCGGAGCATGTCCTTCTTGTGATGGACTTGGTTCAAAGCTAGAGGTAGATTTAGAGCTTGTTATTCCTAACTGGGATTTATCATTAAATGAACATGCGATTGCGCCTTGGGAACCAACAAGTTCACAATATTACCCACAACTTTTACAATCTGTATGTAATCATTACGGCGTTGATATGGATGTGCCTGTAAAAAATATACCGAAAGATTTATTTGATAAAGTGTTGTACGGAAGCGGGGAAGAGAAAGTTTATTTCCGCTATGTAAATGAATTTGGTCAAGTAAAGGAAAATGAGATTTTATTTGAAGGTGTTATTCCAAACATTGAACGTCGTTATCGTGAAACGAGTTCCGATTACATTCGTGAGCAAATGGAAAAGTATATGGCAGAACAAGCTTGTCCAAAGTGTAAAGGTGGACGCTTAAAGCCTGAGAGTTTAGCTGTATTTGTTGGCAATAAAACGATTGCTGACGTAACGAAGTATTCAGTTCAAGAAGTACAAGAATTCTTCTCGAATGTAGAGCTAACGGAGAAGCAACAAAAAATAGCTCATTTAATTTTAAGAGAAATTCAGGAGCGCGTTGGGTTCTTAGTGAACGTTGGTTTAGATTATTTAACGTTAAGTCGTGCCGCAGGAACTTTATCAGGTGGTGAGGCGCAGCGTATTCGTTTAGCGACGCAAATTGGTTCTCGTCTAACTGGCGTACTTTATATTCTTGATGAGCCTTCAATTGGTTTACACCAGCGTGATAACGATCGTCTTATTCGTACATTGCAAGAAATGCGCGATTTAGGTAATACGTTAATCGTTGTTGAACATGATGAAGATACGATGATGGCTGCTGACTATTTACTTGATATAGGGCCTGGTGCAGGTATTCACGGTGGACAGGTCGTTTCAGCGGGGACGCCGGCTGAAGTTATGCAAGATGAGAATTCATTAACAGGGAAGTATTTAAGTGGTAAAGAGTTTATTCCAGTTCCACTTGAAAGACGTAAAGGTGATGGACGTAAAGTAGAGATTGTCGGCGCAAAAGAGAATAACTTAAAGAATGCGAAAATGTCATTCCCACTCGGTACGTTTGTAGCGGTAACAGGGGTATCTGGTTCTGGTAAAAGTACGATGATTAATGAAGTACTATATAAATCGCTAGCTCAAAAGTTATATAAAGCGAAAGCGAAGCCAGGTACTCATAAAGAGATTAAAGGTCTTGAACATTTAGATAAGGTAATTGATATTGATCAATCACCAATTGGTCGTACACCACGTTCTAATCCAGCGACGTACACAGGTGTATTCGATGATATTCGTGATGTGTTTGCACAAACGAATGAAGCGAAAGTGCGCGGATATCAAAAAGGACGTTTCAGCTTTAATGTAAAAGGTGGCCGTTGTGAAGCGTGCCGTGGTGATGGAATTATTAAAATCGAAATGCATTTCCTACCAGATGTGTATGTTCCGTGTGAAGTTTGTCATGGTAAACGATATAATCGTGAAACGTTAGAAGTGAAATATAAAGATAAGAATATTTCTGAAGTGTTAGGGATGACAATTGAAGATGGAGTAGAATTCTTCGCCAATATTCCTAAAATTAAGCGTAAACTTCAAACGCTTGTAGATGTTGGGCTTGGTTATATGAAATTAGGTCAACCAGCAACAACATTATCTGGTGGGGAAGCACAGCGTGTGAAATTAGCTTCTGAATTACACCGTCGTTCTACAGGTCGTACGTTATACATTTTAGATGAGCCAACGACTGGTTTGCATGCGCATGATATTGCACGTCTTCTAGAAGTGCTGCAACGTCTGGTTGAGAGCGGTGAGACGGTACTTGTAATTGAACATAATTTAGATGTAATTAAAACAGCTGATTATATCGTTGACCTTGGACCAGAGGGCGGAGATAAAGGTGGACAAATCGTTGCTTCCGGAACGCCAGAGCAAGTAGTGAAAGAAGAACGCTCATACACAGGTAAGTATTTAAAAGAGATTTTAAATCGTGATAAAGCAAGAATGAAAGAGAAAATAAAAGAAGTAGAGTTATCGCAATAAGTTTATTGATGAAAACCGAGTGGAAATGACGCTCGGTTTTTATTGTATAGGGGGAGAAGATGGAGTTTTTAGAGGTGTTAAGGAAGAAACATATGAAGGTAAGAGAGTTTCAAAGTTGGGGTGTATATTTTCGAAAGTGCTGGGAGGATCACTTTGCAAATCATTTAAGTGATAAAGAAAAAGAAGATATTTTTCTTTATGGAGATAAGTATGCATGTGGTTATCTATGGCACATATTTAGTTATGAGAAAAAGAAGTGTTTAGAGGGTAAAGAAGGAGAAAACGCGTTTCATAATGAAGTGAAAAAGGATTGCTACATTTTCTATCAACACTGTGATGAGGTACTGTTAATAAAGGATGCGAGTTTATTACATATGGATGATATATTGTGTGAGACAGACGATGCGTATAAAGGTGATATCTATATCGTAGATAAAGATTTCACTTGGACCTTTGTAAAAACTCATGAACATAGGTGGTGTGGTCCTTATTTTGTGAGGAAGTGTTAGTAGGTATACAAGCATGAAAGATAGAATAAGTTGATATAAGTGTTTGTATCATACTTGCGTTTATTATCTATTAGCGTATGATGAAATATATATGTTTAAAAGGATGTGTGACGAAATGAGATGGATTGTATCACTTCTTGTAAATAGCGTTGTGTTAATCGCTGTATCGGGACTTTTAAAAGGGATTGCACCAGATGCATTTTACGTAGCAAATATACAAACTGCAATTATTGCGAGTATTATATTGGCGGTTTTAAATGTGTTCGTAAAGCCATTTTTAATTTTAATTACGCTACCAATTACTGTTGTAACTTTCGGCTTCTTCTTAATTGTTATTAATGCGATTACGTTAAAAATAGCAGATTCATTATTAGGAGATGCTTTTAATATATCAGGATTTGGTGTAGCGATTGTTGCGGCAATTTGTATTTCAATTTTTAATATGATAATTGAAAAGGCAATTGTTGAACCTCTATATGGAAAAAAGAGAAAGTGACAAAAAGAAAAACATTTCATTATTCGTATGAAATGTTTTTTTCTATTTATTAGAAACCGTATTTCTTGTTTCCAGAAAAAAATGGTACAATATCCGATAGAATGGAATTTTACATCAAACGAGACTGAACCCGCAGCGGAGTGGAGGTTTATACATATGCCGAAAGTAAGGACAAAAGATTTAATTGAACAATTTCAATTGGAGTTAATCAGTGGTGAAGAAGGCATTCATCGTCCGATTGATACAAGTGATTTATCACGACCTGGAATTGAAATGGCAGGATTTTTTACATATTATCCAGCAGATCGTGTGCAGCTTCTTGGAAAGACGGAGCTTACGTTCTTTGACACGTTAACGTCAGAGCAAAAACAAGAGAGAATGAAAGCGCTTTGTACTGAGGAGACGCCATGTATTATTGTAACTCGTAATCAAGATGTACCAGATGAGTTATTACAAGCATCACGTGAATCAGGTATGCCTTTATTACGTTCTTCTCAAACGACAACTAGATTATCAAGTCGTTTAACCAACTATTTAGAAGGTAAGTTAGCACCAACAACTGCTGTTCATGGTGTGTTAGTAGATATTTACGGTGTTGGTGTTTTAATTACAGGTCAAAGTGGTGTTGGTAAAAGTGAGACAGCTCTTGAGCTTGTAAAGCGTGGTCACCGTCTTGTTGCGGATGATAGTGTAGAAATTCGTCAAGAAGATGAAGACATGTTAGTCGGAAGCTCACCAGATTTAATCGAGCATTTATTAGAAATTCGTGGTCTAGGTATTATTAACGTTATGACGTTATTCGGTGCAGGGGCAGTACGAAATTATAAGCGTATTACACTTGTTATTAATCTTGAAATTTGGGATCAAAAGAAAAATTACGATCGCTTAGGTCTTGATGAAGAGAAGATGAAAATTATTGATACAGAGCTTACGAAGATTACACTTCCAGTTCGTCCTGGTCGAAACTTGGCTGTTATTATTGAAGTAGCAGCGATGAACTTCCGTTTAAAACGTATGGGAGTCAATGCAGCACAGCAGTTCTCTGAACGATTAATGAGTGCAATTGAGTTAGGAAATCAGGAGTAAACTTTGGAGAGGGAGGTCATATACATATGCTGTTAGCTTCTGTACCACAGCTTGACCGTGTAGCTATCCAACTTGGGCCGTTTCCTGTGTATTGGTACGGGATTATTATCGGTACAGGTGTGCTATTAGGTCTTTGGCTGGCAACTCGCGAGGGAGAAAGGCTAGGTATTCCAAAAGATACATTTGTTGACCTTGTATTAATTGCAGTACCGATCGCTATTCTTTTTGCGAGAATGTACTATGTTATTTTTGAATGGGAATATTACGCACAAAACCCGAGTCAAATTATTAATATTCGTCAAGGTGGTTTGGCGATTCATGGTGGTTTAATCGGGGCTGTTATTACAGGTGTTCTTTTTGCGAAACGACGCGGACTTTCTTTCTGGAAGTTGGCTGATATTGCTGCACCAAGTATTTTACTAGGACAAGCAATTGGCCGATGGGGAAACTTTATGAACCAAGAGGCGCATGGTGATGAAGTAACGAGACAGTTTTTAGAAGGTCTTCATTTACCGGATTTTATTATTAATCAAATGTATATTGAGGGTGTGTACTATCATCCGACGTTTTTATATGAATCATTATGGAATTTTGCAGGCGTAATTTTACTACTTGCATTAAGAAAAGTGAATTTACGTCGCGGGGAGTTATTCTTCACATATTTAATTTGGTATTCAGTAGGACGCTTCTTCGTAGAAGGCTTACGTACAGATAGTTTAATGCTAGGACCACTTCGTATTGCACAAGTAATGTCAATTGGACTTGTTGTTATTTCTATTATTTTCATTATTGTGAGACGAAAAATGGGGCAAGCTGATAAAAGATATTTAGAAAATTAGAGACAAGTAGCATCTTATTATAAGATGCTGCTTCTTTCATATTCAGGAAGGCGAAAGGACTAAGGCGATGAGAATAAATACAGTTTTATTTGATTTAGATGGAACTTTAATTAATACAAACGAACTTATTATTTCTTCTTTTTTACATACTTTAAATACATATTATCCAAATCAATATAAGCGTGAAGATGTATTGCCATTTATCGGTCCATCTTTGCATGATACTTTCAGTAAGATTGATGAAAGTAAGGTTGAAGAGATGATTACAAGTTATCGCGAATTTAACCATGATCATCATGATGAATTAGTAGAAGAATATGAAACTGTATATGAAACAGTTCGAGAGTTGAAGAAGCAAGGTTATAAAGTTGGTATTGTTACAACGAAAGCGAGACAAACCGTTGAGATGGGATTACAGTTGTCAAAGCTTGATGAATTTTTTGATGTTGTCGTGACAATTGATGATGTAGAGCATGTGAAACCACATCCAGAGCCACTTCAAAAAGCGCTTGAATTATTAGATGCAAAACCAGAAGAAGCATTGATGGTTGGGGATAATCATCATGATATTGTCGGTGGTCAAAATGCGGGGACGAAAACAGCTGCGGTTTCATGGACGTTGAAAGGTAGAGCGTATTTAGAGGCTTACAAGCCGGACTTTATGCTAGATAAAATGAGTGATTTGCTACCGATTTTGTCTAATATGAACCGTTCATAAAGGTCCAAGTAAGTTAGTAGAGGAGCGAGCTAAGTGCGACGGACAACGCGCTATCCTGTTTCAGGAGAAAATTCATTATGGAATGTGTATAAAACAGTGTCTTTTTGGAAGGTAATGAAAAACTTTATTATTATCCAAATTGCACGTTACACGCCATGTTTATCTGTGAAGAATTGGTTGTACCGCACTTTTTTACGGATGAAAGTAGGAAAGAAAACATCATTTGCGCTTATGGTAATGCCGGATATTATGTTCCCAGAAAAGATAACTGTGGGAGAGAATTCGATTATTGGCTATAACACAACGCTTTTAGCACATGAATATTTAATTCGTGAATATCGACTTGGAGAAATCGTCATTGGAAATGAAGTGATGATTGGAGCGAATGTAACAATATTACCAGGTGTGAAAATTGGAGACGGTGCGACTGTTTCAGCTGGCACACTTGTTCATAGAGATGTACCGAGCGGTGCTTTCGTAGGTGGAAATCCAATGCGTATTATTTATACGAAAGAGCAAATGACCGCCAGAGAAGGTTCATGGTGAAAATGTAACATTTCTCCTCTTTTTTTATGAATAAAAAGGAAATAATTGAGTATAATATACTGTTTTGTTTTTTACGGAATCGTTTATACTTATAGATAGAAGAATGTGTGAACGAAGAAAACAAAAAACTGGAGGATATATGGGGAAAAATCAAAGGATATATAAGGAGAACGGACAAGTTATCTCTTTTAATCAATTAGCGGACTTCTTTTATAAAAAAGGGATGAGAGCTTACAAAGGACAAAAATTGCAAGATGCAATTAAATATTTTCGAAGAGCGGCACAAAGTGAGAAGGAGCCGTTTATTTTATGTCAATTAGCAACAGTATTATCTGAGGCTGGTGAATATCAAGAGTCGAATCAAACCTTCTTAAAGTTAGTTAGATCTAATCCTGAACTTGAACAGTGCTATTATTTTATTGCAAATAATTATGCATATATGGGGTTATTTCAACAGGCGAAGAAATATGCGGATCGCTATTTAGAAGTTGCAAAAGAGAAGGAATTCGTAGAAGATACATTAGAACTTCTAGAGATTATGGAAGAAGAAGCAATGGGTGCGGAAGAGATTGAAGATGAAGATGATTTAATTGTTATGCAGGAAGAAGCGAATCGTTATATTCGTAATGGACAATTAGAAGAAGCAATTGCTACATTAGAAATTGTTACGAAAGATTATCCGGAATTTTGGTCAGGTCATAATAATTTAGCCATTGCACATTTTCAATCGGGTAATGTAGACAAAGCGCTGAAGTTAACAGAAATGATTTTAGAGAAAAATCCTGGTAATATACATGCGCTTTGTAATACACTTATTTTTCTATATTCAATTGGAGAGCATAAACAAGTAGAAGCATTAGCGGGACAGCTAGTTTCAGTATATCCAATTTCATTTGAACATCGTTTGAAACTGGGAACTACACTTGCAACAATTGGTTATTTCGAGCATGCATATAAATGGTTCAAACTATTAAAGCGTCAAGGATATGAGGGAGACGTTAGTTTTTATTATTGGTTTGCATATTCTGCTTATATGGTGAAAGATCAGCAACTAGCTGAAAAAATGTGGCAATATGTCGTGGAATTGCATCCTGATAAAAAGGGAAAAGAACCGTGGAATGCGCTGAATTTAGCAGATGAAGGACAAAACGTGTTATTTGAAGAATTACGAAAATCATTTCAGCAAAGTGCGACGCTAGAAGAACAAATGCTAGCTTTATATTTAATGAATGAATTGTCAACGCCGGAGAAGGTGGGATTCTTCTTTGATATAACGCAAGCGAAGAACGGTGTTCCCATCGTATCACAACTTGCAAAGTACTTCTTTTTACTTAATAGTCATAAGAGTATTCCAGCTGATTTACAGCAATTTGAGCAGTGCGCGAGAATCGCGGATGCATTATACAATTATACGAAAAAAGATGATGAATTAATTGAAGAGTGTTTACACTTTTGGTTTTGTACGTTCATACGTTTATATACATCTGGAGACATATTTACAAATGTGTACGGCTGGTCAGCTGCGATTGAATACATTGTACGCGGCGAACAAGGAAATAAAATGACACAGTCGGAGCTTGGAGATGTATATAATGTATCTGTAGCGACTGTCCGAAAGTATGTGCAAGTTGTTAAGCGTACGCACACATAAGATAAGCAAATCATTGGGAAAAAAATGATGCTAACAGTATAATGAGGGTAACTTAATTGTGTAGGAATGGATAGGAGTGAATAGTGTGTCAGAAGAAAAAATTTATGATGTCGTTATTATTGGTGCAGGACCAGCTGGTATGACAGCTGCAGTATATACATCTCGTGCAAATTTAAGCACATTAATGCTTGAGCGTGGTATTCCAGGTGGCCAAATGGCAAACACGGAAGATGTAGAAAACTACCCAGGTTATGAGTCTATTTTAGGACCAGATTTATCAAATAAAATGTTCGAGCATGCGAAGAAATTTGGTGCTGAATATGCATACGGTGATGTGAAAGAAGTCATCGATGGTAAGGAATACAAAACAATTATTGCTGGTAAAAAAGAATATAAAGCACGTGCAATTATCGTTGCAAGCGGTGCAGAGTATAAAAAAATTGGTGTACCGGGTGAAACAGAACTTGGCGGCCGCGGTGTATCATATTGTGCAGTATGTGACGGAGCATTCTTTAAAGGAAAAGAACTTATCGTAATTGGCGGCGGAGATTCTGCTGTTGAAGAGGGTGTGTTCTTAACGCGCTTCGCATCAAAAGTAACGATCGTTCACCGTCGTGACACGCTTCGTGCACAGAAAATTTTACAAGACCGTGCTTTCCAAAACGAAAAAGTAGATTTCATTTGGAACCACACGATAAAAGAAATCAACGAAGCAAGTGGTAAAGTAGGAAGTGTAACACTTGTGGACGTAAATAGTGGAGAAGAGAAAGAAGTCAAAACTGACGGCGTATTCGTATACATCGGTATGTTACCTTTATCAAAACCATTTGTTGAACTAGGTATTACAAATGAAAATGGTTACCTTGAAACGAACGAGCGTATGGAAACGAAAATTCCTGGTATTTTCGCAGCTGGTGATGTTCGTGAAAAAATGCTTCGTCAAATTGTAACTGCAACAGGTGACGGTAGTATTGCAGCGCAAAGTGCACAACATTACGTAGAAGAATTATTAGAGGAATTAAAAACTGTATCAGAAAAATAAGGGATAATATACCTTGTGAGAAGAAAGCTACCGACAGGAGCTTTCTTCTTTTTTTGTGTGAAAATGTAAAAGTTTTGTCAAAAAATATAAGGATTATAAGCTTTCTTATTGATATACTGGACTTTACGGAAAAAATCACTATAAGAAATGAGGAATTTATTCAGTATGGAATGGCGTAATATATATCGTGGATTTTGTATGGGCGTTAGTGATTTAATTCCTGGTGTGAGCGGCGGTACAATCGCTGTTGTGTTAGGGATTTATGAACAATTGCTTGCGGCAATTAGTGGATTCTTTAGTCGTGAATGGAAAAAACATTTAGGATTTTTAATTCCACTTGCAGCTGGTGTGGCAGCGGCATTTTTAACGTTAAGTCACGTTATTAAATATTTACTTGCAAATCATTATGAACCGACTCAATTTTTCTTCCTCGGTTTAATTATTAGTATATTACCGATGTTAATGAGGGAAGCTGATGCAAAGTCGTCGTTTAAAGGTAAGCACATCGTTTTATTAATAGTTGCAGCAATTCTTGTTGCGATTACAGCTTTCTTTAAACCAGATAAGGCAGCAGATCCAATTACGACGTTAACAATTTTAAATGCAATTGGTTTATTTTTCGCAGGATGGATGGCTAGCATGGCCATGCTGCTTCCTGGAATTAGTGGATCGTTTATTTTATTAATTATTGGTGTGTATCCAACAGCAATTAACGCTTTAACTACACTTAACTTACCTTTAATCGTGGTTATCGGTGCTGGTGTTATGGTTGGATTTGTTGTAAGTAGTAAAGGCATTAGTTTTTTATTAGATCGTTATAAAAGTATGACATTTGCGGCAATTATTGGACTTGTAATCGGTTCGATTGTAATTGTATTCCCTGGGATTCCGACTGGTGGATTTTCAATTATAAGTTCAATCATTACCTTTATTTTAGGATTTGCGATTGTTACTTATTTCGGTAAGAAATAAGGGCTTTAATCCCCTTGGCGATAAAAATCGTTAAGGGGATTTTTCATGCTATTCATTCAAAGTATAAGCATTTACATTGCTTGTTATAGAAAGCTTTTTTAAAATTGCTGAGTAGCATATGCTTAGCGAAAGAGGACTGGCTCCTTCGTTGTAGCAAACTGTTTTTGATAGTATAATGAAAGAAGTATGCAGTGAGAAATTTTACTGCAAGTAGCTGAGGTGAAGAAACATGCAAAGAGTGACAAACTGTGTGTTAATTAGAGATAATGAAGTACTCTTACTCCAAAAACCTCGCCGAAATTGGTGGGTTGCACCAGGCGGGAAAATGGAGCGTGGTGAGACTGTAAGAGATTCCGTTGTTCGCGAGTATCGTGAAGAAACAGGTATTTATTTGAAAAACCCAGCGTTAAAGGGGGTCTTCACCTTTGTCATCCAAGAAGGTGATAAAGTTGTTTCTGAATGGATGATGTTCTCCTTTTTAGCGACAGATTTTGCAGGAGAAAACAAACTAGAGAGCGAAGAAGGCATCATTGGTTGGCATACATTTGATAAAATTGATGATTTAGCAATGGCGCCAGGAGATTATCACATTATTGATTATTTAATTAAAGGAAATGGCATAATCTACGGTACATTTGTATATACCCCAGATTTTGAGTTGCTTTCATATCGATTAGATCCGAGTTAAACCGTCAAGGAGAGGATACAATGACAGAGAATAATGATATAAAAATGGTAATTATTACAGGGATGTCTGGAGCCGGAAAAACAGTAGCTTTACAAAGTTTTGAAGATTTAGGATATTTTTGTGTAGATAATTTACCACCGATGTTATTGCCAAAGTTTATTGAGCTTATGGCGGATTCAAAAGGGAAAATGAATAAAGTGGCACTTGGTATTGATTTACGTGGCCGCGAGTTTTTCGAACATTTATGGGGAGCACTTGATGATTTATCAGAACGTACATGGATTATTCCTCATATTTTATTTTTAGATGCGAAAGATAGTACGCTTGTAACTCGTTATAAAGAAACGAGACGTTCGCATCCACTTGCACCAACTGGTTTGCCGTTAAAGGGAATCGAAGCAGAGCGTAATTTATTAACAGATATGAAGGCACGAGCGAATATTGTGCTTGATACATCGGATTTAAAACCGAAAGAATTACGTGAAAAAATTGTTCACTTGTTCTCAACAGAAACTGAGCAAGCATTTCGTGTAAATGTTATGTCATTTGGATTTAAGTACGGTATTCCAATTGATGCAGATTTAGTATTTGATGTTCGTTTTTTACCAAATCCATATTACATTCCACATATGAAGCCATTAACAGGACTAGATGAAGAAGTTTCTTCGTATGTACTGAAATTTAATGAGACACATAAGTTTTTAGAGAAGTTGACGGATCTGATTACTTTCATGCTGCCTCATTATAAAAGAGAAGGCAAAAGTCAACTTGTAATTGCAATTGGATGTACAGGTGGACAGCATCGTTCTGTTACGCTTACAGAATACCTTGGGAAACATTTGAAACCAGAGTATAGTGTTCATGTATCTCATCGTGATGTGGAGAAGAGAAAGGGCCATTAAGGGATGAAAAAAGAGAGAAAGCCTAAAATTGTCATCATGGGAGGCGGAACTGGACTCTCTGTTTTATTAAGGGGATTAAAGCAATATCCTGTTGATATTACAGCAGTTGTTACAATTGCTGATGATGGTGGCAGTTCGGGTAGATTACGTGATGAGCTAGAAATTCCACCTCCAGGTGACATCCGTAACGTACTTGTTGCGTTATCGGATGTAGAGCCACTGGTGGAAGCTTTATTTCAGCACCGTTTCACAACAGGAGACGGACTGAAAGGTCATGCGTTAGGAAATCTATTGTTGGCAGGTATGACCTCGATTACAGGAGACTTTTTCCATGCAATTACAGAAACAAGTAAAGTATTAAATGTCAGAGGACGTGTATTACCAGCAGCGAATCAAAGTGCGGTACTTCATGCGGAACTTGAAGATGGGGAAATTGTAACAGGTGAATCAAAGATTCCTTATTACGGAAAGAAGATTAATCGTGTCTTTTTAACTCCAGAAGATGTAGAGCCATTGCATGAAACGTTGGCTGAGATTAAACGAGCTGATTTACTTGTTTTCGGTCCTGGAAGTTTGTATACGAGTATATTGCCCAATTTAGTTGTTAACAAAATTGGAGACGCTGTTCTTGCTGCAAAGGCGAAGAAGGTATATGTATGTAACGTTATGACACAAGCGGGTGAAACGATGGGATATACTGCTTTTGATCATGTACAGGCGTTACACGATCATTTAGGGCAACCATTTATCAATACTGCAATTGTAAATAACCGTGAGATTCCTTGTGAATTACGCAAGTCATATGAGGAAGAAATGTCTACACCAGTTGTAGTGGATGAAGAACGTTTTGTTGAAAATAATATTGATGTTATTCAAGAGGGATTAGCGAAGTATGATGATCATGTTGTAAGGCATGATACGTTAAAGTTAGCGTCCATTTTATATTCATTGTTATAAATATGCGTTGCCTCGTTTGAGGTAGCGCTCCTCATTCATATAGGACAAGAATTTTGTTCCATAATAATCGTATAAGGAGGTGTTGACTGTGTCATTTGCATCAGAAACAAAGAAAGAGTTGACGAATCTTGAGATGAAGGAATGCTGTGAGAAAGCAGAATTATCAGCGTTACTTCGAATGAACGGGTCGCTTTCTTTTTCAAACCGTCGTCTATCTATCGATATTCAAACGGAAAATGCGGCAATTGCAAGAAGGATTTATACGCTTTTGAAAAAAGGATATGACGTGACGGTAGAATTGCTTGTCCGTAAAAAAATGCGCTTGAAGAAAAATAATGTATATATTGTGCGGCTTGTTGAGAAGTCTCGCGAAATATTAGCTGATCTTCATATCGTTCGAGATGACTTTTCATTTATTCGAAATATATCACAAGAATTGATTGAGAAGAAATGTTGTAAACGATCGTACTTACGTGGCGCATTTTTAGCAGGTGGTTCAGTAAATAACCCAGAAACATCATCTTATCATTTAGAAATCTTTTCGTTATATAAGGAACATAATGATGCTATATGTGAACTGATGAACGGATTTGATTTAAATAGTAAGACGTTGGAAAGAAGAAAAGGGTACATTACGTATTTGAAAGAAGCAGAAAAAATTACAGAGTTTTTAAATATTATAGGTGCTCATAATGCACTTTTAAGATTTGAAGATATTCGAATCGTACGTGATATGCGTAATTCTGTAAATCGTTTAGTGAACTGCGAAACAGCTAATTTAAATAAAACAATTGGTGCAGCACTAAGACAGATTGAAAATATTCGTTATATTGATGAGACAGTTGGTCTTGATATTTTGCCGGATAAATTACAAGAGATTGCACAATTACGAAGAGATTATCAAGATGTAACATTGAAAGAGTTAGGTGAGATGGTATCCGGGGGGAAGATTAGTAAGTCGGGTATTAATCATCGTTTGCGTAAAATCGATGAAATCGCAGAGAAATTACGCGCGGGGGAAACGTTAGTAAAAAAATAAGAGGTTAAAGGGGAAATGGAGCTGTGGTTCAAAAACGAGTTCAGGTTTCATTAAAAAACGGTTTACAAGCACGTCCGGCTGCGTTGTTTGTACAAGAGGCAAATCGCTTTCATGCAGATATCTTCATCGAGAAAGATGGAAAGACAGTAAATGCAAAGAGCATAATGGGGATTATGAGCTTAGCAATTGGAACTGGAAGCATGATAACAATTACAACAGAAGGTTCAGATGCAGAAGAGGCTTTAGAAGCATTAGCTGCATATGTACAATAAGAAGCTATCGCGTATATGCGATAGCTTTTTGTTTTGTTGTTTGTGCGGATTAGCGGGGAGGGGTATTTAGCTGGTTTGTCCTTGTCGGAGATTGTCGGTAAATCGATATGTTGTGTCGAACCGTTGATATATTAAAAAAATCGTTGATATAATTTAAGTTTTGTTCGATATAATTGAAAAATCGTTGATATATTTAGAGGGATACTGGATGGGGTATGTGAGCGGGGAACAATATATAAAAGAAGCGCCCAATTATAGGGCGCTTCCGCTTTTAGTTATATCCAGCTCCAGCGGCTAGAATCTCCGGTTGTTTCGCCCCTTCATTCGAGGCAAAAAGCGCCTCGGAATCAGGGCTCCATCGCCCTGCGATTCTGAACGAGCCGCTTTCGCTTTTAAGTATTAACGATTTGTAAAGATCTTATCGATTAAACCGTATTCTAAAGCTTTTTCTGCTGTCATGAAGTTGTCGCGGTCTGTGTCGCGTTGTAGTACTTCAAGTGGTTGACCAGTGCGGTCAGCAAGAATTTGGTTTAGTTTTTCACGTAAGAATAGGATACGTTTTGCAGCGATTTCGATTTCAGTCGCTTGACCTTGTGCTCCACCAAGTGGTTGGTGAATCATTACTTCACTGTTTGGAAGTGCATAACGTTTTCCTTTTTCACCTGCTGCAAGTAAGAATGCACCCATAGATGCAGCCATACCGATACAGATTGTTGATACTTGTGGTTTAATAAACTGCATTGTATCATAGATTGCCATACCCGCTGTGATAGAACCACCAGGGCTGTTGATGTAGATGTGAATATCTTTTTCTGGATCTTGAGATTCCAAGAATAAAAGCTGGGAAACGATTGAGTTAGCTACGTTGTCATCAATTGCACTACCAAGCATAATGATGCGGTCTTTTAATAGTCGAGAGTAAATATCGTAAGCGCGTTCTCCACGATTTGTTTGTTCAATTACTGTAGGAATTAAATTCATCTGTTATTTCCTCCTTATAAAGCTTTCTTAGTCTTATAATACAATTATGGTCAATAAAGGTCAAACGAAACCACTTTAAATCAAAAAAATATGTAGTTGTACCATGAAATATTCGCTATGTTTTCGAAATTCCCTGCTTATGTATCTTCAACATCATAACCGAATTACATAAATTTAAACGTTACGAAAACTGGAGAAAAAAGAAAAGAACGCCTTTTAACTTAAGCGTTCTTTCGATAATTAGTCTTTTAAAAGATAGGTTACTTTATTTAAAATCTTTTCGATTTGTTTCGCGTTTTTACTATACATTTCGCTTGCTGACTTCGACTTTGTTTCTAGGGAAAATAGTTCAAGATCAGCATGACATTTTTTTAAAGATGCTAATAATAAAGGTTTATTTTGAGGAGAAGGCATTTGGAGTTTGTCATTGTAAATGTCGATAGTAAGTTGTCCGTATGAATCCACTTGACCGAGGAAGACATTTTCAATAACAACACCGATTTTTTCTAATTCTGAATGTAGCCAAGCGCGGTTATGTCCGCTTGCTGAAAGAGGTTCATCTAGTACATTTCCATCCATAATAACAGTTTGTGGTTCTTTCTCGTTTGGTACTTTTAAACCGATGTCTTTTGCTGTAAGTGGCTGAGAATCTTTCTTTAATAATACATTTAATTCTCCGCTCGGTTCTAAGACAGCAAATTCGACTTCAGCTACGCTGAACGCACTTTTTCCACGGAGAAGTTCCAGTAATTCGTCACTCGTATATTTTTCTTTCTTTAAATTATCTTCGAGTATCTTTCCGTCTTTTATTAATACGGTAGATTTTCCTTCAAAGAAGTCCCGAGCTGTTTTGTTCTTTAAAGAGAGGATTCCTGTTAAAAAAGGTACCACAGCGAAAATGAGTATTGCAAAGACACCGTGAAAAAATTTTGAATCGAGCCCTGTAGATACTTGGGCAGCGATGTCACCAATCGTCATTCCGGCTATGTATTCAAAAAAGGAAAGCTGAGAGATTTGTCTTTTCCCTAACCATTTCGTAATAGCGAATAAAATAATTAATATGAATACAGAGCGAAGAATGACAAGTGTCCATTCCGGCAGGTGAGACATAGTCGTTTCCTCCAGTCTACTTAAAACCCTTTATATTGAGGTTCTTCACGTTCTAATACTGAAATTCTATCCTTTAAATCAGCGATGACGCTGTCCATTTCTAACATACATTCATGAAATACGCGTTTTGATTCTTCGTCTTGTGAATTTAATGAAAGGGAGCTTAAACTTGCTTGAGCGCCCCTTACACTAGCAAGGCAAGTTTTTACGCTAGCGATAACAGTCATATAAACACCTCTTATCCTTTCGGTTTGAATAATAATGCTCCAATGAAGCCGAAAATAATAGCTGCTGATACACCGGCGCTCGTTACTTTAAACATGCCGGTAATAACGCCAACGATGCCATGTTTTGCAGCTTCTTCCATTGCGCCATGAACGAGGGCATTACCAAAGCTTGTAATAGGTACAGTTGCCCCGGCTCCAGCGAAATCAATTAATGGCTCATACAAATTAAATCCATCTAATATAGCTCCAGCAACAACGAGTGTTGCCATTGTATGAGCGGGTGTTAGTTTGCCGACATCAAACATAAGTTGGCCGATTACACATATGAGTCCGCCAATGACGAAAGCCCAGAAAAAAATCATTGCGTTGCACCTCCAAATTCAATCGAAACGGCATGAGCGATACATGGAATTGTTTCTTCTTGTTGGAATGTAAGTGGAGATAGTAAAGCGCCTGTCGCAACGACAAGTATTTTTTTGAACTCTCCTCTTTTCATTCGGTTTAATAAATGACCATACACGACTGTTGCGGAACATCCAGGCCCGCTAGCACCAGCTATGACAGGTTGTCCTTCTCTGTAAATGATAATTCCGCAATCTTGAAATTGTTCGCTCGTTACTTTCGTTCCGTGTTTATGTAGTAAGTCATAAGCAATTTCGCGTCCTACATGTCCGAGATCGCCTGTTACGATTAAATCGTAGTAAGAGGCATCAATTTGGCGTTCACGTAAATGGGCTTCAATTGTATCAACTGCAGCTGGAGCCATTGCGCCTCCCATATTAAACGGATCCGTTAATCCCATATCAATCACTCGTCCGATTGTTGCAGAGGTTACTCTTGGACCGTGTCCAGTATCGCTTAAAATAGCGGCTCCTGCTCCGGTTACTGTCCACTGTGCAGTAGGCGGCTTTTGTCCGCCGTATTCGGTAGGGTAGCGGAATTGTTTTTCTACAGCCGTATTATGGCTTGAAGCTCCAGTTAATAAATATTTTGCACCTTTTGCATTTACGATACTTGCCCCAAGTGCTAAACCTTCCATAGAAGTAGAGCAAGCCCCGAATAGTCCGAGATAAGGAGTGCCAAGTGTGCGGCAAGCAAAGCTTGTTGGAGTGATTTGATTAATTAAATCTCCTGCGAGTACGAATTGAATATCGTCTTTACGAAGTTCTGCTTTTTCAGTAGCGCGGCTACAAGCTTCTTCGAATAAAATTTTATGTGCTTTTTCATAGGAATCTTGTCCAAGCCATAAATCTTCATGAAGGATATCGAAGTCTTCTGGGATGTTCCCCTTTGCTTCAAATGGTCCACCGACAACCCCTGTTGAGATAATGACTGGTTTGTTTTCAAATACCCACGTTCGGTGTCCTTGTAACATTTATAGCCCTCCCCATTGAACGAGAATAGTTTTAATAAGTGCGATGACGAAAGCGGAAAATACACCAAATAAAATAACAGAACCAGCTAGTTTAAACATATTGCCGCCAACGCCAAGGACAAATCCTTCCGTTCGATGCTCAATACATGCGGCAATAACAGAGTTACCAAATCCAGTAACAGGTACAGCTGTACCTGCTCCGGCAAACTGTCCAAAACGATCGTATATACCAAATCCAGTTAGTAACATGGAGATGAAAATGAGAGTTGCGACTGTTGGATTGCCTGCTGAGCGTTCAGTGAAATCAAAATATGTGATATAAAAAGTAGAAATGAGTTGTCCGATGAAGCAAATAAAACCACCGACGAAAAAGGCTTTTATACAATTTTTTAAGACAGGTCGTTTCGGTTCGCGTTCTTGTTCGAATTTTTTATACTCCTGTTGTACAGGGGTTAAGTTTTTATCTTTACTAGCCATTGCAATCCTTCCTTTTCTTTTAAAAAGCGTTAAGTGTTAGACTCCATTTTTTTACCAATGAATTTTAATTGTTTATTAATTTCATCTTTAGATACTTCTTTTTCCTTAATTTTTCTTTCGAGTTTTTCGAGTAACATAAAGATTTTTTTATCTGTACTGACACGAACATCGAAAGTAGGATGCTCATCACTTAGCTGCTTTTGAAGCTTTTTACGAAGAGGTTTTAATCCAAACCTTTCGTGATGCTCAGGTGTAACTGCTATGTAGAGATCTAAATTTGAATTCACTGCTGTGCTTTTTATAATTTCATCCATAGCGAGAGCTCTTTTTTTCGCTCCTTGTGATATAGATTGATTAAAGGATTCCGTACTCGTCTTTGTTAACTTTGGACCTTTTTCTTTCTCCGTTCGTTTTGCTTCTTCTTTCACTTTTTTATCTAAAGGACTATTATCACATCCGGTAAAAGAGCTAAATAGAAGTGCAAATAATGCGGTTATGAGGCCGAGTTTTCGCATAATTATCATTCCATTTCTATTACAATATGTAATGTGATAGAAAAAGGATGACTGCATATCATCCTTTTTCTATTTCACAGCAAGACTGATTTGTTATTGCTGTGAGTATTGTGGTTCTTCTTGTTGGACTTCTTCAACGCGTGGGTTTAAAGAATCGATAATCGTTTGTGTTTGCTGCGCAGCTGTTTGGAAAAGTTGCTTCGCTTGTTGGTTATCCGTATCAAGAGCGAATCCCTCTAAGCTAGCTTGTGCACTTTTTAATCCAGAGACAGTTTGCTTTAATTTTGTAATTACAGTCATTGAATGAAGCCCCCTTTGGAATATCAATTCAAAGATTATAATTTGTGAGTTGGGCTGAATTTATGATTGGAAAATTTAGGGGTGGAATAGATTTTATATGCTTTTAGCTAAGGTGTATAAGGTATTATGGGGATATTTTTATTGATTTAGATGGATTTTATTGCTATTATTATGAGAAGAAAATGAAGTGTTTTCTATAATCATGCGCCCATAGCTCAGTCGGATAGAGCGGTGGTTTCCGGTACCACGTCTGCCGGGGGTTCGAATCCCTCTGGGCGCGTCAAAAAGTCCTAACTTACGTTTTGTAGGTTAGGACTTTTTTTATTTCCCTCTTGTTATATTTGGTAATAAGATTTACTATTAGTACTTGATGATAATTTTTAACCTTATTATTTTCTTTCAATATTATTCAAATTTCGGTTGTAAGTTGTAAATCTCATTAATACATATAAATTAATAATATTTTGGAATGGGTGTCTGCGTGAGGATTCTCCTTTTACCAAACTTATTGTACAATAGAAACAAGGGGGAGATTAGTTTGAAGGCAAGTCTTTTACAAGAACAAAGCTTACGTTTGGCAATGACACAAGAGTTAAGGCAAGCGATTACAATGCTCCAGTATAATGTACAAGAATTATCGGAGTTTTTGTATGAGCAATCGTTAGAGAATCCCCTTATTGAGTTAGGTGGTTTTGAGAGGGAGAAGAAAAAGAGCTCTAACAACAGTAAAAGTACCAGCAAACAAGTCGAGAATCAGATGGAGATCTACAGTGTGGATTCTACAACGATTCAGCAACATTTATTAAATCAAATACAGTATTATAAAATAGATGAAGAAGAGCGAAAAGTAGCTTCTTTCATTATTATGAACATGGATGGAAATGGATATTTACAAGAAACGAATGAAGAGTTAGCAGAGCTCCTTTCTGCGCATATTCATGTAGTCGACCGCTCTGTAGAGCTTGTCCAATCACTGGAACCAGCAGGGGTAGGGGCGCGTAATATTCAGGAATGTTTAACCTTGCAATTGAAGCGCTTACAAAGACGGAATGGATTAGCAGAAGAGGTTGTAGAAGATCATTTCGCTTATTTTGTGAAGAAAGATTGGCGAAAGCTCGTTCAAGTGTTGAAATGTAGTAATGAGGAATTACAGAGTGCGGTAAATTGTATAACGTCATTACAACCAAAACCAGGTCTTGCGTTTTCTTCAGATAAACCACTTTATATTGTGCCTGATATGGCGGTGAAAAAAGATGGCGATCGCCTCGTTTTACAAATGAATGAGAGAAATATGCCGAGAATTGAAATTCATTCTGAATATAGTGCGCTTCTTAATAATAGTGAAAGTGAAGTAGCATCTTACGTATCAGAAAAGTATCAGCATGTGCAGTGGATTATGCGTAGTTTGAAGCAGAGAAAACAGACATTGCTGCAAGTAATGACTATTATTATGGAAAAACAACGTGATTTCTTCTGGAAAGGTCCAGAGTATTTAAGACCTCTCGCTTTAAAAGAGGTAGCGGAAGAGTTAAGTGTGCATGAATCGACAATTAGTCGTGCGACGCGAAATAAATATGTTCAAACACCACACGGTTTATTTGAGATGAAATCGTTCTTTAGCAATGCCGTTTCGACGACTGAAGATGAAGCAGTTTCTACAAAACGTGTAAAACAATTTATTCAAACGCTAATTGGGGCAGAGGATAAGAAAAAGCCACTTTCAGATCAAAAGATTTCAAAATTATTAGAAGAAGAGCATGAAATTGTTATTTCTCGAAGAACAGTGGCGAAGTATAGAGAACAAATGCATATCCCAGCTTCGTCATTACGAAAAACGATCGGATAGGTGAAGAAGATGAAAGTTGTACTGTATACTAAAAAAGATTGTGGCCTTTGCGTGAAGGCGAAACAAGTTTTAAAGGAAGTACAATGTGAATATTCTTTTCAAATCGAGGAAATAGATATATATGAAGATAATGACCTTTTAGAAAAATATCACTTAATGATTCCGGTTGTAGAAATGGACGGAAAACAAGTAGAATATGGTAACATTCACAAAGGTGTCATAATAAACTATATAAAGAATGCAGTTAAGAGTTGAATAAGTTTCTATCTCCTGTTACAATAATACACGTAGCAGGGATTATTTTTTTAACCTATGTGGGACACAAAATGTCACTACGGGACGTAAAGTGACCACGAAGGAAAAATGAACCGATGTAGTGAGGAGAAAAGATATGCGCTCATGGATTCAGAACACAAAAAAATTATTACCTGATCTGCTACCTGTTATGCAAACGAGAATGCAAATTCTTCAATACATTAGGCTCATGCAGCCGATTGGAAGAAGAAACTTATCAGCAAGTCTCGGTATGACAGAACGAGTATTGCGAAGTGAAGTTCAAGTTTTGAAAGAACAAAACTTAGTTCACGTCGCTTCTTCTGGAATGACTTTGACAGAAGAAGGAACAGCTTTAGTTCTTGCTTTGGAAGACTTTATGAAAGAAATTTCCGGGTTAAAGGTTTTAGAAAAGCAACTTAAGGAAACATTAGACTTGGATGAAGTTTTCGTTGTCCCTGGTGATAGTGATGAATCACCTTGGGTCAAACTGGAGATGGGCCGTGCTTGTGTGACTTGTATAAAAGACCGTCTGACAGCGAATAATATCGTTGCTGTGGCTGGAGGAACTACGCTAGCTGCTGCTGCGGACATGATGCAACTTGATTGCAAAGATTTACATATGCTATTTGTCCCAGCACGTGGTGGAATTGGAGAAGGCGTCGAATTAGAAGCCAATACCATTTGTGCCAAGATGGCACAAAATACGATGAGTAATTATCGCTTATTGTATGTTCCAGACCATGTTAGTAGCGAAGCATATGCGTCTATTGTGACAGAGCCTTCCGTGAAAGAAGTTCTTGAGTTGATTCGATCTTCCAATATCGTCATTCATGGAATAGGTGATGCGTTAACAATGGCACGTCGCAGAAGTACTTCAGAAGCAGATTGGTTAAAGATTCAGGCAAGCGAAGCAGTTGGCGAAGCTTTCGGTTACTACTTTAATGAAGAAGGAAATGTTGTTCATAAAGTAAGAACAGTTGGTATGCAACTAGAGGATTTACAAAATGTATCTCACGTTGTTGCAGTCGCTGGAGGTTCTTCAAAGGCAAAAGCAATACAGGCTGTAATTAAACAAGGGCACACTTCAATTCTAATTACAGATGAAGGTGCAGCAAAACAGTTAACAAAGGGTTTTACCCTTTAATATAATCCCCCAAGGAGGAAATTCAAATGACTAAAATTGGTATTAATGGATTTGGACGTATCGGACGTAACGTATTCCGCGCAGCTCTTAACAACTCTGAGGTAGAAGTAGTAGCAATCAACGACTTAACAGATGCTAAAACATTAGCTCACCTTTTAAAATATGACACAGTTCACGGAACTTTAAATGCAGAAGTATCTGCTAACGAAAACAGCATCGTTGTTAACGGTAAAGAAATTAAAGTTATCGCTGAGCGTGACCCAGCTCAATTACCATGGAGCGACTACGGAGTAGAAGTAGTAGTAGAATCTACTGGCCGTTTCACTAAAAAATCAGACGCTGAGAAACACTTAGGTGGATCAGTTAAGAAAGTTATCATCTCAGCTCCAGCTTCTGACGAAGATATCACTGTAGTTATGGGTGTTAACCACGAACAATACGATGCAGCTAACCACAACGTAGTATCTAACGCTTCTTGTACTACAAACTGTCTAGCTCCATTCGCTAAAGTATTAAACGAAAAATTCGGCGTAAAACGCGGAATGATGACAACAATTCACTCTTACACTAACGACCAACAAATCTTAGACTTACCACACAAAGATTTACGTCGTGCTCGTGCAGCAGCTGAAAACATGATCCCAACATCTACTGGTGCAGCTAAAGCTGTAGCATTAGTATTACCAGAACTTAAAGGCAAATTAAACGGTGGCGCTGTACGTGTTCCAACTGCTAACGTTTCTCTAGTTGACCTAGTTGTTGAACTTGACAAAGAAGTAACAGTTGAAGAAGTAAATGCAGCATTCAAAGCAGCAGCTGAAGGCGAATTAAAAGGTATCCTTGGATACAGCGAAGAGCCATTAGTATCTATCGACTATAACGGATGTACAGCTTCTTCTACAATCGATGCATTATCTACAATGGTAATGGAAGGTAACATGGTTAAAGTACTTTCTTGGTACGATAACGAAACTGGTTACTCTAACCGCGTAGTAGACCTAGCAGCTTACATGACTTCAAAAGGTCTTTAATTCTTAATTATATAAGTTATCAATGACAAAACGAGGGAGAGGGTTTGTTCCCTCTCTCTCTTCTTTCGTTTTAAAAGCAAATGTGTTAAGCTTTTGAGTGGGTTTTGTCAATCCTAACTAGTAGTCGGAGGGAAATCCAATGAACAAAAAATCAATTCGTGACGTAGATTTAAAAGGTAAGCGTGTATTTTGCCGCGTTGATTTCAACGTACCTATGAAAGAAGGCAAAATTACAGATGAAACTCGTATCCGTGCAGCTCTTCCTACAATTCAATATTTAGTAGAGCAAGGTGCGAAAGTTATTTTAGCAAGTCACTTAGGCCGTCCAAAAGGTCAAGTAGTAGAAGAAATGCGTTTAACTCCAGTAGCAGCACGTTTAGGTGAGCTTCTTGGTAAAGACGTTAAAAAAGCGGACGAAGCATTCGGACCAGTTGCACAAGAAATGGTTGCAGCAATGAACGAAGGCGACGTATTAGTTCTTGAAAACGTACGTTTCTATGCGGGCGAAGAAAAGAACGATGCAGAACTTGCGAAAGAATTTGCAGCACTTGCTGACATCTTCGTAAACGATGCATTCGGTGCAGCTCACCGTGCTCACGCTTCTACAGCAGGTATCGCAGACTACCTACCAGCAGTATCTGGTCTATTAATGGAAAAAGAGTTAGATGTACTTGGTAAAGCACTTTCTAACCCAGAACGTCCATTTACAGCTATTATCGGTGGTGCGAAAGTAAAAGATAAAATCGGTGTAATTCGTCATCTATTAGACAAAGTAGATAACTTAATCATCGGTGGTGGACTTGCTTACACATTCGTTAAAGCTTTAGGTCATGAAATTGGTCTATCTCTATGTGAAGACGACAAGATCGAACTAGCTAAAGAATTTATGCAACTTGCAAAAGAAAAAGGCGTAAACTTCTACATGCCAGTTGATGTTGTAATCACTGAGGAATTCTCTGAAACTGCAACAACTAAAATCGTTGGTATCGACTCTATCCCTTCTAACTGGGAAGGCGTGGACATCGGTCCTAAAACACGTGAAATTTATGCAGATGTAATTAAAAATTCTAAGCTTGTTGTATGGAATGGACCAATGGGTGTATTCGAAATGACTCCATTCGCAGAAGGTACAAAAGCAGTAGGACAAGCATTAGCAGATGCAGAAGATACATACTCTGTTATCGGCGGTGGTGACTCTGCAGCAGCTGTTGAAAAATTCGGTATGGCTGATAAAATGAGCCACATTTCTACTGGCGGCGGTGCGTCATTAGAATTCATGGAAGGTAAAGAGCTTCCAGGTGTAGTTTGTCTTAACGACAAATAAGTAGCAGCCAAAGAAAAAGGACGGTGCAAAGCATGCGTAAACCAATTATCGCAGGTAACTGGAAAATGAATAAAACTCTATCAGAAGCAGTTAGCTTCGTAGAGGAAGTTAAAGGTCAAATCCCAGCAGCTTCAGCTGTTGATGCAGTAGTTTGCTCTCCAGCTCTATTCTTAGAGCGCCTTGTAGCAGCAACTGAAGGAACTGACTTACAAGTAGGTGCACAAAACATGCACTTCGAAAAAAATGGTGCATTCACTGGCGAAATTAGCCCAGTAGCACTTAGCGACTTAAAAGTTGGCTATGTAGTACTTGGCCACTCTGAGCGTCGTGAAATGTTTGCTGAAACAGATGAGTCAGTAAACAAAAAGACTATCGCAGCATTTGAACATGGTTTAACACCAATCGTATGTTGTGGTGAGACTTTAGAAGAGCGCGAAAGCGGAAAAACATTTGATCTAGTAGCAGGTCAAGTGACAAAAGCACTTGCAGGTTTAACAGAAGAGCAAGTTAAAGCAACTGTTATCGCTTATGAGCCAATCTGGGCTATCGGTACAGGTAAATCTTCTTCTTCTGCAGATGCAAACGAAGTATGTGCGCACATCCGTAAAGTTGTTGCAGAAGCTGTTTCTCCAGAAGCTGCAGAAGCTGTTCGTATCCAATACGGCGGTAGCGTAAAACCAGAAAACATTAAAGAGTATATGGCACAATCTGACATCGACGGCGCTTTAGTTGGCGGTGCTAGCTTAGAGCCTGCTTCGTTCTTAGGTCTTCTGGGGGCGGTAAAATGAGAAAGCCAACAGCTTTAATCATTCTTGACGGTTTCGGACTTCGTGAAGAAACTTACGGGAATGCTGTAGCACAAGCTAAGAAACCTAATTTTGATGGTTACTGGAACAAATTCCCTCACACAACGCTTACAGCTTGTGGCGAGGCAGTAGGTCTTCCAGAAGGTCAAATGGGTAACTCTGAGGTTGGTCACTTAAATATCGGTGCTGGCCGCATTGTATATCAAAGCTTAACACGCGTTAACGTTGCAATTCGTGAAGGTGAGTTCGATAAGAACGAAACGTTCCAAAGTGCAATTAAAAGCGTAAAAGAAAAAGGTACTGCACTTCATTTATTCGGTTTACTTTCTGACGGTGGTGTGCACAGTCACATGAACCATATGTTTGCTCTTCTTCGCTTAGCAGCTAAAGAAGGCGTTGAGAAAGTATACATTCATGCATTCTTAGATGGCCGCGATGTTGGACCAAAAACAGCACAAAGCTATATCGATGCAACAAATGAAGTAATTAAAGAAACAGGAGTAGGACAATTCGCGACTATCTCTGGTCGTTATTACTCCATGGACCGTGACAAGCGTTGGGATCGCGTAGAAAAATGTTACCGTGCTATGGTGAATGGTGAAGGCCCTACTTATAAATCAGCAGAAGAGTGTGTAGAAGACTCTTATGCGAACGGTATCTATGATGAATTCGTATTGCCGTCTGTAATTGTTAACGAAGATAACACGCCAGTTGCAACAATCAATGATGATGATGCAGTTATCTTCTATAACTTCCGTCCAGACCGTGCAATTCAAATTGCTCGTGTATTTACAAACGAAGACTTCCGTGAGTTCGATCGTGGTGAAAAAGTACCTCACATTCCAGAATTCGTATGTATGACACACTTCAGTGAAACTGTAGATGGTTACGTGGCATTCAAGCCAATGAACCTTGATAACACTTTAGGTGAAGTTGTTGCGCAAGCGGGATTAAAGCAACTTCGCATCGCGGAAACTGAAAAGTATCCGCACGTTACATTCTTCTTTAGCGGTGGTCGTGAGGCTGAATTCCCAGGAGAAGAGCGTATCTTAATTAACTCACCAAAGGTTGCAACGTATGACTTGAAACCTGAAATGAGCATTTACGAAGTAACGGACGCTTTAGTAAATGAAATCGAAAATGATAAACATGATGTTATCATTCTTAACTTTGCGAACTGTGATATGGTTGGCCATTCTGGGATGATGGAACCAACAATTAAAGCAGTAGAAGCAACTGACGAATGTTTAGGAAAAGTTGTAGAAGCGATTCTTGCAAAAGATGGTGTAGCACTTATTACTGCTGACCATGGTAATGCGGATGAAGAATTAACTTCTGAAGGAGAGCCAATGACAGCTCATACAACTAACCCGGTTCCTTTCATCGTTACTAAGAACGACGTAGAATTACGTGAAGATGGTATCTTAGGTGATATCGCTCCAACAATGCTTACACTTCTTGGTGTTGAGCAACCGAAAGAAATGACAGGTAAAACAATTATTAAATAATTTGCTTATATAAAAAGGAGAGAATTTATTATGTCAACAATTATTGATGTTTATGCTCGCGAAGTCCTTGACTCTCGTGGTAACCCAACTGTAGAAGTAGAAGTTTACACAGAAAGCGGCGCTTTCGGACGCGCTATCGTACCAAGTGGTGCATCTACTGGTGAGCACGAAGCAGTAGAATTACGTGACGGTGACAAATCTCGTTACCTTGGTAAAGGTGTTGTTAACGCAGTAAACAACGTTAACGAAATTATCGCTCCAGAAATCGCTGGTTTCGATGTAACTGACCAAGCTGGTATTGACCGTGCTATGATCGAATTAGATGGCACTCCAAACAAAGGTAAACTAGGCGCTAACGCTATCCTTGGTGTATCTATGGCAGTAGCTCACGCAGCAGCTGACTTCGTAGGTCTTCCATTATACCGTTACCTTGGTGGATTCAATGCAAAACAATTACCAACTCCAATGATGAACATCATCAACGGTGGTTCTCACGCTGATAACAACGTTGACTTCCAAGAGTTCATGATCTTACCAGTTGGTGCTCCAACATTCAAAGAATCAATCCGTATGGGTGCTGAAGTATTCCATGCACTTAAAGCTGTATTACATGACAAAGGTCTTAACACTGCAGTAGGTGACGAAGGTGGATTCGCTCCAAACCTTGGTTCTAACCGTGAAGCTCTAGAAGTAATCATCGAAGCTATCGAAAAAGCTGGTTACAAAGCTGGCGAGAACGTATTCTTAGGAATGGACGTTGCTTCTTCTGAGTTCTATAACAAAGAAACTGGTAAATATGACCTTGCAGGCGAAGGCCGTACTGGCTTAACTTCTGCAGAAATGGTTGATTTCTATGAAGAGCTTTGCAAAGACTTCCCAATCATCTCTATCGAAGATGGTTTAGACGAAAACGACTGGGATGGTCACAAATTATTAACTGAGCGTATCGGTGATAAAGTACAATTAGTTGGTGACGATTTATTCGTAACTAACACTCAAAAACTTGCTGAAGGTATCGAAAAAGGTATCTCTAACTCAATCTTAATTAAAGTTAACCAAATCGGTACTTTAACTGAGACTTTCGAAGCTATCGAAATGGCTAAACGTGCTGGTTACACAGCAGTTGTATCTCACCGTTCTGGTGAAACTGAAGATGCTACAATCGCTGACATCGCAGTAGCAACTAACGCTGGCCAAATCAAAACTGGTTCTATGAGCCGTACTGACCGTATTGCTAAGTACAACCAATTATTACGTATCGAAGACGAGCTAGGCGAAGTAGCTGTTTACGATGGTGTAAAATCTTTCTATAACATCAAACGATAATTGTAGAAAATAAACGACAGACCGTGAGAAATCACGGTCTGTTTTTTTATGCTAAAATTGTTCACCCGTCATAAGTGACATGAAATGTTTGAAGAAGCGGTTATAATCAAAATCAATTGCTATTTGATGACTCGGCCAATCAATAAATGGTTTAGATTCTCCTAAAGAGCGAAATTCTCCAATGCTTGCCCCCTGTGCATAAGATTCTGTCATGACAACGATAGGTGACTTGTGATAGGTAAACATAGAGTTATCAAGTAAAGCGAGTATTGGTATTGTGTCATGGAAGGGGCTCCCCTTTAAATGTGGTAGGGCGTCTTTATAATATCCGTAGTAATAATGATCAAATAACGTTTTGACAAGTGGAGCTTTTCCTTTTGCCTCAATGTACTCTGCCATTTCTGGTGTAATGATGGAGTATTGAGTGACGTTTAATGGGTATATGTACATGTTAGCTGTGGATTGAAGGACTATATTAGCGGCAGTAGGATCGCCATAAAAGTTTGCTTCGGAAATAGGGGTAACATTACCAGGATGTAAAAAGGCACCGCCCATTACATAGTAAGATTTAATTTGTTTCATTAACTGTTTGCACATGATAAACAAAATTGCTAGGGAGGTAAGTCTTCCTAAACTCACAATAATTAATTCATCTTTATACTGTTCAATAAGAGGAATGACTTCAAAAAAATTCTCCATTTCTCCGTTAGTCACATTCACCTTTGGAATAATTGGCCCAAGCCCCTGTTTCCCATGTACATCCGTAAAAAACGCAGGTGGGGCACCAGTAAGGGGACGTTCTGAACCACCGAATATCTTGATATTTCTATTCTTTGTTTCGTTATTAAAAAAATGAGCATTTTCTACGGCCATTTTTTTTGGAACATTGCCGTAATCAGCAACGATACCGACGATTTCTATTTCATCGATAAAGAATGCTAAGAGGAGAGCCATCGTATCATCAATCCCAGGATCACAAAAAATGAGAACTTTTTTGGGCATATGTTCACCACCTATCTTGTTTATCCCGTACAAACCAGCTTGGTGAGGGCTAATAATCAATAAGGATGAGGGGAATCTCATTGATTAAAGTTTCACTTTATATATATGTAAGTTTAAGAATAAAAAGATTATTTTATTGAAATAATAGTCTTTTAAATTCAGAAAATAAAAACTTTTTATATTAGGTCAAGGTTTTTGACGTAATTTTCGTTTAGAAATGCAGTCGTATCAAGGTTGTAAGCGTATAACATAGGCTGTTTTTGCTGTCAAGTTGATAAATTGCAGCTTTTTACAATTTATACTATGATAAAGATATTAACAGAAGATCGTATAAACATGAGGGATGATGAACATGAAATTTACAAAGATTCTTGTCCAAATTGCTGCTCTTTACGTGTTTTATATGGTTGGAACTTGGGTGCAAGAAATGTTAAATATTCCAATTCCAGGAAGTTTGATTGGGATGTTCCTCTTACTTGTTTTACTTAGCCTAAAAGTTCTTCCAGTGAAATGGTTCGATTTAGGAGCAGAAACACTCGTTGCTATTATGCCGTTTTTATTAATTCCGCCAACGCTTGGCCTAATGAATTACGGTGCTTTTTTTATGAGTAAAGGAATTTCTCTTTTCATTACAGTTGTAGCGAGTACATTTTTAATTATTATTGTCGCAGGACATACAGGACAATATCTTGCGAATAGGAAGGAAAGAGAGTCGCGATGAGCCAAATATTAATCGGAGTCGGTTGGGTTCTTTTTACGGTGCTATTATATCAATTATCTAAAAAAATCTATAAATTATTTCCAACACCATTCACCATTCCAATGCTTGTAGCAACTGGATTAATGGCTTTCCTATTTATCGTGCTTGATATACCATATCAACATTATATGGAAAGTGGTGGTGGCTGGATTGCAAAGCTACTTGGACCCGGTGTTGTAGCATTTGCAATTCCTCTTTATAAACAACGTCATGTTCTGCAAAAATATGTTGTACCGATTGCTGGCGGGGTATTAGTAGGTACAACAGTTGCAATCGCTAGTGATTTTGCGATTGCTTCACTTATGGGAACGGATAAAAGCTTAATCTTATCGTCATTACCAAAATCGGTGACAATGCCAGTTGCGATGAGTGTTTCAGAGCAAGTCGGTGGTGTACCTTCCTTAACAGCAGCTTTCGTTGTTATCGCAGGTATTACTGGAACGATTACAGGACCCCTTTTATTAAAATGGAGCCGTGTTACAAACTCAGTTGGTAAAGGTATCGGATTTGGATGTGCTTCTCATATTATGGGCGTGATGAGAGCGATGAAAAATAACGAACATGAAGGTGTTATTGGATCGGTAACAATGACATTAACAGCAATTTTGACATGTTTACTTGGACCGTTATTTGCGATGATGTTTATGTAATAGAAGAAAAGCGAGAGCGCCTCTATAGCTCTCGCTTTTCTATAGAATTTATGCTACAGTTACAATAACTGAATCTTTGTAGGAGGTACGCCAAGTGCATACGTTATTATCAGTTTTACTTATTATTGTATCGATTTTAATGATTGTTATGGTACTTATGCAATCTAGTAATAGCTCAGGCCTTTCAGGTGCAATTTCAGGCGGTGCGGAGCAATTATTTGGTAAGCAAAAGGCACGTGGAATTGAAGCGGTATTAAACCGTATTACAATTGTTTTAGCTGTATTGTTCTTTGTATTAACAATTGGTGTTACGTACTTCAATTTATAGAATTGAAAGAAGAAGCGTTAGTGAATGGTACTAATGGTTCTTCTTTTTTTGTTTTGCTATTTGAAAGATGTTTCTAATTAGATTATAGAAATACAAATATGGTACACTAGATATAGAAAGAATACGACTAGATTACAGAAGAGAAAGAGGAGAAATACATGATGAAATTAGCATCTCCGAAACCATTTACATTTGAGGGTGGAGACCGCGCTGTTTTATTACTACATGGATTCACAGGGAACTCAGCTGATGTACGTATGTTAGGGCGTTTCTTAGAAAAGAAGGGCTATACTTGTCATGCGCCAATTTATAAAGGGCACGGTGTACCACCAGAAGAGCTTGTTCATACAGGGCCTACAGATTGGTGGCAAGATGTAACGGAGGCATATCAGCTTTTAAAAGATAAAGGTTTTGAGAAAATTGCTGTTGTTGGATTGTCACTTGGCGGCGTATTTTCTTTAAAATTAGGTTATACAGTACCGGTTTTAGGTGTAGTACCAATGTGTGCACCGATGTATATTAAGAGCGAAGAAACGATGTACCAAGGTATATTGGCATATGCCCGCGAATATAAAAAACGTGAGCAAAAATCACCAGAACAAATTGAACAAGAAATGTTGGAATTCCAAAAGACACCGATGAATACATTAAAAGCATTACAACAATTAATTGCTGACGTACGTAACAATGTGGATATGATTTATGCACCAACATTTGTTGTACAAGCACGTCATGACGAAATGATTAATACAGATAGTGCTAACATTATTTATAACGGTGTAGAATCTACGTTAAAAGACATTAAATGGTATGAAGACTCTACGCATGTCATTACACTTGATAAACAACGTGACGAGCTACATGAGGATGTATATAACTTCTTGGAGCAACTAGATTGGTAAGATCTAGTTGCCTCTTTTTTTCATAAGGAATTTTTTGTGAAAACTGTAAAAATCATAAGGGGAGTATTGAAGTTTCACTTTATACATCCCCTATCTTTCGGATACACTAAATAATATAAGGTTTTAAAGGAGGTATTTTTGCTTGGAAGAAATCATACAAGAACATATTGATAAGTTGTTATTATTTATGAGAGAAGAAGCGTATAAACCGCTAACGATACAAGAGTTAGAAGAGGCATTTGGGATTGAAGGTTCTGAGGGCTTTAAAGATTTCGTAAAGGCACTTGTAACGATGGAAGAAAAGGGACTTGTTATTCGTACTCGTAGCAACCGTTACGGTCTTCCTGAAAAGATGAATTTAATACGCGGTAAGTTAATTGGACATGCACGTGGTTTTGCATTCGTTGTACCAGATGAGAAGAAAACAGGAGACGATGATCTTTTCATCCCGCCTACAGAATTAAACGGTGCACTTCATGGCGATACAGTATTAGCACGCCTTAGTTCTCAATCGAGTGGTTCGCGTCAAGAAGGTTCAATTGTACGCATTTTAGAACGTGGAACGAAAGAGCTAGTTGGTACATATACAGAATCGAAAAACTTTGGATTTGTTATACCTGACAATAAGCGCTGGACGAGTGACATTTTCGTATTGAAAAGTGCATCTATGGGCGCTGTAGAAGGTCATAAAGTAGTTGTGAAAATTACGAGCTATCCAGAGAATCGTTTAAGTGCAGAAGGTGAAGTTATTCAAATTCTAGGTCATAAAAATGATCCAGGAGTAGATATTTTATCTGTCATTCATAAACATCACTTGCCTTTAGCGTTCCCTGAAGAAGTGATGGAACATGCAAACAGTGTACCAGAAACGATTTCAGAAGAAGATTTAAAAGATCGCCGTGACCTACGTGATCAAATGATCGTAACAATTGACGGTGCAGACGCGAAAGATTTAGATGATGCTGTTACAGTAACGAAGCTCGAGAACGGTAACTACAAGCTTGGCGTTCACATTGCGGACGTAAGTCATTACGTTCAAGAAGGTTCTCCAATTGATGTTGAAGCAGCGGAAAGAGCGACGAGTGTGTATCTTGTTGACCGTGTAATTCCGATGATTCCACACCGTCTATCTAACGGTATTTGTTCATTAAATCCGAAAGTAGACCGTCTGACATTATCTTGTGAAATGGAAATCAACAACTTAGGTGATGTTGTTAAACACGAGATTTTCCAAAGTGTGATTAAAACGACAGAGCGTATGACGTATGCTGACGTAAGAAGCATTTTAGAAGATGAGGACGAAGAGTTAATTAAGCGTTATGAGCCATTAGTACCGATGTTTAAAGAGATGGGGCAATTGGCACAAATTCTACGTGAAAAACGTATGCGCCGTGGTGCAATTGACTTTGACTTTAAAGAAGCGAAAGTATTAGTAGATGAAGAAGGAAAACCGACTGATGTTGTTATGCGCGATCGTTCTGTATCAGAGAAGTTAATTGAAGAATTTATGCTTGTTGCGAATGAAACAGTAGCAGAGCACTTCCACTGGATGAACGTACCGTTTATGTACCGTGTCCATGAAGATCCGAAAGAAGATAAGCTAGAGCGTTTCTTCGAGTTTGTAACGAACTTCGGATATGCCGTAAAAGGACGTGCGAATGAAGTGCATCCTCGCGCGCTACAACAAATTCTTGAAATGGTTCAAGGACAGCCAGAAGAAGTAGTTATTTCAACAGTTATGCTTCGTTCTATGAAGCAAGCTCGTTACGATGCGGATAGTTTAGGACATTTCGGTTTATCAACTGAGTTCTACACACACTTCACATCACCAATTCGTCGTTACCCAGATACAATCGTTCATAGATTAATTCGTGAATACATTATTAACGGTAAAGTCGACAACGAAACGCAAGCAAAATGGCGTGAAAAATTACCTGAGATTGCAGAGCATTCTTCTAATATGGAACGTCGTGCTGTTGAAGCAGAGCGTGAAACAGATGAGATGAAAAAAGCAGAGTATATGGTTGATAAGATCGGTGAAGAGTATGACGGTATGATTAGCTCTGTAACAAACTTCGGTTTATTCGTAGAGCTTCCAAATACAATTGAAGGTCTTGTACACGTTAGTTATTTAACGGATGATTACTACCGTTATGACGAGCAACATTTCGCTATGATCGGAGAACGTACAGGAAACGTATTCCGCATCGGTGACGAAATTACAATTCGCGTTATTAACGTAAACAAAGACGAGCGTGCAATCGACTTTGAAATCGTTGGCATGAAAGGCACACCTCGCCGTAAGTTCAAAGATCGTCCAGTCGTTATCGAGCAGCCAAGAACAGGCAGAAAGAAACGCGGTGGACGTAGCGAGCGCAGTAATGAGCGCGGCGGTGAACGTGGCACAGGTAGAAAATTTGACCGTGGTGGTAAAGGAAAAGGAAGAGGATCTGCATCTGCATCCGCTTCTGCTAGCCAGCCGGGAAAAAAAGATGGTAACGGTAAGAAGAAAAAAGCATTCTTCGAAAACGTACCAGGATTCAAGAAGAAAAAGAAAAAGCGTAAGTAAGAAAAGAGTGGCTTCGCTTTGATGAAAAGCGGGGCCGTTTTCTTTTTTCTTCGTGGCTTGAGAGCGAGCCACTTTCGCTTTTTATTAACATTTGTTACAATAGTAAAAATAGAGGAGGGACGTTATATGCCAAAGGGTACAGGTAAGGTTATTGCACAGAATAAAAAAGCATTTCATGATTATTTCATCGAAGAAACATACGAAGCAGGGCTTGTCCTTCAAGGAACGGAAATTAAGTCGATTCGCGCTGGACGCGTAAACTTGAAAGATGCGTTTGCACGTGTACATAATGGTGAAGTATGGGTTCATAATATGCACATTAATACGTACGAACAAGGGAATCGTTTCAACCATGATCCACTTCGTACGAGAAAATTACTTCTGCATAAAAAAGAAATTGATAAACTAGCGGGCGCTGCGAAAGAAACAGGTTACGCATTAGTTCCACTTAGAATTTATTTGAAAAATGGATTTGCAAAGATGGCACTTGGTTTAGCAAAAGGTAAGAAGCAATATGATAAACGTCACGATTTAAAAGAGAAAGAAGCTAAACGTGAAATTGCACGCGCGTTCCGTGATCGCCAAAAGATGTAATACAGATATTTACATTTGTAAAATGGAGCGCGTATGTTATAATAATTTATGTAAGATTGTTGCACATTGAAAAACAGCTCTTAGTAGCTATCACGAAATTTTCTTCGTATGCTCCATTTTTATCATGGGGACGTTACGGATTCGACAGGGATAGTTCGAGCTTAGGTTGCGAGTCGAGGGGATCGGCCTCGTTAAAACGTCAAAGCCTATAATTGGCAAACAAAACAATCTTTCTTTAGCTGCTTAATTGCACTAAAGGTTCCTCCCTCCATCGTCCATGTGGTAGGGTAAGGGACTCAAACTAAGTGGACTACGCCGGAGTTCGCCGTCTGAGGACAAAGGAAGAGAACAACCAGACTAGCAACTTGGAAGCCTGTCGATAGGCCGAAGAGTTCGCGAAATGCTAATATATCGACTACACTCGTAGAAGCTTAAGTGCCGATATTTTTGGACGTGGGTTCGACTCCCACCGTCTCCACCAATACATATTTGGTGGTTTTTTTATTTTGTGTGATATGAACCATAAGTTTGCCGGAACGGCAAGCTTATGGTTCTTTTTGTTTGTGGTTTTATAGAATGCTGAAGTTGATGGGACGATATCCCTGAAATAGAAAATGAAGAAATGGTTATTGACGATAAGCAGGTAGATAATATAGCTGCTAGTAAACGCCCAATTGTTGAGTTTTTATTATTTTTTCACTTTATTCGAATATTCATATGTTTTGAGTTTTTATCCATACCTATTGTAAGATTATATAGAGTTCTCCTAATAAGCTGTTTTAATGGATTATTTAGGGATTTTAAGTTTATAAATCTTAAATTGTTTTTTCGGAATAATTTTTTATCTAAATAATTTATATTGAAGTAGAGGTGAACCATCGGTGAAGCAGGTGTTGGTGATTAAAAATGAACGGTCTTCAGCAAAGAAAATCGTAAGCGGTTTAACGCAAGAAGGCTACTTCATTTTAAAACTTCACAATGAAAACGAAGGTTTAAATATAATATATGAACAAGATTGGGATATTATCATATTGGATTGGGATTCATTAAGTATATCTGGACCAGAAATTTGCAGACAAATACGACTTGTTAAAACGACACCGATCATTATTGTGACTGACAATATTTCTAGTAAGGATTGCGTAGCAGGGTTACAAGCAGGAGCAGATGATTATATAAGAAAACCATTTGCGAAAGAAGAATTAGTAGCAAGGGTTCAAGCTATTTTAAGGAGAAGCGACTGTAACCAGCAAAATGAGACAACCTTTTATCAGTTTAAAGATCTCTTTGTTGATGCATCTAGCAATATTGTGAAAAAAGGTGGCGAAAACCTGTCGCTTACTAAGCGAGAGTACGATTTACTTGTATTTTTAATCAAGAATAAAAACACAATATTGAGCCGTGAAATGCTTTTGAATCAAGTATGGGGATATAATGTAGTAGTAAATCCAAATGTAGTAGACTTATATATTGGGTATGTAAGAAAAAAGTTAAAGTGCGAGAAGAAAGACAGATATATTCAAACGATACATGGTAGAGGCTATTCAATGATTGAATGATAAAATAAGGTAATAGAAAAAAGAGTAAAACTGTTTCATTCAGTTTTACTCTTTTTTCTATTAAACCTAATAATCAAATAGTTTCTTAGAAGTATTAAAAGACGTAAAAAAATGGATTATAAAAATATTAGCTATTAATGGGCGTGTTTTGTAGAGGAAATTATGGCTAATCAATACGCCCGACTTCACATATTACTTTCTATGCCTGATTTTATGAATTCACACCATTCACAAGATTTTCACAGAATTAATGACTATACTAATTAACAGGATGTTCAAATGAAAATGATTATCAATAGCGATTCAATTGAATAAAAGTTACCTTCTAATTCAATCTATGGATGTCATCATTTTCGAAATAAATCACACTATAAGGAGTATACATATGAAAAAATCTATGCTTTTAAAATTAGTGAGTATTCTAGCAGTTTTCACTTTAATGTTAGTAGCTTGCTCAGATTCAAGTAAAGAAACTTCGAAGGCTAATAATAAAGATAATGGTAGTGATAAGCCAAAAACGGTTGAAATCACTGATGCTCATGGAACTGTTAAAGTCCCTGTAAACCCAAAGAATGTAGTTGCTTTGGATAACAGAACGTTTGAAACTTTATCTGATTGGGGAATTAAATTAGCGGCTGCTCCAAAGGATATCATGCCTGCTGATTCAGCATATAAAAAGGATGAAAAAGTTCAAAATATTGGGAATCACCGTGAACCAAATCTAGAAATTATTGCAGCGGCAAATCCTGAACTTGTAATTGTTGGTCAAAGATTTGCTGACCATTACGAAGAAATCAAAAAATTAGTACCAAATGCAGCAGTTATTGATCTTAATTTTGATGTTTCTGAGAAAGCTACTAAGCCTGGCGAAAACTTAGTAAAAGGACTTAAAGATTCTACAGTTACTTTAGGAAAAATCTTTAATAAAGATAAAGAAGCTAAACAATTAGTAGCTGATTTTGATAAATCTATTGAAAAAGCAAAATCTGCTTATAACGGAAAAGATAAAGTTATGAGTGTTATCGTTACTGGTGGTAATATTGGTTTTGCTGCTCCACATTCTGGTCGTGTTTGGGGACCAATGTATGAAATTTTCGGTTGGACTCCAGCGTTAGAAGTTTCAAATTCTACTGCAGGTCATAAAGGTGATGACGTTTCTGTTGAAGCTATTGCACAAACAAATCCTGATTGGATTTTCGTATTAGATCGTGATGCTGCAACATCTGATGCAGCTAAGTCAACACCTGCTAAGGATGTTATTTCTAAATCACCTGCTCTTCAAAACACAACTGCTGTTTCTAAAAAACAAGTTATTTATGCACCAGAAGATACTTACACGAATGAATCAATTCAAACTTATATAGAGTTATTTGGAAATATGGCAAAAACTTTAGCTAAGTAGTGTAAAGGAGTACGAAACAGTGTCAAAAAATATGATTTCTAGGGTTGAGAATATTTCTCAACCCCAGTTTTATAATCAAAATAAAATATGGACAAAACCTTTTATAATAGCAGTTATAGTTGTTATAATTTTAGGGATTATATCACTGTTTACTGGAGTTTATGATATACGTGGACAAGAGGACGGGACAGAGATGTTTTTCATAACTCGTGTTCCGAGAACAGCTGCATTAATGCTTACTGGAGCTGCGATGGCGATGGCAGGGCTCGTCATGCAACTCATTACACAGAATCGCTTTGTTGAACCTACTACAACGGGGACTATAGAATGGTCAGGCTTAGGCCTGCTTTTTGTGTATTTATTATTTCCTGCCCCGACTTTAGTTCAAAGAATGACTGGTGCAATCATTTTTTCTTTTATAGGAACTATGATTTTCTTTCTATTTTTAAGAAGAGTTAAGCTTCGTTCGTCTTTAATTGTTCCGATTATTGGATTGATGCTTGGAGCAGTAATTTCTGCAGTGTCTACTTTTTTAGGACTCCTTTTTCAAAAGACGCAAAGTATTGAAACTTGGTTTGTAGGTTCATTTGCTAACATTCAGGTGGGAAGATATGAATATTTATGGCTGATTGTTATCATTACTTTTCTTATTTTTATGTATGCTAATAGATTGACTTTAGCTGGACTAGGAGAAGATGTCGCAACAAGTCTTGGAGTTAATTACAATAGAATTGTTCTTTTTGGGACTGCTCTTATCTCTGTTGCAGTTGGAATTGTTGCAGCTGTTATTGGACACTTACCTTTCTTAGGATTAATTGTGCCAAATATCGTTTCAATGTTTAGAGGTGATGATCTTAGGAGTAATTTACCTTGGGTTTGTGTGATCGGAATGGGATCAATAACTGCCTGTGACATCATTTCTCGAACAATTATACAGCCTTTTGAATTACCTGTTTCTTTAATACTTGCAACAGTGGGAGCAGTCGTGTTTATTACTATTTTATTGAGAAAAAGAAAACCAAGGAGGCTACGATGATCACATTAGAATATAGAAAAAAAGAAAATGTCGAAATCGATTCTAGCCTTCATAATGAAAGTAGATCAGCTAGCGCTTTTCGGTCTAAGAAGGAAGCAAGACGTTATTGGATTTTACTGATAACATTGATTGCTTTAGGTCTTCTTTCTTCATATGGACTTTTAGTTTATAACAATCCAGTTCCGATAGATTCACCTTCTTTTATCCCAGTCGTTAAGAGAAGGATAGTAGCTATTGTTGCAATGATTATTGCTGCGGTTTGCCATAGCTTGTCGACAGTTGCCTTCCAATCTATTACGAATAATAAAATTATTACTCCATCGCTTTTAGGTTTCGAATCACTTTATTCAGCAATTCAAACGAGTACAGTATTCTTCTTTGGTGCTAGTGCGTTAATAAATTTTAATGGAATTGGATCATTTTTATTCCAAGTTGTTGTTATGGTCTTCATGAGTTTGATACTTTATGGATGGTTACTTTCCGGTAAATACGGGAATTTACAACTTATGCTTTTAGTTGGAATTATTATTGGTACCGGGCTAAATTCTGTGTCAACTTTCATGAGAAAACTACTTGCGCCTTCAGAATTTGATATTTTACAAGCAAGACTATTTGGTTCTGTTAATCATGCAGATCCTGCATATTTTCCTATTGTAATTCCTATGATCATAATTGTAGCGGTATTAATTTTTGCTCATTCTAAGAATTTGAATGTTTTATCACTAGGAAAAGATGTTGCTACTTCTTTTGGAGTTAAATACCAACCTAGTGTAATTTATACGCTTGTATTAGTAGCTATTTTAATGTCCATTTCAACAGCTCTAATTGGGCCACTTACTTTCTACGGCTTTTTAGTGGCAACTTTGAGTTATCAGGCAGCGTCAACTTATGATCATAGATATATTTTTCCGATGGCTTTTGCTATAGGATTTTTAATAATGACGAGCGCATACTTTTTAATGTATCATGTATTCCATGCTCAAGGTGTAGTTTCAGTTATTATTGAATTATTTGGTGGAATCATATTCTTAACTATAGTTTTAAGGAAGAGGGCTTTATGATAAAAATTGATAATGTTAAAAAGTTCTATACTGATAAGGTAAAAATAGGACCTTTGGATATTGAAATACCAAAAGCAGGCTTTACTTCTTTAATTGGACCAAATGGTGCTGGAAAGTCAACGACACTTTTGATGATTGGCAGACTTTTAGATATGGATGAAGGCCAAATTCAGGTAGCAAATATGGATGTTTCTGAATCCAAATCAAAAGACTTAGCAAAAGTTTTGACTATATTGCGACAAGAAAATCATTTTGTAACTAGGCTTACAGTTAGACAATTAGTTGGATTTGGGCGCTTTCCTTATTCAAAGGGAAGGTTGACTAAAGAAGATGAGGTTATCATTTCTAAATATATCGATTTCTTAGATTTAACTAGTTTAGAGAATAGATATTTAGATGAGCTTTCTGGTGGTCAAAGACAAAGGGCATATGTAGCGATGGTACTGTGCCAAGAGACGGAATATGTACTTTTGGACGAACCTTTGAACAACCTTGATGTTGCTCGTTCTGTTCAAATGATGGAGCATTTAAGACGTGCAGCTAATGAATTTGGAAGAACAATTTTGACGGTTATGCATGACATAAATTTTGCAGCTAAATACTCGGATAAAATTTGTGCTATGAAAGATGGACAAATTGCTGCTTTTGGAACAGTAGAAGAGGTTATGGACTCAACACTTTTGACAGATATTTTTGAAACAAAAATAGAAATTATTAATGGTCCTTATGGGCCAATAGCAGTTTATTAGTTATAAAATGTCTTGCGTAGATTATGCAAGACACTCTAGTTGAAGTTGCTGTCTGTATTTTATAGGCAGCAGCTTTTTTTATGTGATTACTTATAAAATGCAAAAGAATGCTTCACCTTTTCAAGTATGTACCAAGTGGAAAAAATATCTCTGTATAATTTTTCAAAAGAATTCAGCTTGTTTTTTTATATGTAATATTGCATATCAGAGTGTATTGATAAAAGTGTAAGGGGTCACTATAATGAGGGCATAAAGATAAATCATATTTTCGTAGCAATAAAAAGGAGGAAATAATATGGAAATCGCAATGGCAGTTTTAAAATTTGTAGGTGGCGTAATCCCGTTAATTCAAGAACTTTTAAAAGCATTTATGTAAATTTATTAGTTAGCAATCATTTATCAATCATTATCATATTTTACTAAAAAAAGAACGGGGTGATTTTTCTGAATATTAAGAAAAACACTAAAAGAAGAAAGTTCCTTGCATGTTTATTAGTTAGTCTATGCACTATTAATTATTCATCTATTTCCTTCGCAGAAACACAAGCAAGTAATGCAACTGATGTAACCAAAAATGCTAGTGGCATTGATACTGGTATAGCAAATCTTAAATATAATAATCAAGAGGTTTTAGCTGTAAATGGTGATAAGATAGAGAGTTTTGTTCCGAAAGAAAGTATCAATTCAAATGGTAAATTTGTAGTAGTGGAACGCGAGAAAAAATCACTTACAACGTCACCAGTCGATATTTCAATTATTGATTCTGTAGTGAATCGTACGTATCCAGGAGCTGTACAACTTGCAAATAAAGCTTTTGCAGACAATCAACCGAGTTTATTAGTGGCTAAGAGAAAGCCTTTGAATATTAGTATAGACTTACCGGGCATGAGAAAAGAAAATACAATCACTGTCCAAAATCCGACATATGGTAATGTAGCTGGAGCAGTAGACGATTTAGTATCTACTTGGAATGAAAAGTATTCTACAACACATACGTTGCCTGCAAGAATGCAGTATACGGAATCCATGGTTTATAGTAAATCGCAAATCGCAAGCGCTCTTAATGTTAACGCTAAATATCTTGATAACAGTCTAAACATTGATTTTAATGCGGTTGCAAATGGAGAGAAAAAAGTGATGGTAGCGGCGTATAAGCAAATATTTTATACGGTAAGTGCTGAACTACCTAACAATCCATCCGACCTTTTTGATAATAGCGTTACTTTTGATGAGTTAACTCGAAAAGGCGTAAGTAATTCGGCTCCACCTGTTATGGTTTCAAATGTAGCTTATGGTAGAACGATTTATGTAAAATTAGAAACAACATCTAAGAGCAAAGATGTACAAGCTGCTTTTAAAGCCTTACTTAAGGATAACAGCGTTGAAACAAGTGGACAGTATAAAGATATTTTTGAAGAAAGTACCTTTACTGCTGTAGTATTAGGCGGAGATGCGAAAGAGCATAACAAGGTTGTTACTAAAGATTTCAATGAAATCCGAAATATTATTAAAGATAATGCTGAATTAAGTCTTAAAAATCCAGCATACCCAATTTCATATACAAGTACTTTCTTAAAAGATAATGCAACTGCTGCTGTTCATAACAATACAGATTATATTGAGACGACAACTACAGAATATTCAAGTGCTAAAATGACACTTGATCATTATGGTGCTTACGTTGCTCAATTTGATGTATCTTGGGATGAATTCACATTTGACCAAAAGGGTAACGAAGTACTAACACATAAAACATGGGATGGTAGCGGAAAAGACAAAACGGCTCATTACTCTACAGTTATCCCTCTTCCACCGAACTCAAAAAATATAAAAATTGTAGCAAGAGAATGTACAGGTCTTGCATGGGAATGGTGGAGAACAATTATTAATGAACAAAACGTTCCATTAACAAATGAAATAAAAGTTTCAATTGGAGGAACAACATTATATCCAACAGCTAGTATTAGTCATTAAGTATAAAAAAAGCGCCCTATAAGTAGGGCGCTTTTTTACTTAGTCATAAATTTTATTCCTCTATTTGCCGGGCAGCCCGATTGATGAGGGCTGATTAATAATGTAATTCCTAATATAGTTAATCGGCGTTGATTTACTTCTTCACGTAAAATGGATTGAAATGAAATTCCTATTACTTGGACAAGTGTTGCTAAAAGTGTGGCAATTGGAGGAATAAAACTTTATGTTCCTTTGTTTTGGGCCAACTTAAGAAACTTTTGTAAAATGATAGGATTACAAAAATGTAATGTGGGTGTAAGGAAACTGGATTGTACCATCTGTATGGTTAAAGCATACTTAAGGTAAGGAAGATTTATATTTTAACGGGTATAAATCTTACAAGTAGAATAGAAAGGTTAGGTATTACCATATGAAATGGATCATGAGAATTTTTGTGTTATTAGCTATAGTAGGAGGTGCTTTCTACTATATGAAGTCAGGGAATGGATACTATTTGACTAAACAATATTATGTAAAAGTAACGACTGATTCTAAAGTAGAAAACGAAAAATTGAGTAATGGAGAAGTTCTTACGTATCATGTTTACGATGAGAAGGTGTACGATAAAAAAGGGGAAGAAAGAGAACTGAAAATTTCCTTGCAAAATGAATTGGAAAAAAATCAATATTATTTGATTGATTGGGAAGATCGCCGTGGGATTGTTTCTAAAATAGCTAAAGTGAATCAAGCAAAAATAGATAAAGGTATTTTAGATAAGTTGAACGCAAATTCATAATATTTCAGGATAAGTTAATCAAAAGCTGTGTTAGCGTAAGATTTATAAGAAAAAGGTATTGTAGCAAAAATAAAAGAGATTATTATAAAACAAAAAAGACCGAACCGTCTGGTTCTGTCTTTTTTTAGGAATGAAGAATGAATTTTACAAATGATGTGGCACAAAGCTGGATTGCTACAATTGGGATGACATGTATGAATAGTGGACTGTAACACTTATGTAGATGGTTTGCAGAGATATAAAATCAATATAGAAGAGGAGTATTATTCTAGATGACTTATGTAACTACAATTTTATCAATAGCGGGTATCGTTATCATGTCTTTAGCGAGGATTAATTTTAAAATAAGGGCGTTTGCTAATAAACCAGCTTGGGGTGGCTTCACTCTTCCCTTAATTCTAATTGGATTTATTTTATTTTGTATCGGTATGTTTTTAGGTTTTGTAAATCATCGACTATAAGGTGGGAATATTGTGAAGACGAAAAGCTACATGTTTTTCGTCTTTTCGTTCTCTTGCTTAATAAGAAAGATCCTGCAACTCAGTACAGGATCTTTAATCAAACGTATTTAAAAACTAAATTGTGGTTTCATATCACCTTTATAAGGTTCATGTTCAACGAATATAGTTATATCCTTACCAGCTTGGTCTTTACCAGTTCTTTTATACGTAAATTTATTCTTATTTAGTTCAGTAAGTTCAAGAGCAGCACCGTATTTGTTATTTCCAATTGAAACATGGGCTCTTATTTTATTTTCGTGTACAACATCGAAGTAGCCATAATCACCGCGGCTTTGACCTGTTTCGCTATTGAAAAACTCATATTTATTAGACTTGTCATCAAATTTTGCTAAACTTATAAAATTCGAATTAAACTGTGTTACATCGTTACCAGCTTCATCTAATACCTTTGTTCCATGCCAAAGGGTACTGCCTAAAATTTTATCTCCATCAACGTTTTTAACAATATCTCCTGTAGTCGTGTTCAGCTGCTTGTCCGGATCAGTGAAAGAAAGTTCTTTTTCTTTATATGGGACATGTTCAACGAAAACTTCTACATCTTTACCGTTAGCGTCTTTACCCATTCGTTTATAAGTAAATACATTTTTATTTAGTTTTGTCATGTCAACGACAGCTTGATACTTCATTGATTCTGAAATTAATATTCTCTTCTTCCCATCATTTGTGACAAAGAAAGTGCCTTTATCGCCACGACTTGCACCTGTTTTAGCATCAAAAAATTCATATCTGCCTGACTTCGCATCATATTTTGCAAGACCAATGAAGTTTGCATTCTCTTTTGTTAAGTCATTCTTATCTTTGTCATACACTCGTGTACCTTGCCAATTTGTCTCGCTAAGAATATTAGCCATTTTTTGCCCTTTAGTTAATTTATTTTCCTTTTTTGTTTCTTTAGCAACTTGTTCTTGTTTTTGTTTCCCATGATTTTCTTCAGCTTTAGTACCAGCACACCCTGTTAATGCTAATGTGAATCCGAGCAGTACGGATGATAGTGCTTTTGCTTTTTTGTTCATGTTTTATCGTCTCCTTATTTTATGATTTCAAGTAGTACGGTTAGCGATTATAGTAGCAGTGCGTCATATATGAACTTAGTTGCTACGTTTCTTATGTTAATACCCGACTATAAACTGCCTCTAAATAAAACATTAAAAAAAGATAAACTAATTCCTAAAAAATGTTCATATTTATAAAAAATCGCTAGCTTGCTGTAGTGCCTACGAGTAATCCAAAAAATACACTGTAAAGAAGAAGGAAAGCCGCTAATAATAATGTAATTGCTAATATAGCTAATCGATTGTAGTGCAAAACTTTTGAGAAAAACTGTAGGAGTGGTGTTTTTGTAAGACTCTTTCGTTAGCAATCGGTTGTACATCATCATGAATTTGAACACCTAATGTATCAGGTAAGAAGAAAGTAGCCCCTTCATTGTTCGCAATATGTTGTACATAAATAACTGTTTTATGTTTTTCACGAAATGCTTTCAAAACTTCTTTCGCTTTTTGTGCGGCTTTTTCAGGTTGATGTAATTCCATATTGCCACCTTCAAAGTAATCATTTTGTATGTCTACTAATAGCAACGCTTCGTTCATCGTTATGCCCCCATACTTAGTGATTCAGCACGTTATTTGTACTGTACCGTTATTATATAAATTGTAGCTATGCGGAAGTAATAACGTTGTGAAACGATTTTGGGGTATATAGTTTCAGTGTGAAAAAAGTGAAAGTTGCTATAAGTACAAATGGATTTTGTGGACTTCACGGCAAAGTTATAGATAGAGTGGCATTGCAGGGTTAAAAACCATAACTTTGCTGGAGGAGCGGGTTATGGTTTTTTTATGAGGAAATACGATTTTAAGTTTTTGCTGAAGGTGTTTTTCTAGGATATGCTGTGAGTGATTGGAGTGAGGTAGTGTCAGATATTGTCGACCAATCGATATATTGGAAAAATCGTTGATATATTGTGAGTTGTGATAGATATATTGGAAAAATCGTTGATATATTGTGAGTTATGATAGATATATTGAAAAAATCGTTGATATATTTGTAAAGGGGTGTTTGAGGTGATTGTGAAAGAAAGAAAAATGCCGATTTATATAAGACAGTTAGAAGCACTGCTTAGAAGGTTACCTGTACATCATCCAAAACGAAATTTAATTGGAGAAAACTTGGCAAAACACATGGCGGGGTATAAAGGGGAGCAAGCAATTGATTATCCACTTAGTTTTATTTCTGAGAAAGAGTATAGTGTTTTACATGATGTTCGCTTGTCTAATCATGATCAATACTTTCAAATTGATACTATTATCATTTCCACAAAGTTTCTTCTTTTTCTTGAGATAAAAAATATAGCAGGTACATTAATGTTTGATGCAAAGTTTAATCAACTTATCCGAATAACAGAAGGAAATTCAGAGGGATTTCCAGATCCGGTTTTACAAATAAAAAGGCAAGAAATACAATTAAAGAAATGGTTAAGCTTACATGGATTTTCCTCTAGTCTTCCAATCGAGTCCCTCGTTGTTATTAGCTCGCCTCGTACCATTATAAAATCTTCAGATGACAATCTTCTTCATACAATTATTCATAGTGCAAATTTACCTCATAAAATAAAGTGGTTTGAAAGTAAATATAAGAGAAAAGTTATAGATAATGTAGATAGGCTCATTCATTAAATAATAACGGAGCATTCTCCACTTCAACAAAATATACTTGAGCAATATAAAATAGAAAAAGAGGAGTTGTTAAATGGAGTACAATGTGAGAAAAGCTTAGTTATTCCAATGGTTAAAGTGAAGAAGGGCTGGCGTTGTACAAGTTGTAAAGATTTTTCAAAAGTGGCACATGAGGATGCTATACGAGATTATGCATTGCTCATTAGTACGACATGTACGAACGGTAATTTGAAAGAGTTTCTCCATGTTTCGTCGGGTATGGTTGTAAACAGAATTCTCCACACACTAAATCTCCCCTACACTGGCAACAACAAAGGACGAATATATGATTTAACTTCTTTCCAATCGTAATTTTGCTATAATAAATAAGTACTTATACGAAGGGGAGTCTAAAGAGAAAATGAAGTCATTTAATATCGATCATGTTATAGCTAGTGTTTTGCAATGGATATTAAATATAGCTTTAATTATATTATCCATTGTGTTATCGATTTTCTTAGTGAATGAGACAATTACGTTTGTGCAGTATATTTTTTCGGCAAAAGAGTATACGTCGTATAAATTGGTTGAAAGTATCATCGTCTATTTCTTATACTTCGAGTTCATTGCATTAATTATTAAGTATTTTAAATCGAACTATCATTTCCCGTTACGTTATTTTATTTATATCGGAATTACGGCCTTAATTCGATTGATTATTGTGTCTCATGAGGAACCGATGGAGACGTTATTATACGCAGGAGCAATTCTTGTTTTAGTTATTGCTTTATACATATCGAATATGAGAGATTTGAGAAAAGAGTAGTAGTGCAGACATAAGTTTGCACTACTTTTTTACATCTTGACCTTCAAGTTGCTTGAAAGTTTACAATGAAATTAGGGCGTTTGAAATCGAAAAAAATTGAGAAATTAAGTGAAGAGGTTTCTTTTACTTGGAGGTTATAGAAATGAATCAGGAATTGAAGTTACGTCCATTAGAACGAGAAGATTTAAAGTTTGTACACGAACTGAATAATAATGCGCATATTATGTCGTATTGGTTTGAAGAGCCGTATGAGGCATTTGTGGAGCTGCAAGACTTATATGATAAACATATACATGATCAAAGCGAACGCCGATTTATCGTTGAGAAAGACAATGAAATGGTTGGATTAGTTGAGTTAGTAGAAATCGATTATATTCACCGTAGAACAGAATTCCAAATCATTATTGATCCGAATTATCAAGGATATGGTTATGCAGTGGATGCGACGCGTTTAGCGATGGATTACGCTTTTTCCGTACTAAATATGCATAAGATTTATTTAGTTGTGGATAAGGAAAATGAAAAGGCAGTACATGTTTATAAAAAAGTTGGGTTTATGGTAGAAGGTGAGCTTATCGATGAGTTTTTCGTTGATGGTAACTATCATAATGCGATAAGAATGTGTATGTTTCAGAAGCAATATTTTGAAAACAAGTAGTTGAAAGATTCGGAAGTAATGTTGACGCTTCGTAAAACCGTATGCTAAAATCCTTTTTAAGTATTAAGGAAGGTGCATAATATGCTTTATATAAAATTTGTAAAACTCATTAGAAAACTTTGCTCCGCACAAATGTATACGGTGAAGCGTTGTACGGAGCTTAATCAAGGGGCATAAATCCCCTATATTCATCGGCTGAATAACTTTTCTAAAAAAGTATAGTTTATCTATGCTTATTTCGTTATGGTTTTTCAGCTGGTGTATAAAATAGATTAAGGGGCCATAGACAATGCTTTGTCTATGGCCCTTTGTGTATATTATTCCGATGAGTCTTTACTATAAATTGGAGTAGTATAGGAAAAACCACGAAGCAGAGGGCTAGTGTCGAATGACGCTATCTCTCTGCTTTTTTTAATTTCAGGAAAAGAGGAATAAAAATGAGTTTACTTAAAGTGGAAAGTTTATCACATAGTTTTATAGATAAAGTATTATACGAAAATGCTTCTTTTGATTTGCATAAAGGGGAGCATATGGGAATTATTGGACAGAATGGTGCAGGAAAAAGCACATTAATGAAAATATTGGTGGGGGAAATTATTCCTGATAAGGGAGACATAAAGTGGCAACCTAATATTCAAATTGGACATCTTGATCAATACGCAGAAATTGATGAGGGTTACACCATTTCACAATATTTAAAGAGAGCCTTTTATGATTTGTATGAAATGGAAAAGAGAATGAACAAGTTATATGAAGAAAGTGCGATGACTGGAGATGAAAATCAACTATTGAAAGCGGCAGAAATTCAAGGACTGCTCGAGGCTCATGATTTTTATTCAGTAGATAGTATTACGAATAAGGTGGCATCCGGCTTAGGTATTGATGTGATTGGGATGGATCGTGTTATTGGTGAATTAAGCGGAGGGCAGCGTGCAAAGGTAATTTTAGCGAAGCTCTTATTAGAAGAGCCTAATATTTTATTACTAGATGAACCGACGAATTTTCTTGATAAGGAGCATGTGGAGTGGCTTGCTAATTATTTAATGAATTTTGAAGGAGCGTTTATTGTCATATCACATGATTTTGATTTTCTGGAAAAGGTAACTTCTTGCATATGTGATGTAGAGTTCGGGACAGTTAAGAAGTATTACGGCAAATACTCAGATTTTGTAAGACAGAAGGAGCATTTGCGAAAAGATTATATTCGCCAATATTATGCACAGCAAAAGAAAATTGAAAAAACGGAAGAGTATATTCGTAGAAATATTGCTGGGGTGAATTCAAAAATAGCGCAAGGTCGTAGAAAACAATTAAAGCGTATGGAAAGAATTGCGCCACCAAGTTTTACTCATAAACCGTCTATTCATTTTCAGGAACTTCCCATTTCAGTTCAGACAGTTCTTGAAGTAAATAACCTTGAAGTTGGTTACGACTTCGCTCTCTTACCAAAGTTGAATTTTTCAGTAATGGGTAGGCAAAAACTTGTTATTACAGGTTTCAATGGAGTAGGAAAATCTACTTTATTAAAAACAATCGTTGGAAATATTGATAGTATTTCTGGAGAGTTTCACTTTTCAGAGCAAATAAAGATTGGATATTATGAGCAAGATTTAAATTGGAGCAATGATTCTTTAACGCCGCTTCAAATTATTTCAGAACAGTTTCCTAAACTGAATATGAAGGAAATACGCCATCATTTAGCTGCGTGTGGAGTGAAGGATACGCACGTTTCGCAAGAAATTCGTACGTTAAGTGGTGGTGAACAATCGAAGGTGAAACTGTGCGGATTATTATTATCACCTTGTAACTTATTAATTTTAGATGAGCCGACAAATCATTTAGATGCAGAAGCGAAGGAAGCTTTGCAAAAGGCGCTAATTAAGTTTAAGGGCAGCATTATACTCGTATCTCACGAAGCGAGTTTTTATCTTGATTGGGCAGATAGCATCTTTCATATAGAGACAGGAATAGTTAAGGGGGTGTGAAACATATGAGTGAAAACAATTGGAAAACGAAAATTATATTATTTTTGACCGCTCAAACTATTTCGTTGTTCGGTTCCTCTCTCGTACAATACGCGATTATATGGTATATCACCCTTACAACATCATCAGGAGTGATGTTGACTATTTCAACTGTTTGCGGTTTTCTACCACAAATTGCGATATCTTTGTTTGCAGGTGTTTGGATTGATCGTTATGACCGTAAAAAGATGATTATGTTATCGGATGGAATTATAGCGATTGCGACGTTAGTTTTAGCAATTTTATTTTTAACAGGATATAAAAGTATTTGGTTACTTTTTATTGTGTTACTCATTCGTTCAGCTGGAACAGGAGTACAAACGCCAGCTGTGAATGCATTAATTCCGCAAATCGTTCCGAAAGAGTATCTTATGAAAGTAAATGGAATAAATAGCAGTATTACATCTTTAATTATGTTTCTTTCTCCAGCAGCAAGTGCGGCGATTCTTTCTATTGCCAGCATTGAAACAACATTTTTTATTGATGTTATTACGGCTATGATTGGAATTAGTATTATGCTTATCATTCAAGTAGAGGGACATGTGAATGCAGAGAATAAGCAAAAATCTAATCTACAAGGAATTAAAGAAGGATTCTCTTATTTAAAAGAAAATGTATTTATTAAAAGGCTAATCGTTTTATTGATTATCATCATGATTTTAATAAGTCCAGCTGCTTTTTTAACACCTTTAATGGTAACTCGTTCTTTCGGGGCCGAAATGTGGAGACTTACTGCTAGTGAGATGACCTTTAGTGCTGGTGCGGCAGCTGGTGGCGTATTGATTGCCGCGTGGGGTGGTTTTCGTAATCGTATGCATACAACAGCGCTAGCTTGTGCATTATATGGACTGCTTATGATTGGACTCGGAATAGCACCGATATTTATTATGTATTTAGTATTTAATTTTTTAATTGGTATAACGATGCCGTGCTTCAATACACCAGTTACTGTGTTATTGCAGGAAAAAGTAGAACCATCAATGCACGGACGGATGTTCAGTCTTGTACAAATTGCGAATTCATGCGCGCTTCCTCTAGGAATGATAATATTTGGGCCATTGTCGGATATGTTTAGTGTAGAGATTTTGTTAATTTATGCTGGGATATTCGTGCTATTTTGCGCAATGTATATTGTATTAAGCAAGAGGTTTGAAGTGTAAATATTTATAATACAGAGGGTTTGCGAAGTGATTTAATATGCTTCGTAAACCTTTTTGTTATTATTCTAGTCAATAATTATTTATTGTTAAACGATAAATAATTATTGACTGTTAATGGTTTTTTGGATAATATGATGTTAAGAATCTAAGGAGAATTACATGAGTAGAGGAGAATGTGAAATGAAAAATAAATACGTAGTAGCTATTTCTTTCATGATTTTAGCGATTATTTCTTTAACTATACATGCTTCAAACAGTAAAGTAGGAGCGGATGGATTCCTTGAAGAACCTTTCTTTTTCCTAGTACCGATAAGTTATGTATTGTTCCTTAGTGGTATTGGCGTATTATTATTTGGATTTATTACTTCAAAGCTGAAAAAGGGCAATAAATAGGGGTTACCAATAGGGACAAAATACTCACTATGAAATAGAAACATACCATATGGAAGAAAAAGAATAAGTGAGATGAATCATGATGAACCATCATTTTTATAATGGAAGACAAGTAGGAGCAGCTATTACGCTGGCTGGGGCACAGGGAACAATTCATGCTATGAATCAAGCTATTCAAATGCAACAACAAGCATATTTTGCACAAATGATGCAAAGTCAGTATATGCCGTATTCACAGCTTCCGATGCAAATTGTACATTACGATGTACATCCAGCTGGTTTATTTTCTATTCCATATGGCGGGACATATTTCTTATGAAAGAAAGCGACTCAATAGAGTCGCTTTTTTTCATATTCCGCCTAGCTTCATTCCAAGGAATGCGAAGAGGATACCAATTATGTACGTAGCGCTTAAGTATAAAAGGAAAGTGCTAATATTTTTTCGATTGAGAAGTTGAACGGCTTCTAGTTTAAACGTAGAAAATGTAGTGAATGCACCCATAAATCCAGTACCTAATAATAGTTGCCAGCCTGTAGTAACTCCGTTGCCGATTATATATCCAAGTAAAAACGCCCCTGTTATATTAATAAGGAATGTAGCAAGTGGAAATTGTGTTTTATTTCTTTTCTTAAACCAATTGCTAATTGCAAATCGTGTAATCGCACCGAAAAATCCTCCTGTTGCGACTAATAAGGCTTCTATCATGAGTAATCACCTTCCGTAAGAGATTTCTTAATTAAGAAATCTCCAAGTGTATAGCCAAGGCCAGACATAATGAGGCCACCAAGTATGCTACATGATACATATAAGAAGGCTATGCTCCACTCAGAATGATTGATCAATTGCACAGTTTCTACACTAAATGTTGAAAAAGTCGTAAAGGAACCGATGAATCCAGTTCCGATGCCTGTGATGACCTCTGAAGGTAAGATGTTTAGCCGGGCGATATAAGTAGTTAGCCACGCTAAGAAGAAGCAACCGATTAAGTTAATGAGTAATGTTGCTAATGGAAATGAATGATGCCAAAATGTGGTGATATTAAGACCTAAATAATAACGAGAAAGAGCTCCTAATATACCGGCAATGCCGACGATAATATAAATCAATTTTCTCACCTCTTTAAATAGATTGCTCAAAAAAATAGACTCCTACCAGTATGTATACTGGTAGGAGTCATTAGCTAAGCAGCGTTTATGGCGAACTCCATCGCCTAGGATTATTACATATAGTGTACTAAATATACCGTTTAAATTCCAGTGAGGAGGTGGGTGTAACGTTTCTTTTTTTGATGTCTGAAGGTTTTTCAAGTAATTAAAATGGGATCGATTACTTATCAACTAAATATAGTGATATACGGTTTTAATTATGATAAAATGTTTCTTATGTGTGTCGTTTTGTTTTATTTGACTGAAAATAAAGAAAAATAAATTCGCGTGAAAAGGAGTCATTTATTTGAAGAAATTTTTAAAAATCGTATTTACATGTGTTTTAGTAGTAGCGGGCATTGTAGGAGGATTTCTAGCGTATATGACACTTACTAAAGAACAGCCTGCTGATGTTATAAGCTTGAAGGTGGAGAATAATAAGGAGCGCGTATTAGCGACTGGAAATGAGTTTAAAGTTACAACATTTAATATTGGATATGCTGGGTTAGATAAGGATCAAGATTTCTTTATGGATGGTGGAAAGGGATCTGGTTCAAGTAGTAAAGAGCAAACGGAAACTAATTTAAAGAATATGCTTTCGTTTTTACAAAATGAGAATAGTGATTTTGCACTATTACAAGAAGTTGATATAAAGTCACTTCGTTCATTTGATGTAAATGAACATGAATTTTTGAAAAAAGGATTACCTGATTATGTTTCGTCATTTGGCAAGAACTACGATACGAAATGGGTTCCAGTGCCAATAATAAATCCAATGGGATATGCGGAGGCTGGATTAAGTACGTTTTCTAAATACACTGTTCAAGAAGCGAAGAGGTTCCAGCTTCCTGGAATGGAGCCTTGGCCAAAGCGTTTGTTTGATTTAGATCGAGCAATTGTGGAATATAAAATTCCTGTTAATAATGGGAAACATGTTAGACTCGTAAATTTACATTTGTCTGCTTATGATGAAGGCGGGAAAATTAGAAAACAGCAAGTAGAGTACTTAAAAGAATATATGAACAAGCATTATGAAAATGGTGATTACGTAATAATGGGCGGAGATTGGAATCAATTAGTTTCAAACGCTCAATTAAGTGATCCGAAGTTCGTGAAAGAGCGCCCTGAGTGGTTAGTAGAGTTACCGAAGGACTTTACAGACGGTGGCTTTAAGTGGGCTGTAGATCCGTCTGTTATGACTGTGAGAGATGATGTAAAGAAATATGTAGAAGGTGAAAATTTCGTCACTATTATTGATGGCTTTATCGTTTCACCGAATGTAGAGATTGTAAATGTACAAGGGAAAGATTTAAAGTTTGAAAATAGCGATCATAACCCAGTAAGTGCGGTATTTAAACTGAAGTAATTGATATGTATAAGTAGAAGGTGGGGCTTCATATGGAGTGGTTAAAGAGGACTTGTTTTTCTAACCTTGAGAAAGAATCACAGAAAAATCATTTATTACTGTTTATAACGATTTGTAGTTTCTTTCTTGGGATAATCGCAATTGGGTATTATGGATATATTTTTACAGAGAGAGCAATAGCGTTTTGGATTTGTGGTATTTCTGTCGTTGCATTTGGAACGCTTTTTACTTTTATAAAAAGTATGGAATCAGCGTATAAATATATCATGACATTTATGTTGCTTACAATGTCTTACATTATGGTACAAGCCTTTAATGAAAGCCCGGCTGTATTTCAAATGGTCTATTTTACATTAGCTGTTTCACTTATTTACTTAAGTGAGCGCCTCATTTTAATTCTTGGCGGGGTAGCTGTTGTAATCACATTTATCCTTTGTAGCTATTGGCCGGAGCAATTTTTTGCTTATACAGCCTCGTCTGAAGCTGCTAATTTCGCAAGTTTGTTAGCGATTGTAACAATCGCTATGTGGGGCGTCACGAAAATCGGTTCTAATCTGCTCCTTCGTTTAAGTGATGAGAAGCAAGAAGTAATGAGAAAAGCTCAGGAGTTAGAAGAGACGCAAAGACTTATTGAAGAAACAGTTGTGAAACTAGATAGTAATTTCAATCATTTAAGACAAAATATGAACACGTCGATGGAATCGATGAGTGAAATTAATTTTGCCTTTGAAGAGGTGGCAGTTGGTACGCAATCACAATCAGAGATGATGTATCGTTCGGTAGAAGTATTGAATGATATGGAGGGAAATATTGAACAAATCATCTCTCAAGTAAGAACTGCATCGGCTCGTGTGGATGAAAGCTTAGAAATTTCAAAAGGTAGTGTACATACTCTAAGAAATTTTGAAATTAACATGAGAAGTTTAAATGATGTTGTTTCACAGTCTGGAATTATATTTAGAGATTTAATGATGCAATCGAAACAAATTAATGAAATTGTAGATGTAATAACGAATATTTCAAGTCAGACGAGTTTGCTAGCTTTAAATGCAAATATTGAAGCTGCGAGGGCAGGCGAGCATGGAAAAGGTTTTGCTATTGTAGCGAGTGAAGTGTTAAAGCTTGCTGAAGAATCAAATCGTTCTGCGGGAAGAATTCAAGGGATTTTGAAGGAGTTTAGTAATCAAGCAAGTAAGGTAGAAGTGCAAGTAGAAAAGTCAGAAAGAGTACAAGAAGAATGTAACGAGATGTTAGCAAGCGTTTTAACAAATGTAACTGATTTAGGGAAGTTTATTGATGCGATTAATGAAGTAATGCGAGAGGTTGTTGTTCATCAAGAAAGTTTCCAAGTTAAAACGACGAATATCGTAAAGGATGTTACGCATGCTTCTAACGTAATTCAGCAAACTTCTACAGCTACAGAAGAAGTGCTAGCGAGTGTGGAAGAAGAAAAACATCGAAATGATACGTCAGTGAAGACGTTACAAACTGTTAGCGAGCAAGTGAAGTTGTTAGAAGATATTTTAGAAAAGTAATATTGCTTGGAAAGAGCACGAATGATGTGCTCTTTTTTCATTGAAACGAATACTTGATAGGAATTTAATTGCTTTTCTGCGCGTTTTCTGCCAAGCTTAAGGAGATAAAATTCAGCTAATAGCGGAATTAAAATACTTCAAAGAAAGAATTAAATAGGTGACGCATATGATCGAAGTTAAGACTTCTGAACTTAGTGATGGAGAATTTAATAGAGGTGTATTTGCAACTCGTGATATTAAAAAAGGTGAGTTGATACACGCAGCACCAGTTATCTCTTATCCGAATGAACAGCATGAACATATTGAGAAAACATTACTTGCTGACTACGCATTTGAGTATGGAATCAATCATACGGCAATCCTTTTAGGATACGGTATGTTATTTAATCATTCATATACACCGAATGCAACGTATGATATTGTCTTCGAGAACCATACGTTTAACTTCTATGCTTATAAGGATATAAAAGCAGGAGAAGAAATTTTAATCAATTATAATGGTGAAGTTGATAACGATGAGCTGTTATGGTTTGATAAAGAAAAAGAAGAGAACGAAAAGTAATATAAAGAGTATAGAAAGAGCACATTCTGTCGGATGTGCTCTTTTTTTATTGATGTAAATAAAGTAAAAAGTACAAAAAAATACCACTTTCTTTTTGTGTGGTATAGTAAGATACTGAGGGATAGTGTTTTGAAAAAGTCACATATTTTACAAATTGTTGTCTTTCTGATGACATGTCAAGTTTAGTAGTCCATTTGGGTTGCTTTATTATGCAATATATATTTTAATATGAGTGGCACCTCTTATAAATTAAGAGGTTTATAGGTGTCTCGAATTGATTTTGGGTACACTGTATCCACCACTTTAGGTTCTTTCATGTACGTGGGGATATTATGGGCCCGTATAACGGGATAAAATGAATATAGAAATAGAGGAATCGTAAAATGAATATGCAAGAGGTTTATAAATATTTAAGTACGGTATTGCCTGAAGGACATGTTAAACAAGATGAAATGTTAAAGAATCATACGCATATTAAAGTTGGCGGAAAAGCAGATGTTTTTGTTGCGCCTACAAATTATGATGAAATTCAAGAAGTTATTAAATATGCGAACGAATATAATATTCCAGTTACGTTTTTAGGAAATGGATCGAATGTCATTATTAAAGATGGTGGAATTCGCGGGATTACAGTAAGTTTAATTCATATTACAGGTGTTACTGTAACAGGAACGACGATTGTAGCACAGTGTGGTGCAGCAATTATTGACGTATCACGTATTGCCTTAGACCATAACTTAACGGGTCTTGAGTTTGCTTGTGGTATTCCAGGTTCAGTTGGCGGAGCATTATATATGAATGCTGGTGCATACGGCGGTGAAATTTCGTTTGTATTAACAGAAGCTGTCGTAATGACAGGTGATGGAGAGCTACGTACTTTGACGAAAGAAGCATTTGAATTTGGATATCGTAAGAGTGTATTTGCAAACAACCATTACATTATTCTTGAAGCGAGATTTGAACTTGAAGAAGGTGTACATGAAGAAATTAAAGCAAAAATGGATGATTTAACGTTTAAACGTGAGTCAAAACAGCCTCTAGAATATCCTTCATGTGGTAGCGTATTTAAGCGCCCACCAAATAACTTTGCTGGTAAGTTAATTCAAGACTCAGGACTACAAGGTAAGCGAATTGGTGGAGTAGAAGTTTCTTTAAAACACGCTGGGTTTATGGTGAATGTTGATAACGGAACAGCACAAGATTACATCGATTTAATTCACTTCGTACAAAAGACAGTTGAAGAGAAATTTGGCGTGAAGTTGGAGCGAGAAGTAAGGATTATTGGAGAAGATAAGGAATAAAGAAATACGTATGAAGATATGAATTATTTTAAAATAATATTTGGGTATTGTTGACAATTTGTTTTCAATTCAATATAATGGCTAATAATTTAACAAATAACATACGTTGAAAGAGCCCAGTAGCAGTTTGTCACTGTTAACGAGAGAGCTAGGGGTTGCTGGAACCTAGCACAAACAAACTTGTGAATTACACTCTGGAGTATCTTAGGTAATGCTAAGCGGACTGGCAATCGATATTATTGCTAAGAGTGGTATGAGTAGCTATGCTATTTATACAAACTGGGTGGTAACACGGTGAATAATCGTCCCTATGTCTATCGTAGACATAGGGGCTTTTTTGTTTTTAAAAAATAAAGGGGATGACAAAAGATGAATATTATTGATGAATTAGAATGGCGCGGCGCCGTTAATCAACAGACTGACGAAGAAGGCTTACGTAAGCTAGTAGAAGAGAAAAAGATTTCACTATACTGCGGAGTTGATCCGACTGGTGATAGTATGCATATCGGACATTTGATTCCGTTTATGATGATGAAGAGATTCCAATTAGCTGGTCATCATCCTGTTATTTTAATTGGCGGGGCAACAGGAACAATTGGTGATCCGAGTGGACGACAATCAGAGCGTCAACTTCAAACGTTAGAAGTGGTTCAGCATAATGTAGATGCGTTAACAGCACAAATGAAAAAGCTATTTGATTTTGGTGGAAATAGCGAAGTGAAGATGGTAAATAACTATGATTGGACACATGAAATAAATATTATTGAGTTTTTACGTGATTACGGGAAAAACTTTAGCATCAATAGCATGTTAGCGAAGGATATTGTAGCAAGCCGTTTGGATACAGGTATTTCTTTCACGGAATTCACGTACCAAATTTTGCAAGCGATGGACTTCCATCATTTATACACGAAAGAGGATGTTCAACTGCAAATTGGTGGTAGTGACCAATGGGGAAATATTACGAGTGGTTTAGATTTAATTCGTAAGTTAGAAGGTCATGAGGCGAAAGTATTCGGATTAACGATTCCGTTATTATTAAAATCGGACGGTACGAAGTTTGGTAAATCAGCGGGTGGTGCGGTTTGGCTTGATCCTGAAAAAACGACACCGTTTGAATTTTACCAGTTCTGGGTAAATACAGATGACCGTGACGCAATTAAATACTTGAAATACTTTACGTTCTTAACGAAAGAGCGTATTGATGAATTAGCAACGAAGGTAGAAGCGGAACCTCATAAACGTGAAGCGCAAAAAGTATTAGCGGAAGAAATGACGAAATTTGTTCATGGAGAAGAGGCGTTCCTGCAAGCTGAGAAAATTACAGCAGCGTTATTTAGCGGAGATATTAAATCGTTAACAGCTGATGAAATTGAACAAGGCTTTAAAGAAATGCCAACATTTCAGTCTTCAAAAGAGACGAAAAACATCGTAGAATGGCTAGTTGATTTAGGAATTGAACCATCTAGACGACAAGCGCGTGAAGATATTAATAACGGAGCGATTTCTATGAATGGTGAGAAAGTAACAGATGTGGGTACAGATGTTACTGTAGAAAATTCATTTGATGGACGATTTATTATTATCCGTAAAGGGAAGAAGAATTACAGTCTTGTGAAGTTAGGCGAATAGTTTGTGTGAAAGGATGGGAGTAGGAAGAATACTTCCATCTTTTCGTATACACAATTTGGACATAAAATAATCAGTAAATTTAGATAATTAAAAGGGTTATACGATTCTTCTGCCGAATAAATAAGTTAGAGAAAATTACGGATAAAAATAGCCCGAACCATGCAGGGCATGATTCGGGCTTATATTCAGATTAGTAAGCTAAGCTGAATAGACCTTTAATGTGTGATAAGTAACGAACGTTACTTGCTTCTTTCATTAATGATGCTGGTAAGCCTTTAAGTGGAGTATTGCTTGCTCCAATTGTAGCAACCGCATCTTTACGTCCTAGACTAGCAAGTGTTCCAGAGTTTACAGGTGCGAACTCTTCGAATGCTTTGCCTTCTAGTGCTGCGTATAAGTTGTATCCAATTAACTCACCCATTTGCCAAGCGATTTGTGCAGTTGGTGGGTATGGACGTCCGTCTGGAGCGAAGACAACAGCGCTGTCTCCAGCAACGAATACGTCTTTGTGAGAAGTAGATTGTAGGTATGCATCAACTGTTGCACGTCCACGGTTAACTTCAAGACCTGATTCACCGATTAATGGGTTACCTTGTACGCCGCCCGTCCAAACGAATGTGTTAGCAACAAGTTTTTGACCGTCTTTTAAGTCGATTTCGTTGCCAGCAACGTTTGTTACAGGAAGACCAGTTAAGAATGTAACGCCGCGCGCTTCTAGGCTAGTAGTTGCACGTTCGATTAAGTGGTCTGGTAATACTGGAAGGATTTTTGGACCTGCTTCAACAAGAAGAAGTTTCACTTCTTTTGGATTTACGCCGTGGCTTTTTGCAAGTTTAGGCATAATGTCAGCAAGCTCACCAACTAGCTCAACGCCAGTTAATCCGCCACCACCGATTACGATTGTAGCATCAGCTTCGTTTTTCGTTTTCGCGTATTCACGAATACGGTCTTCAACGTGTTTGTAGATTTTATTTGCATCAGCAGCAGATTTTAATACCATGCTGTTTTCTTCTAGTCCTGGAATACCGAAGTAAGCAGTTTTACTTCCTAAAGCAACTACAAGTGCATCGTAAGATAAAGTAGTGCCGCCAGCTAGTTTGATTTCTTTGCTATCAACTGAGAATGACTCAACTGTTGCGATTTTAAGATCGATATCTTTACCTTTGAAAAGCTTTGTAAGTGGCATTGCAACTGCTTGCTCAGACACGTTACCAGCTGCAAGGCGGTGTAGTTCAGTGATGATTTGGTGCGTTGGGTATTGGTTAATCACTGTAACTTGTGCTTCTGATTTACTGTAATATTTACGTACGTTTAAAGCGGCAAGAAGACCGCCATAACCAGCGCCTAAGATGACAATTTGTTTTGACATAGTATGATATCCCCCGTCTTTACTAATTGTTGTTATAAGTTAACTTATTTATTGTTACGTTCTGCACTAATTTGAAGATATGCGTTCACAAAGCGGAACATTTTTTGTGCTTGTGGATCTTTTAATAATTTTAATAGACCGAACAGGCCGATAACTTCGTTGCTTTCGTCAGCACGATCTTTCGCTTCGATTGCAGTAGCAGCCATGCTTTTCACTGTATCTTTTACAGGTTCTACAAGCTCTGTGATTGCACCAACAGTGTCGCTTTTTAATACTTCATCAGTAGCAACAGTTTGAGCGAAGTCATAAGACTTAGTTAAAATGTTAACAAGCTCAGTTAATTTTGGAAGCTGTTCTACTAGTGTTGTTAATGATTCTTGTACCTCAGGTTTTAACAACTGATCAAGTACATCAAGTTGTCCTTGGCTAGCAGAAATTTGTACAGTTTCTTGTTCTGGCTTTGTTTGAGTCATAGTTTCTGGCATCTCCAATTCTCCTTTACGATAGCAATACTCTTATTTTTTATAAGTAAGATAGTAAACGGTTACGAAACTTTATACAAAGTTTCACAAAACACAATAAAATGCCTTTAAATTTATGACAGCAAGTAAGCTGCAAACATAAATCTAAAACCATAACGTCTTACTTATTATTTATGAACTGTCCGATACATGGCTTGTCCGCATAATGGAAAAGCTCCGTTACCGGAAAGTGTATATAATATATATCCTATATTATATACTATATACACCTATGTTAACATAAAAATGATTCCTAATTATTTGATATTGAGTGTATAACGTAGTGCTGACAAGGTATGAAAGCGTATAAAATATTTTGTTCCAGTTAGAAATGTACATATATATAAAGAAAAAAAGGAAGAAACGAACAAATTCATGTTCGTTTTTCCTTTTTCCTATTATTCACCTTCCGCAATTAGCATCGATGTGTTACCTTCTTTTTCAAGATGGCATTCGCCCCAAGAACAAAGAGAATCAAGAATGGATTCTAAAGACCAACCGTAATCGGTAAGAGAATATTCTACTTTTGGCGGGACTTGATTGTATACTTTTCTTTGAATAACGCCGTCGTCTTCTAATTCACGTAATTGCTGCGTTAACATTTTTTGTGTAATACCAGGCATTGAGCGTTTTAATTCACTCGTTCTCTTTGTACCTTTCGTTAAGTGACAAAGAATAACAACTTTCCATTTGCCGCCGATAACTTCTAAAGTCGCCTCTACAGGAATATTGTATTTCTTCATATGAAATCCTCCCTTTGTGAGTAAAATAAGTTAAATCATACAAATGTTACTTTTTAGTACCTATAGCACTTTAAAGTACGTACTTTTTATCATGTTAAATATGTTTCATAATAGCACATGTAAGAGGCAAATGAGTAGTACGGTACCAAAAAGTGACTATGTTACTTTTTAGTGCCTATCGTACTTTAAAGTGCGTTCTTCAAAAAAGGAATGAAACCATTCATAATAGCATTTGTAAGTATGAAATATATTTTTTAGAAGATAAAAGGGCCTTTTTATCATACTATTATGATTGGATTTCTTGTAATAAGGAGGAATTCAATTGAGTTCATATACAGTACCATCTTCGGAAGCTCAGACGAGCCGAAGAAGTATGTTTGCTTTATTAGCGCTAGCAATTAGTGCGTTTGGGATTGGTACGACCGAGTTTATTAGTGTCGGTTTACTACCATCTATTTCAAAAGATTTAAATGTTTCGGTTACAACAGCCGGTTTAACGGTTTCCTTATATGCGTTAGGAGCAGCGGTAGGAGCTCCTGTTTTAACGGCGTTAACGGCTAGTATGTCGCGAAAGACATTATTAATGTGGATTATGGTTATTTTCATTATTGGTAATGGCATTGCGGCGGTAGCAACAAGCTTCACTGTATTAATTATTGCAAGAATTGTATCTGCGTTTGCACATGGTGTGTTTATGTCAATTGGATCTACAATTGCAGCTGCAATCGTACCAGAGAATAAACGTGCTAGCGCAATTGCGATTATGTTTACTGGATTAACAGTTGCGACTATTACTGGTGTGCCAATTGGAACATTTATCGGTCAACAATTTGGCTGGAGAGCGTCATTTATGGCGATTGTTGTAATTGGAATTATTGCTTTCATCGCAAACAGTATACTCGTCCCATCTAATTTAAAAAATGGTGTACCTGTATCGTTTCGTGATCAATTTAAATTAATTAAAAATGGAAGACTATTACTTGTTTTCATTATTACTGCACTTGGATACGGCGGTACATTCGTAACATTTACGTATTTATCTCCGTTATTACAAGAAGTAACAGGATTTGAAGCAAGTACTGTTACTATCATTTTATTAGTGTATGGAATCGCAATTGCGATAGGGAATATGGTCGGCGGAAAATTATCGAATCATAATCCGATTCGAGCGCTATTTTACATGTTCTTGATTCAAGCGATTATATTATTTGTTTTAACATTTACAGCGCCATTTAAAGTAGCTGGATTAATCACAATTATTTTCATGGGACTATTCGCATTTATGAATGTTCCGGGGCTACAAGTATATGTAGTTATATTGGCAGAGCGCTTTGTTCCGAGTGCGGTTGATGTTGCTTCAGCAATTAATATTGCCGCATTTAACGGAGGGATCGCTTTAGGTTCTTATATAGGTGGCCTTGTAACGAATTCATTAGGATTAATCCATACTGCTTGGGTAGGTGGCCTTATGGTAGTAGCCGCTGTTATTTTAACAGCGTGGAGCATGACATTAGAAAAAAGAGATCAAGTAAAATAAAAGGAGAGAAAATAAAATGAAAAACTTACAAAGTAAAGCAGTATTAAATAACGGTGTAGAAATGCCTTGGTTCGGTTTAGGTGTATTTAAAGTAGAAGAAGGACCAGAACTTGTAGAAGCTGTAAAATCAGCAATTAAAGCAGGATACCGCAGCATCGATACAGCTGCAATTTACGGAAATGAAAAAGCTGTAGGTGAAGGAATTCGTGCAGGTATTGAAGCGACTGGTATTGCAAGAGAAGAATTATTTATTACTTCAAAAGTATGGAACGCAGATCAAGGGTATGAAACAACAATCGCTGCATACGAAGAGAGTCTAAAAAAATTAGGACTAGATTATTTAGATTTATATCTTGTTCACTGGCCTTCAGAAGGAAAATATAAAGATACATGGAGAGCGCTAGAAACACTTTATAAAGAAAAGCGCGTACGTGCAATTGGTGTAAGTAACTTCCAAATCCATCACTTACAAGATGTAATGAAAGATGCAGAAATTAAACCAATGATTAACCAAGTAGAATACCACCCTCGTTTAACACAAAAAGAACTACAAGCTTTCTGTAAAGAACAAGGTATTCAAATGGAAGCATGGTCACCACTAATGCAAGGTCAATTATTAGATAACGAAACATTACAAGAGATTGCTGAGAAACACGGTAAAACAACAGCTCAAGTTATTTTACGTTGGGATCTTCAAAATGGAGTAATCACAATTCCAAAATCAACGAAAGAACACCGTATTATTGCAAACGCTGATGTATTTAACTTTGAATTAACGAAAGAAGATATGGAAAAAATCGATGCGTTAAATCAAAATCATCGCGTTGGTCCAGATCCTGATAACTTCGATTTCTAAGATTAAGGTAAGAAAAAAGAGTGCTTAAAAGCACTCTTTTTTTGTGCATAAAAATAGTTTCTAAATAAATACTACTTAGTATTAAGTTTGTTATTAAGGGGCTGTAAACATGAATATAAAGCAATCGTTCAAACTTTTAGCTATGTTTTTAAGTGTTTTATTTGTGTTATTCCCACTTCAAAAAGCATTCGCAGAAGTGATGGACCATACAAAGTATGAAATGAATTGGAGTTATAGTAAGTCCAAGAAGAAGCCAATTCGAACAGAGCTTATTAAAACGGCAGATGGCAAAATTGCTTTTTGCTTAAATGTAGATTTGAAATCTCCAAGCGGTCAAGATTTACCGGAAATGGGGAAAGTGGATATTAATGTGTACCGTGTACTATTGAATGGATATCCACAAAAGAGTCCACAAGAATTAGGGGTATCTGATTGGAGAGAGGCGCATTACGCAACGCAGCTTGCAGTATGGAATGCGTTAAAACAAATTGATGTTAATGATTTAGATTTCCGAAATAAAAATGTAGAGAAAGTAACAAAAGATATCGTTGCAAAAGCAAACGCTAGCGAAGAGCTACAAGAAATTACGATGAGTGTAACTCCTACAGAAGAACAAGAAGCAGTCTTAAAAAATGATTTCTTTGAAACAGGCTTATATACAGTAGAAACAAATGCAAAAAGCGGAACGTATAAAGTGCAAGCAACAGGTGCACCAGCGGGCGTGAAATTTGCAAATGAAAAAGGCGAAACAAAAACAGAATTTAATGTAGGAGAAAAGTTCCGCATTTTAATTCCGAAACAAACACCAGCTGGTGGATTTAGCTTTAAAGTATCAGGAAATTTAACGAAATTACAAGGGATTGCGCATAAAGGTACACCGACTATTCAAAATGCAGTAGTATTACTTGAGCGTAGTGAAGAAAAAACAAGTCCAGAGTTAGCGGTAAGTTGGAAAAAGGCTGAGGCTCCAAATAAACCAAATAAGCCATATACTCCAAATGAACCGCATAAACCGAATCAAAAGAGATAATGAAAAAGCATTGGTATATGCCAATGCTTTTTCATATGAATTCTTTAAAGATATATCAAGATAATAATTAATCGAGTGAAACACTATTTTAACGTTTGAAGAAGTATTTAAAAATAATAAAATATGGAGAAATCTAAACGTTACAATAAATGGATTTTATTCACGAAATTGTAACATTATTCTAATTAGAGAGGCTATCAAACAAAGTGTAAAGCGTGTACAATTCAGTTGGAAAAACTACCTATAGATGGTCATATATGAAGAAAATGTAAAACTCTATTGTTGTTCATATTTTTAGATGTATAGATGACAATACTGAAAAATATCTTTTACTATTCTCTTTTTTATGTAGCAAGAGAACTCATCACAAATAGAGAGAAGTGAGGAGGGGATATTACATAAAAATTGTACAATGTAAGAAAGCGAATACATGGAGGGAAATGCGGTAGTAATAGATACAGGTGCGCGAGGTGTTAGTCTATTCGTTAAATGTTTTTATAAAGATAATAGGATTTTTCATTAAACGAATATATAGGATGGTTTGTCTAAAAAAAGGACAGGGGACACAGATTATGTCAAAGAAGAAAAAGAGTAGGGTATTAGTAGCAGGTATATGTATATCTACATTATTATCACCAGTAGCTTTCGAAGCATCAAAAGGATATGCGGCGCCTTTGGAAGAGAATAAGGGCGGGCAGTTGGAAGAGAATAAATTTGAGCAGAGAGTATTTCAGTTGCCGGGGAAAGGTAGCGTAGAAGAAGAAAATAATCGTTTAAGAGTTACTTGGAAACTTTCCGCTAATGAACCGACTGGAATTTATGCAGAGCCAAATGAAGAGATTACAATTGACATAAAAGGAACGCAGTCTATCCAAGCTTTTATTGGAACGAGATCTTATGATGAAAAGGACCCAGAGGAGTTTGATTTAAAACCAGGAAAAAATGTTATTTCATCTTCAAGAGGCGGTATTTTATATTTTTATAATATGAATAACGAAGGAGAAGTAACAGCTTCCGTTACAAATGGTGGTAGTCACTTTCCTTTATTTATTTTAGGTAAGCATACGAAAAAAGATTGGGATGAAATGTTAAAAAAATATAAGGATCCTTATGCAGTTGAATTAAAAGGTGAGAGAAGCTTAATTACTACTACTTACGATTCTGTGCAGAAATATATGAAGAATACGGATCCAACAGATTTAATGAAATTGCATGATAAGATTATCCGTTTAGAAAACGCAGTGGCAGGATTATCTGAGGACAGTGTTGGGGTTGCAAAATCTCCAACTCATTATGTTCAGTTTGTTGAAAAACGGAAGCCTGCTAAAGGGGACTTTATGTTTGCGAAACATTATCATACAGGATATATTCCAACTGCAATGAATAGAGTTTTAGATATAGAGGTACTTGAGAAGGATGGATGGGGACCGTGGCATGAAGTTGGTCATTTACATCAGCAAGAACCGTGGAAGTGGTCTAAAGTAAGGGAAGTAACAGTAAATATTTACTCATTAGCTGTTCAAAAGGCGTTAGGGAATCAATTAGAAATGGATGAGCACTATAAAAACTCATTTGAGTATTTAGAGAAGCCTAAAGCAGAAAGATTCATTGATGACATTAATCCTCTTACAATGTTTTGGCAATTAAATGTAGTGTATGGAGAACATTTTTATCCTAGGTTACATCAAGCTTATCGTTTGTTACCTCAGAGTGAAATGCCTCATTCTGATGAAGAGAAAAAGCAGCTATTTATTTATATGACATCAAAAGTGGCAGGGCAAAATTTAATTCCTTTCTTTGAGGAGTGGGGATTAACACCAAATGATGATATTAGAGAGAAAATAGAAAAATCAAAGTTACCTAAATTAGAAAAGGAAATCTGGAAAGCTACAGATAGTAATGATATTCGTGAGAAGCAAGTTGAACTGTATAAGGTTCCGTATGGTGAACCTGCTAATGAAGTACAAAATCTTTTAGTTGGTACAGATTCTGACGAGAATGAAGCAAGTAAGCTTGTTCGAAATTTAGGTGAGAATGTAAAAGTAACAGGAAAGATTGTATGGCCTAAATTAGAGAATGGGAAACAGGAAGTGTTAGTAGAAATTGGGGATGAGAAAGGAAATAAAAATTCAATTCCTGTCCAAGTTAACGGATTTTATGATGACAGTATAGTTTTTCAAGGACTTTCAGATGATGTAATGTCGACAGTGACACTTCACCACAATAAGAAGAAATTAAATGTAAACTTTACTAATAATGAAATACATTACCGTTTTGAAAAAGAAGAATATATGGGCTTAACGCTATATGATCGAAATGGGATTGAAAAGAAACGTGTATCAGCAGAAGGACAAGAAACGGGAAAAAGATTTGCGATGGAACTAAATGAATTGGATTTTGAATATGGTGATGTAATAAAAGTATTCCACGCAGAACCAAGCCGTTTGAAGTGGTTTAAAAATAACGAACTTGTAGATCAAGGAAAAGTTAAAAATAAAAAAGAGAAATTATTCCAAATAACTGAGCAAGGGTTCGAATTAAAAGATAGTTTACAAGAAGTGACGGCGAAACTGCAAAAAGTAGTAGTCGGAATGGATGTAGACAAACTAGATCCGAAAGAATTCGTACAAGTAAAAGATGGAGAAGTGGTTGGTTTTGTAGAAAAACCAAATACATCAAAAATTGGAGAACAAAAAGTAAAAATAGAGACGAAGGATGCTTTTGGAAATAAGAAGATAACAGAAGTGCCGCTTGAAGTAATTTATGGAGATAGTTTAGTATTTCATGCTAATGATAATGCAATACGTTCGGTTGTAACATTGCAACATGATAAAAAGGAACTGCACGCAACGTTTACAGGTAATCCTGTTCATTATCGTTATGTAAATGAAGAGTATATGGGGATTACGCTATATGATCAAAATGGGAACACAAAAAAGCGTGTAACAGCGGAAGGACAAGAAACTTCAAAGAAATTTGCGGAGCAAGTGAGTGGAATGCAGTTTGAATATGGTGATGTAGTAAAAGTATTCCATGCAGAACCGGACCGCTTGAAATGGTATCAAAATAATAGCCTTGCTGGCCAAGGTAAGGCGAAAGTAGAAAAAGAATTATTCTTCAAGGTAACTGAAAAAGGCTTTGAAAGAATGGAAACTTTACAAGAGGTAAAGGCAGTACCACAGAAGGTAGTAATCGGAACAGATGTAGAGAAAATAAATGCAAAAAACTTTGTTGAAGTAAAAGATGGAGAAGTAGTTGGATTTGTAGAAAAACCAAATACAACAAAAATCGGTGAACAAAAAGTAAAAGTAGAAACGAAAGATCGATTTGGAAATAAGAAAGTGACAGAAGTTCCTCTAACAGTAACATATGGAGATAGCCTACTTGTATATGGGCTGAGCTATAGAGATGGTGACTTGAAATCAATTGTAACTTTGCATCATGATACGAAAAAACTGAGTGCGACAGATACAAAGAACCTAATTCATGATTACTTTAAAGATGAAAAGTATTTTGAATTCACATTGTACGATAAAGAAGGAAGAGTGAAGAAAAATATAGCAGTAAAAGGTTTAGAGAATACGCAAGAATTTGCTAAGGAAGTAAATGGAATTGCATTTGAGTATGGAGATGTAGTGAAAGTATATCATGCGGAATCTTCTCGTTTACATTGGTATCAAAAAGATGTATATGTGGGCGAAGGAAAAAGTAAAGAGATAAAGGAATTAGTCTTCAAAATAACTGAAAATGGATTTGAAAGATTAGACGGTGAGCAAACAGTAAAAGCAAATCCGCAGCAAGTAGTAATCGGAACAAATAGCGAAACGCTAGACGCGAAGAACTTTGTTGAAGTACAGGGTGGAGAAGTAGTAGGTTTTGTAGGGGAAATAGATACGACAAAAATTGGTCAGCAAAAAGTGAAAGTAGAAACGAAAGATCGATTTGGAAATAAGAAGGTGACGGAAGTTCCTGTAGAAGTGACATATGGGGATAGTCTAGTCTATCAAGGTGTGTCCGATGTTACACGTTCAATTGTTACGTTAAACCATGCTGAAAAGAAATTACATGCAACATTTACAAATGAGGAGATTCATTATCGCTTTGTAAATGAGCAGTATATAGGCCTTACGATTTATGATCAAAATGGAAATAAGAAAAAGCATGTAACGGCAGAAGGACAAGAGACTTCAAAGAATTTTGCTGGGCAAGTAAATGGAACGGCATTTGAGTATGGAGATGTGCTGAAAGTATACCATGCGGAACCGAGTCGTTTGAATTGGTATAAAAAGAATGAGTTAGTTAAAAAAGAGGATGCGATGAAGGGGCAAAAAATATCCTTTAAGATTACTCAAAATGGATTAGAGCAAGTGCAATAATAAGAAAAATCTCGTAAAACATAATGTTTTACGAGATTTTTTTATTATTCAGCTTCAGATACTACTGTGAAGCGTTCGTTTACGTGTTTTGGATTTTCAATTTCATCAAGTGCTGCAACTGCGAAGTCTTCATAACTTACGTAGCTATCACCTTTTGAGTTTACAAGCAGGTTGTCTTTACCAGCTGTATAAGAACCAGTGCGTTTTCCTAATGCGAATAGTGCAGAAGGGCTGATGAATGTCCAAGTGATATCATTTGTTTGTTGTAAGATTTCTAAGTTTTTACCTTGGTTTTGAGCTGTTGCAAGGTATTCGCCTGGGAAACCTGGTGTCTCAAATACACGTGTTGTTTTCTCTTCGTCTACAAATAAGCTTCCAGCGCCACCAACTACAAGTAATTTTGTGTTAGGTGCACCTTTCATCGCTTCAATTAGTACGTTTCCTGCATCTACGTGAAGGTGTTCTTGTCCTGCTGGAGCACCGAATGCATTTACAACTACATCGAATGCTTGCAAGTCGTTAGATGTAAGAGAAAATACGTCTTTTTCTAAAACTTTTACGTTTTCTTCTGTAATTTTTGCAGCGTTTCTTACGATTGCAGTTACTTCATGTCCGCGATCCAATGCTTCTTTTAAAATACGACTTCCTGCTTTACCAGTTGCTCCGATAATTCCGATTTTCATAATAAATCCCTCCAAAGTGTTTTGTTAAATTGTATATCTGAAAGTAAATGAATTTGTTGTAATTAGGTTTGTTACAACCCGTTGTAATCATTATAGTTACAGGTTGGTATTTTTGTCAATAGGGTTGTTTGTGAATTTATTTTTTGTTTTAGTATGCACAGTTAGAGGGAGGGTAGTCAGTCATAAGGACATTGTTACTGTGAACCTGGCTAATATTTGGAAATTGCAAATTGTCGAAAAATGTTGATTTTTGAATGTTTTTTAAATATAATTCGTTTTATGGAGAAAAGGAGGGGTTAATTGTATGAATATTTTAGAGCAATTTATTTCATCAACAAATACAATTCTTTGGTCATATATTCTTATTGCGATGTTAATTGGTTTAGGTCTTTATTTTTCTATTAAATTGAAATTCGTACAAATTACTCATTTAGGGGAAATGGTTCGACTAATGAGTGATGGATTAACTGGAAAGACGCGTAAAAAAGGTAGTGTATCTTCTTTCCAAGCGTTTTGTATGAGTTCAGCAGCTCGTATTGGTATCGGTAACTTAGCTGGTGTAGCATTAGCTATATCTATGGGAGGACCTGGAGCTGTATTTTGGATGTGGGTTATTGCGATTATCGGGGCTTCTTCAAGTTTCGTAGAAAGTACGCTTGCCCAAATTTATAAAGTAAAAGATGGCAGTGGCTTCCGTGGTGGTCCTGCTTATTATATGGAAAAAGGTTTAAATAAACGTTGGATGGGAATTTGGTTTTCTATCCTTATTACAGTTAGTTATGGTTTAATTTTTAACTCAGTACAAGCGAATACAGTAACATTAGCGTTTGAAAATGCATTTGGTTTAGAGCGTTATATTGTTGGTATTGTATTAGCTGCATTAGTTGCGGTTATTATTTTTGGTGGTGTAAAAAGTATTGCACGTATGTCGGAAATGATTGTTCCGCCAATGGCGCTTGTTTATATTGCGGTAGCTATTTTTGTTGTCATTAAAAACTTCTATTTAATACCAGATGTGTTTACGGAAATCTTTAAAGGTGCATTCGGTTTAGATTCAGCTGTAGGTGGCGGTATCGGTGCTGCGATGAAATATGGTATTCAGCGCGGATTATTTGCGAACGAAGCAGGTATGGGTAGTGCGCCGAACGCGGCAGCAACAGCTGATGTAACGCATCCAGCAAAACAAGGTTTTATTCAAACGATCGGCGTTTTAGTAGATACATTCTTAGTATGTACATCAACAGCATTTATCGTACTATGTTCTGGTGCATATAAAGCAACGAATTTAGAAGGTATTGAATTAACGCAAAATGCATTAAGCTCACAAATCGGCCCATGGGCAAGTAGCTTCTTAGCGATTATTATTTTCTTATTTGCATTTAGTTCTCTTTTAGGAAACTACTATTATGGTGAAACAAATATTGAATTTATTAAGCAAAGCAAAACGTGGTTAACAATTTACCGTATTGCGGTAGTTGGAATGGTATTATTCGGTTCTGTTGCGACGCTTCAAGTTGTATGGAATATGGCAGACTTATTTATGGGTCTAATGGTAATCACGAACTTAATTGCGATTACACTTCTTGGCCGATTTGCGTACGCGGCATTAACAGACTATGTAAGGCAAAAGAAACAAGGGAAAGATCCAGTCTTCAGTGCAGATTCTATTCCTGGTTTAACGAATACAGAGTGCTGGGATAAGCAAGTGGTAACAGATAAAGAAAAAGCAGTGTAATTGAAAAGGCGAGCATCGAGGTAAATTCGATGCTCGCCTTTTTTGTTGTAGTAAATGATGAAAAGGGTGAGAGGTAATTATTAATATAACTTTTTTGTTTGTTTCTCTCTCTCGTTATTTGTGGGGAACGTCCTGTTTTAAAAGTATGGCTGGTCGAATAGGATAAGTTATTAAGTATTGGATAAATGCATGTAATGGCTATATTTTCATGTGAAAAAACACTTATGTTAAAAGAATTAACGTACTCATGTTATAAAACCTAACATAAAGTTCTTGATTACTAAAAGTTTTTAGAATATAATTTTCTTATTGTTAGGAAGAGGGGGCAATGCAATTATGGATTTTTTAGCTAAGGTAATTGGGGATATAAATAATATCCTTTGGTCATATATCATTATTGCGATGTTAATTGGGTTAGGACTCTATTTTTCATTTCGTGTGAAATTTGTCCAAGTTCGTTACTTCGGTGAAATGATTCGTTTGCTTGGGGACGGGGCAAGCTCGAAAACGAGGAAGGCGCAAAAAGAGAAGAGCGGCGTATCATCATTCCAAGCGTTTTGTATGAGTACAGCTTCTCGTGTAGGTACTGGTAACTTAGCTGGTGTAGCTATTGCGATCTCAGCAGGTGGTCCAGGAGCAGTATTTTGGATGTGGTTAATCGCGGTAATTGGGGGTGCTTCTGCATTTGTAGAGAGCACATTAGCGCAAATTTATAAAGTAAAAGATGGGAATGCATTCCGTGGGGGCCCAGCGTATTATATGGAAAAGGGTTTAAAGAAACGCTGGTTAGGTGTTGTGTTCTCTGTTCTAATAACAGTAAGTTTCGGATTGATTTTTAACGCTGTACAGTCTAATACTGTAGCGGCTGCCTTTGATGGGGCGTTCAAAACAGATAGTAGATTAGTAGGTCTTGTTATGGCTGGTTTACTTGCAGTTATTATTTTCGGTGGAGTAAAACGAATTGCTCGCGCGGTTGAAATGATTGTTCCAGTAATGGCAATTATTTATGTAGCAGTGGCATTATTCGTTGTTGTAACAAACATTACGGCAATTCCATATGTATTTAAAGAAATTTTCTTACATGCTTTCGGAATTAAAGAAGTAGTAGGCGGAGGATTAGGAGCTGCGATTTTATTAGGGGTAAAACGTGGGTTATTCTCAAATGAAGCAGGTATGGGTAGTGCGCCGAACGCAGCAGCGACTGCAAACGTAACGCACCCAGTTAAACAAGGTTTCATTCAAACTTTAGGGGTATTTACTGATACATTATTAATTTGTAGTTGTACAGCATTTATTATTCTTTTATCAGATGTGCATAATGCAGCTGATTTAAACGGAATTCAATTAACGCAGCAGGCGTTAAGTCAACATATCGGTCCATGGGCTTCTATATTTGTAGCAGTTGCAATCTTCTTGTTTGCATTCAGTTCATTAGTAGGTAACTACTACTATGGTGAAACAAATATTGAATTCTTAAATGGAAGTAAAGTGCTATTAAATGCATACCGCATTGCTGTACTTGGTATGGTTATGCTAGGATCTGTAGCGACAATTCAAATCGTTTGGGATTTAGCAGATTTATTTATGGGAATTATGGCTGTTATTAACTTAGTAGCAATTGTATTCCTTTCTAAGTATGCTTTCGCAGCGTTATCAGATTATATTAAGCAAAAGAAACAAGGGAAAGATCCAGTCTTTTATGCGGAGTCTATTCCAGGTTTGAACAATACAGAGTGTTGGGGTGAGTCAGCGGTAGCTGATAAAGAAAAAGCGGTATAATGAAAAGGGCATCAAGTGAAACTTGATGCTCTTTTTTTGTTTTATTCAACTATTTGCAGATAGTAAAAGACGAACATTCATAGACGTTTTATAATAAAATGTAATTTTTTAAAGAAAAGTGCGGATATGAGTTGTGATTTGTGTTAGAATGGAAAATGCCTTTGAAATAAGAGGTTTTATGATCTTTCCTATCCAATTGAAGATTTTGGAGGAGAAATGGAAAGTTCGGATTATTTCTTGTTTTGAATGGTCAGACGTTCAACGTTAATGAAGAGTTAAATGGAGGATTTTATTAATGAAGTTTGTTATGTTCCTTGTAGGATTACTCGTTGTATTTGTACTCGGTTTTCTTATAAGTGCCGATCGAAAGAAGATTAAGTATAAACCAATCGCAATTATGCTTATAATTCAGCTAGCATTATCTTATTTCTTATTAAATACGCAAGTTGGTTATATTTTAGTAAAAGGAATTTCAGATGGATTTGGCGCACTTCTTGGATATGCGGAAGCTGGAATCGTTTTCGTATTTGGTGGTCTTGTTAATAAAGGAGAGGTTTCATTCTTCTTAACAGCGTTATTACCAATCGTATTCTTTGCGGTTTTAATCGGAATTCTGCAACACTTTAAAATTTTACCGATATTTATTCGTGCTATTGGTACGTTGTTAAGTAAAGTAAATGGTCTAGGAAAACTAGAATCATATAACGCAGTAGCAGCTGCCATTGTTGGACAAGCAGAAGTATTTATTACAGTAAAAGATCAATTAAGTAAAATCCCAAAACATCGTTTATATACATTATGTGCATCTTCTATGTCGACAGTGTCGATGTCAATCGTTGGTTCTTATATGAAAATGATCGAACCGAAATATGTAGTAACAGCACTTGTATTAAATTTATTTAGTGGTTTCATTATCATTCATATTATTAACCCGTACGATATTACAGAAGAAGAAGATACACTGAAATTAGAAAATAAGAAAAAACAATCATTCTTTGAAATGCTGAGCGAGTACATTATGCTTGGTTTCACGATTGCGATTACAGTAGCAGCTATGTTACTTGGTTTCGTAGCATTAATTACAGCAATCAATAGCTTGTTTGACTCAATGTTCGGTATTACATTCCAAGCTATTTTAGGATATATTTTCTCACCATTAGCATTCGTAATGGGTATCCCGCAAGCAGAAATGGTAACAGCGGGACAAATTATGGCAACAAAATTAGTATCAAACGAGTTTGTTGCGATGCTTGATCTTGGAAAAGTAGCTGGTGATTTATCGGCTCGTACAGTTGGTATTCTTTCTGTATTCCTTGTATCATTTGCGAACTTCTCATCTATCGGAATTATTGCAGGTGCAACGAAAGGTATCGATGAAAATCAATCAAATGTTGTATCATCATTTGGTCTACGCCTTGTGTACGGTGCGACATTAGTAAGTATTCTATCAGCGATTATCGTTGGTGTTATGTTATAAAAAAAGGATGGCTCTAGCTCATAGCTAGGGCTATTTTTTTATGGTAAATTTACATGAAAAAACCAATTAATTAGGAATATATTAACATATAAAAATCTTTTAAAATTTATATTGCATTTCGTCTAGATAACGCTTACAATTTGATTTGTAGGTGGTATCAATTTCAGACTTTCAAGTATGGTAGGAGAGAAGAAGCTACCTTTTATAAATTGCAATTCATGTAAACGCTTACTGATTTTAGATGACAGTTGAATAGTTTTAGGGGTTTTAAATTTTTTTAACAACAATGGTCAGACGTCATTCGTTATACGTTATACGACCAATAACTCGTGGGAGAAGTGGAGGATTCACATATGAAGTTCGTAATGTTTCTAGTCGGTTTACTTGTAGTGTTTGTACTAGGTTTCCTTATTAGTTCAGATCGTAAGAAAATTAAATATAAACCAATTGCACTTATGCTTGTCATTCAATTGGTACTTGCGTATTTCTTACTAAATACAAAGGTCGGATTTGTATTAGTAAAAGGGATCGCAGATGGATTTGGCGCTATTTTAAAATTTGCGGAAGCTGGGGTTAATTTCGTATTTGGTGGTCTAGCAAACGATGGACAAGCACCATTCTTCTTAACAGTATTATTACCGATTATTTTCTTAGCAGTATTAATCGGGATTCTGCAACATATTAAAGTTTTACCGATTATCATTCGTGCAGTCGGTTTCCTATTAAGTAAAGTTAACGGTTTAGGAAAACTAGAATCATATAATGCGGTAGCAGCTGCAATCGTTGGTCAAGGGGAAGTATTCATTACAGTAAAAGATCAACTAAGCAAATTACCGAAAAATCGTTTATACACACTTTGTGCATCTTCAATGTCTACAGTATCGATGTCAATTGTCGGTTCTTATATGAAAATGATTGATCCAAAATATGTAGTAACAGCACTTGTATTAAACTTATTCAGTGGATTCATTATCGTTCATATCATTAATCCATATGAAGTAAAAGAAGAAGACGATATTTTAGAATTACAAGAAGACAAGAAACAAACATTCTTTGAAATGTTAGGCGAATATATTATGCTTGGTTTCTCAATCGCTGTAACAGTAGCGGCGATGTTAATCGGTTTCGTGGCATTAATTACAGCAATTAATGGTGTATTCGATTCAATTTTCGGAATCACATTCCAAAGCATTTTAGGATATATCTTCTCACCATTAGCATTCGTAATGGGTATTCCAACATCAGAGATGTTACAAGCAGGACAAATTATGGCAACAAAATTAGTAACGAACGAATTCGTTGCAATGCTTGATCTTGGTAAAGTAGCTGGTGATTTATCAGCTCGTACAGTAGGTATTTTATCTATCTTCCTTGTATCATTTGCGAACTTCTCATCTATCGGAATTATCGCAGGTGCAACGAAGAGTATCGATGGCAAACAAGCAAACGTTGTATCATCATTCGGTTTAAAACTTGTATACGGTGCAACGTTAGTAAGTATATTATCAGCGATTATCGTTGGGGTTATGCTTTAATAAATTAAGAAAAGCAATGAGCGTAGGCTCATTGCTTTTTTTGTTTAACTTGCTTTATCCAAGTCTCTTTTAAAACGTGGTTTCTCTAAATAAGTTCCCAGTCTCCACACATATTCCACTGGCCCCATTCGGTATTTCTGGAGCCAATAGGTGCTAACGAATAATTGAATTGTATAAATTCCGATGGTTAAAAGAATACCGAAGAAATAGCCGATTTTCCCGTATAAGCCAAATCCATATGCGTAAAAAATGGTTGTTGCGATAATAGATTGCGCTAAGTAATTACTAACGGACATTTTCCCCATGTTCGCCATGTATGTTAGTAGACGGGTTGCTTTTTTGTAATGGAATAATAAGATGATTGTGCTTCCGTAAAAGAAGGTCATAGTTACTGGTGTAAGGCCATCTTGTAACATAATTAAAACCGGGTGTTTTATGAACATAGCTAAGATTTTAATTGTAAAAGAGAAGAGACCGGTGGCAAACCATATTTTTTTGACAGCAGGTATATGTTTACTGACCTCAAATAGCCAGCCTTTTTTCCCTACATACATTCCGAGTAGGAACAGTGGAGACATAAAAATTATTGCGAAAACTGATATGAAAAATAATCCGAATGCACCGTCAATTCCCATGTAATCAAAAGGATTTTCAGTCAATCTAAAGTTGACGTGATCCATATAGCTTCCAGTTTGATGGACTTTATGTTCTTTTTCAGTATAAGGTGCGAAATCATTTATATTTGTAGATGGATCAGTTTGATAAGACATAAGTGTAATAAGTGCGAGTAGAATAATCGCCCAAATAAGCAAAGTTTTCGGTTTTCGATTGATGAATATCATTAAAAAAATCCCGATTATTCCGTATGCAAATAAAATATCTCCCTCCCAAACAAAAGTGCCGTGAATGTAGCCGAGTAGTAAAAGAATGATAATACGTCTTATGTATGTGGGGAAGAATTTTTTTCCTTTTGTGATAATACTTTTTTGTAACAAAATAATGCTAAGCCCAAATAGAAAAGAAAATAGGGATATAAAGTTATGTGTGCCGAAAAATTGAATAAACCAATTAGCACCTTTATCAAGATCGCCAAATAGATAAGTTGGTTTTTCACTGGTGAAGAACCCAAATTGAATTAATGTCATATTGACTAGTAAAATGCCAAACAAAGCAAAACCACGAATTGCATCAACAGCTTCTACACGTTGATTCATTTTTCCTCTCCTCGTATATTCGTTTTTACATTGAAAATAATACCATTTTATATCTGGCACTATGTCAAATATGAGGAAATTTAAGGTGATTTTAAGATAGAGAGCAAACAAAAAAATCACCTTAATACATGTATTAAGGTGATTGAAATATTACTCAGCTGGAGGCGTAAATGTACGTTTCTCTAATTCAGCATCTAGCATAAACAGTGCGTTTGAATCGCTTGTAATACGTTTTAATTTTTGAATGATGCTATCGAATGAAGCTTCTTCTTCAACTTGTTCGTCAACGAACCATTTTAAGAATGTAATTGTTGCATGTTCACGTTCGTCCCAAGCGATATCAGATAAGTTGTAAATACGTTTCGTTACTTCACGCTCGTGCTCAAGTGCGACTTCAAAAGCGTTTAATACAGATTCGTATTCGTTATTCGGATTATCAAATCCAGTAATAATAGCGCGCTCTCCGCGGTCATTAATATAGTTGTAAAGCTTCATTGCGTGGAAACGTTCTTCTTCAGCTTGTACAAGGAAAAAGTTAGCAAATCCATCATAGCTCTCAGCTGTACAGTAAGCAGCCATTGCCATATAAGCATGGGCAGAGTAAAATTCAAAGTTCATTTGTTCATTTAATGCGTCGTGCAATTTTTTTGATAACATAAAATCCCCCTTAGTATTGTGACAAGAATATTATACCATAATTGATAATATTCTCATTTAGATACTTCGAACCTTTTTGAAAGCTTTGCGACGTGTGCGTCCATAATGTCTTGTAAGTCTAAATCATATTTTTGCGAAAGAATAATAAGGTTAGATAGTACATCGCCAAGTTCTTCTTTTAGTTCTTGTTTTAGCTCTTCTTCTGTTTTCGCATCTTCATCAGGGCGATCGCGGCCAATTTCAATAGCACGAACGACTCGTGAAACTTCCCCAACTTCCTCGGTTAAGAAATTTAAGCGAATAAAGGCATTATACTGTGACCAGCTTCGTTTTTCGTAAAATTCCTCAACCCATCTTTGAAATGCAACGATATCCATTTCTTCCTCATCTCCTCAATATGTTGTACAATGTCAATTGTATCATAACAATATATAGTTTCGGGGTGTAGGAATGAGAAAGATTTGTGTGTTTGCAGGTTCTAATTTAGGGGAGAGACCAGAATTCAAAGAGCAGGCAATTCAGTTAGGTAAAATGTTTGTTGAGAACGAGTATGAGCTTGTATACGGTGGTTCATGCGTTGGATTAATGGGAGAAGTAGCAAACGAAGTTCTTCGTTTAGGTGGACGTGTAACAGGTGTTATGCCGCGCGGTCTATTCCGAGGAGAAATTGTGCATACAGGATTAACAGAATTAATTGAAGTAGAGACGATGCATGAACGTAAAGCGAAAATGGCAGAGCTTGCAGATGCTTTTATTGCGCTTCCAGGCGGATACGGAACGTTTGAAGAACTATTTGAAGTTGTATGTTGGTCGCAAATTGGTATACATAATAAGCCAGTTGGTTTATTAAACATAAAAGATTTTTACGGACCAATTTTGCAAATGGTTGAACGTGCAGCAGAAGAAGGATTTATGAATCCATCAAATAAAGAATTGATCGTTTCAGCTGAGACAGCAGATAAACTAATTCATGCAATCCAAAATTATGAGCGTCCTGTTTTGGGAACGAAGTGGAAGCAACTATCATAGCAAATACGGAAACACATGTCGTTTTAATTTAAGATGGCATGTGTTTTTAATTTGGTTAAATATGTTAATGTTTAGATGTAATGTTTTGGGGAAAGGAGAAATAGATGGAGGAGTTCGTATATTTACGTCCGGTTTTTAAAAGTATTTTAGCAGCGTCTATTCTTGTTATGCTAATTGTTTTGAGACAGAAGAAAGAGTTGATTAATGAATTTTCGCTTTGGTTTATCTCGGTATTGTGTATCGGTGTTTCAGCGATAACGTTGTTTATGTCCGGATTTATCGTTGATGAGTATAATCTAGGTGGAGATCCACAATCGTTTTGTATGTTTATTGCGATTGGTTGTATTAGTGGTCTGAATTTCATTATTTATTACAGAAGGCAATAAAAGAGGCATTCCATATTACTTTGGAATGCCTTTATCATTTTGATTGCTTTGTTTTTTATACAGGTACCAGCCACCCCAGCCCCCACCAATTGCTACGACAACGAGGAAAGCATAGTCCTTAACCTCGACACGTATATTGAAAATATTAGCTATAAGTAAGAGAATCCCAACTGTTATTAACGCAAAAAATGCTCTAATTAAGTAGTCTTTCAACTGAACCACTCCCGTCATTTAAGTAGTAAATGATGAATTTGGAAAAGCTAAAGGGTGTTTCCTATATTTTAACATAGATGAGATTGTAATATATTGATAAAAGTAGGGGAGAGGGGCGCTGATATTGTCGTGATTTGTCGGCAAATTGATATCCTTTGTCAAATCGTTGATATATTGCGGGTAATGATCGATATAATGAAAAAATCGTTGATATATTGCGAGTTATGATCGATATATTTGAAAAATCGTTGATATAATTTCGTGTACCGTTAAGTGCGACCATTACATAAAAAAGCGACTCTAAACGAGCCGCTTCCGCTTTTAATGATATCCAGCTCCAGCGGCTAGAACAGTCGGTTGTTTCACTCCTTCATTCGAGGCAAAAAGCGCCTCGTAATCAGGAGTTCCAACACCCTCCTGTTCTGAACGAGCCGCTTCCGCTTTAAAGTAATATCCAACTCCAGCGGCTAGAATCTCCGGTCATTTCGCTCTCTCGCTCGAAGCAAAAAGCGCTTCAAGGTCGAGAGCTCCAATGCCCTGCGATTCTGAGCGAGCCGCTTCCGCTTTTAATTATTATTGATTCAAGAACGCACGTAGCATCCAAGCGTGTTTTTCTAGTTCTGTGTAGATGCCTAGTAGTAGGTCAGATGTCATTTCATCGTCAGAGTCTTGAGCGATTTCCATGCCTTTTTTCAGTTCGACTAGCATCATTTCGTAGTCTTTCATGATTGCTTCGACCATCCCTTCTGCAGTTTCTCCGTATGCTGCTTCTTGAATAGAAGATAGTTCTAAGTATTCTTTCATTGTTGCTACTGGTTTGCCGCCAATTGCTAAAATACGTTCTGCAATTTCATCGATGTGAGTAGCTGATTCTGTGTAAAGTTCTTCGAATTTCTCGTGTAATGTGAAGAATTGAGGTCCTTTTACGTACCAATGGAAGTTGTGAAGTTTTGTGAATAAAACGCTCCAGTCTGCTACTTGTTTGTTTAATACTTCGATTACTTGTTTTTTCATTATGATCAATCTCCTTTTGAGTTGTTATGTGATATCAATTACTAATTTATAATCATTATAATCTAGTAATCTCTATAAATCAACCCTTTTGCTGGAATTAATTTGAACAAATTATGAACTGTTGTAAATAAAAGGCCCTATTACGGTGAAGTAATAGGACCTTTGTTTGAGATATGGCTCTTGTTCTAAACGAGCCGCTTGTGCTTTTAGTGATATCCAGCTCCGGTGACTAGACCAGTCGGTCATTTCGCTCTCTCGCTCGAAGCAAAAAGCGCTTCAAGGTCGAGAGCTTGAAGTGTCCTGCGATTCTGAACGAGCCGCTTCCGCTTTAAATGATATCCAGCTCCAGCGGCTAGAACAGTCGGTTGTTTCACTCCTTCATTCGAGGCAAAAAGCGCCTCGTAATCAGGAGTTCCAACACCCTCCTGTTCTGAACGAGCCGCTTCCGCTTTAAATGATATCCAGCTCCAGCGGCTAGAACAGTCGGTTGTTTCACTCCTTCATTCGAGGCAAAAAGCGCCTCGTAATCAGGAGTTCCAACACCCTCCTGTTCTGAACGAGCCGCTTCCGCTTTAAATGATATCCAGCTCCAGCGGCTAGAACAGTCGGTTGTTTCACTCCTTCATTCGAGGCAAAAAGCGCCTCGTAATCAGGAGTTCCAACACCCTCCTGTTCTGAACGAGCCACTTCCGCTTTTATTTGTTAAACGGCCTTTTGTTTTTCTTCTACATCCTGCCCATCCCAGCACTCTGTATTTTTTAAGCCAGGGATAGAGTTTGCAACGAAGACAGGATCTTTTCCTTGTTTCTTTTGCTTCAAATAGTCTACTAATGCAGCGTAAGCAAATTTGCTAAGGAATGAGATGGCAATTAAGTTTGTGAATACCATTAGTCCCATGAATAAATCAGCTAAACTCCAAACTGTTTTAAGAGCAGCGATTGATCCGAAGAATACCATTCCGACAACTGCAACACGATAAATCATTAACCATGTTTTGCTTTCTTTAATGAATGCGATATTTGTTTCACCATAATAGTAGTTTCCTAGAAGTGAACTGAAAGCGAATAGGAAAATAATAATTGCTAAGAAGGTGCTTGCCCACGGTCCAATTTGTGAACTTAATGCGTTTTGTGTTAATTCGATACCTTCTAAATTTGATCCTTTGTAAAGTCCAGAACATAATACGATAAATGCTGTTGATGTACATACTAAGAATGTATCTACGAAAACGCCTAACGCTTGAACAAGCCCTTGTTTTACAGGGTGAGATACATCAGATGTTGCTGCTGCATTAGGAGAGCTACCCATTCCCGCTTCTGTAGCGAATAAACCGCGCTGAATTCCGAACTTGATTGCTGCTCCAATACCACCAGCGATGGCTTGGTCTAAACCGAATGCACCGTTAAAGATTTCCATGAAAATGCTTGGTAACATACTGAAGTTGTTAATAACGACAAAAATAGCCACGCCGATATAAACGATTGCCATTGGCGGAACAATCATTTCTGTAATACGTGAAATGCTCTTAATGCCACCAAAAATAATAACTGCAACTAATAAGGCTAATAGAGCTCCTACGATTGTTCGCTCTAGTCCAAAAGCATTTTCAAACGCTATTGTTACTGTATTTGCTTGCACTGAATTGAAAATTAATCCGTACGCAACTGTAATAAGAAGTGAAAACCAGACGCCCATCCAGCGTTTGTTTAACCCTTTTTCCATGTAATATGCTGGTCCACCACGGAACCTACTTCCATCTTTTACTTTATAAATTTGCGCAAGTGTACATTCTACAAAACTAGTAGCTGCTCCGATAATTGCGATAAACCACATCCAAAATATTGCGCCAGGTCCACCCATTGAAATTGCTAATGCTACACCAGCTAAGTTTCCGATACCGATACGTGCTGCTGCACTTAAGCAAAATGCTTGGAATGGTGAGATGCTATCTTTCTTTTTTTCTTTTCGATTAAACCCTTTACTAATTAAGCTGACCATCTCACTGAAATGAGTAATTTGGACAAATTTTAATTTAAAAGAGAAGTAAAGACCGAAGCCGATTAGCATTGCAATAAGAATATATGACCATAAAATATTATTCGTTACCTCAAGGAATCTGCTAAAGATATCAACCATATAATACACTTCCTTTTTTTCATAATAAGAAAATTATATGCAAAAAATATACGAGAATCAATTTTTCTAAAAAATTATGTTACTTAAATCATTTTTGTGTTATGATTATGTTACATCGTAATATTTTTAGAATTATTTACATTTTAAAAAACTAAATTTAAAGCGAGAAGGTGGGGATAATTTGAAAGAAAATTCTTTATGGAAAGTAAGCCTTGAGAGTTTGAAAATGAGAAGTAATATATTTTTTATCATTACATCTTTAAGTATCTTTTTAGGGTCCACTTATTATTACAATAAAAGATTTCCAAATCACAAATATCCTGAGTGGTTAGAATTTCTAAAGTTGATTGGATGAATAAAAGACAGAAAAACAGAAAATTAAAATAAATAAGTTATGGAGGAGCTAAAAATGAATATTAGAGAAAGTGAACTTCCAGGTATTGGTTATAAGTTTCAAATCGTTACGAAAGGTAACGAAAAGATGGTAATTGTCATTCATGATGATGGTCGTAGAGAAATGTATCATTTTGATTCAGATCATGAAGAAAGCATCTCAAGTATTTCGCTACGTGACTCAGAGGCGAGACAAATCGCTGCAATATTAGGTGGAATGGTATATAAGCCTAGGGCGTTAGAAAATGTTGAGATGGTTTTTGAAGGTTTAGCGATTGAGTGGTTCAAAGTGGAGAATACAGCTCCAGCAATCGGAAAAACAATTGGCGATCTTGAAATAAGAAAAACATATAGCGTAACAATAATTGCGGTTATGAAGAAGAACATGAAGAAGTTATTTAATCCAGGACCAGAAACAGTAATTGAAGAAGGAGATATGCTTGTAGTTTCAGGTGAGAGAGAAGAAATTAAAAAAATCATTAATGAATTACTTTCAAATAGGGGGGACTGATTAGATGGATACGTTAATTTTTGAAGTTGGTACAGCTTTAGTTTTAGTGGCAATTGCAGCAGTAATTGCTGGAAAATTTAAATTCTCAGTAATTCCTTTTCTAATCGTTCTTGGAATGTTAGTAGGACCGCATGCACCGACAATAGGTGTTATCGATCTCAAATTTATTGAAAGTGCAAGTGTAATTTCCTTCCTTGGACGGATTGGGGTTCTATTCCTTCTATTCTATCTAGGATTAGAATTTTCAATGAAAAAACTAATTAAATCTGGACGCTCTATTGCGATTGGCGGAACGATTTATATTTTAATTAACTTTTCACTTGGTTTGTTATACGGATTTATAATGGGATTCCCATTACTAGAAATCTTAATTATTGCGGGTATTATTACGATTTCTTCTAGCGCTATCGTTGCTAAAGTGTTAGTGGACTTAAGAAGAACTGGTAATAATGAAACCGAATTAATTTTAGGAATTATTATGTTTGAAGATATATTCCTTGCTGTATATTTATCAGTTGTTTCTGGTTTAGTACTTGGAGATCACGCTTCCTTCTTAGGTGCCCTTACTTCAATTGGAATTGCTTTAGGATATATGCTTCTATTCTTTATAGTAGCTAGAAAGGCTACGCCGTTATTAAATAAATTGCTCAATATTAGCTCAGATGAAATCTTTATTATTGTAGTATTTGCTTCATTATTCTTCATTGCTGGTTTTTCAGAAACAATTCACGTTGCAGAAGCAATTGGAGCACTTCTTCTAGGATTAGTTTTCTCTGAGACAGAGCATAGTGACCGAATTGAACATCTTGTTGTTCCATTTAGAGACTTTTTCGGAGCTATTTTCTTCTTCAGCTTCGGGTTAAGTATTGATCCGTTCTCATTAGGCGGAGCGATATGGTTAACGTTAGGTGCTGTCCTTCTTACGATAATCGGTAACTTTGTAGCAGGAATGATTGCAGGAAGACAAGCTGGATTATCTCATAAAGCATCAACAAATATCGGATTAACAATCGTTTCAAGAGGAGAGTTCTCCATCATTATGGCTAATATCGGTATCGCCGGTGGTTTAATGTCAGTACTGAAACCATTCTCAGCACTATACGTGCTTATACTATCCATTTTAGGCCCACTTTTGACAAAAGAGTCGAAGAATGTATATAAATTCTTAAATAAAATCTTTAAGTGGGATACGAAGACTAACTAAACTAAATTTTTAAAAATAAAAGTACAAGATATTTCCTGCTTGTACTTTCATTTTTGTAATGAAAACAGTAAAGAGAGGTACATGATGTTAGGAGAGTTGATCCATTCGGTTTTAGTTTTTTTAGAAGGACTTGGTTATTGGGGAATTATGCTTGGATTAATGCTAGAGGTTATTCCAAGTGAAATCGTATTGTCTTATGCAGGTTATTTAGTATCAACAGGAAGCATTACATTTTGGGGCGCTGTCGCGTTCGGTACAATTGGTGGTGTAATTGCACAACTATTCATTTATTGGATTGGTCGATATGGAGGAAGACCTGTTCTTGAGCGATATGGAAAATATATTTTAATTCAGAAGAAACATATTGATTATGCTGAAGATTGGTTTAATCGTTATGGAACTGGCGTTATCTTTACCGCACGTTTTATTCCGGTTGTGCGGCATGCTATTTCGATACCAGCGGGTATTGCGAAAATGTCACATGCTAAGTTTATTACGCTAACTACATTAGCTGTTATTCCGTGGTCAATTGTGTTTGTATATTTAGGTTTTAAATTAGGAACAGAGTGGGAAAGTATTAATAAAGTTGCGGGGCCATATGTGAAATACTTTGCACTTGCTGCTATTGTTTGTGCAATTGGTTATTTTGTATTAAAAAAAATGATGAAAAAAAAGTGATTACAGAAAAGGAATCTATGTCGACGTAGATTCCTTTTTTATTGGCATTTTTTCAAGGATGAAAGAATACGTTTAATATTTACCATATTGTGGCATACATATAGAAAAAGGGTGCTTGGAAAGGGGAATAAAGAGAAATGGAACTCCAGTTTCAAAATGTATATCAACAGGTAGAGAATTGGTATGTGTTGGATTCGGAGCTTCCTTGGGATGTCAAAAAGTTGAGAGAGGATTTGTTTTCTCTTATTGGAGTATGTAAAACGCCCGTTATTTTTTGTGATACGTGTGATGCAAATGATGTGCTTCTATCATTAGGGGAAGAGGAAGAAGAGTTCCTATTCCCAGTAGGTGGTTTTTATCATAAAGAAAAGCAATTAATTTTCGTTTGTATGTGGGAAGAGTATGATCAAGTTCTCAAAACGCTACTGCATGAATTCCGCCATGCGATGCAGCATAAGAGAGATATATTGTATGTGGGAAGTGAACGGTACGAAGAGCGGTGGATTGAAAAAGATGCGAGGAAGTTCGCGGAGAGGAAATTAGATGAATATAAGAGTAGAAAGTTAATGTAAAGCATAGTGGAGAAATAGCGCTGTGCTTTTTGCACTTATTAAAAATAAGTATTTGACTTTTATTAAGTTTAGTTCTAAACTAATGATATGAAACAAGCGAGGTGATGAAATGAAAACAGAAGATAGACTAGGGCTACTATTATGGTTTCGTTTGTCACGCTTTTATAATAAGAGTATTCGTGAGACGAATCAGCATTTGAAAAAATGGAATATATCTGCCGCCCAGTTTGATGTGTTAGCTCAAATTGGAGGACATAATCGTTTAACGCAGCAAGAACTTGGAAATAAGCTATTTGTTACGAAAGGAAATGTAACGTAGCTTTTAAATAAAATGGAGCAGCTTGAGTGGATTTTGCGTGAACAAGAGGGTACTACGAAATATATTTCTTTAACAGAAAAGGGAAGAGCTTTATATGAGGAAATCGTCCCACCTCAAGAAACGTTCCAAGCAGAGAAGTTTCATAATTTAAATATAGAGGAACAAAAGCAGTTATTAACACTATTAAAAAAGTTACAGTAAGAAAAAATTTTAAAATAAATCTCGAATTCGAGATAGTATGAGGTGAAGGATATGTTTAGAAAAGTTGATCATAAAAATATGGGCAGAGCAAATCATGGTTGGTTAAATACACATTTTCATTTTTCTTTTGCCAATTACTATAATCCAAATAACATGAACTTCGGAGCGTTACGTGTTATTAATGATGATCTAGTAGCGGCGCAAACTGGTTTTGATATGCATCCGCACCGTGATATGGAGATTATTTCTTACGTTGTAGATGGTGCTTTAACACATGAAGACAGCATGGGAAATCGCGGAACAATTGAGCGTGGACATGTTCAATATATGAGTGCTGGCACGGGTGTATTTCATAGCGAGCATAATTTAGGCGATGAAACGCTGCGTTTATTACAAATTTGGATTTTACCAGACCGCGCAGATCATAAACCAAACTATGGTGAGTTTAAATTTGATTGGAGCAAGCGTGAAGATGAATGGTTCCATATGGTATCTTCAGTAGAAGGAAATGCACCAATTCAAATTCACCAAGATGCGAATTTATATTCTTTATCATTAGAGGCTGGAAAAGAAATTCATTTTCCAGTGAAAGAAGGCCGTCAATTGTACCTTGTACAAATTGAAGGAAGCAGTGTAATAAATGGTGAAACGTTTGTTATGCGGGATGCAGCAGAATCTGTAGAAGAAGATATTCACATTCAAGCGAAAGAGCAATCACACTATTTAGCAATTGAATTGAAAAAACAATAAAAGGTTTATAGAAAAGAGGACATCCGATAGATGTCCTCTTTTTTTGATTAGAATTGTCTGAAAAATGTTTCTCAAATTTTAGGTAGAGGTATCAGCTGGGAAAATAAGAATTGTATAAAAGTGTCAAAAATCTTTATGGGAATGGGGAATGTTATAGTGAAAAAGCAAGTCATTTCATCAGCATTAGCGTTAACTGTTATCGCCGGGGGATTTGGAGCGTTTGGGGCAACGACAACGAAAGCGGAAGAACAAAAAATTCAATATCATCAAGAATTTAAAACACCTGCATACATAGGTGAAGAATGGAAAGCACCGGAAGGACTAGATAAAAAAGAGACAGTCTTTCAATACTTAGAGAGTAAGAAAGATATGTTTAAATTAGCAGGAAATATTGAAAAGCATTTTAATATCGTTGGGGAAGAAAAAGACGCTGAATCTGATACGACACATGTGAAGCTAGTTGAGAAACATAATAACATTCCTGTGTACGGTTCTGATCAAACTGTTACACTTGATAAAGAGAATAATGTAAAAGCATTCTTCGGACAAGTTATTCCGAATTTAGATGATAAAAATATTCCTGCAGCTGCAAGCATTACTGCGGAACAAGCAGAAACAATTGCAAAGGCAGATATTGAGAAAGAAATTGGTAAAGTAAAGAGTTATGATGGTGTGAAAAAAGATTTATTTGTATATGAAAAAGACGGTAATTACTACCTTGCATACTTAGTTAAGGCATCGATTTCAAAACCAGCTCCAGGGTATTGGCATTATTTTGTTGATGCAACGAATGGAAATGTTATTGAGAAATATAACGCTGTAGATAACATTACTGGATTTGGTTACGGAGTATTAGGTGCTAGACAATCATTTGAAATTGCTCAAGATACGAAAACAGGACAATTCAACTTGTTTGATGGTAAACGAGGACAAGGTGTTCATACATTTGATGCAGAAAATATGGACGAGAACTGGTTTAATTTATTCTCACAATGGCTTGGATATACAGGAGAAGAAGTTGAAAGTAAATCTAAGTTCTTCGAAGATAAAGCTGCAGTTGATGCGCATGTAAATGCAGGAAAAGTATATGATTACTACAAAAAGACATTTAATCGTAACTCTTTCGATGATAAAGGTGCGAAGCTTATTTCAACTGTTCACGTAGGGGAGAGCTGGAATAACGCAGCTTGGAATGGTGTGCAAATGATGTATGGTGATGGCGATGGAAAAACATTCATTCCATTATCTGCTGGACTTGATGTTATCGGTCACGAATTAACGCATGCTGTAACTGAACATACAGCAAACCTTGTTTACAAAAATGAGTCAGGGGCGTTAAATGAATCGTTATCTGATATTATGGGTGTTATGGTTGAGAAGAAGAGCTGGGATTTAGGTGCTGATATTTATACACCTGATAAACCTGGTGATGCACTTCGCTCTCTTAAAGACCCAGCGTCTATTCCAAATCCATTAAAACCAAGTGAAGGTTACCCAGATCACTATAGTAAACGTTATACTGGAACAGCTGATAATGGCGGTGTTCATATTAACAGCAGTATTAACAATAAAGCTGCATATTTAGTATCTGAAGGCGGAGATCATTACGGCGTGAAAGTAACTGGAGTGGGCCGTGAAGCGACAGAAAAAATTTACTACCGTGCTCTTACGAAATATTTAACTGCAAACTCTGACTTCAAAATGATGCGTCAAGCTGCTCTTCAGTCAGCTGAAGATTTATATGGTAAAAACTCTAAAGCTGTACAAGCTGTAACGAAAGCTTATGATGCAGTAGGTGTAAAATAATAAGAGAAAAGACCTGACATCCTAGTCAGGTCTTTTCTTTATCCCGCTATCCGCAAATGATGAAATTTCCACTTTATTTAGTCGCGAATGCCTAATGCGATTTTCGCCATACGTGACATACGTTCTTTCGACCACGGTGGATTCCAAACGACATTTACTTCTATTTCATTAACTTCAGGTACGTTTGTTGATAATACTTTTTTAACGTCTGATACGATTTGCCCAGCCATTGGACAACCGATAGAAGTCATAGTCATCGTAATGACAGCATTATTATTTTCATCTGCTGTAACATCATAAACTAATCCAAGATTAACGATATCAACACCTAGTTCAGGGTCAATAACAGCCTCTAAATTGGCAAGTAATTTATTTTCAAATGCTTCTTGTGACATAAGCAGCCCCTCCTACACTTTAATGATATCGATTCTCATTATAACGGAAATGAGCATAATGTGCAGGAAATGAGCTCAAAAAAATATCCCTCTTTCAAAGAAGGGATATTTTTTGAACATCTATTCTGTTTTAAAATGAGATACGAGTTGATCTAACTCTTCAACTGTTTGTTTCATTTTTCTAGCAGTTACTGTCATTTCATTCATAACAATAACTTTCTGTTCAGCAGATTGTGCCGTTGCGGCAGTTTCGCTCGATACTTCAGTAGAGATAGAAGCGATGTTATTAAGTGAAGCGTTCATTTCTTCAGCACTTGCAGCCATTTCTTCAGCAGTTGCTGATATATCTTGCATTTGAGTAGATACTTTATTTACTTGTTCTACAATTGTTGAGAAAGAAGTACCAGCTTCACGAATAACATTAATGCCTTCAAATGCTTCAGAACGGCCTTGAGACATCATAGAGCTAGCAGTTTCTGTATCATTTTGAATTTGATGTAGTAATTGATTAATGTCTGTTGCAGCTGTTTTAGATTGTTCAGCAAGTTTTCGAACTTCGTCAGCTACGACAGCAAATCCTTTTCCTTGCTCACCAGCACGAGCTGCCTCAATAGAAGCATTTAAAGCAAGTAAGTTTGTTTGCTCAGCAATATTAGAAATAGATTGTACAGCAGTATCAATATATTTCGTATGAGTGATTAGACGTTCAACCACTTCTGACGTAGCATTTACAGCTTCGTGTATTGTTGTCATTTGTGAAACAGATTTTTGGATAACGGTACTGCCATCGCTAGCATGTTCAGATGTGGCAACAGCAAGTTCCGCTACAGATGAAGCAGATTCAGCAATGCGCTGAACACTTACTGCCATATCATCCATTGCAGTTGAACTTTCTTCCATACTAGAAGTTTGTGATTGAATACTTGCATTTAAGTTGGACATCGAGCTTTGGACTCTTAATGTCGCCTCACGTGATGTATTCGTTTTTTCTAGCATATTTTCAGAAGCGGTTTGTACTTCCACTGATGTTTTTTGAACACGATTAATAATATGTTGTAGGTTTTCTAACATTTTATTAAATGATGTTGCGATAGCACCTATTTCATCGTTGCTATTTACTTGTAGACGTGCCGTTAAGTCACCTTCTTGAGAGGCCAATTCTTTTAGTTTCGTGTCAATTTGTTGAATTGGTTTCACCAGTTTACCAGAGAACCACCATGCAAGAATAATTGCAACGATAATACATACAACAAGTGATAAGAAAATAACATATTCGATTAAGAGTGCAGATTGATCAATTTTTTCAATAGATTGTTCACGTAATTTAGCTTGTTCATTACTGTAATTTGTGAAGTCACCAATTACTTTATAGACCGTTCCGTTTTCTGAAGAAGCTACTTGTAAAGCTTCTTCCCATTTTTGTTCTTTTGCAAGAGTGAATACTTTTTCTTCAATGAACTTTCTCCAAGTAGACCCTAATTCCATTGTGCTTTTTACGGACGAAGAAAGATTTGGATTAGAAAGAAGTTTATCTTTTGAATCCTCAAGACGTTTACTCATCTCATTAAACTTGTCTAATTCGACTTGATCATGTTGTAGTAAATAACCTCTTAAAGCAGAGAGCTGTACTTGATAAGCGTCTCCACGCTCTTTCAATTCTGTTGCCAGTGGAGAAATTTCTTTTTGTAATGTTTCAGCTTTACGAGATTGGTCGATAGCAAAAAATAAAATAAATGCTAAGGCGACACCAAATAAAGCGCAAATCGTTCCCATCATGAACATAAGTTTTTTTCTGATACTTACAAAATTCATATAATTAAAAGCCTCCTTTGTGAAATCTTAGTATTAGAATTAATAAATGTAAAAAATTGAAAGAAAGCTTTACTCCAGTTGGAATAAAGCTTTCTTATTTCCTTTAGGAATTATAGCAGACGGAATGAGAGATAGAAAGAGATATTTTAAAGTGAAAAAAGAGAGACTGTAAAACTTTCATTCCTATACCTTTGAGCTCGTGTCATTTTCACTTTAAGCGTTTGTTTTGAAATGAGAGACGAGAACTTCAAGTTCTTGTACGATTGTTTTCATTTCAGATGATTTGTTAGCCACGATACTCATTTTGTTTACTTGATCACCAGCCGAATGCGCTGTTTGTGATGTTTCTGCAGCAACTTCGTTTGAAATAGAAGCGATATTATTTAAAGCTGCGTTCATTTCTTCAGAGCTTGCAGCCATCTCTTCAGCAGTTGCAGACATTTCTTGCATTTGTGTAGAGACTTTGTTAATGTGGTTAACAATTTCTGAGAATGAAGATCCGGCGGTACGAATAACCGTAATTCCTTCAGAAGCTTCTGCTTGACCTTGTGTCATCATATCATTTGCTATTTTTGTATCAGCTTGAATTTGATGAAGTAAATGGTTAATGTCAGTTGCGGCTAGTTGAGATTGTTCAGCAAGTTTTCGAACTTCATCGGCAACAACAGCGAATCCTTTGCCGTGTTCACCAGCACGAGCTGCTTCAATAGAAGCATTTAAAGCGAGCAAATTTGTTTGCTCAGCGATATTCGAAATAGATTGAAGTGCAGTATCAATATGATTTGTATGTGTAATGAGTCGCTCAACTACTTGTGATGTAGCGTTAACAGCTTCGTTAATTGTATGCATTTGTGTAATAGATTTCTCAATGACTTTATTCCCATCATCTGCTTTTTCTGAAGTTGTGACAGCTAAACTAGTAACAGAAGAGGCGGACTCAGCGATACGCTGAACACTCGTTGCCATGTCATCCATTGCGGTTGAACTTTCTTCAATGCTAGAAACTTGTGAACGAATATTGTGTTCAAGAGCATTCATAGTTTCTTGGGTTCTTGCGGTATTTTCCATAGAAGCGGTTGTTTCGATAAATACATTTTCGGAAGCTTCTTTTACACTTGTTGATGTTTGTTGAACTTGTTTTATTATATGCTGTAAGTTAGTGAGCATTTGATTAAAGGAATTTGCAATGTCACCAATTTCATCTTTACTTGTTACGTGTAATCTAGCCGTTAAATCTCCGTCTTGAGAAGCTAATTCTTTTAACTTCTCATCAATTTGTCGAATTGGTTTAACGAGTTTACCAGAGAACCACCATGCTAATAAGATAGACGTTAATGTACATGTAATAAGTGAGAAGAAAATAATATATTGAATAAGTGATGAAGAAGACTCGACATCAGCAATTAATGCGTCACGTTTCTCATTCTCTTCATTTGTATATTTATTAAAACGACCTAAAAGATCATTTACATAATCTGTTTGTGATAAAGCAATTTTGGATGCTTCGTCCCATTTTCCTTCACGCGCAAGAGGTAGTACCTCATTATCTATGACGCTACGCCATTTTCCACCCATTAAAATAGCTTCTTTCATTCCTTCTGGGAGCTTCTTGTCACTTGTTACTTTCTCTCTAGTATCAGCTAATTTTTTCCCTTCTCGATTGAACTTATCTAATCCTTTTTGATCATGTGATAGCAAATATTCTTGTAAACCAGCAACTTGTGCTTGGAACCAATCGCCACGTTCTTTTAAAATCGTCGCTCTTTTTGATACATCATTTTTTAACGTTTCGATTTCACTTGCTTGATTCATGGCGAATGAAAGAATAACAATAAGAGCAATACTAAATAAAGAAGAAATGCTTAAGAGTGTGAACAGTAGTTTTTTTCGAATACTAACATATTTCATCGTTACCCCTACCCTCATTTAAACTGTTTATTATGATTTATAGATATTTAAAACGAAATTAATAAAAACATTATTATGAAGTTATTAATCTGTTCAATGAAAATTATAGCAGATAATGGAAGGAGTCAGATTAGTATTAGAAAAAGTTCTTAAAATGTATACATTTGCATATCATAAAATTCATAAATAAATATTAGAAATGCTATTGAAATTTGAAATGACATCATGTATACTTCTAATTAGTTGATAACGATTATCAGTATCAACTAAAAACATTACTCTTCGTTATGTTGGTCATACCCCTTTTTGACGACGTAAGTCAGAGACGAAATGTTGAAATATCTTGTGTCCTATTCTACAGAATTATGGTAATCTCCAACCTCAACTTATATGCGTGAGCATGCAAAAAGGATCCTATCCGTGAAGGGATCCTTTTTTGCATGCTGTCGCAATTATTGTATATAGACCAGGGATACGTTCTTCGATTCCTTCTGGTGCAGTAGAAGGAAAGACCCATCTTTGATGAGATCCATGTTCTTCAACTAGTTTTTCGATTTTAAAACGTTCTTCCGCAAGTGTTGTAATGATTTCTCCTAGCGTCCAGCGACGGATGGTTGTTTTAGGTAGCGATTCTTTCTGTGCTTCTGTAAGAAGGATGCTATAAGCAACATCATCTTCAATTAATTCTTCATCGAAATAATTTCCATTGGCCTGAAATGATGGGTGGTCGACTCCTAATAATTTCGTGTAAACAGGATGATAGTCACGAAGGATAAGCATTCCATCTCGCTTAAGTAAAGTAGCAATTTTTTGAAAGAGTGGTTTTAAATCTAGAAAGTAATGGAGTACACCAAGTTCCAGCAATACGATATCAAATGATTCGGAGAGCTGCACATTTAATACATCAGAAACGACATACTGGATAGAGACACCTGCTGCGTCCGCAAGTTCATTTGCATATTTTGCATTACTTGCTGAAATATCAACAACTGTTACGTCAGAGCCTAAAAGGGCAAGTGCGACAGCTTTATTTCCTTTTGAGCCGAGTAAGTTAATAATACGTTTTCCTTTTGGAGATTGTATATAAGGTAAATAATGTGCTACTTCGCGTGTGGGATCTTCCATAATTTTTTTCGCATAATCCTCCGGTGCCCCATGGCGATTCGTCCAAGCTTCATAAGCAGCTGTATTCCAGCTTTTTTCATTTATAGCGCTTAGTTGTTTTTGGTTCAATGTTATCACTCCTTTTGTGAACGTATAGGTATTCTGCGGGAGGATGGGATTTCCTTTTCGTTCTAGATAAAAGTTTGATTTTTCTGTGATTAAGTCGTACAATACTTGTTATACGTAAAAGCGTTGAAAAGGAAAAGTAGGATGAACACATTCTTTCCAGAGAGCTTCGGTAGCTGAGAAGAAGCAAGAATATTCATTTGAACAATGGCCTTTGAGCTTCGTCCTGAACTTATCAAATGATAATAGTAGGCGGCGACGAGAGTTGGTACTCGTTATCAAAACCACAGTATAAGAGCATAGAGCTCCGTACTTGTTAAGGCTAATTATGTGAGTGATTGGCGAAATAAGGTGGTACCGCGACTGTTTATACAGCCCCGCCCTTATCTTTTTTAAGATAGGGGCGGGGCTTTTTATATTTTAAAGGAGGAATGTAAGATGAGTATTTTTATTGGGGGCGCTTGGCCGTATGCGAATGGTTCATTACATCTTGGTCATATTGCGAGTTTATTACCTGGAGATATTTTAGCACGTTATTACCGGTCAAAAGGTGAGAATGTGCTGTATGTTTCAGGAAGTGATTGTAATGGAACACCGATTGCAATTAGGGCAAAACAAGAAGGTGTGACGGCGAAGGAAATTGCTGATCAGTATCATGAAGAGTTCCAGCGATGTTTTCGTAGCCTTGGTTTTACTTATGATTGCTATACACGTACAGATAGTGAGCACCATCATGAAACGGTTCAAAATGTTTTTTTACGTTTATTAGAAGAAGGACATATTTATAAAAAAATAGTGGAACAAGCGTATTGTGAAACGTGTACGCAGTTTTTACCGGATCGTTATGTAGAAGGAATATGTCCACATTGCCATGAAGCAGCAAGAGGAGATCAATGCGATGCGTGTTCTGCTATTTTAGATCCACTCGATTTGTTAGAAAAGAAATGTAAGTTATGTGGTAGTACACCATCTGTACAGGAAACAGAGCATTTCTATTTCGCATTGCATACATTTCAGGAGCAAATTAAAAGGGCTGTAGAAATTGCCAAGCAAACAGGGACATGGCGCGACAATGCGATTCAACTAACAGAGAGATATGTAAAGGAAGGATTACTAGATAGGGCCGTATCACGTGATTTACCAATTGGGGTACCAATTCCAGTAGAAGGGTATGAAGATAAGAAAATTTACGTATGGATTGAAGCAGTGACAGGCTATTATTCAGCGAGTAAACATTGGGCTGAAGAAACAGGGAAAGATGATCAAGAGTTTTGGGATAGCGAAGCGAAAACATATTATGTGCACGGAAAGGATAATATTCCGTTTCATTCCGTCATTTGGCCAGCGGTATTACTTGGAATAGGGGAGGAAGCAATCCCGCGTCATATCGTTTCGAATGAATATTTAACAGTTGAAAAAAGAAAATTATCTACAAGTAAAAACTGGGCAGTATGGGTGCCTGACATATTAGAACGCTATGATCCAGATTCTATTCGTTACTTTTTAACCGTCAACGCACCAGAAAATCGCGATACTGATTTTTCATGGCGGGAATTTATTTACAGTCATAATAGTGAATTATTAGGTGCATACGGGAACTTTGTGAACCGGACATTAAAGTTTATCGAAAAATATTATGGTGGTATCGTGCCGAAGGGAAGTATTGAGGTAGAGCTGAAAGATAAAGTAGAAGGATTATATAAGCGTGTAGGAGAGGCGATTGAGCAAACTAAATTTAAGGTGGCGCTAGAAACAATATTTGATGCAGTACGTTTTGCAAATAAATACTTTGATGAAAAGCAGCCTTGGAAACAAAGAGAAGATGATCCAGTTTCATGTGAAGAAACGATTTATAACTGTGTGTATCTTATCGCTAATTTTGCAAATCTCCTTGAACCGTTTTTACCATTTTCAAGTGAAAGAGTTCGAAACACATTGTCGATTGTGAAACGAAATTGGGAACCGCAAAATACGTTGCCAAGTAGAATTGATAGCGTACAGCCATTATTTGAGCGAATCGATGTAAAACAAATTGAGCATGAGATAGAGAAGATGTATGGAGCGGTAAAATGAGATAGAGAAAAAGACCTTTCAAGTAAATGAAAGGTCTTTTGTTATGCAGTATGATTCTCTTTCTTATCTTTCAAAAAGAAAAGTACAGCAAGGATTACAAGAATAATAGCTGCAATATCATACGTTATTTTAAATGTAGTATTAAAGTTTAAGTACTCTACGAAAGGAGTTTTCACTGCTCCTGCATATATACAAACGGGAATGAGAAGTAAATCGTAAAATTTCTTTTCTTTCATATATCTTATTAGGAAGAAGATACACATAATAGCAAAAAATACGATGCTTAAAATAGTCATTTATACCTCCAGATAAATTTACTTATTTTAATTGCAGTTATATCTTTTATATAAATTCTGTATTTTTTCAAGCGCTATGCACGCGATTTTGTTTCCTTTCTTTCCTAGCCGTAAGCAGCTTAGGAGTGAAGATCCCAACTAATATGAAAATAATTCCAATCCACTGCATGAACGTTACGACTTCATGTACAAGTGTAATAGAAGCAATAATAGCAGTTGGTAATTCAGCTGCACCTAATATTGTACCAAGCCCTGTTCCAACCTTTGGTACACCGATTGAAAAACAAATGACAGGTACAACAACGCCGAATAATCCGAGGAAGAAAGCATATTTCCATAGACCGGCTTGCAAAGCACCGTCTGTTAAAAAGGTTGGCGGAAAGAATAGGCATACGATAAGAGTAGCGCTTGTTGTCATAAGGAAGCTTTTCGTATAAGGCGGAACATCCGTAGCGACGCGCCCGCTTGCAAAAACATAGAATGAAAAAGAGACAGCAGCTAATAGTCCAAAGATAATCCCTTTCGTAGAAAAACTTTGTCCGAGGCCTTCAGATACACCACCTGCAAACAATGTACCAGCAAATAAAATAAGGATAGATATAATCTTATCGCGGCTTGGAAATGTTCGATTTGCAATTGCTTCGATAATGACACCAATCCAAGTGAACTGAAAGAGTAGGACGACAGCGATAGATGCGGGTAGTTCTTCTACAGAAATAGCGTAGAAAATCCCGGTCATACTCATTGTTGTTCCGACGGTTAGTAAGGAAAAGAATTGTTTTTTTGTTACTTTATGACGTGAAAAGAAAAGAACGAGTAGAAATAGTCCAATCCATCCGAAGACATATTGTCCCCCTAATAGTTGATGTGCTGAAAATCCATTTATGAATCCGAGTTTGAAAATAGTTGAAAGTATGCCATAGCTGCAAGCACCGAATAAAACGAGCAATGAATATTTAAACTTTTCCATAAAAAATCCTCCTTTTAAGTAATAAAAAACGCCCGCTATCCAAATAAGGATAACGGGCGAACGAAACAGAGTCATATACTCTACAAAATTCCGCCACTCATACGAAGTATGAATTTGGGGTATGAAATTGTAGTAGGTTTTTACATTGCTTTTGGGAATACAATAGAACATTTTACACCTTGAGGCGTGTTTTGTATCCCATAAGGAAACTGATGTTTATCTAATATTTGTTTCACGATATATAATCCAAGACCACTACCTTGTACTAAACCGTGTTTATCAGGGTTTGCGCGATAGAAAGGCTCAAATAAATGAGCAAGTTTATCTTCATCAATTTGTGAACCTGTATTTAATACTTCTAATGCGTAACCATTTGGTTTTTCATAAAGCTTTATATATACGTGCTGATGGTCAATTGTATAATGAATTGCATTTGAAATAATGTTAAAAATAGCAGTTTGAATAAATTTAGGATCAGCTAAAATTTGTACGTCGTGTTTAATATTAGATTGTACATTTAATTGTTTTACAGATACAAAGTAATCTACTTTCTTCATAACATCCTCAATAATATTAGATAAAGAAATGACTTCTAAATTCGGTTTAAATTGAGGGTTTTGTATTTTGGATAATTCCGACATTTTTTCCGTTAATATGTTAATGTCTTGCATCATCTCGTAGGAACGTTTCAAATACTTATCTCTATCTTTATAAGCTCCAATTCCGTGAATCATGCCATCTAGTTGTCCCATAACGGCTGCGATTGGTGTTTTTAATTCATGGGATACCATAGACATAAATTCTTTACGAGATTGTTCTAATTGTTGTTCCTTCTTGAGCTCATTTCTTAAATCTTGATTGCTTGCATGTAAATGCTTCACAATATTTGGTACTTGTGAAGCAGCTACTTGCAAATTAAAATCTGTTTGATCTGTATTTTTGTTAAGTAGCTTTTTATCTGAGAAATCAAGATTCATAATATCTTTTAAAGCATCGCTCATATATTGAAAAGGTTTGGCAATTAGTTTTGTATAAATTAAAGATCCGAGTAGTGATAATGCAAGCATTGTCGCGCCAATATGTGGAGCTAATTGCTGCAACGCATCTGCTAACTTTGGATTATCATTTGTATCATTTGTTTTACTTGCTGCATTTTGTGTATGTAAGGCATCATTATTAGCGGCTTTCTTTTCTGCTTCTGTAGGCGGATTAGAAGTGCTATTTTTCCCCGAAAGATTTTGTGTATGTTCTTTTGCCTTTACAGTTTGGCTAGGCTGCAAAAGGTGATTGATAGCTGTAGAAAGAGATTTATAATCTATAATAGAAGATTGGAAATTAGAAATGCTCCCCTCTGACACAGCTTTATTTTGCTTCGTTTTACTTCCGTCGTTTTGCTTATCTGAATCGGCCTGTTCTGTAGTCGGCGTTCCATTTTCTTTCGCAAAACGTTCTTTATCGTAGTTTGAAGCTAGAAAGTAAATAATTTGATAAAGACAAAGTGATAAAAGAATACAAAATAATAAGGTTTTGATGAAAATATTTTTGGTGATGTTGTCTTTGCTACGATTCGATTTTGTAGCCAATGCCTTTCACCGTTTTAATATAAGGAATTCCTAATTTTTTTCTTAAGTTTTTAATATGTGTATCTATAACTCTTACATCACCATAATGTTCATAGCCCCATACCTTATTCAACAAATCACTTCTTGATAATACTTTTCCTCGATTTTGCAGTAAAGTATAAATAATTTCAAATTCTTTTGTTGTCAATTCAATTTGATTACCATGAACATAAGCTGCATATGCTGTAGAGTTTAACATCAATTCATGGAATTGTAGTATAGTTGCAGCTTCTGCTTCCTTCGTTGCTGCCCTTCTTAATACAGCCTCTACACGCTTAATAAATACAGTATAATGGAACGGTTTCGTAATATAGTCATCAATACCTAACTCAAATCCTTTAATTTCACTTTCTTCATTATGTAAGCCTGTTAACATAATGATTGGTACATCAGATTGTCCTCGCATAATTTTACAAATACTATAGCCATCTATATCTGGTAACATTACATCGAGGAGGACAAGATCGTATGAATTTTTTTGGAAAAGAAGAATACCTTCTGTTCCAGCACCAACTACATCAACTATAAAGTTTTGTGCCATTAGAAATTCACGAATAAGTTCTTGTATATCTGGGTTGTCTTCAATCACCAGTATATGCGTCATAGTAACACCTCCTAAATAACGCTTTTTACTGCAATATTCGAATTCATCATTTTTCGAGTGACTCAGATTGTTTATACATATAATAAGCCCCCGCTATAAAATAATCATGAAGGTAGCAAGGGGAATAGTTTAGTGTTACTGAATAGTTCAGAATTACAGTAGTTCTATTATAGTATGTATTATAAAATTTATAAAACATTATAACTGTATAATTTTAATATCTACGTTTATCAATGTTTAAATATCAGCTAATCAAATCTATTCCTATTATATATGTAAATACAGTTGTTTTGCTACTGTAAATGAATAAATAAAATAAGCCAAGACATAAAATTCTTGGCTACACATAAATCTTGTTTTTAGGCTATTTTACAGTGACAGTAGCTTGTTGCTGAACGCGCTCAAATAACCAGTGTATATCATTGTTATACATACGAATACAACCAAGTGTTGTCCATTTGCCGATTGCTTGATTATTGTTAGTTCCGTGAATCGCATAAGTTGTTCCGTAAGTTCCTGCCATATTTAATCCGAGCCAACGGTCACCAAGTGGATTACGTGGATCGCCGCCTTTAATTTTGCCTGTATAATAAGGGCGATTTTTAATTTTATTTACGATTTGAAAAGTGCCTTTAGGTGTAGGTGTTGCAGCTTTTCCAGTAGCGACAGTAAAACTTTTTATAAATTTTCCATCCTGATAATAATCCATTTTATTTAACTGAGTGTCTACGATTAATTGATCTTTCGTTGTAGCTGCCTCTGCGCTAGAGAATGGAAGAGTTAAAAATCCTAATGATAATAGTGCGCTTAATAATAATTTTTTCATTGTTATTCTCCTTTTACTATCGTAAGAGTCTTACATACAATGAAGTTGTAATCCTCGTAATGCTTTATTTACATTTTCATCTAATGTTTCAAAGAATGTAGTGATTTTGCTGTTGTGTTTGTTGTTGTTATCAATAAGTAATCTTTCATTTAATAAAAGCTCACCACGTAGTCCAAAACTTTGAACTTGAATATTTAGCTCATCTTCATTTTCAGAGATGATTGGTAAGAAATAATGAAAAGCTTTTGTTGGAATGATGTAGCTTTTGCCAATCATGCTTTCTTGATTTGAATTAATCCATTTTTTCGTGACAATTTTAATATTCTTTTTTGAAACGATAAAAGATAGTGTTGTAGATTTTGTTAAACTTACGTCAAATTCACTTGTTTCACATATTTGTAAATTAAAAACGGTTTCATTTTGATGAGATTCAACATTTGTATTAATAAAATCGTGCATTTTATATGCTTCCATTTCGTATTCACCCTTTTTTCAATTTCGAAAAACGACTTATATTTATTCAAATTAATGCTTAGTCATATATTGGTTAAATTTTTCAACAAATTCCGATATAATCTTACAATACATATATGAAGCTAATATGAAGTTAGTATGAGTTTGTGATGGTTTTTTATTGAGAACAAAATAAGAGAGGTTTTTAGTGCTAAAAAATGGATAAAATCTGCATGTTATTAATGCGCCTTTTCGCTATTTCGACTTGAAAAATGATTTTTACTATTTAATAAAGAACGAAAATCACTAGTGTGACCCTTACAAAAATGTAATAAAAATGTAAGCTATTGTGATAGTTATTTCGACAATTTTTTTATACAATAATAGTAAGAAGTTGTACGTGATTGAAAGGAGAGATGACATGGAATGGATTCATGAATTATTTCAGCAATACGGGTACTATGTTGTACTTGTCGGCTTGCTGTTAGAATATATTGCACTTCCGTTTCCGGGAGAGCCAACGTTAGCATATGCGGGATTTTTAGCACATAAGGGTGATTTAAGTTTACCGATTTTAATTATTCTATCCTTTATTGGGACAAGTGTAGGAATGACGATTCAATACTTTTTAGGAAATAAATTAGGTATGCCTTTTATTCAAAAGTATGGGAAATACGTATTTTTAACGCAAAGAAAAATTGACTTAACGAGAATGTGGTTTGATAAGTATGGGTACTTCTTAATTTTTATTGGTTTCTTTATTCCTGGTGTACGTCATTTCACAGGATACTTTGCAGGAATTATTAATTTACCATTCCGTCGTTTTGCCATTACAATTTATTCAGGTGCTCTATTTTGGGTATCATTCTTCTTAATCGGTGGTTACTGGTTAGGTGGAAACTTACATGATATCTTTGGAGTGCTAGAAGGTCATATCGGTAAAATCATTTTTGGAGTTATTGTGATTGTAGCGGTTACGTTAGGTATTCGTTTCCGTAAGCAGTTAAAACGAGTATTACTACAAAACGCAAGTTAATATGAAATCCATTCTATGTCAGAATTTAGGAAGTCAGTGCAAAAGCACTGACTTTTTTATTTTTAAGACTATGTTTAATGCACATTTTACATTCTTTATAGGAATTTGATACAGGATAAGAAATAAGTATCTTGTCAATTATTATAGTCGTAATGACAATTATAATTGACAAAGATAAGGATATTATTTACAATTTTAATTAAATAAATGAAAAAGAGGGAAGACATGAAGCTTCAAAATCGAGTGAGGGAATTGCGAGCAAAGCATCGTTTATCACAAGGGGATTTAGGGAAAGCGATTGGATCATCACGGCAAACGATTAGTTTAATTGAGCGCGGGGATTATGCACCATCTATCGTATTGTCGTTAAAAATCGCACAAATTTTCAATGTACCGGTGGAGGAAATATTTACGTTAGTAGAGGGGGAAGAGGACGATGAAGAGTAAACGAAAAAAACAATTTGATTCTGTGGGGAAAATAGCATTAAGTATGATGGGTGGCTTTTTAACGTCTTATATAGCTTTAAATTTACTCTCGGATGAACCGAGAAAATTATCATCCAATACATTTATAGGTATATGTACTATTTTTGGAATCTTAATGATGTACTATACTTGGAAGAATACACGTATGTTAGCAGAGGCACGCGATGAAGAAGAGAGCGTACAAGGCAGAAAATTAGGCATTATAAGTATATATTTACGTGTAGGCGATATAGTTACGCAGGCATGGTTTGTATATGCAGTTATTACATGTAGACGTGCACTGTTGCAGGATACAAATGTTTCATTTGCGGTGTGGAATTTAGTAGCTTCTATTGTTTGTTTAACTACTGTAGTAATTATCGGACTTATAACAAAAAAACGTTATAATAAGCTATATCCTGAACAAGGTGTAACGTATATGGAATCTATGAAAATGTGGACGAAAAACGCAGATGAAGGATTAAAGCACATTGTGCATGAGGCTGGATATAAAGCGTATGAATTTACGAATACAATATTGGCATATGTATGGTGGGCTGCCGTTATATATACAGCTGCTAGTGATATCGATTTTGTATTAATTGGCTTAATCTCATTTATTTGGATATTGCATCTCGGGAAGTTCATGTACGAAATGCAAAGAAAAATGATTTATTAAGGGGAGAAAAAGGTGGATATTTTAAGAAGGCCAGCTGGCTCAATGACAGTGGCGCTAATTCTGTCCATTTTATACGGAGTAATCCGAACTGGGAAATTAGAAGTAATTTTGAACTTATGGGCAATAGTTGGAATTTCATTGTTAGTGTTAGCCATTCATGAGCTAGGACATGTAGTATTTGGTGTAATAGGTGGTTTGACATTTAAATTTATGACAGTAGGACCCATTACTATTCAAAAAGAAAAGGGAAAATTACGCATTCGAGAAAATAAATTGTGGGCGTACTTTGGAGGCGTTGCAACACTAGTACCACCTTCTATAGAGACACCGAATCTTTCGAAAAAGTGGGCGTGGCTCACTTTAGGTGGACCGATTACGAGTTTACTATTTGGTATTACTTCCGGTTACATATATATGGTGAGTTATTATCAATATCTTTTATATTTTTCCTTTTTCCATTTTGCAATCTTTGCGGTTACAATTGTGCCGATAAAAGGAATGCTTATGAGTGATGGGATGCAATTTCTTATTTTAATTAAAGATGATGAAAGAGCTAGAAATCACTTATATGAGATTCAAATATCGAGTGAGTTATTTAGTTATAAAAGACCGAAAGATTGGGATGAAAGGTTAGTAGAATTGAGTGAGGAGAAAATAAAAGAGAATAAAGGGATAAGAGAGATAATGAGTAGACTTATGCTCGTCTTTTTTGCTCGTGCAGATCAAGAGGGAATGGAAAGAGCGATACCGTATATAGAACGAATTGTTCAACTACCTGTAACGAAAGAAAATAAGTTTTTCGTTAGTAGTTTTCATAGTTGGTACCTTTTATATAAAGCCCTTTATCAGATGGATAGTCTTTCTTTGCAAGAAGCAAAGGAACATGCAAAGGCTATTACAAAAATGGACCTAAGTGGATATTACCGTACACAAGGAATTATTAGATATGTAGAGGGTAATATGGAAGCGTCCCGTACTTATATGAAGAAAGCCGATCAAGAATTAAAGAGCGCCGAGAAGAGTGAGATGGGATATTTACAATTAGAAAGAGAATGGTTTGAGCAGCTGAAAGAGAGGGTATCTTACGATGGGTGAGGTATCCTCTTTTTTCTATGTCATCTTATGCCGTTCCATAAACAGCCTAGGACGAGTAAAATGAGATAAGAAGAGCAAAGCTTGGAGGAATTCTAGATGGAAATTTTAGCGATTATTTTAATCGTCTTGCTCATTTATGCTGTTTTTAAAGTGGCATATGTAGCATTAAAGATACTCGCGATCTTATTAATTATCTTTTTAATCGTAGAGTTCGGCAGTAAGTTGCTTGGTGGATAGGGTATGTTGTGCGTTTTGAGTGTCGAAGGTTGTCGGTAAATCGATATCTTGTGTCGAAGCGTCGATATAATGAAAAAATCGTTGATATAAGTGGAGAAACGATCGATATATTTGAAAAATCGTTGATATATTTTAGTGAATACGAAGTGGGGTATGTGGAAAAGAAGTTGCCGTGAGGGTAACTTCTTTTTATCGTGATGCGGGGATATGCAAACCAACATAAAAAAGCTGGAAGAGTATCTTCCAGCTTAAGAGTTACTTTCAATTTGGCGACCGCTATCTTCTTCATTGTCTTGTAAAAGGTTGAATACGTCTGCTAGGCAGAATGCAATGAACCAAGTCCATAGACCGTGGAAGAAAGCTGAGCTTAATTGAAGTGGTAATGTATAGTTTGTCATTGAGTAGGAAATACATCCACCAACGATTCCGATCATTGTTAATAACATTGTTTTTTGAGCGTTTTCTTCTGGATTGAAGAGGAAGTAAATGTATCCGCCTAAAATTGAAGCGCTTACAAGTGTTTCGATTCCATTAAAGATGATATTCTCTCCAAGCTGAGTGTTTGTCCAGAAGCAGATTGTTCCGCCGATAATAGCAAACAGGACAGCTATTGTATATCGTATATATTGATTCATATGTTCATCTCCCTATGTAATAAGATGATTTGGAAGTCAAAAAGGTAGGTATAGTATATTGAAGTGAGTTTTAATTGTACGTATCTTTTTATAAAAAGATCATTGAAGAGTAACTAAGATGATCGGTTGTTTAAACCGTTACGTGTATGGTGTCTGAAATATACCCGACTGCTCGTTTCTTTTTGCTTGTAAAATAAGAGAAACTTCCAAGTCTATATACTCTTTTTTTGTGAGTCTGCTTTCATTATAACACATTTAGGGACATAATAATAGAATTATCTGATTTTGTAATAAGTGTAAAAAATAAAAAGCGCAAGGAAATACTATTAACGGTGCAGTTTAGTGGAAGAAGGATTTTAATTTATTATGATGAAATATGTAATCAAGGTGAGATCTAAGAATGAGGCTTAAATACTATAAAAAATGTTTTATAGCATGAATGTAAGGGAGGAGAGCTAACTTGGAGTTCACAACAGAAAGATTAATAATTAGACCTTTTAAGAGTACTGATTTACAGGATGTATTTGCTATTTATAATAGTGATGATACATGTAAGTTCCTATTACATAATAAGTGGACTCATGAAGACATGCAGAAAAGATTTAATAAGAAGTTAGCAAATAATGTACTTACTAAAGAAACAATATTAAGTTTGGCAGTTATATACAAAACTAAAGTAGTTGGTGATTTATCCGTATGGTACACAAATATGAAAGACACTGTTGAGATTGGTTATAGTTTTTCAAATGAAGTAGCTAGGAGAGGTTTGGCGACAGAAGCAGTAAGTAGTTTGGTATTGAAATTATTTAATGAATGTAATTTACATCGTATACAGGCTAATCTTGATGCACGTAATACAGCTTCACAAAAATTGTGTGAACGAATAGGTATGAGAAAGGAAGCCCATTTCATACAAGATTTTTGGAATAAAGATGAATGGACAGATAGTATTGTATATGGAATGCTATCCTCCGATTTGTAGTAATAAACTTAGTGATTTTATTATGCTAAAAGGTACGTTAGTTGAATAACAAAGGGCATAACATATTATATATGACTAATATGTTATGCCCTTTAATTTATTAACCTTTTTATATGCGTTTGAAACGGCCGACAATTTCAACTGTTTCAGTAATGTTCATAAATGCTTTGTTATCCACTTGACGGATAATACGTTTCATTTCGCCTAACTCATAGCGAGTCACGACAGTGTAAATCATTTTTTTCTTATGGTTTGTATAGCCGCCGACAGCGTCTACCATTGTCACCCCACGTATGCCGTGATGTAGTAGTGCGCTTTTTATTTCCTCGCCTTTTTCTGTAATAGTCATTATCGTTAATTTAATATGTTTCGTATGCACAGCGTCGATAACTTTGCTGACTACAAATCGACTAATTAACGTATAAAGTGTAATATCCCATCCGAAAATAAAACCTGCTGCTACAAGTAAGATTAAGTTGAATACAAATATGATTGCTCCAATTGAAACATCTCGATATTTCGCTACAATCAATCCAACAACATCAAAACCACCTGTTGAAGAAGCAAATCGGAATATAATTCCTGAAGCTGCTCCGCAGATAACACCACCGAATACAGAAGAAAGTAAAATATCGTCTGAAACTTGGTGTACCGGGATAATGTTCATCGCTAACGATGACACAGCTACAAAGTAAGCTGTTAAAAAGGTTGTCTTCTTGCCTAAGTAAAAGTGACTTAAAATAAGAAGAGGAATGTTTAGTAAAAAGATAAGTGCACCGATATTGTAGTGCATTAAATAACCGATAATCATCCCTACACCAGCGAATCCACCGCTAATCATATTATGCGGGATAAAAAACATATTCATAGAAATTGCATACAAAATAGAAGCTATAAAAATAACAACCAACTGTATCATAAATTCTAAGTGAAATGTTTTAGCTGCTGGGAAGGATAAAAAGGCGGTGTCGGGAACGTAATCGGCGTCTCCTAGTTGACCCATAGTATGTTTCATCTCCATATTCATTTTTGATTACAAGAAGAGAATAAAGGTTTTTTCAAAAACTGGCAATAGTTTTATTATAATGCAAAAATTTTATAAATTTCTAATAAATCAAGCCTATTCATTGATGTGTGTGAATATGCTAAAGAAAGCGAATACAACGTTTCTTAATTATTGTTTTCTTGAGAAAATATGCAAAATACTTTTTTTGAAAATAAAAGGAAATAGAGAATATTTGCCCGATGTGCTAAAATGACCTTATTAAGGATGTGAAGCGATGGAATTTTTATTGCAGGATGCAATTCTATATATATCGTTTGTAACGACGGCACTTTGTTTATTAGAAGTTTTCTTCCTTGCTAATGTTTCTCGCTTTGTGCGTCAACAAGCATCAAACGGTAGACAAAGAGCTTTTGCGTTAGTTGATACATGTGAAGATAGTGCAGGAAATGTACCGCTATTTTCTATTTTTTATAAATATGGAATGATTCGTTCTGTACGCAGACAAGAATCAAGTGAAGAGAATGACGAGGTCGGTCCGTATACACCAATGTTTCGCTAAATAATTACGAAACATTGGAGGAATGAACATGTTAAAATCATACCGAGCTGTGCTCGTTAGTTTATCATTATTATTTGTTTTTGTTTTATCTGGTTGCAGTAATGCAGCCCCAATTGATGCACATAGTACGGGAATTTGGGATCATTATTTTGTATATCCAATCTCGTTTATGATTCAATTTGTTGCTCATCATATACCTGGAGCTAGCTTTGGGATTGCTATCATTATTATGACGCTCGTTATTCGTTCAGCAATGATTCCATTAGCTGTTTCGCAATATCGCAGCCAAGCGAAAATGAAGAAAATGCAACCTGAATTGCAGAAGCTAAAGAAAAAGTACGGTGATGTAAGCAAAGACCTTGAAAAACAAAAGCAGTATCAAAAAGAAATGTCAGAACTAATGAAATCAGGCGGTTGGAATCCACTTGCTGGTTGCTGGCCATTATTAATACAAATGCCGATTTTCTCTGCTTTGTATTATGCGATTAGCAGAACTGAAGAGATTCGCACATCTTCGTTTTTATGGGTGAACCTAGGACATGCAGATCCATATCATATATTACCGATTATTGCAGCGTTAACGACATTTATTCAGATGAAAGTTTTCCAATCGAATATTACACCTGGAGAACAAGTACAGATGCTAAAGATGCAGCAAATTATGATGCCGGCAATGATTCTATTTATGGGGTTTGCGGCGCCATCAGGACTTGTGTTGTACTGGATAACAGGTAACTTATTTACAATGACACAAACAATTGTATTAAGAAAAATAATGGAACGTGAAGAGTTACAATTACAAAAAGCATAGAGAAACACCGCTCATTACGAGCGGTGTTTTTTTGTTAAATCGTTAAGGAAATGTTAAGAAACCGACATTACTATAGGCATTGTATACGAAAGTGTACATGCATTAGAAATATGAAGGAGGAAATTTCCTATGAAGAAGAAAACAGTTGGTTATTTAGCGATTGCAGGTGCTTTATCATTCGGAATCATTGGAGGAGTCGGCATTCCGGCATTCGCGGCAACGAATACTCCAGCAGTGGATCAGCCTGCAAAAACGGCGAAAAAGGATTTGGATGACGCTACAAAACAAAAAGTAAAAACAATTATGGACGATACAAAGAAACAGTTAGAGGAACTAGGTGTAAAGCTTCCAGAGAAAGAGAAGCGTAAAGACATGTTTGCAGGATTAGATGAACAGGCGAAAGAAAAAGCGAAGTCCATTTTAGAGCAAGAGAAGTCTGGTAAATTAACACGAGAACAGGCAAAAGAAGAATTAACAAAATTAGGCGTGAAGTTCCCGGAAAAGGGTAAGCACAAAGAAATGTTTGCGGGATTAGATGAACAGGCGAAAGAAAAAGCGAAGTCCATTTTAGAGCAAGAGAAATCTGGAAAATTAACGCATGAGCAAGCAAAAGAGGAATTAACAAAGCTAGGCGTGAAAATGCCGGAGAAAGGTAAACATGGAGACATGTTTGCTAACTTAGATGAACAGACAAAAGAGAAAGCGAAGTCAATTTTAGAGCAAAAGAAATCCGGAAAATTAACGCATGAGCAAGCAAAAGAAGAATTAACAAAATTAGGTGTGAAACTTCCAGAGAAAGAGAAGCATGAAGACATCTTTGCTGGATTAGATGAAGCAACAAAAACAAAAGCAAAAGCGATTTTAGACAACGAAAAGAAACAATTAGAGGCATTGAATGTTGATTTACCGCACCATAAGTTTTTTATGAAAAAAGAAGATAAATAATTGATTTATGTATCTTTCGTGTGGGCAACCGGAAGGTACGTGCGAGGACCGATTTCTGTCAGCAGAAATCGGTCCCTTTTAATGATTCAATAAAATTCTTTTCATTGTTAGTATGTATCCGAAGATGCAGTAGAAGATTGCAAAACCGATAAACACTTCCGTATATTGATATTTACCCAATACGTAGAAGGAAACAGCTGGTATAATAGCTACCGCTAAAATGCTATAACCAGGATACTTGTGCCGATGCATGATAGCGAATAGAATAGAGAGAAACGTAGCAATGATACAAAAGACAGCAATCATTATTAGTACACCTCCTAAATGGATTATACCATTTTTAGGGAATTAGAGAAGTTTTGTATGTTCTGTTATAATATAAGAAGAGAAATATTTCCTATGTTATATAAAAAAATATATTGATTTTTTCTAACAATTCAATATAATGAACAATAACTACAAAATTCGACATCAAGAAGTGATGATGAGGACATGATCAATTTTTTACGATTTTCAGAGAGGGAAGCCTTTGGCTGTGAGCTTCCTAATACGGAAAAATGGATTACCACCTCTGAACTGCAGCAGTGAACGAGCATCTAGTAATTGCTTGCCGGCAAAAACCGTTATTTAGACTTGAGAAATTGGTGAAGTGTGTTACTTTACGAATTGAAACAAGGGTGGAACCACGAATACAACACTCGTCCCTTTTTTAGGGAGGAGTGTTTTTTTATTTCATTTTTGCATCACACTAGGATTGGAAGGAGGATACGCAGCATGCATCATGATGAGAAGAACAAAATTGGTTTAACAGTAGCACTTTCTATCGTAGTAGGAACGATTATTGGATCTGGTGTGTTTATGAAACCAGGGAGCGTATTAGATTACTCGGGGAGTTCTAATATGGCCATTCTTGCTTGGGTAATTGGTGGTCTGTTGACGCTAGCAAGTGGTTTAACAGTAGCTGAAATTGGAGCGCAAATCCCGAAAAATGGTGGGTTGTATACGTATTTAGAGGAGATTTACGGAAGTTTTTGGGGATATTTATCAGGTTGGATGCAAACAATTGTTTATGGACCTGCTATTATCGGAACATTAGGTTTATACTTTAGTTCTTTAATGATTAATTTTTTCTATTTAGATAAAGTGTGGAATTTACCAATCGCAATTGGAACGGTTGTGTTCCTTGGCGTTGTAAATAGTATGGGAACAAAATACGGAGGTATCGTTCAAACAATCACGACAATTGGGAAGATGATTCCGATTGTGTTAATTGTTGTGCTAGGTTTCTGGAAAGGGAATAGCGATATCTTTAACGTAGTTGTGCCGATATCGGAAAATCAAAGTATCGGTATGGCAATTTTAGCAACGTTATTTGCTTATGACGGCTGGATTTTACTTGCTTCGATTGGTGGAGAAATGAAGAATCCAACAAAGTTATTACCGAAAGCAATGACAGTAGGGATTTTAATCGTAACGGCTGCTTACGTATTAATTAACTTGGCGTTATTAAATGTATTACCAGCAGCGAAAATTGTAGACCTTGGAGAAAATGCAACAGCGACAGCTGCAGGCATGTTACTTGGAGAATATGGTGGGAAAATTATTAGTATCGGTATTATCGTTTCTATTTTCGGTTGTTTAAATGGAAAGATTTTAACATTCCCACGTATTCCAATGTCTATGGCAGAGCGTGGACAACTTCCATTTTCTAAGTTTATTGCAAAGGAAAGTCCGAGATTTAAAACACCAGCAAATGCGATTACTGTTGAAATCATTTTAGGAATTATTTTAATGATTATTAGTGATCCAAATAAGCTATCTGAGATTTCCGTATTCATTATTTATATTTTCTACGTAATGACGTTTATTGGTGTCTTCATCTTAAGAAAACGTAATAAGAATAAAGAGCGTGCATATAGTGTACCGTTATTCCCAATCGTACCAATCGTAGCGATTTTAGGTTCGTTCTTTGTAATCGGTAGTGCGATTATTAACGATCCAGTAAGTTGTTTCTTATCAATTGGAATTGTCTTTACTGGACTGCCGGTGTATTGGTATTTAAATAAGAAGAAAGAAACAGAATGATGGAAGGGTAGGCGTATAATACGCCTACCTTTTTTACTGTAAAAAAATTATACTTGCGTCCACTTTCTATTTTGGTTACTATAATCGTAGTAACCAAAATAGAAAGCGTGGGGAAAGACTTGAATTTTCGTGTTTATATTTTAGCTATCGCGGCTTTCGTAGTCGGAACGGTTGAGTTAATTATAGGAGGAACGCTCGATTTAGTTGCCAATGATTTAGGAGTATCTATTAGCGCAGCTGGTCAGCTTATAACAATATTTTCGGTAGTATTTGCTTTGTCAGGTCCAGTTTTATTAGCTGTGACAGGGAAGTTTGAAAGAAAAACATTGTATGTTGGAGCATTATCGATTTTCTTAATCGGAAATATTATTTCCGCGTTTAGTGTGAATTACGGAATGCTAATGTTCTCAAGGGTTATTTGTGCGGCGAGTGGTTCATTAATTATTGCACTATCTGTAACACTTGCGTCTAGTGTAGTAGAACCGCATTTTCGTGCGCGTGCAATTGGAATCATTTTTATGGGAATTAGTGGATCACTTGTACTTGGAGTACCGCTCGGTCTTGTACTCGGAAATGCATACGGATGGCGTGCACCATTTGTATTAATTTCTGTGTTAACAGTTATGGCAATAGCTTGTATTTCATTGTTTTTAACGAAAGTACCACCGACATCGGTATTATCAATAAAAGAACAACTTGCTACTTTAAAAGATAAAAAAATTGTAAGTGCACAGTTAACATCATTTTTGTTTTTAACGGGGCATTTAACATTGTATGCATATTTAACACCGTTTTTAAAAGATGTCATGCATGTTGATGCAAACTGGATTAGTGTGTTTTACTTTATTTTCGGAATCGCAGCAGTAATCGGCGGCGGATTCGGTGGCTGGCTTGCTGATAAATGGGGATCGAAGAAAAGTATTATTTCTATCATTATCGTATTTGCGTGTGCAATCTTCATACTGCCATTAATGACATTCTCATTCCCGCTCTTCATCATTATGATGGGACTTTGGAGTATGCTGAGCTGGGCGATTTCACCAGCACAGCAAAATTATTTAATTGAAATTGCACCGGAATCAGCTGGTATTCAGCAAGGTTTAAATAACTCTGCGCTTCATTTAGGAATTGCACTTGGTTCAACAGTAGGCGGAGTTGTTATTGAAAAATCATCTGTTATATATAATGCTTGGGTAGGCGGTGGCTTTATTATATTAGCACTGCTTTGCGCGATTTTCTCGATTATGAGAGGACGCTCTACTCAGTTCGTGAAAGAAGAATCTATCGTTTGATAGGTTCTTTTTTATTTGTAAAAAATTGCAGGTTTTAGTAGGTAAATGGAGAAAAGGGTATATAGCGAGGTGAGGTATATGTATACGAATTTTTCAATTATTGGTCTTCTAATTTCAATGCTTCCGTTGTTTCTTATTATTCTTGCACTTAGATGGGTTCGTTTCATCTATCAAAATTCAGAGAAGCAAGTAGAGCAAAATGAAAAAATCATTGAGCTGTTGATAGAGATAAAGGAACAAAACGAAAAGGAGTCTAAGTGAAAAATTAGACTCCTTTTTATTATTTAATTAGTACCTCAATTTCATCAACAAACTCTTAATTTCCTCATCTTCCATAAAGAGATCGTGGTGCTTCTGGGTGATCTTTGCAAGTGCAACGTCGTGATAGAAAAATTCTGTAAAGAACTTTACGAAAGGTTGTGACATTGTTTTCATCGCTTGCCATGACTCTTGTTCTACGCCAGCAAATAAAATTTCACGATCGTCAACGATAAGTAGCAAGTAGCGCTCTAATGCATTAGGTTCTTCAGCTGGGATTAGAAAATGCATGTTTTCTAAGTCTGTTTCTACTTCTCCAACAATAAGAGATTCAATTTGAACACCTTGTTTTGCTTTTTGTTCTAGTAAAGGGAGATATTCTAAAAGAGTATCATTCCAAGCTGAAATACGGATTGATTCTTGTGCACTTTCAATGAGTTCTTTACTTTGAACTCGAATAGAAGATTGCATTTTTAAGCTCCACACACGGTCATCTGTAAATGATTTTTTTGATATGTTTGTTTCTAGTTCTTTAATATTTGATTGGAATTCTGTCGTTAATTTTTCAATTGCTAGTTTTAGTGGTAATGCTGTATACAATTTTTTCTTTTCTGAAACAGAATCCATTACCATTCCTTTATCGATTAGGCGTGCTAGTACTTCATATATTTTTGCTTTTGGAACACCTGAATGCTTCACAATTGTTGTAGCATCTAATGGTTCATTGCTTGATACGACAACTTCATAAGCTTGGCTTTCATATTGTGAGAAACCGAATTTTTGTAACATAGTTCCCTCCGAACGAATGAGATTATATTTTAAGGATAATGAACTATTTGTTTTTGCACAAGTGGTAGTCCGTTTTCTAATTGTATTAAGGTGAGAATTAATTTCAATTTTTTAATTTTATCTATTATACTTAATATAATGATTAATAAGATTTTAATTTAATGCGAAGGGGATGCTTTGGGGGAAATGTTAAGAAGTTTACGTTTAAAAATTGCGGTAGTGTTTTCAGTTCTTATTTCTATGATGTTCGTAATATTGGGTACAGCTGTGTATCAATTACAGAAAGAAAAGGAAGTGCGTTCCTTAGACGAGTATTCTCAAAATGCGATGGATCTTGTGACAGAGCAACTTACGACATTTGTTCAAAGAACGGATGAAGATATGGGGTATTACGCGAACAGTGAGATGATTCGTAATATACTTCAAGGTGGGGTTACTCCAGAAGAGGAAGCGTTTTTAACGAAAGAGTTTGCGGAGTATAAAAAGAATCATCCTGGTATTTTAGATTTATATATTGGTACGAAAGATAAAAAAACATTAAGTGCCAATCTTGCTGAAGGTGGGCAAGTGCCAGAAGGATATGATCCAACGACAAGACCATGGTATAAAGATTCAGAGGCTGATGTAAAAAAGGTCCATTGGGGACAACCTTCTTATGAAATTGCAACAGGAAAGTTAAGTGTAGGTGTTTCTAAAGCAATTACAGCTCAAGATGGATCTGTATTAGGCGTTGTTGCGATGGATGTATCGCTTGGGACGATTCAGAAGTTGCTTCACAATATTCAATACAATAATGACGGAGAAATGTTTATTATAAATGATAAAAATATGGCTCTTGTTTATCCAGAAAAGATAGGGAAAGATGTTTCTAAAGAGCCGCTTATAAAGAGCTTAAATAAAGAGGGAACAAAATATGCGGTCACTACAATAAAAGGTGAAGATGTAGTTGTTTACAGTCAATCATTTGATACGATGAAATGGACGATAGGAATCTTTTATCCGAAAGAAACGATCGATGGGCTATTAAATAGTACGAGAAATACAGTTATTATAATGGCATGTATTAGTTTATTAGTTGGAATCGTAGCTTCCTACTTGTTCTCAAGAAGATTAGCAAGACCACTGCAACTATTAAAGAATCACGTGCAAAAAGTAGCAGAAGGCGATTTAACGCTGCGAATGAAAGTGACAAGTAAAGATGAAGTTGGAGAGTTGACGAAGCACTTTAATGATATGGTTGAACAAATGAATGAAATGGTAAGTAAAATTAAAAACAGCGTATCAACGGTGCAACAATCAACGAATAGTTTACATTATTTAACGAACGAAACAGTAGCGGCTAGTAGAGAAGTTTCAGGAGCGATGGATGATGTGAGCGGAGGAGCTTCTACTCTTGCGAATAGTGTGGATGAAGTTTCAGCTCAGCTCGAGAATATGGCGGAGTCAGTAGAACAAATGAATAGCTCCGTTGGTGAAATAAAAGGAGTGGCTGGCAAAGCGGAAGAGGCATCTAAGCAAGGATTAAATACAATGAGGAATTTAATCCGTACGAGGGGACAATCATCTTCGATTGTTGTTCATACAGAAGAAGCATCGGATAAGTTAGAACAAAGAGTTGGATCGATTCAAAATGTTGTTGAGCTTATAAAAGGTATTTCGGATCAAACAAATTTACTTGCTTTAAATGCATCGATTGAAGCTGCCCGTGCAGGTGAGCAAGGTAAGGGATTTGCGGTTGTTGCTGAAGAGGTTCGGAAATTAGCGGAACAATCAAAAGAGGCAACCGGAGAAATTACAATGATGATTGGTGATGTACAATTAGAAGTAAAAAGGGTTGTAGAAGTTGTAAGTAAATTGAAAGACATTGCAGATGTGCAAAATAAAGTGACGACAGAGGCGGAAATGGAGTTCCGTACAATTATGTCAGTTGTAAATACGATTAGTACTTCAGTTGAAAAAATTGTAGAAGAGGTACATAACATAGGTTATGAGCAAGGGGAAATTACAGCGGTAATGCATACAATTGCTGGTACGAGTCAAGAAAGTGCAGCTGTTTCTGAAGAGGTACATGCTGCAACGGAATCACAGGTGAATCATTTAGAAAAGGTAGCTCACACGATGGAAAGTTTGACAGAACATATGAGAGATTTAGAAAGATTAGTCGAGCAGTTTAAAGTGGAAGAGTAACATATTAGTAAAATGATGAGGATTTCGGTAAAATAGACAATGGATATATAAGAAACGATTATAGGAGGAAGACTACTATGGCAATTGTTGATGTATCGATTATTCCAGTAGGAACAGGTAATCCAAGTGTTAGTGAATATGTAGCAGAAGTACAAAAGGTGCTAGAGAAAAATGCGGATCGCGTGAAGTATCAATTAACACCGATGAATACAATTATTGAAGGAGATCTTCCTGTCATTCTAGAAGTAATTCAACAAATGCATGAAGTTCCATATACGAAAGGTGCACAGCGTGTTGCAACAACTATTCGTATTGATGATCGTCGTGATAAAGTAAGCACAATGGAGAAAAAATTAAACTCTGTTCGATCAAAATTATAAGAAAAAGCAGCGATCTTCGCTGCTTTTTTCATATAGGAGGTAAATAAAATGAGTGAAAAGTTTAACGAGCAGTTTGATGGTTTACTGGAGAAATATACTGAGCTGTTACTTGGAGAGAGCAATGAAGAGAGAAAAGAACAGGTACAGAAGTGGGCACTGTATTCTTACATAGCTAAGACGATGCCAGCTTTAGTAAAGCATTGGAATGAAACTTATCCAGATGCGAAAGAAGAGATGGTACAGTTAATTACAGATATTAAAAGGCTGAATGAAGAGAAGCGAAATGAGCAATAAAAAAACTTGAGGTAAATATAATCGCAAGTTTTCTGTATTAATATCCTTATATAATTTACATGGAATATAAAGGATTTTATAGGCATGTCGAATATTTTCGACATGCCTATTTTATACCTATTAAACTCCATTTTTCTAAATGTCGAAAAATATTTCAGGTATATTTATAAGCAGAAATATAGGTTTTTAAATGTTTTTATAGTATTTTATAAATTATCTAAATAATTATTTGTATCCAATAATTTTAAACAATGATATAATTTTGAAGAGGGGTAAAAAACAGATAAATTACAGTCATAGGGGTGAATTACATGGAACAATTAATGCGAAATTCGTTTCTTTTCTTATCTAAAAATAAAGCGCTAACAAAACTGGCTAAAAAGTACGGTTTACGCTTTGGTGCAGGTCGCTTCGTCGCAGGGGAGACGATTGAATTAGCGACAGCTGCCATTCAACAATTAAATAAGCAAGGTCTTTGTGTAACAATCGATTATTTAGGTGAATTCGTTGATAATGAAGCGGAAGCAAATGAAATGGCTAACCAATCGATTGAAGCGATCCGTGCAATTGGAAGAGAAGGTCTTGATTCGCAGCTTTCTTTAAAGATGACTTCTATGGGATTAGATATCTCTGATGAAATCGTAATGAACAATATGCGCCGTATTTTAGAAGCTGCAAAAGAAAATGGTGTGTTCGTTACAATTGATATGGAAGACTATACACGCTGTGGTAAAACAATTGATATCTTTAAACAGTTAAAATCTGAGTACGATAATATTGGTACTGTTATTCAAGCTTACCTATATCGTACAGAAAAAGATATTGAGGATTTAAATGCTTATAAACCTAATTTACGTCTTGTAAAAGGAGCTTATAAAGAACCTGAAGAAGTGGCGTTCCCGGACAAGAAAGATGTAGATGACAATTATAAAAAGATTATTAAAATGCACTTATTAAATGGAAATTATACTGCAATTGCTTCACATGACGAAGCGATTATTGAATATACAAAAAAACTTGCTGAAGAACATAATATTCCAAGGAATCAATTTGAATTCCAAATGTTATATGGTATTCGTAATGAGCGTCAACTTGAGCTAGTAAAAGAAGGTTACAAAATGCGTGTTTACGTACCTTATGGAAACGATTGGTATGGATATTTCATGCGCCGTCTAGCAGAGCGTCCAGCAAACGTTGCGTTCGTATTAAAAGGTATGGTTAAAAAATAACCAAGGAGAAAATACTCCTTGGTTATTTTAATTGCTGAAATGCATAATGTGCCATTTTCTTCGTATCAGGATATAGTTGCGCGCGAGTAGAAGATAATACGACGTTAATGACGCGTTTACCGTCTTTTTCATCCACTGTTACGACTGTATATTTGCCAAGTGCTGATAGACCACTTTTACTTCCAATCGCATATGGATCGTCATATAGTTCTTCTCGTCCGTAGTTTGCGATGTTTGGAGAGCGTTCTGAAGTATGTAGAGTTGTACGTGTTGAATTCATATATTCTAAAACAACTGGATACTTTAATGCTTCTTTCGTAATAATAGCAATGTCATATGGCGATACTTTATTTCCAAGTGCATCAGCACCACTTGCGTTCTTGAAAGTCGCATGCTTTGTACCGAGTTCCTTCGCTCTAGTATTCATCATTTTCACAAATTCATTTTTTGATCCTGCAATATGTTCTGCGATGGATTCAGCTATTGGATCTGCACTAATGATAAGCATCAGTTTTAATGCCTCATCACGTTTTAACTTTTCCCCAGCACGAAGTTTAATTTTCTTACTTTGACTTTCTGTTTTAATTGCGTTTTCTGTAACTGTAATTTCTTCATCCTCTTTTACATTCTCTAGTAAAAGAAGGGTTGTCATCATTTTGGCTATACTAGCCGGATAAGAGCGTTCGTCTTCGCGTTTTCCATACAAAACTTCACCTGTGTCTGCATCGATTGTAACTCCATATTGCCCAGTAATATTAGGTTGATCAGCTCTTACAGCTTGTTGCCTTTGTGCATAAGAGAAGAAAATCATCCCTGTAAATAGTGTGGCAATCATTACAATCATAACTATTGTTCGTTTCATTATAATTCCCTCATTTGTTACAAATAAATTGGGCAGAAAAAGCAGCCATTAATCATTATGCCACGTTCTCTGCCCAAAAATATAGCGTTATTTTTCGCCCATATTATGCTTTTTATATTGTTGGTTATTACCTTGGCGTCCTTTTTCAACACCGTGGTTATGCGGACCTGCGTTTCCAGTTACACTAGCTGCACTAATTCCAGCCTTTGAAGGGTTCTTCTTAAGTTTTGCCATATATATTCCTCCAGTTTCGTCAGATTATAAAAAGGGAAAGTGTATTTTAGTGAAGAAAATACATATATAGCATGGGCAAATAAAAGAAAAATATTTATTTCAGAAAATTTTATCAATAAATATATTGCGAAAATTTAAACAGTATCATATATTTATTAGTAGAGGCTCACTCATTGATTGCGACTTATGTCGAAAAATTGAATGAGCATTCATTCAAGAATAGGGGGAGAATTGGATGTTCCAAATTAAAAAGGCTGCTGTTCTAGGTTCAGGCGTAATGGGTTCGGGAATTGCGGCACACTTAGCTAATATTGGTATTCCGACATTATTGCTTGATATTGTACCACCTGCGCTTACGAAAGAAGAAGAAGCGAAGGGACTTACATTAGAACATAAAAGTGTGAGAAATCGTTTTAGTAATACGGCTGTGCAAAAACTATTAAAGCAAAAACCAGCTCCTCTGACAGTGAAAGGAAATTTAGCACTGATTGAAGCAGGTAACTTAGAAGATGACCTTGAGCGTCTAGCTGATGTAGATTGGATTATTGAAGTAGTAGTTGAAAACTTAGATATTAAAAAGAAACTATTTGAAAAAGTAGATGCGGTTCGTAAACCGGGTTCTATCGTAAGCTCGAATACGTCAGGTATTTCAGTTGAAAAAATGGCAGAAGGTCGTTCAGACGACTTCCAGAAACACTTCTTAGGCACACACTTTTTTAACCCACCACGATATTTAAAACTTCTAGAGGTAATACCGACGAAAGAAACAGATCCACAAGTATTAAGCTTCATGAAACTATTTGGCGAAGACGTTCTTGGAAAAGGCGTTGTTATCGCAAAAGATACACCAAACTTTATTGGAAACCGCATCGGTACGTACGGTTTACTTGTTACTCTTCAAGAGATGGTAAAACGCGGCTATAGCATTGGGGAAGTTGATTCTGTAACAGGCCCACTTATTGGTCGTCCGAAGAGCGCAACGTTCCGCACATTAGATGTTGTCGGTTTAGATACATTCGTACACGTTGCAAATAACGTATATGAAAATGTGCAAGAAGAAGAGCGTGATGTATTTAAAGTACCAGCTTTCATGCATGACATGCTGGAGAAAAAATGGCTTGGAAGTAAAACGGGTCAAGGCTTCTTCTTAAAACAAGGAAAAGAAATTTTAGAATTAAATCCTGAAACGATGGAATACGAAGCGCGTAAAAAATTAAAAGCTGCATCCGTAGAGTTAAGTAAACAAGAAAAAGGATTAGCGAATAAATTGAAAGCGCTTGTATACGCAAAAGACCGTGCAGGAGAGTTATTATGGAACATCATTACACCAACTCTTTTATACTCTGCAAAACTTCATAAAGAAATTGCTGACGATATCGTTGCAATTGATCAAGCGATGAAGTGGGGCTTCGGATGGGAGCAAGGGCCATTTGAAGTGTGGGATGCAATCGGCGTTGAAAAATCTGTTCAAAAGATGGAAGAAAACGGCGTAGTTGTTCCTACTTGGGTGAAAGAAATGTTAGAGAAAGGTTTCACTACTTTCTATAAACATGATAACGGCGATAGCTACTATTACGATAATGGCGAATATAAGCTAATCGAGCGTAATAAAAAAGCAATTTCTCTTAAGCAATTAAAAGCGAAAAATGGTGTATTAAAGAAAAATAGCGGAGCGAGCTTAATTGATTTAGGCGACGGCATCCTTTGCTTAGAGTTCCATTCGAAGAGCAATGCAATCGGTATGGATATTACGCAAATGATTAACTACGCTGTTGATGAAGTAGAAAAGAATTATAAAGGTCTTGTTATCGGTAACCAATCGAAGAACTTCTGCGTTGGTGCGAACCTAGCAATGATCTTAATGGAAGCACAAGACGACAACTACTTTGAAATTGAGTTAGTTGTGAAAAACTTCCAAGATGCAATGACGAAAATTAAGTACTCTTCTAAGCCAGTTGTAGCAGCACCATATGGTATGACGCTTGGCGGAGGTACAGAAGTTTGCTTACCAGCAGCGAGCATTCAAGCTTCTAGTGAAACGTATATGGGCTTAGTAGAAGTTGGTGTTGGCTTAATCCCTGGCGGAGGCGGTAATAAAGAGCTATACATTAAACACTTAAACAAAATGGCAAACGGTGTAGAGTTTGATCTGCAAAAAGTTGCAAATAAAGTGTTCGAAACAGTCGCAATGGCGAAAGTTTCAACTTCAGGACAAGAAGCAGTTTCTCATAACTTCTTAGGTGATAAAGATGGTATTAGTGTGAATGGTGATCACTTACTATACGATGCGAAACAGAAAGCACTTGCTTTATATGAAGCTGGTTACAAAGCGCCAATCCGCAAAAAGATACCAGTTGTTGGGGAAACAGGATATGCAACTCTTGCACTTGGTGCAGAAGCAATGCATTTATCTGGTTACATTTCAGAGTATGACCTTCACATTGCGAAGAAACTTGCATATGTCATTGCGGGCGGAAAAGTACCGTACGGAACAGAAGTTGATGAGCAATATTTATTAGATGTAGAACGTGAAGCATTTATTAGCTTAGTAAGTGAGATGAAATCACAAGCAAGAATGCAGCACATGCTTGTAAAAGGAAAGCCATTACGTAACTAATAACGAGGGGAGATATCGTTCATGAGAGAAGCTGTCATTGTTGCGGGAGCAAGAACACCAATTGGAAAGGCAAAGAGGGGTTCATTAAAAACAGTTCGTCCTGACGATCTAGGGGCGTTAGTAGTAAAGGAAACGTTAAAGCGTGCGAATTATGAAGGACCAATCGATGATTTAATTTTCGGTTGTGCGATGCCAGAAGCAGAGCAAGGTTTAAATATGGCTCGTAATATCGGCGGATTAGCAGGACTTTCTTACGATGTTCCAGCTATTACGATTAACCGTTACTGTTCTTCAGGTTTACAAAGTATCGCTTACGGAGCAGAGCGTATTATGCTTGGTCACTCTGAAGCTGTATTATCAGGCGGAGCAGAATCAATGAGTTTAGTTCCAATGATGGGACACGTTGTTCGTCCGAATAGTCGCCTTGTAGAAGCGGCTCCAGAATATTATATGGGTATGGGACATACAGCAGAGCAAGTTGCTGTGAAATATGGAATTTCTCGTGAAGAGCAAGATGCATTTGCAGTAAGAAGTCATCAACGTGCTGCGAAAGCATTAGCTGCAGGAAACTTTGCTGATGAAACAGTACCTGTAGATGTGACGTTACGCTCGGTTGGATCAAACAATAAACTGCAAGAAGAAACAATCACTTTCGCACAAGACGAAGGTGTAAGAGCAGAGACGACGCTAGACATTTTAGGGAAATTACGTCCAGCATTTAACGTTCGCGGTTCTGTAACAGCTGGTAACTCTTCACAAATGAGTGACGGTGCAGCATCTGTACTATTAATGGATCGCGAAAAAGCAGTGAGCGATGGCATGAAGCCACTTGCGAAATTCCGTTCATTTGCAGTAGCTGGCGTGCCACCAGAAGTAATGGGAATCGGCCCAATCGCTGCAATTCCAAAAGCGCTAAAACTAGCTGGCTTAGAGCTATCTGATATTGGCTTATTTGAACTAAATGAAGCATTCGCTTCTCAATCAATTCAAGTTATTCGTGAACTTGGTTTAGATGAAGAAAAAGTAAACGTAAACGGTGGTGCAATCGCACTTGGACATCCACTTGGCTGTACAGGGGCAAAACTAACACTATCTCTTATTCACGAAATGAAACGCCGCAACGAACAATTCGGTATCGTAACAATGTGTATCGGCGGCGGAATGGGAGCAGCGGGAGTATTTGAATTACTATAAAAAGTGGAAGCGGTTCGCTCAGAACGAGACGACGCTAAAGCAAAGAATGGAAGCAACAAAGGTTTATAAAAAAAGGGAGAGCCAGCTTCTTTCAAAAAGAGAGAAGCTGCTCATGAAAATATGAAGGAGGAAATTTTCATGGAAAAAACAGTAGGAAATGCGGTTAAAGGCGGTAGCTTTTTAGTTGATGAGATTACGATTGATCAAGTGTTTACGCCAGAAGATTTTTCATCTGAGCATAAAATGATTGCAAAAACGACAGAGGACTTTATCGTAAATGAAGTTCTTCCAGAGCTTGAATATTTAGAGCAACATGAATTTGATCGTTCAGTTCGTCTTTTAAAAGAAGCTGGGGAACTTGGTTTATTAGGCGCTGACGTACCAGAAGAGTACGGCGGAATTGGTCTTGATAAAGTAAGCTCAGCGTTAATCGCAGAGAAATTCTCTCGCGCTGGTGGCTTTGCAATTACTCACGGTGCTCACGTAGGTATCGGATCTTTACCAATCGTATTATTCGGTAACGAAGAGCAAAAGAAAAAGTATTTACCATTACTTGCAACTGGTGAAAAATTAGCTGCATACGCATTAACAGAGCCAGGTTCAGGATCTGACGCATTAGGTGCAAAAACAACTGCACGTTTAAATGCAGAAGGTACACATTACGTATTAAATGGTGAAAAACAGTGGATTACAAACTCTGCATTCGCTGACGTATTCGTTGTATATGCAAAAATCGATGGAGAGCACTTCTCAGCATTTATCGTAGAGAAAGACTACGCTGGCGTATCTACAAGCCCAGAAGAAAAGAAAATGGGTATTAAATGTTCTTCAACGCGTACGTTAATTTTAGAAGATGCGTTAGTACCGAAAGAAAACTTACTTGGTGAAATCGGTAAAGGTCATATTATCGCATTCAACATTTTAAATATCGGTCGTTATAAATTAGGTGTTGGTACAGTTGGATCTGCGAAACGTGCAGTAGAAATTTCAGCACAATATGCAAACCAACGTCAACAGTTCAAACAACCAATCGCTCGCTTCCCATTAATTCAAGAGAAACTTGCGAATATGGCAGCAAAAACATATGCAGCTGAAAGCTCTGTATATCGTACAGTAGGTTTATTCGAAAGCCGCATGAGCACATTATCTGAAGAAGAAGTAAAAGACGGTAAAGCAGTAGCAGCTTCTATCGCTGAATATGCAATCGAGTGCTCTTTAAACAAAGTATTCGGTTCTGAAGTATTAGACTATACAGTAGATGAAGGTGTTCAAATTCACGGTGGTTACGGATTCATGGCAGAGTACGAGATTGAAAGAATGTACCGTGATTCTCGTATTAACCGTATTTTCGAAGGAACGAACGAAATTAACCGCCTAATCGTACCAGGTACGTTCTTACGTAAAGCGATGAAAGGTGAATTACCACTTCTTCAAAAAGCACAAAAATTACAAGAAGAGTTAATGATGATGATGCCAGAAGAAGTAGGCGATGAGCCATTAGCACTTCAAAAGTATTTAGTAACTAATGCGAAGAAAATCGGCTTAATGGTAGCTGGATTAGCGGCTCAAAAATATGGTAAAGCATTAGATAAAGAGCAAGAAATTCTTGTGAATATCGCTGACATCGTAAGCAATCTATACGCAATGGAATCAGCTGTTCTTCGTACAGAAAAAGCAATCAAAACAACTGGTCTTGAAAAGAATAAACAAAAAGTGTTATACACTGAAGTATTCTGCCAAGAAGCATTTAACGAAATCGAAGCAGATGCGAAAGAAACACTTATCGCAGTTGAAAACGGCGACATGCTGCGCATGATGTTATCATCATTACGTAAATTAACTCGCCACACACCACTTAACGTAATTCCGAAGAAACGTGAAATCGCTGCGAAAATTTTAGAAGATGAGCGTTACACAGTTTAATATCTTTAAAGAACAGTAGTCGTTTATACGGCTACTGTTCTTTTTTTGAAAAAAAATTTTTTAGTGACATAAAACTAATACCATTAGTATAATAAAACTAATGGTATTAGTTTTCGTGAAAAGGGAGATGGGACTATGAGGATGATACATGAAAAAACGGTATATCAATTGTCATTTTTGCCAAGAGTGTTTCCTGTGAATTGTTACTTTGTGGAGGAAGAAGCTGGTTTAACTTTAATTGATGCGGCTTTGCCATATAGCGCAAAAGGTATTTTACAGGCGGCTGAGAAAATAGGAAAACCAATTACTAAGATTGTATTAACACATGCGCATGATGATCACATCGGTGCATTAGACGCATTAAAAGAAGTACTTCCTCATGTTCCAGTCTATATTTCTAAGCGGGACGGAAAGCTGTTAGAAGGAGATACGACGTTACAAAAGGATGAACCGAATACGCCAATAAAAGGCGGTGTACCTAAAAAGATAAAAACGGTACCTGATATTTTATTAGAAGATGGCGACCGAGTTGGATCGCTTCTTGCGATTATGACACCGGGACATACGCCAGGCTCCATGTCGTTTCTTGATGTAAGAAATAAAGCTCTGATTGTCGGAGATGCATTCCAAACAAGAGGAGGTATGGCTGTTTCAGGACAAATGAAATTTTGGTTTCCGTTTCCGGCGATGGCAACGTGGAGCAAAGAAATATCATTACAAAGTGCAGAGAAGTTAAGAGAATATGAGCCTTCCTTGCTTGCGGCAGGACATGGAAAAATGATAAACGATCCAGTGGCTTTCATAGAGCTTGCTATTAAAGAAGCGAAGCGGAATATAGAAAGTAGAAAAGAGGGTTAATTGATGTCACCGAGAATCGGACTTACATTACAAAAAATTGTAGAAACAGCAGCAGAAATTGCAGATGCAAATGGAGTACAAGAAGTAACGTTAGCTTCATTAGCGCAAACGTTAGGGGTACGTTCGCCCTCACTATATAATCATGTAAAAGGGTTACAAGATGTACGGAAAAATCTTGGCATTTACGGAATCAAAAAGCTGCATAACAGACTGGAAGAAGCTGCCGAGGATAAACGGATGGATGAAGCAATTCATGCTTTAGGAGAAGCGTATGTAGCATTTGTCCGAAAACATTCTGGACTATATGAAGCAACTTTTTTACGAGATGAAGAAGTAAGAAAAGCAGGTGACGGAATTGTAAAGCTTTGTCTTCAAGTTTTACAACAGTATGGCTTAGAAGGAGAGAATGCACTTCATGCGACACGCGGATTCAGAAGTATTTGTCATGGATTTGCTTCGATTGAACAACAGGGCGGATTTGGTTTGCCGTTAGATTTAGATATAAGTCTACATGTATTGTTGGAAACGTTTATTAAAGGGTTACGTGAATAAGAAGCGAGGCAAACAAAAACCTTAGAAGTGATTCTAAGGTTTTTTAGTGCATATAATTCGAAAAGAGCGGTAGGCTTTTTCTCATTACATGATATTATTTTACAGGTTTGAAAAATGTGTATATGACTACGGAAAGGCAAACGAAAATAAAAGCAATAGGATCTTGATATGGACTAGGCTCAGAGCCCTTCTGGATTTCTGTAAGGAAGTCATGTGTTTTCATGTTCATTGCTCCTTTAACTAATAAGTTTTATATGATGCGAGGGTTATAGTGGATAGGAAGTATTTTTTAAAATTTCATATAATAATTATTGCATAGCAATTCTATTCCTAAAACTATAAAATATAAAGTTTTCATAATATGTAAAATTGCATATTATTCTTTTTGAAAAAATTGTTATATTATCTATATATTTGTATTAAAGGATTTTTGTTAAGGTAATGAAAACAAACGGAGGAATAGTATGAGAAAAACAGTATTAGACGCGTATAATGCAGAAAGAGAAGTAGATAACATAACATATAAAAATCTAGTTGTAACGATTGCAAGCATTCTAGGGTTCTCACTCTTAGGGGGATTATTCCTTGCTTTAGCCCTCGGAATTTTTGGAGAAGAGGTATTACGTGCTAATTTAGAGGGATATTATTTACTTCTATTTGATGCAGCTGTTGTTACTATTGTTTTATTTGCTTATAAACCAGTGCTTCATTTTATTAAGAACATATGGGATGTATCTGTTTTAAAAAATGGGAAAACCTACTTGTATTTATTAATAGGTTTTATCATCATTGCATTAACTCAGTATGTAATGTTAGAGTTGTTTAGCTTTGAAAGTGCAGGGCAGCAGCGAGATCAATTAGGGAGCTTAGGACTTCAAAATAGTCTACAAAGTATTATATATGTGTTAAGTGTTGCTATAATTACACCAATTAAAGAAGAAATTTTATATAGAGGTATTTTGTATCGATTTTTTGAAAAGAAATATAGTTTTCTAGTTGGTATCATTATTTCTTCCTTCATCTTTGGGATTCTTCATGGTGGTTTTCCGGTTACGGCAATGATTATGGGGATTGTATTTGCTATGTTATACAAAAAGACGCAATCTATTATACCTAGTATTATTTTACACATTATATGGAACTTACTTGTGAGTATAAGTATGATTGTATCTCTATAAAAATAAATACATAACCAGTATAAAAGATGAATGGCTTAGCTATTCATCTTTTATTTTTTTATATGTGGGAAAAGTTGATGAATACAATCCAAAAAGAACCAAATACTAATGATGAATGAACAAAGAAAGGCGGGTATGTTATATGCAAAACTTAACAGAGCTTGAAGTAGAAAACTTACGTCATTTAATTGGTGGACACGCAACAATTATTAACAAGTTGGAGCAGTATGCACAGACGTGTACAGATCCACAACTGAAACAAATGCTACAAAAAGATGCGCAAGATGCACGAAATACGAAACAGCAATTAATGACTTTCCTAGGATAGGAGGAAGCGGAAAATGAATGAAAAAGATATGGTAAATGATTATTTAGCAGGATTAAATGCAAGTTTAACAAGCTATGCAAATTATATTGCTCAGTCTGATAATGAACAGTTACATCAAACGTTAATTCAAATTCGTAATCAAGACGAGGCGCGCCAACGTAATATGTATGAGTACGCAAAGCAAAAGAGTTATTACAAACCGGCAGCACCTGCTAATCCGATGATTGTACAGCAATTAAAAAGCCAATTAAGTGCGGAATAACAGGAAAAAGAAAACGAGCGAATTTATTCGCTCGTTTTCTTTTTGTATATGTCAATAAATACATAATAAATATTTTTCCAGTTGTAACAAATATGACGAAAATGGAATATGACAATTCACAAAAAGGACAAAAACTTTGTTCAACATTTCACAAAGTATCCATGGTTTCTATCGTGGGAACCTCTATAATTAAGAATGTAAAGAACAAAAGAAATAGATTATATGATCAATTAGGAGAGATTGCTATGAAAAGACATACAAGAAAAATTGCAATTATCGGTACTGGATTAGTTGGATCCAGTTGTGCGTATTCCATTGTAAATCAAGGGATTTGCGAAGAACTATTATTAATTGATATAAATCATGAACGTGCAGTTGGGGAAGCAATGGATTTATCACATTGCATTAACTTTACAAATACAAGAACAAAAGTATATGCAGGAAGCTATGAAGACTGCAAAGATATGGACATTGTCATTATTACAGCAGGGCCAGCACCAAAACCTGGACAAAGTCGCTTAGATACTTTAGGAGCGAGTGCGAAGATTATGGAAAGTGTTGTTGGTGGTGTAATGGCAAGTGGATTTGATGGTATTTTCTTACTTGCATCGAACCCAGTTGATATTATTACATATCAAGTGTGGAAATTATCTGGATTACCTAGAAATCGCGTAATCGGTACTGGTACATCACTAGATTCTTCTCGCTTAAGAACAATTTTATCTGAAATGCTACATGTAGATCCTCGTAGTATTCATGGGTATTCATTAGGAGAACATGGTGATTCTCAAATGGTTGCTTGGTCTCATGTAACTGTTGGTGGAAAGCCAATTCTGCAAATTTTAGAAGAACAAAAAGAACGATTTGGTGAAATAGATTTAGATGAAATTGTTGAGAAGACTGCAAAAGCTGGCTGGGAAATTTATAAACGTAAAGGAACTACTTATTACGGGATTGGAAATTCTCTAGCATATATTGCGAGTTCAATCTTTAATGATGATCACCGTGTCATTGCTGTATCAGCCATTTTAGATGGTGAGTACGGTGAATATGATATTTGTACAGGAGTACCAGCTATTATTACTAGAGACGGTATAAGAGAAGTTGTAGAACTCAATTTAACAGAGGATGAAGAATCTCGATTCGCAAAATCAAACGATATTTTACGTGATTATATGAAAACAATTGGTTACTAACTTATAGGAGAAGGTGAAACAAATGAAGGAATATATAATGTCTCGTGTATTTAAAGCATCTGCTGGAATCGCACAAGGTATTTTCGTATCCCTCGGAATTGGTTTACTGATCGAAAATATAGGAAGAATTGTTGATATACCATTACTTATTACAATCGGAGTTGTTGCAAAATCACTAATGGCACCGGCAATTGGTGCTGGAATTGCTTTTATGCTCGGTGCAAACGGTCTTGTAATCTTCTCGGCGATGGTAGCCGGAGCGATTGGTGCCGGATCCATTTCGATTACTGAAGCTGGTCTAATTATTAAAACAGGTGAGCCAATCGGTGCATTATTAACAGCAACTTTAGCTGTATATATTGGTAAACGTTTAAGCGGAAAAACTGCGTTAGATATGATGCTCGTTCCATTTGCGGCCATATTAGGTTCTGGTTTAGTAGGCATTTGGTTATCTCATAATATTACTCCTGTTTTAAATGCAGTTGGAGCGTTTATTAAAGATAGCTCAGCTGGTAGCCCATTCATCGCTTCTATCGTCATTGCAGTAGTTTGGGGACTATTACTTATCTCTCCAGCTTCATCAGCTGCGTTAGCAATTGCACTTAGCTTAGACGGTGTTGCAGGTGGTGCTGCTCTTGCTGGATGCGTTGCTCAGTTTATCGGATTCTCTGTCATCTCAGCAAAAGAAAACAATTTAGGTGGCATATTAGCTCAAGCACTTTGTACTCCGAAAGTACAGTTACCAAATATCACTAAAAATCCAATGATTCTCGTCCCAACTGTCGTCGCCAGTGCTATAGTCGGTCCAGTATCAGCATTAATTTTCCAACTGGAAGCAGGAAAGGAAATTGCAGGTCTTGGATTAAGTTCTCTTATCGCACCAATTAATTTAATTTCCAGCCAAGGATGGGAAGTTCTCCCGGCGATGGTAATTACTTATATCGTCATTCCAGTAGCTGTTTCTTATATACTTTACATTGCTCTTAAAAAAGCAGGTCGTATTCATTCTGGTGATATGACTGTACCGCAATCTTAAATTGAAAATCTCCTTAATAATAGATAAAAGCAGACTGAGCCACAGTCTGCTTTTTTATGTTACATTTTATGATTTTGTTTTACTGGAACTTTTATTGGTTCTTTTGCTAATAAGAGCTGAACTCCGAAGTATAGTATGCTTGCAAGTGTCATTCCAGAAACGGCATCTAAAAAGGCATGCTGCTTCGTAAATAGCGTTGATAAAATAATAAGTGTACCGAAGAAAGTAAGGATGTAATATTCAAAAGCATGTTGTTCTCTACGCTTAAAGGCAGCTAACATAATTACAAATGTAGTAAGAACGTGAATGCTAGGGAAACAGTTTACCGGTTGATCGATACTATAAATATAGCGAACTAGTTCAGAAAATACATCTGTTCCAACGACAGTCGGACGCGGTACAGTTGTTTGCCAAAAATAATAAATAGAAAAACAAGCAAGCTTTCCAAAAATAACACTACTTAAAGTAACATAATATTGCTTTCGGTCAGCAAAACAGTAATAAATAAGTGCGCCGTATAAGTATGGAAACCAAAGTAAATAAGGAATAATAAATGCTTTTACAAATGGAATCCAATCATCTACTACAGTTGTAACGTCTACTGCGTGAACAGTCGATTTATTTAATACGTCGTAAAGGGGACTTACGAGTACGAGTAGAAGTATATAACTTAACGGAAGAAAAGATGAAAGTTTAAATTTCTTCATGTTGATCTCCTATGTTTAGTAATGTAAGTAAATTCAATTGATTATAATATAGAAACGTGAATTGGGCTATCGATTTTACTTACATTTTCTTGAATTAACCTTACGTTTTTGTCACTTGACTAAAAAGAAGGGTGAGGGTGCTAAATGAAGCGTTTATCATATTTTTTAGTTTTTATATTGTTATGCCTAGTAGGTGCTGGGTGTGCAAAGAATAACGAAGGAGAAAAATTAGAATATAACGGAAGAGCACTCGTAATTGGAGTTGTTGGAGAAAAGCCGAAAGATACGTTTAGGAATATAAAGTTTGAGGAAATGAAGTTAGAGGAACTGGAAAAGAAATCTAAGGAAGTAGATGGTTTTCTAATAATGAAAGATCACTTTCAAGAAGCCTCAACAGAGCAATATAAAAATGTATTTTCATCACTAAAGAAACCAGTGTTTTTTATCGGTTTACAAGATAAATCATATTCGATTTTTATTACAAAAGGGATAGAGTATAACAGTGCCCGAAAAGATGTAAATGCTATGTATACGCAAGGGTTTGCGAATATCGGAAGTGGTGAAGGACAACAATGGGCAATTGGTTTATCGAATGGTGGAAATACAGAAGAAAGTATTCATAATATGTATATCGTCGTATTTCAAACAATTGCAGATTATTTAAATAGATAATGAAGGAGCCTACAAAAGAGGCTTCTTATTTTTTTAATCAAACGTTTGTTTAAGCTGTATGTTCGGTAGGAAGAAACCGATGTAACTCAAGGGTTAACAAAGAAAAATAGAGAATTAATCAAACGTTTGTTTAAGCTGTATGTTCGGTAGAAAGAAACTCCTGTAGTTCAAAGGTTAAGAAAGAAAATGGAGAATTAATCAAACGCTTGTTTAAGATATATGTTTGGTGCAGAATCTAAAAAATTTATATATTTATTTTTTTCTTAACAAATGGCGGAAAAATAAGAAAAATTCGCAGGATTATTAAAAATTATCACGAAATAAGTAAAAGTTTAGCGAATAATGGTTTGAAATAATAAAACGTTTTCTATATGATAAAGGTAAAGGTTAGTAAAAAAGTAGGTGAATTTATGACAGTAACATTTTATTCATATCCAAAGTGTGGCACATGTCAAAAGGCAAAGAAATGGTTTGAGGCAAACGATGTAGCATATGAGATGATTCATATTGTTGAAAATCCACCATCAAAAGAAGATTTACGTAATTTACATGAAAAAAGTGAATTACCATTAAAAAAATTCTTTAATACAAGTGGAATGCGTTACCGTGAACTTGGTCTAAAAGATAAGTTGAAAGATGCAAGCGAAGACGAAATGTATGAGCTTTTAGCATCTGATGGCATGTTGATTAAACGTCCAATTGTAACAGATGGAACGAATGTAACACTTGGTTTTAATGAAGAGCAGTTTGAAAGTGTGTGGAAAAAGTACCAATAAGGTATTTTTACATAATTAATACATTCACTGGAGGTACAGTCATGAGCATTCCAAATAATTTACGTTACTCTGAAGAACACGAATGGGTAAAAACTGAAGGTAATGAAGTTGTTATCGGTATCACTCACTTTGCACAAGGTGAGCTAGGCGATATCGTATTCGTTGAACTTCCTGAAGTAGGTGCAACAATCGAAGCTAACGAGCCATTCGGAAGCGTAGAATCTGTTAAAACAGTTTCTGAGTTATACGCACCTGTAAGCGGTAAAGTTGTAGCAGTAAACGAAGAATTAAGTGACCAACCAGAACTTGTTAACGAATCTCCATACGAGGGTGCATGGATGGTTAAAGTTGAACTTTCTGATGCAAGCCAAGTTGAGAAGTTATTAACTGCAGAAAAATATGCAGAAATGACAAACCAAGACTAATTATAGTCGACTAAAGGACAGCCTTTGTGCTGTCCTTTTTTATTTTTTGTGAAATAATGAAATTCAAGTTATATGTAAATAAATAAGCTATTATGAGAAAAACTGTTTTTTGGTAAGGTTTCATAAGTCTTCACAATCTAAACGAGCCGCTTGCGCTTTTCATTGTCCAGCTCCACCTCCTAGCCCTTCATGTCTAAGAACCTTCCGCACGAGAAGACAAAAAGCGTCTTCTGTGCGAAAGAACCTTAGCCAACAGGGCTAAACAGTCGGTTCCGCTTTTCTTTATGATCCAGCTCCAGCGGCTAGATTGTTCGGTGGCTTCGCTTCTTCCTACAAGGCCAAAAGCGCCTTTACGTCAGAAGCTCCATCCCCCCTCACAATCTAAACGAGCCGCTTGCGCTTTTCTTTTGCAAAAATAAACAGGAAACAACATGAAAATAACGAATATACTATATACTAAGTTCAAGGTTGTATAGTATATGGTGATCGGGTGATGACATATGATTTATGTAGAAAAAGTCATTATTGTAGAAGGTACATCAGATAGAAGAAAGATTGAATCTATTATTCGTGAACCGGTGGAAATTGTTTGTACAAATGGTACAATTGGTTTGTCGAAAATGGATGAGCTCGTTGATCAGTTTTTTGATAAGGAAGTGTATGTGCTAGTGGATGCTGATGATGCTGGAGAAAAGTTAAGGAAACAATTTCGAAAAGAATTCCCGCAAGCCGAGCATATCTATATTGATCGCTCGTACCGAGAAGTGGCAACTGCGCCATCTACACACTTAGCAAATGTATTATGGGGAGCCGACATTGACGTTTATACAGAATATTTACGGTAAGGAATGATAGAAGTGATTGATTGGACAGGAGCCGAAGCTACAGCCCTAATAGAGAACGAAGAAAAAACAGTATTATATGTATATACTCCAATGTGTGGAACATGCCAATTAGCAAAAAAGATGTTAACAGTGGTTGAGATGACAATTGAAGATTTGAAAATTGGGATGTTAGATTTAAATTATGCTCCGCATTTAGCAAAAGAGTATGGGATTGAAAGTGTACCTTGTTTACTTGTTTTTGAAAATGGGACACTGATGAAGAAGATATACGCATTTCATTCGGTTGAATATTTATATACGGAATTAAAGTAGGCGGCAAAAATTTTGCCGCCTCGACATATTTCTTGGGAAATATGTCGAGATGCAGGATGGATACAGTATTTGTCGAGCGAAAATAACAGGATTGCTCTTTAGTGAGAGGGAATGGTATGTAATAGAAAGTGATATGAAGGATGTGATTTAGGGTGAGATTATATTCTTTGCTTCAATCATTTGTAAATTACGCTAATGGTCAATATCATTTAGAACCGCTTTTAAGACAAGAAGAAAAAACTGTTAATTTTCGCTTTGGAGATGAAAGTTGTTCGTTACAAATTTCAAGAGATTATATAGAGTTGGTACATGAGGAAAGAGGAACGGAACAAATCATTTGCTTAGATGAAAAGGATATAGAACAATTGGTGAATGGAAATGTACGATTGCAAATGCTAATGAATGATGGACGTGTACAATATTCGGGAACGTACCGAACGATGTTATTAGTGGAATCGATGTTTCATATATGTAAACCGATGTCAGTAGGTGCTTAAAATTCTGAAGTTTCATTTTTTGCGAAAATTTCTGTTGACATGGTGAGTGTATATTGATACAATTCAAGTCATAAAATATAGACAATTTCATAAATTTCAAATCAGACGAAAATTGAATCTGATTTCTCTTATCAAGAGAGGTGGAGGGACTGTGCCCTGTGAAGCCCGGCAACCGTCAACTTATGTTGAAATGGTGCCAATTCCTGCAAAGCAAATGCTTTGAGAGATGAGAGAGAGGGATAATGTTGTTATATACGCATAAAAACCTTTCTGCTTCTCTAAAGCAGAAAGGTTTTTTTATTGTTTGAATGTGGAGGACATTCAAATAATAAAAGTAATGATAACAGTGGACTACACGCATTAAAAATAAAAAATTGCGGAGTCGACCTAAAATCTTTATGAAATCTAGCTCCAGCGGCTAGAACAGTCGGTCGTTTCATCCCTTCCTATGAGGCAAAAAGCGCCTCTACGTCAGGGATTCAAACGCCCTCTTGTTCTAAACGAGCCGCTTGCGCTTTTTATTTAAAAAAGGGGTGATACACCATGATTCTATTAGAGAATGTAAAGAAAATATATAAAGCAAAAAGCGGTGATGTCACTGCTGTAGATAATGCCAATTTAAAAATAGATAAAGGTGAAATATTTGGTGTTATCGGATATAGTGGCGCTGGAAAAAGTTCTTTAATTAGATTGTTCAATCAGTTGGAGAAACCAACTTCTGGTCAAATTACAATTGCAAATCGTGTCATTTCAGCAATTACAGGAAGCGAACTTCGTAAGGCAAGGCAAGAAATTGGAATGATTTTTCAGCACTTCAACTTACTTTGGTCACGAACAGTACGTGAAAATATAGAGTTTCCACTTGAAATTGCAGGTGTTGATAAAGCGAAGAGAAGAAAACGTGTTGATGAATTAATTCATCTTGTTGGATTAGAAGGAAGAGGAGACGCGTACCCATCTCAGCTGAGCGGGGGACAAAAGCAACGCGTCGGGATTGCAAGAGCATTAGCTAATAATCCACAAGTGCTTTTATGTGACGAAGCAACGTCAGCTCTTGATCCGGAAACGACAGATCAAATTTTGGATTTACTATCAGACATTAATAAGCGCCTTGGTTTAACAATTGTACTCATTACACATGAGATGCACGTAATTCGAAAGATTTGTAATCGTGTTGCGGTAATGGAGAAAGGAAAGATTGTAGAAACAGGTCCAGTACTTGATGTATTCCGTAATCCGAAGCAAGATATTACGAAACGATTTGTACAGCAGTTAACGGATTCTGAAGATACAAATGAAACGATTGAAAGTTTAATTGAAAAATATCCAGATGGAAAAGTAATTCGTTTGCAGTTTATCGGTGAGGCTGTAGAAAGACCAGTGCTTCAACGATTGATGCAACGCAGTGACATAGAAGTTAGCATTTTGCAAGGAAATATCGCACAAACGAATAACGGTTCTTACGGTAGTTTAGTTGTTCATTTAAATGGTGAGGAAACAGCGATCCAGCAAGCAATAGAAGGAATTCATCAAGATCAAGTAGAGCTGGAGGTGATTGCACATGGATAAGTTACTTGCAAATGTTGATTGGAATCAAATGTTAGAAGCAACTGGTGAAACGTTATATATGACGGCAATCGCAGCTCTTGCGACATTTGTTTTAGGACTCATTTTAGGATTGTTACTCTTCATGACAGCAAAAGATAATTTATGGGAAAACAAATCAATTAATACGGTGATTGGAGCATTCGTAAATATATTCCGTTCTATACCATTCATCATTTTAATTATTTTATTAATCCCATTCACAAAGATTCTTCTTGGAACAATTCTTGGAGCAAGTGCAGCTTTGCCGGCTTTAATTATTGGAGCAGCACCATTCTACGCGAGAATGGTTGAAATCGCACTTCGCGAAATTGATAAAGGTGTAATTGAAGCTTCAAAAGCAATGGGAGCAAAAACAAGCACAATTATTTTGAAAGTGTTAATTCCAGAATCGTTACCAGCATTAGTATCTGGTATTACGGTTACGACAATTGCTTTAGTAGGCTATACAGCAATGGCAGGAGTTGTTGGTGCTGGTGGCCTTGGAACACTTGCTTACTTAGAAGGATTCCAAAGAGGGAATAACGATGTAACAATCGTTGCGACAATTTGTGTATTACTAGTTGTATTTTTAATTCAGTGGATTGGTGATAGTTTAACGACTCGAATAGATAAACGATAATAAAAAACGGGAGGATGCTTCAAATGAAAAAATTGTTACTTACGGCACTTATTTCAACTTCAATTTTTGGGTTAGCTGCTTGTGGCGGGAAAGATAAAGATGAAAAGAAACTTGTTGTGGGTGCTTCTAACGTACCGCACGCTGTTATTTTAGAAAAGGCAAAACCGTTACTTGAGAAAAAAGGAATTGAGTTAGAAATTAAAAAATTCCAAGACTACGTATTACCAAATAAATCGTTAGCGGATAAGGATTTAGATGCAAACTACTTCCAGCACATTCCGTATTTAGAAAAAGAAATTAAAGATAAAAAATATGACTTTGAAGTAGCAGGAAAAATTCATTTAGAACCAATTGGTGTGTACTCTCAAAAGTATAAGAGCTTAAAAGAGCTTCCGGACGGAGCGACAATTATTATGAGTAATTCAGTTGCTGACCATGGACGTGGTTTAGCAATTTTACAAAAAGAAGGTATTTTAAAAATTAAAGACGGAATAGATCCAGTTAAAGCAACTCCAAAAGATATTGCAGATAATCCGAAAAATCTAAAATTCAAAACGGATATCGAGCCTGGTTTATTGCCACAAGTGTATAACAATAAAGAAGGCGACGCTGTTTTAATTAACTCTAACTATGCAATTGATGCAAAGTTAAATCCGGAAAAAGATGCAATTGCAATTGAAGGAAATGATTCACCATACGCAAACATAGTAGCTGTTCGTAAAGGCGATAAAGATAAGAAAGAGATTAAAGCTCTTGTAGAAGTATTGCATTCTAAAGAAATTGAAGACTTCATTAATAAAGAATATAAAGGGGCGGTTGTTCCTGTAAAAGAATAATTGCTGAAAAGGGCTGGTGTATGCCGGCTCTTTTTATAACTACATAACTATTGGGGAGAAGGGGAAAGCATATGAAAAAGGTTCTACTGTCAATTGTTACAGCGTTGTCTGTATTTACATTAGCTGCTTGCGGAGGAAAAGAGGAGAATAAGCTTGTTGTGGGAGCTTCTAACGTGCCACACGCTGTTATTTTAGAAAAGGCACAGCCGATTTTAGAGAAAAAGGGTATTAAATTAGAAATTAAAAAATTCCAAGATTATGTGTTGCCGAATAAGGCTTTAGCGGATAAAGAAATTGATGCGAACTACTTCCAGCACATTCCTTACTTAGATAAAGAAATTCAAGAAAAGGGATATAAAATTGTAAACGCAGGAAAAATCCATTTAGAACCTATGGGCATTTATTCTAAGAAATATAAAAGCTTAAAAGACCTACCAGATGGCGGAACAGTGATTATGAGTAATAACGTAGCGGAGCGAGGCCGTATGTTAGCATTGTTACAAAAAGGTGGCGTTATTAAATTAAAAGACGGAGTAGATGTTGTTAAAGCAACAGTAAAAGATGTTGTAGAAAACCCGAAAAACTTAAAATTTAAAACAGATGTTGAACCTGGACTTTCACCGAAATTGTATGAAAATAATGAGGGAGATGCTTTATTTATTAATTCAAACTATGCAATTGATGCAAAATTAAATCCAACAAAGGATGCAATTGCGATTGAAGGATCAGACTCTCCGTATGCAAACATCATTGCAGTTCGTAAAGGTGATGAGAAGAAAAAAGAAATTAAAGAGCTAGTAGAAGTGCTACATTCAAAAGAAATTCAAGATTTTATTAATAAAGAATATAAAGGTGCTGTACTTCCGGTAAGTGAATAAATATAAGGAAAGGGCTGGAAAATTACCAGTCCTTTTTTCTTTATATAAATAAGAAGAAAGGTGTATCATAGAAAGATGTGAAGGAAATACTTATATACATTTGTGAAAAAACGGTTACTTTTTTTCGGCGTTTGCGATATCATTTTATTTGATATAAAATTAGAATGAGAATAAAATGAGAATATGAACGTTTTAGGAATTTTTAAAATGTATATATAGGATTAATGGAGGTATTGAGATGGCTGGTTCTACATTAACGGTTAAAGACTTACACGTATCAATTGATGGCAAAGAAATTTTAAAGGGTGTAAACCTTGAAGTAAAAGGTGGAGAAATCCACGCAATTATGGGACCTAACGGAACAGGTAAATCAACTTTATCTTCTGCAATTATGGGTCACCCAAAGTATGAAGTAACAGAAGGTAGCATCATCATCGACGGTGAAGATGTATTAGAAATGGAAGTAGACGAGCGCGCACAAGCGGGTCTATTCCTAGCAATGCAATATCCAAGTGAAATTAGCGGAGTAACAAACGCTGACTTCTTACGTTCTGCAATTAATGCACGTCGTGAAGAAGGCGATGAAATTTCTCTTATGAAATTTATCCGTACATTAGATAAAAACATGGAATTCCTAGAAATGGATCCAGAAATGGCACAACGTTACTTAAACGAAGGTTTCTCTGGTGGAGAGAAAAAACGTAACGAAATTCTTCAATTAATGATGATTGAGCCAAAAATCGCAATCTTAGATGAAATTGACTCAGGTCTTGATATCGATGCATTAAAAGTTGTATCTAAAGGTATTAACGAAATGCGCGGCGAAGAGTTCGGTTGCCTAATGATTACGCATTACCAACGTTTATTAAACTACATCACTCCAGACTTCGTTCACGTTATGATGAACGGTCGTATCGTTAAATCTGGTGGCCCTGAGCTTGCACAACGTCTAGAAGCTGAAGGTTACGACTGGATTAAAAAAGAATTAGGTATTGAAGACGAAACAACAGAGCAAGAAGCGTAAGAGAGGAGCATAAACATGACAATCGGTACATTACCTTTCGATCAAGAAACAATCCGTCAACGCGCAAGCGAAGTAAACGAAGCAGCTTGGTTGACTGAGTTCCGCTTACAAGCTCTTGCACAAGCAACTGAACTTCCAATGCCAACGCCTGATAAAACGAAAATTGACAAATGGGACTTTATCGGAAAAGGCGACGCTGCTAAGCAAGAGCCTGTAAGTTCTTTAACTGAACTTCCAGAAGCAGTGAAAAACTTAATCGATGAAAATAACAGCGTATTAGTACAACGCACTGGTACAACTGCGTTCGTTTCTTTAGCAGACGAAGCAAAAGAAAAAGGTGTTATTTTCACAGACATCGTAACAGCTGCAACTGAGCATGCTGAACTAGTACAAAAGTACTTAATGAAAGACGGCGTGAAAGTAGACGAGCATCGTCTAACTGCACTTCATGCTGCATTAATCAACGGCGGTGCATTCGTATATGTTCCGAAAAACGTTGTTCTTGAAACTCCACTTCAAGCTGTATTCTTAGTAGATGGCGAAGAAGCTAACGTATATAATCACGTACTATTCGTAGCTGATGCGAACAGTACTGCAACTTATGTAGAAAACTACGTTGCAAATGAAAATGCTAAAGGTATTGCAAATATCGTAGCAGAAGTAATCGTGGAACAAGGCGCACAAGTGAAATTCGGTGCGGTTGATCTATTAGCAAAAGACGTAACAACTTACGTTAACCGCCGCGGCGTTGTAGGACGCGACGGCCGTATTGATTGGGCTCTAGGCCTTATGAATGACGGAAACACAATTTCAGAGAACGTTACGAACTTAATGGGCGACGGTTCATATGCTGATACGAAAACAGTAACAATTGGCCGTGGTAACCAAACACAAAACTTTACAACTAAAGTTGTTCACTTCGGTAAACACTCTGAAGGTTGGATTTTAAAACACGGTGTACAAAAAGATAGTGCAACATCTATCTTTAACGGAATTGGTAAGATTGAACACGGTGCATCTAAATCAAATGCACAACAATCTTCTCGCGTTCTTATGTTAGATGAAAAAGCACGCGGTGATGCAAACCCAATTCTTTTAATCGACGAAGATGATGTAATGGCAGGTCACGCAGCTTCAGTAGGTCGCGTAGATCCAGTCCAACTATACTACTTGATGAGCCGTGGTATTCCAAAACGCGAAGCAGAACGTTTAGTCATCCATGGATTCTTAGCACCTGTAGTTAATGAGCTTCCAATTGAAGGAGTAAAGGCACAGCTTGTTGAGGTAATTGAAAGGAAAGTTCGCTAATGAATATTCATGAAATACGCAAACAGTTTCCAATTCTTGATCAAAAAGTGAACGGCAAACAACTTGTTTATTTCGATAGTGCAGCAACTTCTCAAAAACCAATTCAAGTCATTGAAACGTTAGAACGTTACTATAAAGAATATAATTCTAACGTGCATCGCGGTGTTCATACGCTCGGTACGAAAGCTACCGACGCGTATGAAGGTGCACGTGAGAAAGTTCGCAAGTTTATTAACGCGAAATCAATGGAAGAGATTATTTTCACACGCGGAACGACAACTGCATTAAATACAGTAGCAGCTAGCTATGGTCTTGAAAATGTAAAAGAGGGCGATGAAATCGTTATTTCTTACATGGAGCACCATAGTAATATCATTCCGTGGCAACAAGTTGCGAAGAAAACTGGTGCAACTTTAAAATATCTTCCGCTTCAACCAGACGGTACAATTTCTTTAGAAGATGTTCGTCAAACAGTTACACCGAATACAAAAATCGTTTCTATTATGCAAGTATCAAACGTACTTGGAACGATTAACCCTGTAAAAGAAATCGGAGCAATCGCACACGAAAATGGCGCAATTATGGTCGTTGATGGTGCACAAAGTACACCTCACATGAAAGTGGATGTACAAGATTTAAACTGTGATTTCTACGCATTATCTGCTCATAAGATGTGCGGACCTACAGGTATCGGCGTATTATATGGTAAAAAAGAATTGCTGAACAATATGGAGCCAATTGAATTTGGCGGTGAAATGATTGATTTCGTAGATTTACAAGAATCTACGTGGAAAGAGCTTCCGTGGAAGTTTGAAGCAGGTACACCGATTATCGGTAATGCAATCGGACTTGGTGCGGCAATTGATTTCCTAGAAGAAATCGGTCTTGATAATATTGAAAAGCATGAGCATGAATTAGCGCAATACGCTTTAGAAAGACTATCAGAAGTAGATGGCGTTACAATTTATGGTCCAAAGCATCGCGCTGGTCTTGTTACATTTAATATTGAAGACGTACATCCTCACGATGTAGCGACTGTATTAGATGTAGAAGGCATTGCAGTTCGCGCAGGACATCACTGTGCACAACCGCTTATGAAGTGGCTAAAAGCTTCTTCAACAGCACGTGCGAGCTTCTATTTATATAATACAAAAGAAGAAATTGATACATTTGTTGAATCGCTAATCAAGACAAAGGAGTATTTCACAAATGTCATTTAATAATTTAGATACGTTATATCGTCAAGTTATTATGGATCATTACAAAAATCCTCGTAACCATGGCGTGTTAGAAGATAGTGTTACCGTTAACTTGAACAATCCAACTTGCGGCGATCGTATTCAACTTACGATGAAAGTAGAAGAAGGTATTGTGCAAGAGGCGAAGTTTGAAGGTGAAGGATGTTCAATCTCAATGTCTTCAGCTTCAATGATGACACAAGCAGTAAAAGGTAAGAAAATTGAAGAAGCACTTCAGCTTTCGAAAATTTTCTCTGACATGATGCTAGGAAAAGAGTACGATGACAGCATCGATTTAGGAGATATTGAAGCATTACAAGGCGTATGCAAGTTCCCTGCACGTATTAAATGTGCAACATTAGCGTGGAAAGCGTTAGAAAAGGGCTTAAACGAAGATAAGTAATGTTAAAGGTTCCTAAAAACGAGGTTATCTAAGGAGGGACACACCAACATGGCGAAGCAACTGCCAGATATCGGCGATTATAAATATGGTTTCAAAGACAAAGACGTTTCGATTTTCCGTGCTGGACGCGGTTTAACAAAAGAGATCGTTGAAGAAATTTCACGTATGAAAGAAGAACCACAGTGGATGTTAGACTTCCGTTTAAAATCACTGGATAAGTTCTACGAAATGCCAATGCCACAATGGGGCGGCGACTTAAACGACTTAGATTTCGATGAAATTACGTACTACGTAAAACCATCTGAGAAATCTGAGAAGTCTTGGGATGAAGTACCTGATGAAATTAAAGCAACATTTGATAAATTAGGTATTCCAGAAGCTGAGCAAAAATATTTAGCTGGTGTATCTGCACAGTACGAATCTGAAGTTGTATACCACAACATGAAAGAAGACCTAGAAGCTCTAGGAATCGTCTTCAAAGATACAGATAGCGCATTAAAAGAGAACGAAGATATTTTCCGTGAGCATTTCGGAAAAGTAATCCCACCAACAGACAACAAATTCTCTGCATTAAACTCTGCAGTTTGGTCTGGTGGATCATTCATCTACGTTCCAAAAGGTGTTAAAGTTGATACACCACTTCAAGCGTATTTCCGTATTAACTCTGAAAATATGGGACAATTCGAGCGTACGCTTATCATCGTAGACGAAGGCGCACACGTACACTACGTAGAAGGTTGTACAGCACCTGTTTACACGACTAACTCACTTCACAGTGCGGTAGTAGAAATCATCATTAAGAAAGATGCATATTGCCGTTATACAACAATCCAAAACTGGGCGAACAACGTATACAACCTAGTTACAAAACGTGCGGTTTGTGAAGAAAACGCAACGATGGAATGGATTGACGGTAACATCGGATCTAAATTAACGATGAAATACCCAGCAGTTATCTTAAAAGGCGAAGGCGCTCGTGGTTTAACATTATCTATCGCGATTGCTGGTAAAGGCCAACACCAAGATGCTGGTGCGAAAATGATTCACTTAGCACCAAACACGTCTTCAACAATCGTTTCTAAATCGATTGCGAAGCATGGTGGTAAAGTAACTTACCGTGGTATCGTACACTTCGGACCAAAAGCGAAAAACTCTCGCTCTAACATCGAGTGTGACACGTTAATCATGGATAACCAATCTACATCTGATACAATTCCTTACAACGAAATCAAAAACGATTACGTTTCACTTGAGCACGAAGCGAAAGTATCGAAAGTATCAGAAGAACAATTATTCTACCTAATGAGCCGCGGTATTTCTGAGCAAGAAGCTACAGAAATGATCGTAATGGGCTTCATCGAGCCATTCACTCGCGAACTTCCAATGGAATACGCAGTTGAAATGAACCGCCTAATCAAGTTTGAGATGGAAGGTTCTATTGGTTAAATAGAAATGCGGAGCCGACTGTTCAGACCCGTTGGCTAAGGTTCTTTCGCACAGAAGATGCTTTTTATCTTCTCGTGCGGAAGGTTCTTAGACATGAGGGTCTAGGAGGCGAAGCTGGACATATTTAAAGTGGAAGCGGCTCGTTCAGAATGTGAGGGGGATGGAGGAGCTTCTGACGTAGAGGCGCTTTTTGCCTCATAGGAAGAAGTGAAGCCACCGAACATTCTAGCCGCTGGAACTGGATAATATATGTATGAAGAAAGCGTCCTGCTGTGCAGGGCGCTTTTTTGTTTTGCGGATTTGTCTTGGCTTGGGAGAGGATACCCGGGTGGGTGTTCAGCTAAATATATCAACGATTTTTCAAATATATCGATCATAAACGGGAATATATCAACGATTATTTCAATATATCAACGTTTCGACAAGGAATATCGATTTGTCGACAAGATAAGACAAAAGAAAATCCTCACATACCCCAAATATTTTATAAGAACAGAGAGCGACTAGGTTTAAGACAAAGATACTGACAAATCCACTTGAACAACCACCCACTGAATTCTCTATTAAACTTTTTGACAAATCCACCCCTTCCTCCACTATCTGGAATTCTTTCCTGCATTAGCAAAAGTTTCTCATATAAAAAGGACAATCTTTTGCTTTTTCTCACAATGCGAGTACAATGTAAAATAGCAAGAAAAGACGAAAAGTATTTACAGGATTATTGTGTGCGCATAGCGTAAATGGCAGTAAGGAACTGAGAGGAGGTTTTTTCTCTGAATACAAATAAAGAAACAATCATCCACCTTTATCATACAAACGATATACATAGTCATTTTGAAAATTGGCCGCAAATTTCTCGGTTTGTTCTAGGGGAGAAAAAGCGAAGACAGGAAGCGGGAGAGACTGTTTTGACGATTGATATCGGCGATCATGTGGATCGTTTTCATAGTATTTCGGAAGCGACAAATGGGCTTGGGAATACGAAGCTTTTAAATGAGGCGTTATATGATTATGTAACGATCGGAAATAATGAAGGAATTACGTTAGCGAAAGAGCATTTAAATCGGCTCTATGATGATGCTGGATTTGAAGTACTTGTCGCAAATTTATTTGAAAAAGAAGGTGTACGTCCATCATGGGCAAAGCCTTATAAATTACATACAACGACAGATGGGATTACGATTGCTTTTATCGGGTTAACTGTTGCGTATCCAGAGTTTTATCAAATGCTCGATTGGCATATTGAAGATCCGCTTATCCATTTAGAGTCTATTTTAGAAGAAGTGAGAGATGAGGCACATATTACAGTTGTCCTTTCTCACCTTGGAAAAAGTATGGATGAGTATATGGCAGAGCATTATGATATAGATGTTATTTTAGGGGCACATACGCATCATTTATTTGAGCGTGGTGTTCTAATGAATAATACTTTACTTTGTTGCTGTGAAAAGTGGGGACGTTACATTGGGCACGTGCAGCTTACTGTGGATAAAGAGACGAAGAAGCTGTTGAAAAAAGACGGTAGAGCGATTAAGACGGAACGGTTAGGTGCTTATAGCGAGCCGTTATCCACAATTGAAATACTGCAGGAAGAAAGTAAGCATATAATGGCAGAGCCTGTCGTTCATTTAAAAGAGTCATTACAGGTTGATTGGTTTCATGAGACGCCGTTTTCTCATATGTTAGCAAGTGCGCTGAAAACATGGTGCGGTGCAGAAATTGGCATGGTGAATGCTGGTGTACTTCTTGAAGGGTTAGAAGAGGGTGTCGTAACGCGCGGAGATATTCACAGAATTTGTCCACATCCAATTAATCCGTGTGCTTTGAAAGTTCCAGGAAAGATATTAAGAGAAGTTATTTTGAAAGCACGTAAGCCGAATATGGAGAATCTTGAGGTGAAAGGATTCGGATTTCGTGGGAAAGTGATGGGGAAAATGATTTACGCGGGTGTAGAAGTAATTCCAGATACGATTCCTGGAAATAAAATTTTACTCGAAGATGTATTAATTAACGGGGAATCGCTGGAATTAGATCGTATATATACAGTAGGAACGATTGATATGTTTACATTTGGCTACTTATACCCAGAGCTATCCACACTTTCTGACAAACAATATTATATGCCAGAACTACTTAGAGATGTGTTAACAGATATGTTAATAACTTATAAATCTTCCGTTAAACTATAGGCTAGTTAACTTGTAACACTCATTTTTCTCTTGTCATACAGATAAGAAAGAGAGGAGTGTGAACTATGGTTAATGTGGAGCCAATTATAATTGATAATTATACGTTTATTGCGGTTAGCGTGAAACTTCCAAAGACAAATTTGCTAGCTGTAATGAGCGATAAAGGATATATTATGTGTGGTGCATTAGATGTAGGTCTTTTAAATGAGAAGTTAGGTGATCGAGGAATTATTGCTGGCCGTGCGGTTGGTGTAAGAACGATTGAACAACTTCTTGAAGCGCCGCTAGAATCGGTAACGACTGGAGCTGAAGCATTAGGCATTCCAGCAGGAACGATTGGAAAAGAAGCATTATTAAAAATGAGATAAGCATATATCGTCCCTCCTTCTTGCATAGAAATGATATAAGAAGGAGGTTTTTTTATGAGTATATTTCGCTCGAAAAACTCGCGGTTTCGAAGGGGACCTATTGCCTTTCGGTATATACTGCTTATGTCGTTTATTCTTTTTATTATATTACTTACGCAAGGGTTGTGGATTGTGAATAATAATATTCAGCCGACCTTAATTAAATATGGGGAAGTAGAGACGCATAAAATGGCGACGGCAATTATGACGAAGGCAGTAAAGGATCGAATTAATGAAGGATTCGATGTAGATTCATTAATGAAAGTACAGAATGATAAAAACGGAAAAGTATCTACAATTAATTTAAATACAAAGCAAGTAAATGAAATCGTAACGTCAACGACCACGTACATAGAAAAATATTTGCAGCAAGTAGAACAAGGGAAGTTGAAGGAGCTAGGTATTTCTGAAAAAAACGGGGCGACTATGGCAGTTCCTTTTGGGCGTGTAACTGATAATGCGCTTCTTGGTAATATAGGACCAGATATTCCGATTCATTTCACGCCAATTGGGCATGTGAATACAGATATTAAACAAAAAATTGAGCCGCATGGGATTAATACTACAGCGATTCAAATTGTTATGGAAATGGAAGTAACATTGCAAGTAATTATTCCATTTCATACGAAAGAGATAACGGTGAAACAAAATGTTCCGATTGCGACGCGTATCGTTCAAGGGGAAGTGCCTACGTATTATGGAAGCGGAAGTGTTGCTGTACCTGATAAAAAGAAAACAGATAGTTAGTTGTAAATAAAGTGAAATCCGGCTCAGCCAGGCTTTTAATGGATAAAAAATAACCGTAGCAATGCAGCTACGGTTATCGTTTTGTATTTGCTCGTTCTTTGCGTTCCCAAAGGCTTAAATGAATGTATGGATCGAAGGCCCATTCTGTATAGCCATTGTCTTTATACATGCCAAAATGTAAGTGGGGCGGAAATTTTCCGGCTGTACCAGGAGGTCCATAACCAGTGCTACCAACAAATCCGATTACTTTCCCTGGCTCAACAATTTGTCCAAGCTGTATTTCTTTTGAGAACCCGCCTAAATGAGCGTAATAATGGTAATTGTTATGAAGGTCGCGAATACCAATGCGCCATCCACCAAGGCGGTTCCAACCTTTCGTTTCAATAATGCCATAGCAAGTCGATCTTACTGGCACGCCATATCCGGCGAAAATATCTGTTCCTTCATGAATCCTTCTGCCGCCAAAACTTCTTCCAGCGCCGAAAGTACTACGGTAGCTATGGTCACTACGGATCGGAAGAGGAAAAGCATTTCCCTCTAAATTAATACGGCCATAATGTTTATAAATTTGGGCATATTCGCTAATTAAATCAACTGTTTTTGCACGCCTATAATATTCCCAGAGCATAATTTTAATACGGTCTTCTGACGTTCCTTGTTTCCTTAAAATAGTCGCTGCGGTATGCAGAAGATCACGGTCGCTATTTGCATTTGCAAATCCATCTTTGTCACCATCTAAACCTATTCCGCCAAATAGAGAAATTGTATGGGGGAGAGTATCGTTACTATTAATAGGTCCAGCCCATATTTCTGGTTTGAAATAAAGGGAAATGATGGCATCTGGTTTTTTCGGAATATCTTTTCTTACGCTCCGTATATTTCTTTCATATTGATCCATTGCAGCTAAGTAATACCATGGAATGCCTGAAGACTGCTCGGTTTCTTTATATAGTGCCATGCGCTTTTCGTATATGCTTTGCTGATTATCTTCACCGTAAGCGATGTTTTGGTGGAGAAGAAAACAAATAGAAAGCAAAAGAGAAATTTTTCGAAGCATGAAATAGACTCCTTTCACAACATCACTCTTTTTAGTGTGGGATATACGGAGTATTTCATTATAGGGAACGATTGGAAAAAATCTTAGAATCTTCATTTGAGCAAATCGCTTTCATACGTTAGAATAGATATGTTACATTGAAAGAAGCGAACACGGTAAACTATTTCATATTGTGCGGAGTTGATAACCATGACAAAACAAACAGAATATAAGCGCAAGCCCGAATGGTTGAAAATTAAGTTAAACACGAATGAAAACTATACAGGCTTAAAGAAAATGATGCGTTCTAAGAATCTTCATACCGTTTGTGAAGAGGCAAAATGTCCGAATATTCATGAATGCTGGGCTGTAAGAAAAACAGCAACATTTATGATTTTAGGTGCGGTTTGTACACGTGCTTGTCGTTTTTGTGCGGTTAAAACAGGCTTACCAACTGAGCTTGATTTACAAGAACCAGAACGCGTAGCAGATTCAGTAGTACAAATGGGCTTAAAGCACGTTGTTATAACAGCGGTTGCACGTGATGATTTAAAGGACGGAGGAGCAGCTGTTTTTGCTGAAACAGTACGCGCAGTACGTCGTAAAAACCCATTCACGTCTATCGAAGTATTACCATCTGATATGGGTGGAGTAGAAGAAAACTTAAAAATGTTAATGGATGCAAAACCAGATATTTTAAACCATAACATTGAAACAGTACGTCGATTATCTGACCGAGTTCGCGCTAGAGCAAAATATGAACGTTCATTAGAGTTTTTACGTCGAGCGAAAGAAATGCAGCCTGATATTCCAACTAAATCGAGCATTATGGTGGGCTTAGGTGAAACGAGAGAAGATTTAATTGAAGCAATGGATGACTTACGTGCAAACAATGTGGATATTTTAACTCTTGGGCAATACCTACAACCATCTAAGAAGCATTTACCAGTTCTTAAATATTACCCACCAGCAGAATTTGCAGAGCTTAAAGAAATTGCACTTAGCAAAGGATTTAGCCACTGTGAAGCTGGCCCACTTGTGCGTTCTTCTTACCATGCGGACGAGCAAGTACGTTCTGCAAAAGAAAAAACAGCAGAAGCTAAATAATGAAAAAAAGAGAGCTAATGATTAGCTCTCTTTTTGTTTGTACTCTAAAACGGTATTTGGACATGTTAATAAAATCTTTTTTAATTCTTCTGTGGATAATTCAATTGTAAATTCAGGAACACCAGGTGTAATTAAAATTTTATCGTACGTATAAATAGCGTTATCCACAATAATTGTTACATCGTGTGAATATCCGAAAGGAGCCACACATCCCGGCGTACAACCAGTTTTGTCTCGCAGTTCATCAGGAGAACAGAGAGATAAGCGTTCTCCTGATAGTTCTTTCATCTCTCCCCGGTTGAGCCTTGTGCCCTCTAACGTAAAAAATACGTAATAATCTCCAGACTTTGATTTTAAAAATAAGCTTTTACTTGGGGTGCCTTGTAAGCCAAGTCTCTCGCGTACGATCCGATCGGTCTCATAATCGAGTACTGGTTCGTGTTCGAATTTTTCATAAGAAACATTTGTTTTATGTAGTAAAGCAAGTACGTCTTCGTACATATGAAATGATACCCCTTTCTATTGTTAGAACAGTCTCTTCTCGTGGCGTCAACTGAATGTTTTGGAAAGGGATATTACTTGGACGATGCTTCCCATAAGCGTTTTATGATACATTGTTCGTCGATTGTAATTTCGTAAATATCAGGATTCGTTAAAGTTCTCCATTCATTAAAGCCAATTGTATGATCAAAATGCTTTAAAATGAGCGTAAGTAAATTGCCATGTGTAACAAGTAGTGTTGTCGTATGGTTTAATTGTAAAACGTCTTGAATAAGCGATAGGGCCCGGTCTGTTGCTTGTTTTGTTGACTCTCCGCCTGAAAAGGCAATATCTATATTTGTAAAAGTAGATTCTAGTTTTTGCATCCAATCATCCATTGGAATGTTGCTCAATATGCGTTCAGTTAATCGTTCATCTTCTTGGATAGATAAGTTAGCTTGGAGCGCATAGGGCCGAATGGAATCGATAGCTCGGACAAATGGGCTTGAAATAATATGATCGATTTGTAGATGATTTTCTAAGAGGAATGTAGCAAGGGTGTTTGCTTGGTCTTTTCCATCGGTCGTTAATTCATCATCACGTTTTTGCCCAATTGCTGAACAATGTCGTATTATAATAATTTTCTTCATAATTCATCCCCATCTTTCAAGTTGACGCTATATACTTCGACAAATGTAGAAATAATTCCTTTTTATTGGAAACAGTATATTGATTTAAATATGTGGAAAAGTAATGTGGATAATGAACATTTGAGGTGCAATCATGAATAAAATGATATGTATTGTATTTAGTCTTTGTTTTTTTATACACTTGTCCACAACTTATGCAGAGTCGAATCAAAAACTAAATTATCCAAGCAATCGAAATAAGTCATTTGTGAGTGAGGATGTTTTTTATAAACAGTTAGATAAGAAGATCTATAAAGAATACAAAAATGCAGCATATAGTGTTCGGAAAAAAATCTTATTTAAAGAAGTGCCTGATGAAGAATTTTCTTTCCTACAAAAAACAGCTGTCGGTTGTCGAGGTAGAGTGGTACTTCAAGATTTTTTTGTTCACTCTGATCGCCAAGTATACTTTTTCACTTCTTTTATTCAAAATGAAGTAGGAGAGTTTCATAAATATATCGTTATAGATGCAGAAACAAAGAGGGAGCTGCAAGAGGGCAAAAGTTATCATCCATATAAAAAATAAACCACCAATTTTGGTGGTTTATTTTTTACTCCGGTACACTCATTAATTTCTCTTTCATTTTGCGAATAAGAACGACAGCGCCAATTGTACACAGAAGTGTAATTCCTTCGGCAACGAAGATGTTGATTGTTTTTGTTTGGTAAAGTGCCGCGAAAAAGTCTACAAATGCGTGGAATAGTATAGCGTATACTAGGAAGATATATTTCTTCTGTTTGACTGCGTATAAAACAAGCATTGTAAAGGCGATTTGAAGCACGAGTGCCATAATTCTTTCTAAGCTACCAAGGAAGTATAAGTAGGCAGGTTGCTGAATTAACATGTCCTGTAAAATGCTAAGCTCGGGTTTTTGTTCAATCAGTCGAGCGAAGCTACCATCGTTAATAGAATTAGCAAAGATTAATGCTTGTAATGCAGAAAAACCGCCAATTAAAATAGATTCAATTCCGCCGTGACCAATTCCATAAGCGAAGCCATCTTTATATTCTAGATATTTTTTTAGTAAGAAGAAGAAGGCAACGAAGCGTCCTAATTCTTCAAAAATACCAGCAGTCAATCCGCCATAAATTGCGAAGACAAACGGATTTTCTAAAAATGGAGCGATTGTTGGATTACCGCGCATAAATAGGTGGAATGGTGTTTCAAGAATTTGGGTGAATCCGATAAAGATAAGAACACCAACGCCGACCACTTTCCAATTCATATTATATTTTTTACGGAAATAAACGAGTACGATAATTGGGACCAGAATCGAGACAATGAGTTGAAAAATGATGCTGGCAATTACAGTATTTGAAACCATACTTTCACCGCTTTCTAATATATGTACATATCTATTATGCATGAAATAGGGGAGAGATGAAACTTTTAGAAAGAAAATGAATTTACTTATTGACTCTAACGTTGCGTCATACTTTATCGTATGTACTAAGGGGGAGATACAAATGACAATGAGAGTAAAAGAAGTAGCTGATTTAGTTGGAATTAGTGTGCGCACACTGCATCATTACGATGAAATTGGGTTGTTAACCCCAGACGAGACGACAGAGTCTGGATATCGTCTGTATTCCAATGAAAATTTAGAGACATTGCAGCAAATTTTGTTTTTTAAAGAGCTTGGCTTCCCTTTGAAGAAAATTAAAGAGATTATCATGAGTCCATCATTTGATCGCGAAGAGGCACTACAGCTTCATAAGAAGATGCTTCTTGAAAAGCGTGCCAGATTAGATAAGGTGATTGCGACGATTGATAAAACAATTCAGCATACAAAAGGAGAGATTGAAATGACGAATAAAGAGAAATTTGAAGGATTCGATTTCAGCCATAACCCATATGAAGAAGAAGCACGTGAAAAATGGGGAGACGCAGCTGTAGATAAAGCGAACGAATATGCAAAAGGTATGTCAAAAGAGAACCAAGAGGAGTTTAATGCTATTTATAGAAATTTAGCAACGCTTAGACACGATGCACCAGATTCTAAAGAGGCGCAGGCAGCTATTAAAGTATGGTACGATTACTTGCAAAACTTCGGTGAATATTCGTTAGATGCTTTTAAAGGACTCGGTCAAATGTACGTCGCTGATGAGCGCTTTACGAAAAATATCGATAAGTTTGGTGAGGGATTAGCGCAGTTTATGTGTGATGCGATGGAGGTTTATGCGGATCGTAATAAAAAATAAAAAGTAAAACAGGTGGAGATTTTCTCCACCTGTTTTACTTTTTAATCATATCATTCAAAGTCTGATCTCCCGTATTGTTCAAATGAGGATTTTTACTCATTTCTCGTTTTAACATATCGAGGCTTTGTGTATATTCTGTATCATTTAATGCGCCAGATTGAAGCCCTTGAATTTGAGAAATCAACTTTTGGTCTGTTGATACATATGCTTTATAATAGCGAGGAACGATGGACAAAGCAGCTCTATATACTTGATCCGCTACGAGTTTTGGATCCGTTGTGTTTGCACGGTATACAACGAACACTTCATCATCAGTAACGAGTGTAGCAGCGTTTGTAACGTCAGGAAGTTTGACTGTCATGCTTGTAATCATTTCAGCGACCTTCTCGCGATTAATGGCCCCTACTTGTTTGTTAGATACTTCATGCTTTTGTTTAGAAGAATAACCGACTCTTGTGAGTCTTGTATTTGTATTTTCCGTATGATACATGTCGTTTTTATTGGAAACAAGAACACGGCTTCCTTCTTCACGTTCCATTTCAGCTTTGTTCGCTGATTGGCAGCCTGCAAATAAGGAAAGAGTGAGAAGGGAAAGTAAAATTTGTTTTTTCACGATGTATCACCTCCTTCTCCATAGCATGTACTAATTTGCAATTTTTTGTATTTGAAATTGTTGGTTGTTATGCTTTGTGATACGATAAAAAGAAGAATGCTTAGAGAGGAAGTTAATGATGGAGCAAAAGCAAGAGATTCATGCTACGGTGAGCATTAATAATGTTCAGTACGAAGTAATTAAAAACTTTCGTGACGGTTTTAGTGAAGAAGCATTTAAAGAGCGCTATGCAGAAATTTTAAATAAATATGATTACATCGTTGGGGACTGGGGATATGAGCAACTTAGATTGCGCGGATTCTTTGATGATAGTAACCAACGTGCGACATATGATACGAAAATTAGTACGTTAACGGAGTATTTATACGAGTACTGTAACTTCGGTTGCGCACATTTTGTATTACGAAAAGTGAAGAAATAAAAAAATCCTCTTACAATTGTAAGAGGATTTTTTGCATATTTTTGCTTACAAACAAATCGAGATATGATCGCCTTCAGAAAGTATTGTATTTGGCTTCATTTGTTGTCCGTTTAATTGAATATCCCCATTTTTAATTTTATCCACAATGCGTGTACGGCTCCAGTCGGAAATATATGTGGATAAGGCTTTATCGATGCGGTGGGAACCGAAAACGATATCTAATACGATCGTGATTTCGGTTATGCCGCTTTCTTGATGTTGCGTAATGGAAATGGTAGTAGTTGTTTCTGGCTGATCCTGCTGCGTCATATCGACTGTTTCAACGTGATCAGTAAATGCTTTATAAATACGAAGTTTTTGATTCCACGTATGGTCTTTCGGACATTTATAAATGGCAAAGCGGTATATGTTTTTTCCGTTGGCGTTATGCCTACGAATATTTGTGTCGGTAAATAGGGTAGTACGTCTGCAATTTTTACAATATTTTTCGATTGTGTTTTGCTCGTTTTCATATAAACTCCAAGAAAGTTGTACTTTCTGCATTTTCCTTCACCTCTTATAGTAGTGGTAAAGGAACGTAATACAGCTATTTGGATGTCTTGTAGTATGAAGGCATGAGAAAAAGACAAAAATAAAAGGAGGTTCCCCAAAGAGGAACCTCCGTAAACATCATACTACAGATGCAATACGTTCCTTTGTAATGGGAATGGGCAGACTACTCCCTTGAAAAAGCACGGTGCTTTTTTGAGAGTAATGCTATCCAATTGCTGGTCCATTACAAAGTAAATGTTGGCATACGTAGATAACGTCCTTTCTATCCAAATAGATTTATTCTTAATTATAACACAAAAGATTGAAAATTCGAAATTCTCGTGATGGAAAAACACCAGCTAAAATAGCTGGTGCATACGATAAATTATATAAGTTCAAATAAAAATGAGCGTAATTCTTCTGCAATTTCTTCAGTCATAGAAAATGCATGCTCTAAGTAGCCTGGTTCGTTTAAATCGTCAGCACCGATGATTGCAAATTTATTGCGTTGCATATCAAGGACAATTGTTTTACCGTAATGACGATCGGAGTATAATAGCGCTAAATCGTGACGCTCATTTTCTCCCATAAAGCTAACGAAACGAGTTTTTGTAGCGACAGTATCGTCGTACAGAAAGAAACGTTCTTCCATACACATGGCTCCTTTATTAAATATCTAAGTTTAAGTGTGGTTTATGATCTAAATGGTGATGTGTTTTAATAAATCGTACTGTTCTTGTTTTGTAACGCATTACGATAGAGTATGTTTCAGCTAAATCTCCGCCAAGGAATTTAACACCGTCTAATAACTCACCAGCAGATACACCAGTTGCTGAGAAGATTGCATCATCCCCAGATACTAAGTCATCTAACATAAGAAGTTGACGAGGATCTTCTAATCCCATTTCACGACAACGAGCTTCTTCTTCTTCGTTCATTGGAACTAAGCGAGCTTGCATTTCACCTTCAAGGCACTTTAATGCTGCTGCAGAAATAACACCTTCTGGAGCTCCGCCAATACCTACGAATAAGTCGATACCCGTTCCAGGTAGTGCTGTTGCGATTGACGCACCAACATCACCGTCACCAAATAATTTTACGCGTGCACCTTTTGCACGAACACGGTCAATAATATCTTGATGACGTTCACGTTCTTGAACGATAACTGTTAAATCACGAATCTTTTTATTGTTAGCTTCTGCTACAATTTCAATTGTTTTTTCAATTGGATCATCTAAGCTAATTTTACCAGCTGCTTTTGGACCAACCGCGATTTTTTCCATGTACATATCAGGAGCATGAAGAAGGTTCCCTTTGTCTGCGATTGCAATAACTGCCATTGCATTTGCAAGACCTTTTGCAACGATGTTTGTACCTTCTAATGGATCAACGGCGATGTCTACTTCTGGACCGTTACCTGTTCCTAGTTCTTCACCAATATACAACATCGGTGCTTCATCAAGTTCTCCTTCACCAATTACAACTGTACCTGCCATGTTTACTGAATCGAACATATCACGCATTGCTGTAGTTGCTGCATCATCTGCTTCATTTTTCTTTCCGCGGCCCATCCACTGTGCGGATGCTAAGGCTGCTGCTTCTGTTACACGGACAATTTCTAGTGCGAGTTCACGTTCCAAGATTCCATTCCTCCAATTTCAAAAATCATACAAATATAACTATAACAAATAACGGAGAAAAGGTGAATTCGAAAAATTGTCGATTTTTTCAGAAGAAAGCGTTACAATTAAAATGTAAATGCTTTAATTTCCAGGTAGGTGACATTCATGTATTTTGTAGACAGAAAGAAAATAGAACAAATGCTAGTATGTTTAGAACGAGCAACAAGTACATTTCAAGAGAAAAAGATATATGAAACCGAGTTTGAATTTTACGCATTAGAGCGCATAGCCCATCTTATTATTGATTGTGTATTAGATGTAGGAAATGCGATGATTGATGGATTTATTATGCGTGATCCAGGAAGCTATGAAGATATTATTGATATTTTAATGGACGAGCGAGTGATAAGTGAAGAAGATGGACAAGGGATGAAAGAAATTATCCTTCTTCGAAAAATGCTTACGCAAGATTATATTCAAATGAATCATGATGAATTATATAAGACGATTCAAAAACATATTGCAGTGGTAGAGAAATACCCAGCAAATATTCGCAGTTATTTAGAAAAGGAATTAGGACCTGTATCTGCATTTGTACCAGAATAATTATGCTTATAAGATCCCCAGAGAATGCCTTTTGGGGATCTTATATTGTATGTAAGAAAGAAAAGGGAGAAGGGTGAAGTATGGGGGAAGCACGTACTACGAAAGACGAGATTGTACAATTGTTGAAAGTAAAGGGAGAGCACACGGTAGCGGAACTAGCTGACGTTTTAGAGATTACAGAAATGGCGATTCGAAGACATTTAAGTAATCTTGAGAAAGACGGACTCATTTATTCTAAGATGGTAAGGCAACATGTCGGAAGACCAACTTATTTGTATGGATTAAGCGAAAAGGGAGAAGATACATTCCCGAAAGAGTATAAGCAATTTGCGATTGATATGCTAGAAGATTTAGCTCGAATGGGCGATGAAAAAATACTTCGTTACGTTTTAAAAGAGAGAACGAAGCGAATGGAAGAACAGTTACAAAAGAGAGTGAGTAATCAAAAGAATTTAGCATATAAAGTGCAAGAGATAGCAGCTATGCAAGAGAAAAATGGTTATATGGTTCAAATAAAGAGAGATGGAGAGAAATCTTTCGTAATTGAAAAACAAAACTGTCCGTTAAAGGAAATTGCCGAGAGATTCCCGCAAGTGTGTGAAGATGAAAAAGACATGTATAAGCGTTTATTTACGAACGCAGAAGTGAAAACGCTAGCAAATATGTGCGAGGGCGATTGTAGTTGTTCTTACCAAATAAAAGAGAAAAAATGAACGTTATGGGGCGCTTTAAGGTAAAGCGTTTTTTTCTTTTGGAAAAGCGGGTAATATAAGAGTGGTATGATAAGGTGAGAACGTTAGCATAGAAGGAGAGACATAATCGATGTATAAAGGTTACTTAATTGACTTAGACGGTACGATGTATCGCGGAGAAGAACAAATTGAAGAAGCAAGCGACTTCGTAAAAGCATTAGGAGAGCGCGGCATTCCATATTTATTCGTTACGAATAACTCAACTCGCAAACCGGAACAGGTAGCAGAAAAGCTTGTTCGTTTCGATATTCCAGCGAAAGCAGAGCAAGTATTCACAACGAGTATGGCGACTGCGAACTTCATTTATGAACGTAAACAAGACGCAACTGTATATATGATTGGTGAAGAAGGCTTACACGATGCACTTGTGGAAAAAGGATTTGAACTTGTGGATGAAAATCCTGATTTCGTTGTTGTGGGTTTAGATCGTGACATCACATATGAAAAATTAGCAAAAGCGTGTCTTGCTGTGCGTAATGGCGCGACGTTTATTTCTACAAATGGGGATATTGCCATCCCAACTGAGCGAGGATTATTACCAGGTAATGGTTCATTAACATCAGTTGTAGCAGTATCAACAGGTGTGGATCCAATCTTTATCGGAAAACCAGAATCAATCATTATGGAACAAGCTTTGAAAGTGCTTGGCATAGAAAAGAATGAAGCATTAATGGTTGGGGATAACTACGATACAGACATTTTAGCAGGAATAAATGCTGGTATGCATACGCTTCTTGTCCACACTGGAGTCACAACTGTGGAGAAGTTAACAGAATACGAAGTACAACCGACGCAAGTTGTGCATAACTTGACGGAGTGGATTGAGAAGATGTAATGAAGAAAGCTGTTCCAAACTTTGGAACAGCTTTTTTTCTGATATTTGCTGGCAGCCCGATTGGTGTGGGCTAACATTCAGTTGTGACTAGTGTTGATTTTTATCGGTAAGTCGATATATTTGAAAAATCGCCGATATAATTTTGTTAGAATGCACGATTCACAACGTTTTTAACCTCTTCAAGATATTGCTTACGCACACTGTCATCCACAGAAGGGACACTTGTATAGAATGTATGCTCAAGTGTTTCAATACCTGTAAATTCAAAAATACCAACATCCGCTGTTTTCTTCATTGCATCAAACATGCCGCCTGCTGTGTATGCCTCTTTCGTATTGCCCATTGTAGATAATAACAATCCTTTTTTACCGCTTAATAACTTTTCAATGCCGTTTTCACCGTAAGCATAAGCAAATCCATGGCTAAATACACGGTCAACGTATCCTTTTAAAATAGCAGGAAGTCCCGCCCACCACACTGGATAAATGAATGTAATGCTGTCAGCCCAAGAGATATGTTCTTGTTCTTCTTTAATATCTTCTGGTGTATTTCCTTGAGAAAATGAGATGAAATCGGAAGCGCCTAATACTGGATTAAAGTTTAATTCGTATAGATCGCGAACGCGTACTTCGTGACCTTTTCCTTCTAATTCACTTTTTACCGTTTCTAAAATCGCATGGTTGAAGCTTTCTGTATTCGGGTGTGCATAAACGATTACATGTTTCATTTTTCTTCCTCCTATTTGTGGATATGTGAATAGCTATTTGTATTTCTGTAACTATTATGGTTACTACTTTTATAGAAGTCAAGTAATACATATGTATGTGTATAAAAAGACGCTCGAAAATCGCCTTTTTATACCCCGCTCATACAAAGTACAAAGAAGACGAATAAAATGATAACAATACCAATGCCTAAGTTAAATACGAGAGTACTATCCATATATGTAGCCTCCTTGTTTGAAAGTAAAAAGCACTCTAGTTAAGAGTGCTTTTTTATTTTGAATCTACTTTATAACTTTTAGAAAGTGATTCATGCGTGTCATGATTTACATTATTTTATGTATTTATACTTTGAAATGAGTAAGTCCTTGTTGGATATAGAAAAAAAGACACTCGTTCGAGTGTCTTTTAAGATGACAAAATGTGCCAATTGCTTGAGGTTGATAAGACGCTAATTTCCGTTTTAACGCCTTTTCTCTAATCAAGAAGTGTAGCAACAGCGATTCAAATAAATTGTACCATCTGTTTAACCGCGGTGCGTATGCAATTGTGCATATGATGATCATGAGGTAGGTAATGAACTGTGAATAATTTGAAGTGATTTATTTACGATTTCTTCTGCGGCATATATGCCGATTGCGTCTGTTTTTAAAATATGGGGTTGTAAGTTATCATGCATTGCCCCTAACTCACCATGAAGTGGTGCGAAGGCATGGTTCGCCTTTTCAAGCATGCATAAATCAAGTAAAGAATCCCCAGCTGTAATAATCGTATCTATTTGCAAAATTTCTTTTATATATTGCACGGCGTCCCATTTATTAATTGGTTTTGGTACAAAGTATAGCTTTCTACCTTGAAGTGAATGATTCCAGCCTTGTTTGTCTAACCAGGAAGTGAAGGATGATAATTCATCATAAGGAATGTTCTCCCGTTTAATAATGCAATAATGGAATAGATCATCAGCTGTTTTTTGCGATATAACCCAATCTTTATGAGCTATTTGTCCAAATTCCTTTAGTATGTCGTTTCTCTCTATACATTCAACCGATAGTCTTTCTTTTACTGTCCTGTTCCAAGTACCATCTTGTTTCCCATTATGAAGGATATTGCCGCCGTTACTTGTAATGGCGTATTCGGGAATGATTTCGTTTTGGAATAAAGCAATACGCTGAAACTGCTTAATAGCTCTTGTTGTAACTGGGATGAAATGTGAGTGCAGTTGTAATTTTTTTAGTAGTGAAATGGTTTTATGTGATATGAAAGAAATTTCTTTCCCATCTAAAGTTTCAATGAGTTGAATTGATTCATCTTCTATAGGGGCACGAAACGATTTCCGGGAATAAATAAGCGTCTGATCAAGATCACTGGCGAAAATCATATTGTTTCCTTCCTAAGAGGCTTAATGAGCCCGCAACATGAATAAGCCATATTCTCATAGATTTCAATTGGGACATTCTTTTCTTTAGCGAGAAGTAAAATATGCTTTAAATCGGGATTGTTTTGCTTACGTATTAAAATTTTCCACGGTATTCTCCGGAGTAATACACGAGTTGTTTCACCGACTCCTGGTTTAATTAAGTTAATATCGTCAATTTCAAAGTGATTTTGGATAGACTGTAAATCTTTTAATCCTTGCCAAGAGGGATCAGTGTAAGTTGAAGTAATATAACGTAATTGATTATCTATATGAGAATGAACAGAAGGGAATAACTCTGTTATCTCATCAACGAAGAAATTTGATAAGTCTTCTTGTTCTAGATCTTTATAATATTTAACACCATGAAAATCATTTGGACCGATATAGGTGTCATTTAGTACAGTGCGACTAATTAGTCCAGAGACTGTTGCATTTAAGCAAGCGCTAGGAATAAGAAAATCTTCACGTGTACCGTAAATTGAAGTACAGTAACCGGGATCAGCAAGCACAGCCATACAATGAGAAATGTGTGTATTATTTCGTTCGTTAAATGTGTGTACTGCATATTCTAATTCTTTTTTTATTGCACCTTTTCCAGTCCACCCATCAATGAATTGAATTGTTTCTTTAGGGTGATGTTCCAAAATATAATGGAGTGCATTTTCATCAATACCGCGTCCGCGAACAATAGAAATACAATAGTGAGGTACATCAAGGTTGTATTGATAGCGTATGTAGCGTTTGATAAGAATGCCAATAGGTGTACCAGCACGAGCTAATGAAACGAGGACAAGGTTAGTTCCTTTAGTTTGTATAATCTGTTCGGCGACAACTCCAACAGCGATGGCTAGTTTGTGTTTATATTGTTGCAGGGAAGAAAAGAATAAATCCATATACGCTTTAGATGGTTTATATTCCATTGGTAACATTTCGGAATAATGTGTGCCAGCTTGAATTGCTTGTTCTCTAGTTTCCGTGGAACTTTCTTTCATTAAATCACTAATATCTTTTAATAGAAAAATAGCATCATTTGGATTGTAACTACTAATATGAGAATTTACTTTTACCATAATTATCAACCTTCCTTTTCTATGCTATTTGAAAATGAGACGATATGAATAAAAGGAATAACTGTTTGTAACTGCTGTAGAAGAGGAAACAGGGCTTCTTCTCCTAAATCACGCTCAATAAAAACAAATACTTCATCGTAATCATGAGGTGAAATATTATAAAAGTAATTTGTAATAGTAGAATTTTCAGGACTTGGATATGAGAAATGATTATGAATGGCGTAGTTTACATCATTTGAAACAGGATGGATAGGGCTTCTTGTTGTAGATTGATATAAAATATTTTCACCCATTTCAGCAGCAATTTTCATTGGGATATACATAAATTCACCCGTTCCGAGACAGAGTGTTCGTTTTCCCATTCTTTCTCTTTTTAAAGTTTTTCCTGCTTCTTGAGCGAAAGAATGAATGTGCTTTTGTTCATATGCTGAAATGCCAAATCGCCCAGTATATTTTATATAATTTGATGTATAGGGTGATTTTGGACAGGTAAGGGTATGCTTTTTGAAATCAGGTTTTGTTTCTTTAATTTGAATATCTGTTTTTGCAATATTTAATGGTTGGCCAGTTGTATGAATACTGCCTTCTAATAAAGAAATAACATGAATCTTAATTTGAAGTTCTTCTTCTAATTGTTTAAATTGTTTTCTATTAGTATGAGAACGCCAGTCTAATAAAGAAGCAATTATATATTCTTCTCGTGGGAATTTATTTTGAATAGATCTAATAATATTTAATGCTGTTTTTCCTGTTGTCATCTCATCATCTACGAGAACAATCGGGTTGTTGTTTTGAAAAAAGCTTTCATCTACATAACAACGGTGCGATGTTGCATGAGAATGTTCTTCCTCAAATGTAATGACAGATTCTAGGTGGGGTATCGATTCCCTAGTTGTATGCACATACTTTGCATTTTGAAAGCATTGAAACATAGAATGACCAAGTGCTGTCGCTGTTTCAGCGAATCCGATGAACACAACTTCTTCTTGCAGAGGATATTGATAACGAAATCCTTCCTCTGGGATTTCATCAATTTCTAATGAAATGAGATTTAAAATTTCTTTTTGAAATGGATGAGAAATATTATGTAGTATTTCCAAATATCTTGCAGCGAGAGCAACTCCACTTGATAGAGAGACTGCAGGTTTAATAGGAAGATGCTTTCCAAGGATTGTACTCACAAATAAAAAACTACGTTTCTTATTTATTCTCGCAGCCATTTGAAAAAGATTGTCTAGCGCTAAATTATATGGATTATCATGTACTTCTACATGGACTTGTATATTATTTAAAACGTTATACGTGTTGCTTTGCGTTTGTAATAAGGAGATCGGTGAATTGTTTGTTTTCATGTAGCACCCCGTAAATATTAGATTTTAAAATGGTTTTGCGAGCCCAGCCATAATGAGGTTTTACTTCATTCATTTTGTTAGAAAAACTGCTTTTTAGCACTCCATTATACGTATCTGCATTTTGTAAAATTGATCTCGCATCTAAATAATCTTCCATTGTGACAATGTGCATTGCCTGTACAACTTTAATATGAGATGGGTGAATAACTGTCTTTCCGATTAAGCCATTTGCATGGTCAAGTGATACCTCTTGAATAAGCCCTTCTTCATGATCATTAGAAAAATATTCCCATACACATCCTGAAATAATATATTCATTTGTTGCCCTTGAGAAAACGTTAATAATGTCTGAAATACAATCACGGACAACGGTAATATGATAGATAGGTGTGTATTTATTGCGCCGAATACTAAATATACTTGAAAAATCAGTAGCACCAATACGTACATTTAAGATGTAATCGTGATAAGAATCTAGTAAATCCTTTATTTGTAATAATGATTCTGCCCGTGTTTCCTTATACATAATTTCGGGGGATTCTAAAATCGGCATGCCATATAGCGATAATGAGTATAACTCGTTTATATATGCAAGCTGATCGATATAAGTCTTTCCGTTAATCGGTGTGAATTTTGGAAAGACAAAACCACATAAACAATGAACAGCACTACCTAATTCAGTAACAATTGTCTTCAGTTGACTTGGCTGTCGAACTCTAATAAAAAGAAGCGGGATGTCTGCTTGATTTAGTATGTTGGCACTGACTAAGTTAGCGATTTGCTGTATTTGAACGACGATGTTTTGCTCTGCAAGTTTTACTTCCTCATCGCTGATAGCGTCCTCTAGACAAAGAATAATTGAGGTAGCATCCACATGTTTCTTTCTAATTATATCTTCCGCAATCGTTTCTTTCGTGCCAGGAGTATATAGTGTGGCGCCTAGTGCGTAAGCTAGTTGTTCTTTCCCTATATTTTTTGAAAAACTAAGAGGTTCTTTATAGAAAAAATTTTGCCGTTCTTCCGAGGAGAGATAAGAAAAGTAATTCAAATTGTCACCACCTTATTTGTAATGATTCTGTTTAATCGTAACATAATAAGAAAAATCTTCCATAAAAATGAAGCGATAAATTTAAAAAATATATTGAGAAAGATGAATTATAAGATGAATATCGAATATTGTTAATAGAAATATAATAGGGGGAAAGAGAAAGTGGATATACATAAGTTAACGATAGAAGAAGCAAAGAAGATAAATACGTGGACGTACGAGGAACCTTATAGTTTATATAGTTTTTCAGGCGAGAAAGAAGTAATAGAAGAGCTATTAGATGGAACGTATTATGGCTGTTGTGACGATCAAGGAGACCTCATCGGCTATTTTTGTTTTGGAGCAAATGCACAAGTGCCAGGTGGAAGAGATGCTAATTTATATGGTGGAGAAGATGTGATTGATATCGGACTTGGCATGAAGCCGGCGTTAACTGGGAAGGGAATAGGGAAAGAATTCTTCCAAGCTGGAATAGCGTTTGCCAGGAAAGAGTTTAATGCAAAAATGTTTCGATTAAGCGTAGCAACATTTAATACAAGAGCGATTACGTTATATAAAAATATCGGATTTAAACAAGGGATTATTTTTTTGAGCCGCGGAAGAGAATTTATGCTTATGGAATACGAAAGGCCGTCAGAATGAAACTGACGGCCTAGAAAACATTATTATTCTGAGTGCTCAGCTCGGTGCGCTAAACGGCTTGAAGCAGCGGCAGCGATTCCGCCAACGATATCATCAAGGAATGTATGCACCTTTCCAGTTGATTTATCATTTAAGTATTCTAAAATACCAGGTTTTAATTTATCAATATATCCAAAGTTCGTGAAACCGATAGAGCCGTACACGTTTACGATAGAAAGTGCGATAACTTCATCAATTCCGTATAAGCCTTCATCACGTTTTACAATATCTTGTAACGGTTCACTTAGCATTCCCTTTTCAGCAAGGACATCAAGCTCGATACCAGTAATCAGTGCGTTTTGTACTTCACGTTTTGATAGTACACGTTCTACATTGTAACGGCATTCTGACATCTCTAAATTTGGATGATATTTTTTTTGAAGAAAATGAACAAGTTCAGCAATATCGTCAATTGTTACACCACGTTCTTGTAATAGTTGTAATGCTCTTTCTTGTAGTTGATTTGATTCTTTCATGTTTATCACCTTTTTTTCTTTTTAGTATTTGTATACGTTTCGTTGCTTTATCCTGTGCATAGGAATGAAAGGCGAGCACAAGCTCATATATATAAAGAAAAACCATAGGTGGCGACTGCGATGATTCAGCATATTTATGAGCATTATCACATGCATGTTAAAGAATTAATCCCCCTGGGCCCCTATAAAAGCTTTTGGATTCGCAACAAAATTTATGTACTTGTTCCAATTGGAGAAATGGAGGAAGAAGTACTTGTAGAGATGAAAAAGCTCAGTGACTATATGAACCAGCAAGGGGATATAACTGTAGCGACTTTCGTTCCAACTATACACGGCTACTATGTAAGTGAGATAGAAGAACAAAATTACTGCTTATTAAAAGGTATGCGAGCGTTAGAACGACATGCTACGTCATTAGGAAGTGAACTTTCTATATTCCATAAACGAGGTGCATTCTTTCCAGAAGAAATCGAGCAATTAAGCCGCATTGGTGAATGGAAAGCGTTATGGGAAAAGAGACTCGATCAGTTAGAAAAGTTTTGGCAATCACAAGTGATGAACCACCCTACAGACGTATTCGATCAATTGTTTATTGAATCCTTCCCGTATTACTTAGGAGTTGCAGAAAATGCCATTCAATATGTTGTTGATACAGAAATGGATGATACGCCGCAACTAACGGATGCAGCGACAATTTGCCAAGAACGATTCACACCTTTATTATGGCATCAAACGAAGCGTCTCAAACTCCCTTTTGATTGGGTGTATGATCACCCAACTCGAGATATAGCAGAATGGATTCGCTATATGATGATTGAAAAAAAGAAAGACTGGGATCAAACAATCGTTCAATTTGTTACAGATTATGAACGGAATTACTCGCTGTCCTCATTTGGTTGGCGTTTATTATTTGCAAGGCTCCTGTTCCCACTTCACTATTTTGAAACGGTCGAACGATATTACCAAACTGGAAACGAAGAACAAAAAAGCATATATAGAGATCGCTTAGAAGCCATTTTACACGATGTAAACCGCTCAGAGCAATTTATGAAGCACTTTTATGGCTCACTTCGTTTACCAGTAGATAAGCTTGGGATTAGAAAATTAGATTGGTTATCTTGAAAATATAAAAAAGAGACCGAGTGAGGTCTCTTTTTTATATACCACAATTTTATGTAATACATTATGCCCCTACCTGTTGATCTGTACATATATTTAAAACGAATTGATGCCTTTCGAGCTTTTCATTTACTTTACCCAATAATTCTTGCTGGATTTCTTTAAATAAAAATTGATAGCTTGTATTCCATGTTGGTATAACGGATGAAAGGCCTAATAAATACTCTTTTTTCTTTTCTAGTTCTTGAATTGTTACAAAAGTGTTCCCCATTTTTGGCATCTGTCGTCCCCCTATGTTTTTTTACTGTATATGTGTGAACGATTCACTATATAGTATTAATTATCGCATTTTTTGAGAAGGATTTCCAATTTTGTTTTATGATGTTAACGGATAAATGTGATTTGAATAAAAAAAGGAGACCAAATTTGGTCTCCTTTTAGAAGGCGATTCTGAACGAGCCGCTTCCGCTTTTAGATTAATATCTAGCTCCAGCGGCTAAAATGTTCGGTGGCTTCGCTTCTTCCGCCGAGGCAAAAAGCGCCTCTATGTCAGAAGCTCCATCCCCCCTCACATTTTGAACGAGCCGCTTCTGCTTTTAGATTAAAATACTTGTTCTACTTCGATAACGCCTGGTACTTCTTCAAGTAACGCGCGCTCGATACCAGCTTTTAGTGTGATTGTAGAACTTGGGCAGCTTCCGCATGCACCCATAAGGCGTAGTTTTACGATACCTTCTTCAATGTCTACTAATTCAACGTCTCCGCCATCGCGAAGTAAGAATGGACGTAATTTATCTAATACTTCTAATACTTGTTCTTGCATATGTGGGTTTTCCATTTTTATCGACTCCTTTCATCAGTTTTATTATAATCAAGATAGAGGGGAAAATCTATTTTTTCTCTTCTTGTTTTATTGTCGAAATATTGTATCGTGTTTTTTCAGTATAGGGGTATGGAATAAGTTTGTAAAATGATGTGCTTATGTAATAAGACATCTGAATATACTGTTGGGACAAGAAGTGGGGGAGAAGAAATGGTTAATGTTCAAGTGTATGGGACGAAAGTAATTTGTGCGAGCTGCGTCGGAATGCCATCTTCAACAGAAACGTTTGAATGGTTACAAGCGGCAATTGGTCGTAAATATGAAGGACAAGAAAATAAATTTAATTTCGAGTATATTGATTTCCAAGAAGAACAAGAAGATGCGGATAAAAAAGCATTCGCTGAGCGCGTAGTGGAAGAAGATTTATTTTATCCGGTCGTTCTTGTAAATGGAGAAATTGTTGGAGAAGGAAATCCTCGTTTGAAGGATGTTTATGAAGAAATCGAGAAATATTTATAAAACAAGAAGTCTTTGCGAATTTGCAAAGGCTTTTTTATTGGAGGGATAGATATGAAAAATGGAGTGAAGCATGCGTTACCAACGGAAGTACAACAGTTAATGGAGCGGTACACAGTAGAATTAAAAGAAATTTTTTTGGATGAAAAAATAGTCGGGGTATATATTTACGGATCCATCGCACTAGGTGCATTTCATAAGGAAACGAGCGATGTTGATTTTGTTACAGTGATAAATGATTCCGTGAATGAAGCTGAAAAACAGCAGCTTGTGGAACTACATAAGAAACTTAGTGACAATACGCTAGGTAAAAGAATGGACGGTATGTATATTCCGCTTGCTGACTTAGGGAAATACAATGATGAAATGAACGAGTACGTGTATTGTGCAGATGGTAAAGCCAATGTTGGTCATTGGGACATTAATGCGGTCACATGGTGGACGTTGAAAAATCAAGGCATTACAGTTACAGGAAAAGAAGCAGAAGATCTTCCGCTGCAAATACAATGGAATGATGTAGTAAATACGATGAAATACAACGTAGAACAGTACTGGAGTGAAAAGGCGAAGAAGCCATATTTATTTTTTATAGAAGAGTGGGTAGAATCAGCTGTCGTTACGATGGGACGTATTTTATATACACTAGATCATAAAACAATCGTTTCAAAAGATAGAGGATTACAATACTTGTCAGAACGTTCAGCGGAAGAATGGGAGCTTTTATTAAAAGAAGTAGCGAGAATACGGCACAATCCAAAAGAAAAGAGAATGCTCTCAAGGTGGAGAAGGGCAGATATGACGAAGAGGTACTTACTGCATTTAATTGAGACGTGTAGAGAGAAATGGTAGGGAAGAAAATGGACAATACAGTGGGGGGTATTGTCTTTTTTATATTTTATTTGGTATATAATGGTTAAAAAGGTTTAATTATACTGGGGAGATAGGATGAATATAGAATTAGTTACATATGAAGAAAAGAATGAACAAATGAGTATGCGCCAAGTAATTAGCATTCTAGTAATTATTTTTGGGGTCATGCATGGAATTGGTTTTTTGAACCTTTTATATGATTCTTCCTTATACCCATGGTATGTAGATCATCTTATTCCATCTTTCACGTTTTGTATGATTATCGTAATGTATGCACCGGCAAGAAATTGCTGCTTACATTTAATAAAATCATTACAATTCAATAATTTTAAACATTATGTAACGATAGTAATGACAACGATTGTAATGCTTATGTATCTTGCGGTATTAAATTTAGTTTTACCACATGGGCTTGGTGTGGATGAATCTAATATAGTAATAGAACCTACTACAAGTGAAATCATTTTATACGTAGTTGTGCTCACAATTTTTGCGCCTATTTGGGAGGAAATTGTATTTCGAGGTATGTTTTTTATGAAATTATCTCAGCGCTTCTCTACACTTACTAGTGCCGTTATAAGTGCTTTCATATTTAGTTTTGGCCATCCCCTTACAGTAGGTAGTATTTTATATATTTTGGGTATGGGTATATGTTTAGCATACACATATAAGAAAACGAAGAATTTACTCGCTCCAATTGGGATTCATTTATTAAATAATTCGTTTTATTTATTATTGAATTTTCAACCATAAAAAGGCGCCTTTTTGAAAAGGGCGTCTTTCGCATTGTGTAGAGGCAAGGTAATACAAAATATAAATAGTTTCATGTGAAACATTTTTATTATCAAATATACAAAATGATTAACTTAGTGTATTAAACGTATCATTCATAAGTATTCTAATATATTTAAAAGTAAAATGAAATAAGAAACGGATAATTGTCGGAATATATTCGATTTCCGTTCATTTTTATGAAATATGTGTACTTTTTGTTAGATTCCTTCATTTTGTCCATATACAATAAATGTATATAGAAATAAGAAAAGGATGATGTACGTGAAGGACACTGTTTTACAAGAAACGATTTCTCCACAAGAATTACATAAAGTTGTTCAAAAGAATACAGCTTATTATGATTTTAAGTGGGGTAAAGTAGAAAACCCTGCGCAAGGGAATACATGGAATTGGGTAGCCTTTTTCTTTCCAACCTTTTGGTTAGCTTATCGCAAAATGTATAAGTTATCTATTATATTTGCGTTATTGGCTATACCTAGTATAGTTATAACCCCTTTTATAGATATTCCAGAGGGGATTTATGTAACATTTAGTTTAGCTCTTCAATTAGGAATGATGATATTTACTGGATGGCAAGGAAACCGTTTATATTATAAGCATGGTGTTCGTGTTTTTCGTAAGGGAGAAGATGCGTCTGATCATGAGAAGGCGTATTTCTTACAATCAAAGGGTGGCGTGAGTATTGCTGGTATGATTGGTTTACAAGTTATAGTCGGGATTGTGTTTGGCGGAGCTATGCTCGGACCTTCTCTTTTACCAACTGAGCCGAATATTAAAAACGTTGTTCGTTCAACTGGTGAAGGGGTTACTTTAGAGATTATGAATGATAATCCAACTTGGAAGTTTGTGAAGAAAGAAAAAGATTATGACGTAGTAGAGTTTACTGGTTATGATTATACAGAGAAGAAAAACGTGAAAATTAAATTTGCTGTTTATTTCGATGAAGATTATTTCGAGTGGCAAGAGGTATATGAAAATAATAAGAAGTTAAGTGAAGTAGAAGAATATCAAATTTACATTGAAGAAAATAATTGGGGTTTCTAGAGGGAACTCGTTCATTTTGAAAAGAAGAATCTTGTGAAGGTTCTTCTTTTGTTTATTAGGGGGAGAGAAATGATTTCAGTATTAATAGAAGCTCTAATAGGATCGATTAGTTTAAGTACGGGTTTACACACGAAAAAGATTGATGCTAACATACTTTACTTGCAGCAGTATGAATGGTTTCGAATCATATATGAAGACGAAAAGTATCGAAAGTTATTTATTACGAACTACAAAGTTCGCTCATATTTAAAAAGTAAGCTAAGAGTTCGATTGCTTGTAAAAAATAAAAATGCACAACGAAGATTTTTAAAATTAGTAGAAGAGCAAATAGAAAAACGGCAGACAAATTGAAATTTTGTAAAATACAATAAAAAATGAGAATTTGAGGTAGGCTTGTCAATAACGTGAGACTATGGCACTATAAAGAAATGCTATACAAATTTTATTTATCGAGATGTAAACATCAATTTTGATTTTTACGTATAAATAATGAACGGAGGAAATGAATTTATGGCTACTTTACCAAATTGTCCAAAATGTAATTCAGAATATACGTATGAGGATGGCGTTCTTTTCGTATGTCCAGAATGTGCTCATGAGTGGGGCCAAGAAGCAGAAGCTGAAAATAATGATGGTGCGAAAGTTGTAAAAGATGCGAACGGAAACGTTCTTCAAGACGGCGATGCAGTTACTGTTATTAAAGATTTAAAAGTAAAAGGAACTTCTTCAGTTGTGAAGATCGGTACGAAAGTAAAGAGTATCCGTCTAGTTGATGGCGATCACGATATCGATTGCAAAATCGACGGCTTCGGAGCTATGAAGTTAAAATCACAGTTCGTTAAGAAGGCGTAAGTAAATAGAAGAGGAGGCGAATAGCCTCCTCTTTTTATTATGTCACTTTTTGTCGGTAAATCGATATTTCGTACAAAATCGTTGATATATTCTGAGTTATGATAGATATATTTGAAAAATCGTTGATATATTGCAAGTTATGATAGATATATTTGAAAAATCGTTGATATATTGCAAGTTATGATAGATATATTGAAAAAATCGTTAATATAATTTCATTCATCGTGAACTACGCACGATTCACCGTGCACCATAGTCAATTTCTTTCAATTGACATCGCTTATTAAAGAACGTTTTATATCCAAGCTGTAAAAAGATAATGACAGCAAAGGCAGTACTTCCAGAAATACCGAGTATGATGGCGATTTGATATTGAATGGCTGTGAATGGTGATATACCGGATAATATTTGACCAGTCATCATGCCTGGTAAGCTTATAATTCCCATTCCGACCATAGAATTAATTGTTGGTAAAATAGCAGAGTCAAAAGCGTCTCGAATGAGCGGAGCAGCTGCTTCTTTCGGTGTTGCGCCGAGCATAAGTGCACCTTCAATTTGACCTCTTTGCGATTTCATATTGTTTAAGAACGTATTTGCGCCGAGAGAAACACCAGTCATGGCATTCCCAACTAACATTCCTGTAATAGGGACGATATATTGCGGAGCATACCACGGATCATGTCCGATAATAACAAAGATAAATAGTAGAAGTGGCCCAATTGATCCGGCGACCATGGAAAGGGCGGCTACTCGTTTTAATTCTTTAGACATTGGGATGTTAACTCGTTTATAAATATTAAAAATTGCAAAGGTAGTAATAGAAGTAATGAGAGCAATTGTATAAAATGGATTACTGTTTTCAAATACGTATGTAAGGACATATGCAACAAGTACGAGCTGAATCGTCATACGGAATGTTGCGAGCGCGATTTGTTTTTCGCGAGGTATTCCTTTTAATTTTACAAGTCCAATTAAAATAAGAATGAAAATATAGGCAGCTGCAAGTTGCCAAATTTGGAGTTCAATAACGCCCTTCAACAGAGAGCACTTCCTTTCTAGTTGCACCGTTTGCTTTACTAATCTCAATAATGTCGTCTGCAATTTCTTCTGGAAGTTGTTGTGAGTGTGTGATGAAGATAATTGTTTTTTTCTTTTTTCGTGCTAGTTCAGTAAATTGTTTCATAACGCGGCGTTCTGTATCACTGTCTAATGCTGAAGTAGGTTCATCTAATAAATAGACAGGCGGATCCATAAGTACGATACGTGCAAAGGCAAGTCTTTGTTTTTCACCGCCAGATAGTGAGGAGGCGCTATCTTCTAATTGCTTGTCTAAGCTAACGGTTTGTAATGCACTCCGCAGGGCATCATCATTTGGAAATGGTTTTTCAGAAAGACGAAGTCCCATTAATAAGTTGTCTTTAACGGTTCCATCAAAAATAGGTGGAGTTTGCCCAAGCATAACTACGTCACGACGTAATTGAATAGGATGATAATCAGAAATTAATTTTCCGTTATATTTAATTGTGCCGGATGTTGGAGATTGTAAATCGTTTAACATGCGAAGCAACGTGCTTTTTCCGCTTCCGCTTTCACCGATAATGCAAGTAATCTTTTCTTTTTGAATCTGTAAATAAGGAATGTGTAGTATATCTTTATATATAACGTTTTTTAATATAAACATAAATCGCTCCTTTCTGATTCTAGTTATATCGTATCAAAAAAGAGAAGATAACGGTTATAAAGAGCAACGTTTTTTCTGCGTCTTGAGTTTTATTAATAAGTTAAGTAAACGATCTAATTCTTGGCTGAAAGAAATCACTTTATCATGAGTGAATCCGTATCGTTCAACGAGATAGATTAACTCTTTCTTTTTCGCTTCTATTCGATTGTTTAGTTTCGATAAGTTCATAAGTGGAATGTAATGCCTCCTACAAAAGTATTTATCACATAAAAAATAAGACCGAATGAATTCGGTCTTCAAGGAAATAATAAAACAACTTACAAATAGCATACAATGTTTATCAATATTTTTTAATATAAAAATGAAAAATAAATCATTATAAATATTGAGAAAGATGTGTCTGATAATTTTTAAAAACTGATGCAAAGAGGCTGCCTACATAGTAGACAGCCTGTAAAGTATTAACCTTTATGATATTTGTACATCCAAAGAAGACCAGATTTTAATAATCTCGGTACACGTCCCATTAATGGTTGGTTTGCGAGTAAACCGAATCCATGTTTCTTACCAAGAGATCCTAGAACACCTTTTAATTTAATAACAGGTAGTTCATCCGGGAGTGGTTCATTATTCCAACGTTTTAATAATATTTGGACAATTTGTTCTCCTTGACCTTCAGCAAGTTGGGCAGATGGTGCATGTGGAAGTGCTGCGCAATCTCCTACAACATACACGTGCTCGTTGTTTGGAATATTGTGATATTTTGTTAAAACAACCCGTCCGCTACCATCTTGTTCAACTGGAAGGTTTCGAACAACTTCATTTGCTTGAATACCAGCTGTCCAGACGATTGCATCACATTCAAGTGGTTCATCGTGGTTGTACACAATATTTGGTTCTACTTTTGTAATGTTAGAGTTTCGTATAATGTTAACTTTATGCTTTACAAACCATTCTTCTACGTATCTACTTAATTTCTCTGGATACGGGAATAAAATTCTATCTTTTCGATCAAATAAATAGATTTTTAAATCAGAACGGCTTTCACGAAGTTCACTTGCTACTTCAACGCCACTTAAGCCAGCACCAACAACAGCTACTGTTGCATTTGGTTCTAGACTATTTAATTGTTCATAGGTTTTACGTGTTTGTTCAATTGATTGTAGACTATGTGTATATTCCCTAGCCCCAGGAACGTTATGATATTTATCTTCACAGCCAAGTCCGATAATTAAGTCATCATATTGGATTGCTTCGCCGCCATCGAGATGAACAGCTTTTTCTTCGAGGTCAATATTTGTTATTGTGCCGTATTGAATATTGAGGCGTGGGTGTTCAGGAAACGGTATACGAATATGCGTTTCTGAAATAGTACCCGCAACTAATGCATAATATTCAGTTTTGAAGCAATGATATGGTACTTTGTCGATTAATGTCACTTGTACATCATCTGGAAGTTGGTTGCTTGGAAGTAGCCTTTGCAGAATTCTCATTCCACCGTAGCCGCCACCTAGTATTACGAGGTGTTTCATGATGGATTACCCCTTTTCTGTTGAAATATCCCCTAATCATAAAATTTTATATTAATAAAATATTTTGACTTTACTCAATCAAATTATATCGAATTTGTGAACAAATAACAATGCATGAATGAATACTCTGTTGTACAATAAGAAGAAAAGTAAAATAAACTGTTTTTCCTTTGTAGTTACTATTTCATTGGAAGTAGCATGTTATATAGAAGAAGTCATCTACTTTGAAGTGAAGTAATGAAGTAACTAAATAGTTTAGACTGTGTAACGAAAACAACAAGAAACAGCTTAGTTTTCTTCTTATAGATAAAGTGAAAAGGTAATTTGTTTTGTAGTACAGGGGGGAGAATTTTGATTAAACCATTAATTGAATTTTGTGTAGGTAACCTTGCAAGTGGTTCACAAGCAGCTCTAGAAAAATTAGAAAAAGATCCGAATTTAGATGTAATGGAGTACGGTTGTCTAGGGTATTGTGGTATTTGTTTTGAAGGACCGTTTGCACTTGTAAATGGTGAAGTTGTACAAGGTGCAACAGTAGAAGAGCTTGTTAATAATGTATATGAGTATTTGGATGAAAATCCAATGTTTTAAGGTGTTGCGAATTAGCAGCACCTTTTCCATTAGATAAAACTTTATTTTGTGGGGAAGGCTAATGCTGATTATTAGCCTTCCCCAATTGAAAATAGTGGGATAAATAAAAAAAGGCCCTTTTTAGAAGGGCTTTTTTCTTACACAAATTGTGTAAGAGTGGCTCATCGCCAAACGTTGTCAAATATGAGAAACGGGGGACATTCATATTGTGTTCTAAAAGCATGCATTCTATACTTAAAATAACAAATTATTTTTGGAGTGAATACAAATGAGCCAATTTTCTTTTACAAAAATGCATGGTCTTGGCAATAGTTATATATATGTAAATATGTTTGAAGAGCAAATTCCTGAAGAAGATTTAGCTCTTGTGGCGGGAAAGGTTTCAAATATTAATACTGGTATTGGAGCAGACGGGATGATTTTAATTTGCCCTTCAGACGTAGCTCCGGTGAAAATGCGCATGTTTAATAATGATGGTTCTGAAGGAAAGAGCTGTGGTAATGGTTTGCGCTGCGTAGCGAAATATGCGTATGAGCATAAACTAGTAGAAGAAACAGTTTTCACAATTGAAACGTTAGCTGGTATTGTAACGGCTGAAGTAACAGTAGAAGATGGTGTCGTGACATTAGCGAAAATTGATATGGGGGCACCGCGTCTAACACGTGCAGAAATACCGATGCTTGGTGAAGGTGAAACGCCATTTATTCGTGAAAACTTCTTATATAATAATCATCGTTATGCATTTACAGCTGTTTCAATGGGAAATCCGCATGCGGTTATTTTGGTTGATGATGTAGAAAAAGCACCTCTTACAACACTTGGACCAGTCCTCGAGACACATGAAATGTTTCCAGAGCGAGTAAATGTTGAGTTTATCGAAATTTTGAATGATGACGAGATGAACTTCCGCGTTTGGGAACGTGGATCTGGTGTAACGCAAGCTTGCGGAACAGGAGCGTGCGCTGCAGTTGTAGCTGCTATTTTAAATGGAAAGATGGAACGCGGTAAGGAAATTACTGTTCATTTAGCTGGTGGCGATTTAATGATTGCGTGGACTGAAGAAGGAAACGTGTTGATGAAAGGACCTGCGGAAGTAATTTGCCGCGGAGTGTATGAGTACAAGATAGAAGCGTAAAGATGTATAATGGACTAAGAACAGAAAGGAAGGTGTATTTCATGATTAAAGTAACAGAACAAGCAGCTTTTCAAATTAAAGATATGTTAAAAGATGCTGAAGATGGAGAGAAGTATGTGCGCCTTGCTGTACACGGCGGCGGATGTAGCGGTCTTTCTTACGGCTTAGGATTTGAAGTAGAACCAAAAGAAGACGACACAGTTCTTGAGTTTTTCGGTGTTGAATTTGTTATCGATAAAGAAAGTGCTCCAATTGTTAAAGGAGTAAAAATTGACTATAAACAATCTATGCTTGGCGGTGGATTCACAATCGACAATCCAAACGCAATCGCATCATGCGGATGTGGATCATCTTTCCGTACAGCGACGAATGCTGGTAAACCAGAAGAGTGCTAAGTTTTTAGACGAAATAGAAAAGGCCTTTTTAGCGATGGAATAAAATCGTTAGAAAGGTCTTTTCTTTTGGCATTAAAACAGAAAATGCATGTAAAGTTACTTTGGAATTTAATTTAAATGTTATTATATATAGGATATGTGATTTATATTGTGAATTCCAGTTTCATATTGCTCGTTTTAAGATAAGATTTCGTAACGGAAATGTAAAAAAATAGAAGAAATATACTATTTATTAGTTGTATTTAATGTTAATATTTGTAACGAAGATGATTGGCGATCGTGTTCGGACTAGCTGTAGTTTCACCGGTTATTACTAATAGGTAGATTTATCCCATAAAAGCCCGATTGGTGAGGGCTGATTAAAGTTTCACTTTATATAAAAAAGGTGTATGAGGGAGAAGGCTATAGCAAATTGTATAGAACTGAATAGTTCCGTATTCATTAAAATACGTTGATTACTAGATATTAAAAAACACCGGGGGGATTAGAATGAAGTTATTTAAGAAAGTACTTATAGTAGGGGTGGCGTTGACTACAGTATCGATTTTGGGGGCTTGTTCTAGCGATACAGACGTATTAACAAAAGTAGGAGCAAAGCAACCAGCGAAGGCCGAAGGTGAAGAAGTATTAAAAGATCAGAAGAAAACACCTATGACCACGAGTAAACGTGAAAGTATTAAAAATGAGGATGCTCCATCATCAAAGAAGCGTTATATTTCTCATGACGAATCTCAAAAGATTGAGGAAGGTATGACGTATACGGATATTCTTAATACGATTGACTACGGTGGTGAGAATATAAAACATTATAATAATAATGAAAAACGCGTATTTTATACTGAAAAAGATACGGATGGTACATATGAAATTATGGTTGAATTAAATACATATGGTTACGTTGTGAATATTGAACGTACTGCTATAAAGGGTACAGATAAAGAGAATGAGAATGAGGTATCTATGAAACGTATTGAAGAGCCTGTAAAGGAATATGAAGAAAAAAACGATCGTGTACCGTGGTATAAAGATGTAAATAACAATTCGGCAGCAGTAAGTTACAATCACTATTTGAAAATCAAAAAAGGTATGCCCGCGAATCAGGTAAAAGCTGCAATTGGACAGCCACATGTGATTGAGAAATATAAATCTTATTCAGTATATGACTATACTGGTTATGGTGGAGAAGGATCATTACGTGTAATCTTTGAACCGAATGGAACTGTTACGGATGTAGTGGAAGACGGTTTACTACGATAATAAATTAGTTACGGGAAGAGTTGTAGTAAAGTTGTCTTTGATTTTATAAAGTTTTTGGGAGCATCCCCAAATATAGATGAAAAAATAATTCTTTTAGCCATGTTATAGTATTAGTATTTACCGAAGTTTCTTCCAAATTCAATAGCGTTATTGTGGATGTTGTTGACGTATTAGTTTTGTTGATATATGCCGCAGTAGGGCAGCAATTGTAATTGGACGTAAAAGGACGCGGAGGAGTAGCAGCTTCCTTTTGAAAAAAAGGAGGGAAATATGATGGAGGATATTCTTGAATTCATAAGGAAATACGTAATTAAACCTATTATTAGTTTAATAAGATACCTTGTAATAGAGATTATAATTGAGGGTATAATAGAAGGCGTAATAAACGGTATAAGGAAATTACGTGATAAGTGGCGAAATTGGCGTGAAAGACGTTATTGGCGGTAGTGTAGCTGAGAAGCGTGCGAAACAAAAACGTTATACAGAAGTTTAATGAAATGATAGAAATCGACCCGCATTTAGAATCTGTACTCGTTCCAATTGGTGATGGAATGACAATTTCTAAAGTGAAGAAATAATTATTATCTTACAAAAGTGTAATGTTCATGTCATGTTTTTGAATTTCTTCTTTAAGCTCTGGGCTTTAAGATAAGAATATAAGAAAAAACATATGAGGTGAAGGAAATGAAAAGATACATTGCACTATTTAGTATTTTAGTTGTATTCGCAAGCTTGTTAGTTGGTTGTGATTTAAACCGTATGGGTAAAGATGAGTACTACGTTCAAATTACAGTAGATGGAAAAGAAGTTCATAGTAAAGCTGATAATGGTCAAAAATTTAAAGATTATGAGTATAAGCTAACTGGCTTTGATAAAGACGGTAAAGAGAAAGAATTAGAATTTACAGCTCAAAAAAATCTTCGTAAAGAAGCATTCCTACGCGTATATCACTCAGATAAAAAAGGTGTATCAGCTTGGGAAGAAGTAAAGAAAGACGAGCTTCCAGCGAAAGTGAAAGAAAAATTAGGCGTGAAATAAGACAGATAGAAAAGGAATTGACGAACAGGGTCAATTCCTTTTTTTGTTTTCAAATTCTTCTTCTGAAATGACTTTAAATCCGTGTCTTTTAAATAAAGCAGTAGTTACCCCGTAACCAGTTTGCTTATTGCCATTAAATTCACCAGTGTAAATCGTAGAACTGCCACAAGATGGACTACGTTCCTTTAAAATAATATATTCTGGGTGTAAATTTTTAATTTGTTCTAATGCTTTATAAGCACCATTTACGAAAGCTTCTGTGACATCTTCACCATCTTTGGTCATCACTTTCGCTTTTCCGTCCAAAACGTCGTCGCCATTCCCGCCAATAATTTCAGCAGAAGGACGAGGTGTTGGCAGTCCTCCTAATACTTCAGGACAAATGAGGACTGTATCTTCTTTTTGTAGTAGCTCCTCTATTTTTGAAACGAGATTGTCATTTCCGTCATATCGACAAGCTATACCACCTAAACAAGCGCTAATTACGATCATATTTTCATCTCCATTAAAAAAATATTAAATTCCACGCCAAATTCTCTTCCTGCCTCTTACTTATAAATGAGGTGATATAAATGGGAAGCTTATATAATTTAATGAAACCATACAGTGAATTTCGAAGTAAAGAAGAGTTTAATACATATCAAAAACAAGTTTTGAAACATTATCGATTTCAATTAAATAAAACGGATGCTACCATTATTCATTTTTTAGGAAAGTATGCAGTGAATGAGAAACAGAAAACAGTGGGGGTTGCTTGTCCATTAATGGAGACGAGTGCTACAAATGTTGGAAAGAGTATTCGTACAGTACGCCGCTCTATTGCAAAGTTAGAGGAACTAGGAATTATAAAGCGTGTTGCGACAAAAGAAAGACATAGGCGCGGCGGATATAGTGCGAACTTATATGTATTTCTTATATCTGCAATTGACCGCATGGATGACCGTATGAAAATGTCCGCATGTGAAAGTGAGGATTATACAGCTGGCTGTAGCGGAAAGGAGCAAAAAAGCGAAAGGGAAACAATTCTTTCTAAAAACATTCTACAAATAAAAGAGAAAAGAAAAATAACGTACGAGCTTGATGAGACGTATTGCCGTCATGATATACCGAAGCCTTTTATATACGCACTTCTGCCGATGACGAGTAATCCGAAGAAGATTAATATATTTTGGAGTAAGGTGGAACTTGCATATAAAAAGAGTGGATTACTAGAGCAAGGTGTTTTACTGGAGCAAATATTAGCTGATGAAGAAGTGTATGGGAATTTCATTTGGCGCGTGAAAAGTGTTGTGAGGGCGTATAAATACGGGGAAATCCGTAAAAATGTGAAGGCACTTTTATATAGTACAGTGCGAGATTTATTTTTAGAGATTGGATTAGAATGGGGAGCAGCTGTGAGAAGAAGTAAGGGGATAGCGTTATTTGATCCATTTAAAAAAGAGCCATGCGTATAATACATGACTCCAAGTAGCTAGTCGAACTTTCTTACAACTGGAACACGAATCGCTACAAATAGTACGAAGACGATAACAGCTATTGCACCACTTTTCATAACGGTTACGATTGGAATTCCTATTGCAAGTGCAATGGATGTGAATGCATAAGAGAGCGGGATAAAGCCCATTGATGATAGCATAAGTAAACTCATTACGCGTCCCATCATTTCTTCTTTGACTGTCGATTGAATCATTGCCATAAGCGGTACAATCGCCATTGCGATTGTAATACCGTAAAACATGCCAGCTAATAGTGCTTGCCAAAGTACGGTACTAAAGTTGATGGCTAAGAAGAATATACCAGACAATAGCATCATGATAATACAAAATAGACCGCGTCTACGATTAATATTTTTTAAACCGACAATGACAGCACCGATTGCCATTCCGCCGCCTACAGATGCTTCTAAGTAACTAAACTGGAGCGAATCACCATGCAGCACGTTTTTAACAAAAAGCGGGAAACCAACTTGCATCGGGCCGATTAAAAATAAGTTTAAAAAGGCGCTACAAATAAGGAAAGTTGAAAGGAATGGCGATTCCTTTACATATAAGATTCCTTCTTTAATGGAAGTGAACATACCTTTATCTGTATCTTTTTGTTCTGGCATCGTAAATTGTATTTTTTGAACGAGTATGGCCGCGACAATCAGTAATAAAATCGTAATGGAAAAGATTGTCTCATAGTTCGTAAATTTAATGAGAATTCCGCCAAGTACAGGGCCTAAGATGACCGATGCTTGGTTCGTCATTTGTGTAAGTGAATTCGCTTGTGTTAACCGGCTTTTTTCTACCAATTCCGGTAAGATAGATCCATCTGCTGACCAGAAGAAAGCATCAGCAAGTCCAAAGAATAAAGCGAATAAAGCAAATGTATATAGCGTTACATCACCAACGATAAACCATGTGAGAATGGTTGCGACAAGAATCGCTCGAATGATATTGGAGTAAAACATAATATTTTTTTTCGGGAATTTATCAGCTACAGCGCCGCCGACAATCATAAAAATAAGCCTTGGAACACTAAGGGCTACGAAAACAACACCGAGTGAAGCTTCAAGGTTTAATGTTTTTGCTATGTACCACGTTTGTGAAAAAGTAAAAAAGGCTAAAGCAAAGCTTGAAAAAAGAGTAGCTGCCCAAAGAAAAAGGAAATTCGTATTTTTTAATAACGGTTTTCCGCTTCCTTCTAAAGCAGTTTTATTTTGTTGTAGTTCCTCCATATTGCTTCCTTTCTATGTGACAAATTTAAACTAAAAAACAAGTAAACGCCCGATTGGTGAGGGCTAATACTTAATGGGAGATGCCCCCACTGATTATAGTTTCACTTTATACAGTTTCTAATATTTCTATACTGCACTTTCTCATTGTAGACAATAATAATGAATTTGCCCAGTAGCTATTTAACGACAAAAAAAGATGCCGAATGGGCATCTTTTTTTAGGCTAACGCAATATAAATATCCAATTGTGCATGATTTGGGTCTAATGCTCTTTCGTCGTAAAGCTCGAAGTCTGTTGTGAAGGCACGTTTATTTTCTTTCGACCATTGCCAAATATATTCCCAAGCTTCGCAAACGACTTCAGCAACTGGTCCCTTTCTCGTTGTAAATACCGCATATGTAGCAGCAGGTATTGTTAAAGTTGTCATATTTTCAGGAACGTCTTCTAATGAAGAAACGGTCGTACCGATTGTAAATGTATATGTACCAGTTTCATCTGATTCATAGTTGGAGTAGAATGCGAATGTTTCTTTCGTTTTTTGATTTGGGATGTGATGCATCATTTGTTCTTGAAAGTATCGGTTCCAGAGCTCGGGAATTTTCCCTTCAGTAGATGCCTCTATTTCGTTAGTCGTCGTAATCGAAACGCCGATTGCTTGGAAAGCTTCTTTTTTTACGATAATGGGTTCGTTTATCATTACAAATTCCTCCTTTAAAATAAGAACATATGTTCTCTTATAATATAACATATTTTTACATGTAACGGTTATTGTTTTTTGAAAATTTTAATCATAAATAACAAACTGAAATGACTAAAAATGGTAAAATTTCTATTGTATGTATGAATAGATTAAGAGATATGTTAAGCTTTTTATGTATCCTTAAACTGTTATATAAACCTATACAATAGGGCATTTTTTACTATGTTAAAAAATGGTGAAGGTTTGTATAAGTGTCCGATATATATATATGCTATTTTTGATAAATTAAAATAGTAATATTCTATGAGATTTATATTGTTGACATTGGGATTTCAACGATACATTTTCGTAGGTCGGATTGTTGCGAGTGGATATATATTGCTATGTATACGGCTACGAAATTAAGTAGACGGATAGCAAGTATATAGAAAGGAGAAAGGTAGAAAATATGAAGCAAGTATTGAAGTGTTTTAATGTCGTAACGATGATCACACTTCTCCTATCCATCATATTGCCTTCACCCAGTGCTTTTGCTACAGAGATAAATAAAAAAAGCTGGGATGAGCTACAAGGAAATGATGTGAAAATTAAGGCAGAGCAAGTAAATGCTGAAATATATAAGGGAGAAGTAGCAGAGAGGGAGCACGTATTTCAATATACGATTGAAAATACGGGAGCTACACCAATTCAAGAATTGGTGCTTAAACAAAATAATGAAAATGAAATTACGTTCCCTTCGCAATCTGTGAAAGTAAACGGAGAGAAGTTACCTGAAAATAAGGTAGCGGATTTCTATGTAGAGGAAAAAGATAAGGGAGGAAAGGTTCTTTCTTCTAATCTTAAAATTAAAGATTTAAAATCACATGAAAAAATGACTGTGTTAATAAAAGCTCGTCGTGCACAACATTTTAATAATGAGTATAAGCAAAAAATTAGTGTGCAAAAGGATCAACTACAAATAGGGAACATGTCTGTAGATGTTGAGGGAATCCCTTCTGAAGAAAAGGTAGCAGCTAATGCCGATGAGGAGGCTGACAGTAGTAAGAAAGAAGTTGGCCCATCAGCTAATAATACAATTAAAAAAGTTGATGAAAAGCTAAAAGTATCTGTAGAAGATAAAAATAACCCTACATCAAAAACAGAACCACCAAAACAACCAGTAACCGAAGCTGAGAAACTAGAAAAAGAAGCGGAAAATCAGAGCGATGCAAAAGTACAAGCTGCATCAGAGAATGCTTCGAAGGTTCAAATGCAAACAGGGGATAAGCAAGGATTTGGAGATCCACTGTATTCTACAATTACTGCTGGTAATTTAGTACAGACTGGTAATGTAACACTTGGTTTGACGACCGATCATTATGGCAGACAAAGTATGGGTTATAAAACGAATAAAATGACTGTGGACGTTGATAACGATGATAGTACTTTTAATTCGTCAACAGGTGCATTTCCTAATATTCCTGCCGGAAGTAAAGTGAAAAAGGCTTACTTATTCTGGACAGCAGCAATGGGGTTACCAGGAAATATTGCTGATAGAAAGGTTACCGAGGATCAAGTAAGGCAACCAGTCAAAATGAAAATGGGAAATAAAGAATATGCAGATGTAACTGCTGATAGCATACGAAAAGCGGATAGCTTACCTTTTATTTCTAATTACTCGGGTGCTGGTGCTGGTTATGTTGCATATGCGGATGTAACAAATGTAATTGCGCAGCAAGGGATTTCTCAAACTTTGACAGTTGCAAATGTGCCACAAATTAAAGATGTAACAGGTGGCGGCTATTACTGGGGTAACTGGAATCTTATATTAGTTTATGAAAACTATAAAGAAACAGTAAAAGACATGAAGATTTGGGAAGGGCTAGTCTCTCAAAAAAGTACAGCCTGGACAGATATTAGTGTTAATAAAATAAATACACCCAAAGAAGGTACTTTTAAGGCGAAATTTAGTTATTTTTCATCGCAAGGTGATCCAGCTGAGAAAGATGGATATGCATATGATTATGGAGAATATGATTTTGGTGCTGGATATATAAAGATAAAAAATATTAACGGTAAAGATAATGATGCGAATGATTCGTCTATGACAGAAGTACAAGTAGACGGTACTAACGAGTTTGTTACGAAAAAATATCCAGGATATAATCCGGATTGGACGAATTCATTCAGTACTGACATTCATACGTATCATCTTGAAGGACCGAATCAAGTAAAAAATGATTTAAAAGAAGCAAAAATGCGTTTTAGAGCAAATAGTGGCTATGGTGATATTTACGTATTAAATAACGCTACATTTGTTACAGAACATAATGCTCCAAACTTACAAGTTGATAAAAAGGCGTTAGATAGTGCCGGAAAAGAAATTAAGGACATTAAAGCTGGTGAAGAGTTTACGTATCAAATTGAAGTGAAAAATGATACGAAAAATAACCAAGCACCTGTATCTAATGTAAAAGGTTTTGATAAATTAGATGATCGTTTAGAGTATGTTCCGGAATCTATACAATATATTTCTGGAAGTAATAAAGGAAATAAAACAGATAATGCAAGCGATGATGAAGCAGAGTTTGTAAATAATCAAATTGATTTCCGTATGGGTGAAGGGGCAGATGCTAAAGACGGCGGTGTTTTAAAACCTGGTGAGAGTGCTATTATTACATTTAAAGTAAAAGTGAAAGCTTCTGTACAATCAGATACAACAATAAAAAATATCGTTGCGGTAAAGGGAAAAGATAGTACCGAGGTAAATTATGAAACTGCAGATGATGCAAATGTTACGGTTACGCTTCCAAAAGAAGTTCCGGGAGAAATAGAGGCGAGAAAAATAGCTTCTAATAAAACACCGAAGTTAGGTGATGAAGTAGAGTATCGTATTACATTTAAAAATACGGTAAAAGATGGACGTCTAGATGTATTGACAATTGAAGACGAATTACCAAGTAGTCTTGAATACGTGAAAGATAGCTTGAAAGCAGAAGGTGCAAAACCAGAGCCAGTAGAGCTGAAGTTTGAAAATGGTAAAGTAATTGCAAAGTATCCAGAAATTATGGATATGGAAGAAAGAAGTATCGTCTTTAAAACAAAAGTAAAAGAAACTGCAAAAATTGGTGAAGAAATTGTTAATAAAGCAACCGTTAGTGATAAAACAAATCCACCAAAGGATTTAGAAGAGAAGATTACACCACAGCATAAGTCCGGTAAAATTGCTGCAAAGAAAAAAGCAACAAATAAAAAGCCGAAGCTAGGAGAAGAAATTGAATATCAAATTAGCTTCCAAAATACGGTGGAAAACGGAAAACTAGATGCAGTTACAATAGAAGATGAAATTCCAGCTAACTTAGAATTTGTTCAAGGCAGTGAGAGAGCTGAAGGTGCTGAACCAAATCCAGTAGAGTTAAAAGTAGAAAATGGTAAGGTAATCGCAAAATATCCAGAGATTACGGATACAAAAGAGCGAAGCATTGCCTTTAAAGTGAAAGTAAAAGAAGAGGCAAAAGCCGGAGAAACGATCGTTAATAAAGCGGTTGTGAGTGAGCCGAATGGACAAACTGAGCATCCAGAAGAAAAGATTACGCCGGATTATAAATACGGTAAAGTGGATGTTGAAAAAAGCGTAACGAATCAAACACCAAAACTAGGAGAAGAAGTGGAATACCGAATTACATTTTATAATACGGTAGAAAACGGAAAACTAGAAAAGGTGCTAGTAGAAGATACACTACCTAAAGGTGTTGAATACGTGAAAGATAGTTTGAAAGCTGAAGGTATAAAACCAGAGCCAGTAGAACTAAAAGTGGAAGACGGCAAAGTAATGGCAAAGTATCCAGAAATTACGGATACAGAAAAAAGAAGTATTGTTTTTAAAGTGAAAGTAAAAGATTCGGCAAAAGTAGGGGAGGCAATCGTAAATAAAGCAATTGCAAAAGATCCGAAAAATGAGCCTGTTGAATCAAAGGTTGTTATTACACCGCAAAGTAAAAAAGGTGAAATTGCTGCTACAAAGGTAGTTAATAATAAGAAGCCAAAGTTAGGCGAAGAAATCGAGTACCGTATTAGTTTTCATAATACGGTTGAGAACGGAAAACTTGAAGAGGTGCGAGTAGAAGATACAATTCCAAAAGGTCTTGAATATGTAGAAAATAGCATCAAGGCCGAAGGAGAAGCACCTGGACCAGTAGAATTAGCTGTTGAAAATGGGATAGTCAAAGCTAAGTATATCGATATTATGGATATGAAAGAAAGAAGTATCGTCTTTAAAGTAAAGGTGAAGGAAGAAGCAAAAGTAGATAAAGAGATTGTCAATAAAGCAATTGTTGATGATACGAAAAATCCACCGATTGAGCCGGAGGAAAGAATTACTCCGCAACATAAGGATGGAATAATTGATTCGAAGAAGACAGTAGATAATCCATCACCAAAACTAGGAGAAGAAGTAGAATACCGAATTAGCTTTAAGAACACGGTAGAAAACGGAGAACTAGAAAAGGTAATAATAGAGGATACAATTCCTAACGGTTTAGAGTATGTAAAAGGCAGTGAAAAGGCTGAAGGTGATAAACCAGCTCCATTAAAGTTAAGTGTGAAAGATGGAAAAGTCATTGCTGAATACGAAAATATTACGGATATGAAAGAAAGAAGTATTGTCTTTAAGGTAAAGGTGAAGGAAGAAGCGGAAGTAGGTAAGGAAATCATCAATAAGGCAATTGTGGATGATATGAAACATCCGAAAGAACCAGAAGCAAAAATCACACCATTACACAAAGATGGAAAAATTAAAGCGAAGAAAAGCGTAAATAATGAAACACCGAAGTTAGGAGAAGAAGTAGAATACCGAATTAGTATGAAAAACACGGTTAAGTACGGAAAGCTAACAGACGTGATAATAGAGGATACTTTACCAGAAGGTTTAGAGTATGTAGAAAATAGTTTGAAAGCAGAAGGTATCGGAACAGATTCAGTAGAGCTGAAATTTGAAAACGGTAAGGTAATGGCAAAATATCCAGAAATTATGGATACAGAAGAAAGAAGTATCGTTTTTAAAGTGAAAGTAAAAGAAGGAGTAACAGTCGGTAAAAAAATCATTAATAAAGCAACTATTGATGATTCGCAAAATAAGCCAGTTAATCCGACTGCGGAAATTATTCCTCAGTATAAAGATGGAAAACTTGAAGCGAAAAAGATGGTAAATAATGAAACGCCGAAGTTAGGAGAAGAAGTGGAATACCGAATCAGCTTTAAAAATACGGTAGAACATGGAAAGCTGACAGAGGTAAAGATAGAAGATGATTTACCAAATGGATTAGAGTATGTGAAAGATAGTGTAAAAGTAGAAGGTTCTAAGCCAGATCCAGTGGAATTGAAATTTGAAAACGGTAAGGTAATGGCAAAGTATCCTGAGATTACAGATACAAAAGAGAGAAGTATTACCTTTAAAGTGAAAGTAAAAGGTAAAGTGAGCGATTCAATTGTTAATGAAGCGATTGTGAGCGATACGAAACATCCGCCAGAAACACCGACAGCAGAAATTATTCCGCAACATAAAGACGGAAAAGTGAAAGCGAAGAAGACGGTAAATAATGAAACGCCGAAGTTAGGAGAAGAAGTAGAATACCGAATTAGTTTTAAAAACACGGTAGAAGACGGAAAACTAGCAGAGGTGAAAATAGAAGATACTTTACCCGAAGGTTTAGAGTACGTAGAAAACAGTGTGAAAGCAGAAGGTTCTAAGCCGGATCCAGTAGAATTGAAATTTGAAAATGGTAAGGTAATGGCGAAGTATCCAGAGATTACGGATACAGAAGAAAGAAGTATCACTTTTAAAGTGAAAGTAAAAGATGAAGTGAAAGTCGGTAAAAAAATCGTCAATAAAGCAATTATTGATGATACGAAAAATGAGCCAGAAACACCGACGGTAGAAATTACTCCACAGCATAAAGATGGAAAAGTGGAAGCGAAGAAAACGGTAAATAATGAAACACCGAAGTTAGGAGAAGAAGTGGAATACCGAATTAGCTTTAAAAATACGGTAGAAAACGGAAAGCTAGCAGAGGTAACAATAAAAGATGATTTACCAAATGGATTAGAGTATGTGAAAGATAGTTTACGAGCAGAAGGTTCTAAGCCAGATCCGGTAGAACTGAAAGTGAAAGATGGAAAAGTAATCGCAAAATATCCAGAAATTATGGATACAGAAGAAAGAAGTATCGTCTTTAAAGCGAAAGTAAAAGAAGAATTTAAGGTTGGTGAAGGCATTGTCAATAAAGTAGTTGTTGATGATACAAAAGATCCAACAACTTCAGAAGTAACAATTACGCCAGAATATAAAGACGGTAAGCTTAAAGCAGAGAAATTTGTAAACAATAAAAAACCGAAATTAGGAGAAGAAGTAGAATACCGAATTAGTTTTAAAAACACGGTAGAAAACGGAAAACTAGTAGAGGTTACAGTAGAAGATGAAATTCCAGCTGGATTAGAGTACGTGGAGAACAGTTTACAAGCAGAAGGTTCTAAACCAAGTCCGGTAGAATTGAAATTTGAAAACGGCAAGGTAATGGCAAAGTATCTAGAAATTGCGGATACAAAAGAAAGAAGTATTATTTTTAAAGTGAAAGTAAAAGAAGAGGCAGAAATAGGAAAGGAGATTGTTAATAAAGCAATCGTAGTAGATACAAAAAATGAGCCAGAAGAGCCTCGTGTGGAAATTACTCCGCAATATAAAGATGGTAAAATTGCTGCGCAGAAAGTAGCAAATAATCATAAACCGAAACTAGGAGAAGAAGTAGAATACCGAATTAGTTTTAAAAACACGGTAGAAAACGGAAAACTAGTAGAGGTAAATATAAAGGATACATTACCAAATGGTTTAGAGTATGTAGAAGGCAGCATCACAGCAGAAGGTTCTAAACCGAAACCAGTAGAGCTACAGGTGAAAAATAATAAGGTAATGGCAAAGTATCCAGAAATTACAGATACAGAGGAAAGAAGTATTGTCTTTAAAGCGAAGGTAAAAGAAAGCGTAAAAGTGGGAGAAGAAATCGTAAATGAGGCAATTATAGATGATACAAAGAATCTGCCAGAAGAGCCTTATGTAACGATTACACCACAATATAAAGATGGGAAAATTGAGGCAAGAAAAGAAGTAAGTAATCATGAACCGAAGTTAGGTGAGGAAATCGAATATCGAATTATTTTTAATAATACGGTGAAAGATGGAAAACTAGCAGAGGTAAAAATAGAAGATGAAATTCCAGCTGGATTAGAGTTTGTAGAAGGAAGCGAAAAGGCTGAAGGTGAAGAGCCAAAACCAGTGGAGTTGAAAGTAGAAAATGGTAAGGTAATGGCAAAGTATTCAGAGATTATGGATACGAAAGAAAGAAGTATCGTCTTTAAAGTGAAGGTGAAAGATTCAGTTGCAATAGGTAAAGACATCACAAATAAAGCGATTATCCATGTTGATGATCCGAACCATCCAGTAATTGATCCGACAGCAAAAATTACACCGCAATATAAAGACGGTAAAATTGCTACTCATAAAAAGGTGAATAATCATAAACCGAAGCTAGGGGAAGAAATCGAATACCGAATTTCATTTAATAATACGGTGAAAGATGGAAAACTGGCAGAGGTGAAAATTGAGGATGAAATTCCGTCTGGTTTAGAGTATGTGAAAGATAGTCTAAAAGCAGAAGGTGATAAGCCAGCACCAGTAGAGTTGAAAGAAGAAGCTGGTAAGGTTAGTGCGAAGTATGAAAATATCACTGACATGAAAGAAAGAAGCATTATCTTTAAAGTGAAGGTGAAAGATTCTGTTGAAGTGGACAAAGCAATTGTAAATAAAGCAATTGTTGATGATACAAAAAATCCACCAGAGCGACCAGAAGTAGAAATTACCCCGCAGCATAAAGACGGTAAAGTTAAAGCTGATAAAAAGGTAAATAAAAAAGATCCAAAGCTAGGAGAAGAAGTAGAGTACCGAATTAGTTTTAAAAATACGGTAGAAAACGGAAAACTAGCAGAAGTGAAAATTGAGGATCAATTACCAACTGGTTTAGAGTATGTGAAGGATAGTTTAAAATCAGAAGGTAATGAGCCAGCGCCAGTAGAGTTAAAAGAAGAAGCTGGGAAAATTACAGCGAAGTATGAAAATATTATTGATACAGCTGAGCGTAGTATTATCTTTAAAGTGAAAGTAACGGAAGTAGCAAAAGTCGGTAAGAAAATCGTGAATACGGCAATTGTGGATGATGACAATCCGAAGAATCCGCCGCAAAAACCAGAAGCGATTATTACGCCGGAGTATAAGGACGGAAAACTAAAAGCTGAGAAAACAGTAAATAATCCAGCTCCAAAATTAGGAGAAGAAGTAGAGTATCGAATTACTTTCCGTAACGTAGTAGAGCATGGAAAAGTAGCGAAGGTGAAGATTAAGGATGAATTACCAACTGGCTTAGAGTTTGTAGAAGGTAGTGAAAGAGCCGAGGGAGAGAATCCGAAACCGTTGTATGTGAAAGTGAAAAACGGAATCGTCCTTGCGGAATATCCAGAAATTACGGATATGAAAGAAAGAAGTATCGTCTTTAAAGTGAAAGTGAAAGAAAAAGCTAAGGTAGGCGAAGAGATTGTGAACAAGGCGATTGTGGAAGATACAATAAATCCACCAGAGCAACCGAATATCTCTATTCAGCCTCAATATAAAGATGGTGCATTACAAGCAGAAAAAACAGTAAGTAATCATGAACCAAAGTTAGGAGAAGAAGTAGAATATCGAATTAGCTTTGAAAATACGGTAGAGAACGGAAAACTAACGGAGGTAAAGGTAGAAGATGAAATTCCAGCCGGTTTAGAATACGTAAAAGATAGTATAAAGTCTGATGGGCCGGAACCATATCCGGTGGAACTTAAAGTAGAGAATGGAAAAGTAACAGCAAAGTATCCAGAAATTACGGATACGAAAAAAAGAAGTATCATCTTTAAAGTGAGAGTACAAGAGACGGTACAAGTAGGAAAAGAGATTGTAAACAAGGCGATTGTTGATGATAATAATCCGACGACTCCGCCAGTTGAGTCACTTATACCAATCACACCGCAATATAAAGATGGGAAACTAGAGGCAAGGAAAGAAGTAAGTAATCATGAACCAAAGCTAGGGGAAGAAATTGAATATCGAATTACTTTTAACGGCACAGTAGATGGCGGGAAGTTAGTTGATGTAAAGATTGAAGATGAAATTCCGTCTGGTTTAGAGTATGTGAAAGATAGTCTGGAGGCCGTAGGTGATAAGCCTGTGCCTACAGAACTTAAAGTAGAGAATGGAAAAGTAACAGTGAAGTATCCAGAAATTACGGATACGAAAGAAAGAAGTGTCATCTTTAAAGTAAAGGTAAAAGAAACAGCAAAAGTTGGAGGAGAAATAACAAATAAAGCGATTATTGAAGTGGATGATCCGAAACATCCAGTTATAGAACCGACAGCGAAAATAAAGCCAGAATATAAAGATGGTAAGTTAACAGCAGCGAAGACAGTAAGTAATAAAGAGCCAAAGCTAGGAGAAGAAGTAGAATACCGAATTAGCTTCAAAAATACGGTGGAAAACGGAAAACTAGATGTAGTTACAATAGAAGATGAAATTCCAGCCGGTTTAGAATACGTGCAAGGTAGTATTAGATTTGAAGGGGCTGAGCCAAATCCAATAGAGTTAAAAATGGAGTTTGGAAAAGTAATCGCCAAGTATCTAGAAATTACAGATACGAAAGAACGTAGTATTATTTTTAAAGCGAAGGTAAAAGAAGCGCCGAGTAAAGGGATAACAAATAAAGCAGTAGTGGACGATAAAATAAATCCGCCACTTGAGCCTACAGTTACAATTTTACCGAAAACAAAAGAAGATTTTAAGATACCAGAAGATCCGAAAGAACCGAAGGAGCCAGAAGTGAAACCGGAAGATCCGAAAGAGCCGAAGGAGCCAGAAGTGAAACCGGAGGATCCGAAAGAACCGAAGGAGCCAGAAGTGAAACCAGAAGATCCGAAAGAGCCGAAGGAGCCAGAAGTGAAACCGGAAGAACCGAAAGAACCGAAGGAGCCAGAAGTGAAACCGGAAGAACCGAAAGAACCGAAGGAGCCAGAAGTGAAACCGGAAGATCCGAAAGAACCGAAGGAGCCAGAAGTGAAACCGGAAGATCCGAAAGAACCGAAGGAGCCAGAAGTGAAACCAGAAGAACCGAAAGAACCGAAGGAGCCAGAAGTGAAACCGGAAGTAAGATTGGAAAAATTAATTAAAGAGCCGCAAGTAAAAACAGAAAGAGAATTACCGAAAACAGGGGCAGCGTCTCCATGGATGATGTCAGTTGGTGCTGGAATTTCATTCTTAGTTGGCGGAGTATTATTCGTATTAGGTAGAAGAAGAAAACAATAATTTTTTCAGACGAAAAGCACACTGAGTTCGATAGTTTATCGAATTCAGTGTGCTTTCGTGGTATATAAAATAAAAGCTCCTTCCACGTATGGAAGGAGCTTTTATTTTTACATATTAAAACATGCTTGAGCTATGCATTGGTTGAAGTTTTGCATTTGGATCGAAGTAAGCTTTTGCATTGTTTACTGCTGTTGGTGCTTCACCGAAGCCGCAAGCAATGAGTTTTACTTTTCCTTCATATGTACAAATGTCACCAGCAGCGTAAATACCAGGAATATTTGTTTCCATTTTTGAATTTACAAGGATGCTGTTTTTTTGTATATCTAAGCCCCAGTTTTTAATTGGGCCAAGAGAAGAAACGAAGCCATAGTTTATAATTACGTCATCAACATCGATGATAACTTTTTCTTCCGTTTTTACGTGCTGAAGAACGACTTGTTCAATTTTGTCATCACCAATGAGTTCAACTGGAACATACGGTGTACTTACTTCTGCACGAGAATTCATTAAGTTTTCGACGCTATGTTCATGCGCACGGAATTTATCGCGGCGATGAACGATTGTAACTTTTTCAGCGATCGGTTCTAACATCATTGTCCAATCAACAGCTGAATCGCCGCCGCCAAATACTACGACGCGCTTACCGGCAAATTTATTCATATCATCAACGAAATAATGTAAGTTTTTCTTTTCATACTTTGCTGTACCTTCTAATTCTAAGCGGCGTGGTTGGAAAGCACCATTGCCAGCAGTAATAATAACTGATTTAGAATAGTGAGTTTGCTTATTCGTAACAAGTTTAAATATACCGTCAGCTTGTTTCTCAAGCGTATCGACAGCTTCTTCTAAACAAACGGTTGGGTCAAATTTCTTCATTTGCTCTTTTAAGTTATCAACTAATTCTTGTGCGCGCACTTTTGGGAATCCAGCTACATCATAAATGTATTTTTCAGGGTAGAGTGCGGATAATTGTCCTCCAAGTTGAGGTAAGCTTTCAATGATTTTTACACTTGCTTGTCTCATACCGCCATAAAATGCTGTGAACAGCCCTGTTGGACCACCACCAATAATTGTTATGTCGTAAACTTTTTGATTTTCTGCCACTTTCATTCCCCCTATAGATGGAATTTTGATATTGATTTCATATATTGTTCATATGTACACGAAAATCCTGCAAATGATGACACTTTCAAATAAATGATAGCATATTTGAGTTCATAATACTTCTGAAAACGACTGAATTGTGTGTAAGTTTTCGCATAGGTTCTTTTTTATTGTATAAAATATACAGAAAGGAAAATACATGAAAAAAAGTCTAAAAAACCCTTGAAAACGCTATGTTATTTTAAAATATTGATAATTCTCCAGACGCTTGAATTCTGGAATAAAACCGACTAATATAGGGAAGTATTATGTTAAATTTCTATGACAAAATTCGTACGATTTTTTGACTGCGTTTTGTTATGATATAGAATGTGATAAATTCCACATTCTTGACAAATAGAGTTTTTAGTACTTGGTATTATTTCTCATTACTATTATATAAAGAAAAGGGTTGTGATTTGGTGAAGACTCCAAAAATCGTAGTTTTAGGTGCAGGTTATGGCGGGATGATTACGACTGTTCGTCTGCAAAAAGCATTATCTGTAAATGAAGCTGAAATTACGCTAGTAAACAACAACAGCTATCACTACCAAGCGACTTGGTTACACGAGAGCGCAGCTGGTACATTACAAGATGAAAAAATCTGTCTAGATATTCAAGACGTTATTGATACAAATAAAGTGAACTTTGTACAAGACACAGTAGTAGAAATTAAAGCTGCTGAAAAACGCATTATCTTAAAAGACGGCGAGTTAGAGTATGACTACTTAGTAATTGGTCTTGGTTTCGAATCAGAAACATTCGGAATTACAGGATTAAAAGAGCATGCATTCTCAATCGCTAACATTAATGCAACTCGTGAAATTCGTGAGCATATGGAAGCTAGTTTCTCTAAATATGCAACTGAACAACGCGATGAGTTAGTAACAATCGTTGTTGGTGGTGCTGGATTTACTGGTATCGAGTACGTAGGTGAGCTTGCAAACCGTGTTCCTGAACTTTGCAAAGAGTACAATGTACCACGTGAAAAAGCACGTATCATCTGTGTAGAAGCTGCTCCAACAGCACTTCCAGGTTTCGATCCAGCGTTAGTAGAATACGCTGTAAAACAACTTGAGAAAAAAGGTGTAGAATTCCGCATCGGTACAGCAATTAAAGAAGCAACTGAAGAAGGTATTATCGTTGCGAATGGCGATGACACTGAATTAATTAAGTCTGAAACAGTAGTTTGGGCTGCAGGTGTTCGTGGTAACGGTATTGTGGAAGAGTCTGGATTTGAAGCAATGCGCGGACGTGTAAAAGTTGATGAGTACATGCATGCTCCAGGATACGAAGATGTATTCATGGTTGGTGACGCAGCGTTAATCATTAATGAAGAAATTAACCGTCCATACCCACCAACAGCACAAATCGCAATTCAACAAGGTTACAATATTGCACACAACTTAACTGTATTAGTTCGTGGTAAAGGTGAAATGAAAAAATTCGCATTTGATAATAAAGGATCTGTATGTTCTTTAGGTCATGACGATGCAATGGGCGTTGTTATGGGTAAAAAGTTAACAGGTTGGAAAGCTTCCTTCATGAAGAAAGTAATCGATAACCGTTACCTATTCTTATTAGGTGGACCTTTATTAGTTCTTAAAAAAGGTAAATTAAAGTTCTTTTAATATATAGTAGAAAAAGCAGAAACGGCTAAGAGCTGTTTCTGCTTTTTTCATATTAAAAATATAGTATAATATAAAAAGAAAGAATATTCTGTCCGTTCTGAAAGAGGAGGTTATTACATCATGGAGAAACGAGGGAAGGTATGGCTAGCTGTTAGTGGCCTAGTAGCTACAAAAGATGGCAGGTGGCTATTCGTTAAGAAAAAATACAGTGGATTAAAAGGGAAATGGTCTTTACCGGCTGGTTTTGTAAATGAAGGTGAGACGGTTGATGAAGCTGTGAAACGCGAAGTATTAGAAGAGACAGGCATTGTCGCTCATGTGAAGGGGATCATTGGTGTTCGATCGGGTGTTATTCGTAATGAGATTAGTGATAATATGATTATTTTCCTTTTGGAGCCTGAAGGAGAAAATATTATTATACAGGAGAAAGAATTGTCTGAAGTGGCGTTTCTACATCCAGATACGATTGCGGACGATCCAAATACGTCTGTGCTTATTAAGTATTTGTTAGAAAGAAAATCAGAATTACATCTTGAAATGGATAAAACATTAAATCCAGGAGAGCAATTTGGTTATACAGCCTATCACGTATTTACGGCGCATGCGAAGGAGAGGGAGAAAGAGTGAGTATACCGGTACTACTTATTTCAATGATGTTATTTTTTATTTTGTTCTTTGGAATTGGATTTTTACTCAACATGATTTTGCGAGCTACTTGGGTGATGGTTATTGTGTATCCGATTGTTTGTATGCTTATTATTAATAAAGCGAGTATGTGGGATTATTTTTCAAAACCGAAAGAAACATTTTCTTCATTTGGGACAAGTGTATCGCACTTAGGACAAGCAGACGTATTTATTCTATCTACTGGATTGGTAGGGGCTGCTTTAGCAGGAGTCGTAATCAAGAAACTTCGGAAAAGCGGATATCAAATGTTTTAATCTCCAATTAAGTTGGAGATTATTTTTTTGCATATTCCTTCATGGTATAGGGAATGATTAACGATGAAGGAGTGTGGAATATAAAAATGTTAAAACGATATTGTATTCGCATTATGATGACTTGTTTACTTGCAATTGCATTATGCGTAACATGGAATGCTTTCACAGGAGTTTCTTTATTAGAGATTGTAAAGAAGTATGAGGGAACGAGTGCAAAAGAAGTACATGCAGCAGAAGTTAAGAGAAATGTTGCTCCGAGTAAAGAAGTGATAAATGCTTTAGAGCAGGCAAACGACTGGTCTAAATATCGTTCAATTGAAATGACGGCAACAGGTTATACGTCGGGAATTGAGTCAACTGGTAAGAGGCCGGGACATCCGGAGTATGGTATTACATATTCAGGTGTTAAGGCGAAAAGGGATTTATATTCCACAATCGCTGCGGACTTACGCGTATTCCCAATTGGAACAATTTTATTCGTACCAGGTTATGGGTATGGTGTAGTAGCAGATAAGGGCGGTGCAATAAAAGGAAACCGTCTTGATTTGTACTATGATACGGTGAAAGATGTTTATAGCCAATGGGGTAAGAAAAAAGTAAATGTGTATGTAGTGAAAGTTGGAAACGGTAAGTTTTCAGAAGAAGAATTAACGATGTTAAATCAAGACGAAACGATGCAGGTGTTTCGGGGTCAATATTTGAAATAGAATATATAGTTGATAGGGCTTCCTTCTGTATTTTTTAGAAACATTAATATAGAGGAGAGCCCTTTATTATTGGTATTTAATAACTGATTTTCAATGTTTAATTTATGTGTTATAATTTTTCCTGTATTAGAAGGAAATTACAATTGAATAGGGAGGGAAAGAAGAGAGTGACAAAATAGAAGCACTCTTATTATTATGAGGGAAGGAACTTTATCTCAACAAAATATAGTTGTATTGTTTTTTAAACAGTTACGCCCGAAACAATGGACTAAAAACTTGCTTGTATTTGCAGCGTTAGTCTTTTCAATAAAACAAGTATCTTTAACTATGGTGGCACAAGCTGCAATTTGTTTTGCGCTATTTTGTGCAATATCTGGCTGTGTCTATATTTTAAATGATTTTATGGATATCGAGGCAGATCGACAGCACCCTGTTAAGCGATATCGACCGATGGCATCGGGGGCATTAAATCCGTACTTTGCTATTACGGCAGGTTGTGTTATTTTAGTAGCGTCTTTAGTAGTTTCATATATACTAAATCCGTTATTGTGCTTAGTATTAGCAACCTATTTTATTTTAAATGTAGCGTATTCAATTCGTTTAAAGCACGTTGTAATCATTGATATTTTAATTATTGCATCTGGATTTGTTTTACGAGCATTGGCCGGTGGATTAGTTATTCAAGTGCCATTTACACCGTGGTTTTTATTATGTACATTATTACTGTCACTATTCTTGGCTATTAATAAAAGAAGACATGAATTAGTATTGTTACAGAATAATAAAGGTTCTCATAGAAAAGTATTAGAAAGTTATTCCCCTGCTTTGTTAGACCAATTAAGTACAATTGTTACATCGGCAACTATTGTAACTTATGCTATCTTTACTTTTAATGCAGGGAAAAGTATCTATTTAATGTGGACAATCCCATTTGTAATTTACGGGATCTTTCGTTATTTATATTTAGTTCACATGGAAGATAAGGGTGGAGAACCAGATAAAGTTTTATTAGAGGATCAGCATATTTTAATAACAGTGTTGTTATATGCGATAACAGTTATTATTATACTATTGAACTTTTAATTACTCTATTCGGGTTTACTAAAACGTTTAAGAGGAGAGTCTTAAACGTTTTTTATTTGGAATAAAACAGTTAAGGAGTATAGAGATGCAACAATTTTTGATGATTATTTTATCAGTTGGTATGGGAGTTGTAGGGCAAATTTTATTAAAGTTTGGCGCAATGAAATCACAAAGTTCAGCGGCTGTAGGTATTATGAATTTCATTAACGTACCGAACTTTTTCGGACTAGCTTTTTACGGTTTAAGTGCATTATTATGGATGATTGTGCTGAGAAAGGTTGATTTAAGTTATGCATACCCAATGGTGAGTTTCGGATATGTATTTGTTATTATTGCGTCAGCATTATTATTTGGTGAAACAATCAATTTCATGAAAATTACTGGAATGGTATGTATAGTAGCTGGCATTTTATTTATTGCAAAATCATAGGAGGTAAAGCAATGGGAACATATTTATATTGTATACTTCCATTTATAGCTTGGGTAGCTTCGGGAGTATTGAAATTTTTAGTGAATTATCTTCGTTCTGGAAAAGATGCTTTTCGTTTAGTTGGAAACGGTGGATTTCCTAGTACGCATACAACGATTTTATCAAGTATGGTCATGACAATAGGGTTTCATGAAGGTTTTAATACGCCGATGTTTGGAATCGGGATGGCAATTTTAACAATTGTTATCATTGATGCCACAGGACTTCGCCGTACAGTTGGTAAACATGCAAAAATGTTGAATAAACATATTAGTTCGAAAGAAGAGAAATTAAGAGAGCGTCAAGGACATCATTGGCATGAAATTTTTGGTGGACTTGTGTTAGGAACAGTTATTGGGTACGTGGCACATCTAATTATGGTATTTCTACCTTAGAGAGGAGAAGAAGCATTGAGTATTTGGAATAATTATAAAGGAAAGGGGATATTAGCCCTTGTCCTTTTCATTTTTTATTGTTCGTTTTATTTTTTCATTGGTTGGAAAATGGATACTCACTCCAAAATTTTGAGTGGGGAGTGGAGTGATACCTATTTTTCTTTTGATCAAGGATATTACATTTTTGGTTTTTTCCTTGAGAGAGGAGAGATAGTAGGGATGAGCTGGTTCCGACATCCATTCCTTTATTATTTTGTTCAAGGATTCATGTGGATACTTGAAACAGTAAAAGTAGGGAATATAGTACACGGTATTATATTCATTCAAGCATTCTTAAGTGCAATTAGTGTAGTGATGATCTATGCATTATGCTGTAAAATTTGTAAGAATGTAATTGTTTCTTTCCTATTAGCGGTTATGTACGGATTTTCAGCTACTATGTTAGTTATTACGTGGACACCGGAATCTTTTATTTATGCAAATTTCACATTGGTACTGATGTGTTTTGTGTGTTATCCATTTATTAATGGGGAAAAAGAAGCAAAAATGGGGTTCAATATTACCAATATATTATTGGCATTAGGAATAACTGGGGTCACTTTAACTAATTCGTTTCTGTGGTTTTTAGGTAGTGTAATGAGTTATAAAAAATTGCAGAAAAAAATTATTTGGACTAGTATTTCTATTGTTATTGTCGTGATTACGTTTGTTTTAGTAATGAACGCAAATAATGTAGTTCTTATCGAGGCAGTGAAGTCTAGTATGGGCTTTACGCAAGAACAGAGTTTTTCACCAGAATACGTCAAACCAGTAGGTATATTGATGTTTCATCTATTATTAGGATCTTCCTTTATCTTTGGTAAATTTTCAGAAGTACCATTGCGAGTAGGAAGTGAAGTTGCACATTTGAACCTTCTTCCTTCACATACTATAATCGGTTGGATTGTAGTTGTATCCGTGTATGCTTTTATATTGGTAGTTGTATGGAAAAACTTTTTAAAAGAACCTTTTGTAAGGTTTTTAAGTTTATGTTTACTATTTAATATTGTTTTACATGGAATTGTTGGCTTTGGAGCATCTGAAGCATTTATTTATGGGGCACATATGGTATTTACAATACCTTTATTATTGGCATATGGCTTTAAAGTGATGAGACGTATAAAAGTAGTCGGTTTATGTATAATATTACTATTAATATTAATAAATAATTTTGAGAGTATGTTATATTTCTATCATTTTGCAGTCTCGAACTACTCTTTATAATAAAATAGATTTTTAATAAAAGGGTACTTTAGATAGGATGTCTAAAGTACCCTTTTATTATTCCTTAAAAATAGATATAAAATAAAAGTCCGAATTATCGCATTTTAGAAAAAATATAGTTATAATAAAAATAGAGAAATTTAGGGGGTCTGAACATGTTTCAAGTACAAAAAGAATTAGCAGGTCATGAAGCGGTAATTGTTGCTTTATTTGAAGAAGAGAAAATGAGTAGTTTTGTACAAGAACTGGACAAAGCGTTTGAAGGGCAATTACAAGTTTTACTAGAAGAGAAAGAATTATCTACGAAGAAAAAGGCCATTTCAAAAGTACATAGCTTAGGGAAAACAAATGTGAAACGTTATTACTTTGTTGGTTTAGGAAAGAAGGAATCTTACACGACAGAAACGTTACGTGCGGCTCTTGGTAAGGCGTTTAAAACACTGCAAGCAGCAAAAGTACAAGATGCAGCAATCTTACTTGATTCTTTCGTAACAGAGAAATTAGACGCGATTGATGTCGCTCATATTGCAGCAGAGGTACAAGGCCTTGGTACATATGAATTACAAACGTATAAATCAGATAAAAAGGATCGTGTAGAGTTAGAGAAGTTCACGGCTATTACAGCGGAAGATGCACAAGAAATTGAAGCCGCATTAACAGTTGGCTACGTACATGGACGTGCAACAAATTCAGCTCGTACACTTGTAAATATGCCGCCAAACGTATTAACAGCGACAAAGCTTGCTGAGTATGCTGTTGAATTAGCGGAGAAGTATGATATGGACTATAAAGTTCTTGAGAAAGAAGAAATGGAAGACCTTGGTATGGGTGCGTTACTTGCAGTAAACCAAGGTAGTGTAGAGCCACCAAAAATGATCGCTCTTATTTATAAAGGAAAAGAAGAGTGGACAGATGTCATTGGGTTCGTTGGAAAAGGTATTACATACGATACAGGTGGTTATTCTTTAAAACCACGTGAAGGCATGGTTGGTATGAAAGGTGATATGGGCGGTGCAGCTGCTGTATTAGGTGCGATGGAAATTATCGGTGAACTTCGCCCAGAACAAAATGTGATCGCTGTTATTCCTTCAACTGATAACGTTGTAAGTGGTACGGCATTTAAGCCAGACGATGTAATCACATCTATGAGCGGAAAAACAATTGAAGTATTAAATACGGATGCAGAAGGTCGTCTAGCTTTAGCTGACGGTATTACGTATGCGAAAAAACTTGGTGCAAACTACCTTGTTGATGTTGCAACATTAACAGGCGGTGTAATTGTTGCACTTGGAAACTATACGACAGGCGCAATGACAAATAATGAAGAGTTATTTGAGCAAGTGCTAGAGGCTTCTATGGAAACAGATGAGCCAATTTGGCAACTACCGATTTTTGATCGTGATAAAGAACGCGTTCGAAACAGCAAGTTTGCTGATTTAAATAACTCACCAGGCCGTGAAGGACATGCGGTTATGGCAGGTACATTCTTAGGCGAATTCGCTGAAGATACACCGTGGGTACACTTAGATATCGCTGGAACATCAGAAACAAAAGGCGCGCACGACTTAGGTCCAGCTGGAGCAACTGGTGCAATGGTACGTACACTTGCAACACTTGTGGAGCGTTTTGGAGAAGAATAATTTTTTGAAGAAAAGGCTGTCTCAAATTTTTGAGGCAGCCTTTTTTATTGGTATTTAATAGTTGATTTTCAATGTTATACTTATGTGATATAATCTTTCCTGTATTAGAAGTAAATAACAATTGAATAGGGAGGGAAAGAAGAGAGTGACAAAATAGAAGCACTCTTATTATTATGAGGGAAGGAACTTTATCTCAACAAAATATAGTTGTATTGTTTTTTAAACAGTTACGCCCGAAACAGTGGACTAAAAACTTGCTTGTATTTGCAGCGTTAGTCTTTTCGATAAAACAAGTATCTTTAACTATGGTGGCACAAGCTGCAATTTGTTTTGCACTATTTTGTGCAATATCTGGCTGTGTCTATATTTTAAATGATTTTATGGATATTGAGGCAGATCGACAGCACCCTGTTAAGCGATATCGACCGATGGCATCGGGGGCATTAAATCCGTACTTTGCTATTACGGCAGGTTGTGTTATTTTAGTAGCGTCTTTAGTAGTTTCATATATACTAAATCCGTTATTGTGCTTAGTATTAGCAGCCTATTTTATTTTAAATGTAGCGTATTCAATTCGTTTAAAGCATGTTGTAATCATTGATATTTTAATTATTGCATCTGGATTTGTTTTACGAGCATTGGCCGGTGGATTAGTTATTCAAGTGCCATTTACACCGTGGTTTTTATTATGTACATTATTACTGTCACTATTCTTGGCCATTAATAAAAGAAGACATGAATTAGTATTGTTACAGAATAATAAAGGTTCTCATAGAAAAGTATTAGAAAGTTATTCTCCTGCTTTGTTAGACCAATTAAGTACAATTGTTACGTCGGCAACTATTGTAACTTATGCTATCTTTACTTTTAATGCAGGGAAAAGTATCTATTTAATGTGGACAATCCCATTTGTAATTTACGGGATTTTTCGTTATTTATATTTAGTTCACATGGAAGATAAAGGTGGAGAACCAGATAAAGTTTTATTAGAGGATCAGCATATTTTAATAACAGTGTTGTTATATGCGATAACAGTTATTATTATACTATTGAACTTTTAATTACTCTATTCGGGTTTGTTAAAACGTTTAAGAGGAGTGTCTTAAACGTTTTTTATTTGGAATAAAACATTTTTTGAATATAAACAGTTAAGGAGTATAGAGATGCAACAATTTTTGATGATTATTTTATCAGTTGGTATGGGAGTTGTAGGGCAAATTTTATTAAAGTTTGGCGCAATGAAATCACAAAGTTCAGCGGCTGTAGGTATTATGAATTTCATTAACGTACCGAACTTTTTCGGACTAGCTTTTTACGGTTTAAGTGCATTATTATGGATGATTGTGCTGAGAAAGGTTGATTTAAGTTATGCATACCCAATGGTGAGTTTCGGATATGTGTTTGTTATTATTGCATCAGCATTATTATTTGGTGAAACAATCAATTTCATGAAAATTGCTGGAATGGTATGTATAGTAGCTGGCATTTTATTTATTGCAAAATCATAGGAGGTAAAGCAATGGGAACATATTTATATTGTGTACTTCCATTTATAGCTTGGGTAGCTTCGGGAGTATTGAAATTTTTAGTGAATTATCTTCGTTCTGGAAAAGATGCTTTTCGTTTAGTAGGAAATGGTGGATTTCCTAGTACGCATACAACGATTTTATCAAGTATGGTCATGACAATAGGGTTTCATGAAGGTTTTAATACCCCGATGTTTGGAATCGGGATGGCAATTTTAACAATTGTTATCATTGATGCCACAGGACTTCGCCGTACAGTTGGTAAACATGCAAGAATGTTGAATAAACATATAAGTTCGGAAGAAGAGAAATTAAGAGAGCGCCAAGGACATCATTGGCATGAGATTTTTGGTGGACTTGTGTTAGGAACAGTTATTGGGTATGTAGCACATCTAATTATGGTATTTCTACCTTAGAGAGGAGAAGAAGTATTGAGTATTTGGAATGGTTATAAAGGAAAGGGGATATTAGCCCTTGTCCTTTTCATTTTTTATTGGTCATTTTATTTTTTTATCGGTTGGAAAATGGAAAACGACTCTAAGATTTTAACAGCTTCCTGGTATGACATGTATTTTTCTTTTGATCAGGGTTATTACATTTTAAGTTTTTTCTTGGCTAAAATACCAATTGCAGATGAAGTGTTGTTTCGACATCCATTTTTAAATTTTTTAACTGAGGAAATAGCAACAGTGGTATCATCACTAGGTGTAAAAAATGTAGTGCAAGGTATTATATTTTTCCAAGCATTCTTAAGTACGATAAGTGTAGTCATGATTTACATGTTATGTTGTAAAATTTGTAAGAATGTAATTGTTTCTTTCCTATTAGCGGTTATGTACGGATTTTCAGCTACTATGTTAGTTATTACGTGGACACCGGAATCTTTTGTTTATGCCAATTTCACATTGGTACTGATGTGCTTTGTATGTTATCCGTTTATTACAGGAGAAAAAGAAGCGAAAGCAGGATTCAGCGTTGCTAATATGTTATTGGCAATAGGAATAACGGGAGTTACATTAACAAATTCGTTTATGTGGTTTTTAGGTAGTGTAATGAGTTATAAAACATTAAAGAAAAGAATCATTTGGACTGGTATTTCTATCATTGTGGTCGTTCTTCTTTTCGTATTAGTGATTATAGAAAATAACATATCACTTATTGATGTGATCAATACTAATATTAAATTTACAGAGAAACAAGGTTTTTCAGAGGAATATGTAGGGTCTAAGTATATACTAGCATTTCATTTAGTATTAGGATCTTCATTCATCTTTGGATCATTCTCGGAAGTTACTTTAAGACAAGGTGAGCAATTCGCACAATTAAATATGCTTCCATCGCATACTATGATCGGATGGATTGTGATTGTATCTGTATATGCTTTTATAATAGTAGCTGTATGGAAAAACTTTAGAAAAGAACCTTTTGTAAGGTTTTTAAGTTTCTGTTTACTATTTAATATTGTTTTACATGGAATTGTTGGCTTTGGAGCATCTGAAGCATTTATTTATGGTGCACATATGCTGTTTACAATACCGTTATTATTGGCATATGGTTTTAAAGTGATGAGACGTGTAAAAGTAGTTGCTTTATGTTTAATATTAATATTAATAATTATAAATAATTTTGAAAGTATGCTATATTTTTACCATTTTGCAGTCTCCAATTATTCTTTATAATAAAATAGATTTTTAATAAAAGGGTACTTTAGATAGGATGTCTAAAGTACCCTTTTTTACTATTTCTTAAAAATAGATACAAAATAATAGCCGGAAGTGTAGCATTTTAGAAAAAATATAGTTGTTATGAAAGAACTCTAAACATGTTTTGAGTACAAAAAGAGTTAGCAAGACATGAAGTGATAATTATTGTACTTAGATATCGCTGTGTGCACATAATTTATGGGGCAGTTCCAGCAATGGGTAGGTAATTCGTATACTTTTCGAGCATTTTGTAGAAGAATAATTTTTTGAAGAAAAAGCTGTCTCAAATTTTGGAGACAGCCTTTTTTATTGATATAGTAGGTATATTTGTTGGTAATTCGATATAACTTCATTTACTACCGCGCTGTTCAAAAAAGTGTTTATAAAGAAATCGTATACAAAACCCCATTTAAAGCAAAAGAAGTACGGCCCGTTTCTTCAGAGACAACTAATATAAGTGCATCACTCTTTTCTGATAAGCCAATTGCAGCTCTGTGACGTGTTCCTAGCTCAGGATCAACTTCTGTACTTTTCGTTAAAGGAAGAATATTAGCAGCTGAGACAATATGATTATTTTTTACGAGAACGGCACCGTCATGAAGAGGGTTACCTGGATAAAATATTGATTCGAGTAATGGTGCAGTTAAATGAGCGTTTAATGTCGTTCCAGTTTGAATGAGAGCTTCAAGCGTCTCGTTTCGTTCCACAACGATAAGAGCACCATGTTTTCTGGCGCTTAAATGTTGGATAGCTGTCGTAATAAAAGATGAACTTTCCGTATAAGGTGATAAATATGCCTGAATGTAGTATGTAGCTGCCAATGTTTGTACATTTGCTAACATATGATGAATATCTTCCATTTTGCATAAAATACATTCGTCTTCTTTATCGATTGCGTTCCTCATAATCGATAGTTCTTTTTCAGCAATTTCAATCATTTGCTTTGTTTGTATTTTGAGCTCTTCTGACAAGCCCCATTCGTGCATAATCCTCATTCCCTTTAGTGGAGTATTTAACAATAGTGTATACAAATATTCCTAGTAAAATCCTGTTAGATTTTATAAAATATTGAGATACAGCATGTTTTTTTCATATAATAAAGGTATGACGAGCGAGAGGAGAGAGAAGAATGAATTGGAAACAAGAATTTAGTCGCTGGCTTTCTTACGCACAATTAGATGCAGAATTAAAAGAACAGCTAGAAAATATGAAGCAAGATGAGAAGAAAATCGAGGATAGCTTTTATAAAAATCTAGAGTTTGGCACAGGTGGTATGCGTGGTGAACTTGGTGCTGGTACGAACCGTTTAAACGTATATACAGTTCGTAAAGCAACAAAAGGATTAGCAAGCTTTATTGAAAAATTAGGTGAGGAAGCGAAAAAACGCGGTGTTGTTGTAGCCTATGATTCTCGTCATAAATCACCTGAGTTCGCAATGGAAGTTGCTGCTACACTTGGGGCACGCGGTATCACAACATATGTGTTTGAAAGCTTACGTCCAACGCCAGTACTTTCTTTCGCAGTTCGTCATTTACATACAGTAAGTGGAATCGTTCTTACGGCAAGCCATAATCCACCTGAATATAACGGATACAAAGTATACGGTGAAGATGGTGGACAGTTACCTCCAAAAGAAGCAGATGAGTTAATTAGCTACGTAAATGCAGTAGAAGATGAATTAACAGTTGAAGTCGCTGATGTAGAGCGATTAAAAGCTGACGGTTTATTACATATTATTGGACAAGAAGTAGATGATGCATATGCTGCAGAATTGAACAATGTCATCATTAATAAAGAAATGGTGCAAAAGGTCGGCAAAGACTTAAAAATCGTCTTTACACCATTACACGGAACATCAAATATTTCTGTACGCCGTGGTTTAAAAGAAGTTGGATTTACAGATGTGACAGTTGTAAAAGAGCAAGAGTTACCAGATCCAAACTTCTCTACAGTAAAATCACCGAACCCAGAAGAGCACGCAGCGTTTGAGTATGCCATTCGTGACGGTGAAAAGGTAGGCGCAGATGTATTAATCGCAACTGATCCTGACGCAGACCGCCTTGGTGTAGCAGTGCGTAATCATAATGGTGAGTTCCAAGTATTAACAGGAAACCAAACAGGTGCATTAATGCTTGATTACTTACTATCTCAAAAGAAAGAAAACGGAACGCTTCCGGAGAACGGTGTCGTATTAAAAACAATCGTAACGTCTGAGATTGGCCGTACAATTGCGAAAGCATACGGTTTAGATACAGTTGATACGTTAACTGGATTTAAATTTATCGGTGAGAAAATTAGGCAGTATGAAGAAAGCGGACAATATGAATTCCAATTCGGTTATGAGGAAAGCTATGGTTATTTAATCCGCCCATTCTGCCGTGATAAAGATGCAGTACAATCTGTCCTATTTGCATGTGAAGTAGCTGCATACTACAAATCACAAGGGAAAACGTTATATGACGGTCTATTAGAAGTATTTGAGAAGTACGGTTTCTTCCGTGAAGACCTTGTATCGTTAACGTTAAAAGGAAAAGATGGAGCTGAAAAAATCCAAGAGATGATGGCAACGTTCCGTGAGAATCCGCCGAAAGAAGTAGCAGGCTTAACAGTCGTAGCAGTGGAAGACTATAAAGCAAGCATCGTTACATCTTTACAAGATGGACATAAAGAAGAGATTCACTTACCGAAATCAAATGTGTTAAAATATCAATTAGAGGATGGTTCATGGTTCTGCCTACGTCCATCTGGAACTGAGCCGAAGATTAAGTTTTACTTTGGTGTAAAAGATAGTTCTTTACAAAATAGTGAACAAAAGTTACTTACTATTAAAGAAGACATTATGAATCGTTTATAATACAAAGTAATTTTAAGTAGTAAGGAACAAAAGGGAGCGAAATCTCCCTTTTGTTTTATGTAGGAAATAATTGCTATTGATTCCGACAGGAGAGAGGGTATTTTGTGATGAAAAAAGTAAGAAAAGCGATAATCCCAGCAGCTGGATTAGGAACACGTTTTTTACCAGCAACGAAAGCAATGCCGAAAGAAATGTTACCGATAGTAGATAAACCAACGATCCAATACATTGTAGAAGAAGCAGTGAAATCGGGTATCGAAGATATTATTATCGTTACTGGTAAAACAAAGCGTTCTATTGAAGATCATTTTGATAATGCATTTGAACTAGAACAAAACTTATTAGAGAAGAAAAAATATGAGTTGCTTGAAAAAGTACAAGCTTCTTCAAAAATGGTAGATATTCATTATATCCGTCAAAAAGAGCCGAAGGGACTAGGACATGCTGTTTGGTGTGCGCGTAAATTCATTGGTGATGAGCCGTTTGCAGTGTTACTAGGTGATGATATTGTCCAAGCTGAGAAACCGTGTTTACGTCAATTAATGGATGAGTATGAAAAAACACTTTCTTCTGTTATTGGTGTACAAACTGTTCCAGAGTCGGAAACACATCGCTATGGAATTATCGATCCATTAGAACAAGAAGGTCGTCGTTACCAAGTTCGCAATTTCGTTGAGAAACCAGCACAAGGTACAGCTCCTTCAAACTTAGCAATTATGGGCCGTTACATTTTAACGCCTGAAATCTTTATGTTCTTAGAACAGCAACATGTCGGTGCTGGTGGTGAAATTCAATTAACAGATGCAATCCAAAGCTTAAATGAAATCCAACGTGTATTTGCTTACGATTTCGAAGGAAAGCGCTACGACGTAGGTGAAAAGCTAGGATTCGTTCAAACGACAATTGAAATGGCCCTGCAACACCCAGAATTGCGTGATGACATGGTTGCAATGATGAAGAAAATTTTAGAAGAACAAGCGAATCAAGAGTCTTAATATAAAAAAAGAGTTATTGCAGCAATCTGCAATAACTCTTTTTTATTATGAAATCGTCGAATGAGAATGCTGATAAGCAGAACGACGCACAGCATAGTATATGCGAGGTGCGATAATAGCACCGATAATTGTAAATGCAATATCTTTTACTGCAAACCACATCATAATCATCCAAGCAGCTTTATAGCTCATATTACCGCCCATAAAGAGATTGACTGCTCCGTACATGTAAGTAGTACCGATTATATAAGTTAAAATAATTCCAGTGAAAGAGGCAATTGCAAATGTAATGAAAGTTGGTCTTTCTTTTTGTTCTACTAGTTTTCCTGATACGTAAGCAACGATAATAAAGGCGATAATAAAACCACCAGTAGGATCTAAAAGTGCTCCAAATCCAGCTTTGAAGTTAGCGAAGATTGGTGCGCCGGCTAAGCCAACGAGCATATATACAGTCATGGATAAGGCACCAAGTCTACTTCCAAGAAGAAGACCTGCTAAAATTGCGAAAAATGGTTGCATAGATAATGGGATGCCTGCTACTTGTAAGAAAGGTGCCCAAGATACAATATTTGCACCGATGGCCATAAGAGCAACGAACATGGCAGCTAATGCTAAATCTAAAACATGAAATCTTCTCATAATGTTAACCTCCTGTTGTTTTTAGGTTAACATTATCGTAGCGAAAATATTTACTTGTTGTCAATCAAAATATTTTGATAAGAAGGCTTTAAATAGTCTCTTAGCAACGTATATGGAATACGAAATTGCGGAATTCCACTTGAATAGGGAGCAATCTCATATAAAGGGAAATAAATGACGAGATTGTCTGGCTCTAAAAAGAAGTGAAATTTTTTCATACTCATTACTTTTTCAGTTGCATCAGGAAAATAAATGCTTTCATTTTGTTTAATTTGTCGTACAATCTCTGCACGGATTACATCTTTATATTTATCCTTTTGTTGAAATAAATCGTCTAAGTGCAGCACCTTTTTTTCGTTTAAATCAAATGTATTTGCCTTCCACGTATAAAGACCGTGTGCTCCGCCAGTATATTGATAGTAATTCACATATAGGCTAAGAAAAGGTGGTTTGTTTAAAGAGACTTTATAATCAACATTTGCTACGTACGGATGAAAGGGTGTATTAGATCCTTCTGTCTCTTTATAATATTTTTTTGCTTCTTTTTCTAATTTGTTTTTAAATTTGTCAGTGGATTTTTTGTAGTATAAATTGAGTTTATTTTGAAATTTAGAATCAGAAAAGTTGTGAAAAGAAGGCCTATTTATTTGATATTCTATATAAGGTTTCTTACCTTTTTGCGTTACAGTCTTAACATCGATTGTCAGGTTAGATGCTTTGGCTGTTATTGCACAATTTGGTACAATAGTCAGCAAGGAGAACATAAGCAGTAATATACAAAATTTCTGTTTCATTTAGGTGAAGCCTCCTTATATAAGTGTTATAAGTAGTTTGAAAATAAATAGGTAAAATTATACATTTAATTAAAGTAAGAGAAGGGGGAAGCGATATGGCAAAAACTTTAATGGATTCACTTGGAATTGAGTTGTTAGAGATGACAGAAGATAAGGTAGTTGCTACGATGCCTGTTGATGAGCGTACGCATCAACCGTTTGGATTTTTACATGGAGGTGCATCGGTTGCATTAGCGGAAACAGTGGCAAGTGTTGGTTCATATAATTTAATTGATCAAGAAAAATGTATTTGTTTCGGATTAGAAATTAATGCAAACCACATTCGCTCAAAGAAAGATGGAATTGTAACAGCGATCGGAACACCGATACATAGAGGACAATCGACAATGGTTTGGGATGTTCGTATTATTGATGAAAATGATGATTTACTATGTATATCAAGATGTACAGTAGCAATTAAAGAAAAACGTGAAAAGTAAAAAAGAGGCGCTCTTACGAGCAGCCTCTTTTTCTTATAATTAGAACTGGATTTTCTTCTCTAAGAAACCTTTTAGTTCGCTAATTGGCATACGAACTTGTTCCATTGTGTCACGGTCACGTACTGTAACAGCTTTGTCTTCAACTGAGTCGAAGTCGTATGTGATACAGAATGGTGTACCGATTTCGTCTTGACGACGGTAACGTTTACCGATAGAACCAGTTTCATCAAAGTCTACCATGAAGTCTTTAGCTAATTCTGCGAATACTTCAGTAGCACCTTCAGATAGCTTCTTAGATAATGGTAAGATAGCTGCTTTGTACGGTGCTAAAGCAGGGTGGAAACGAAGAACTGTACGAGAATCGTTTTCTAATTGCTCTTCTTCATATGCATCACATAAGAATGCTAATGTTACGCGGTCTGCGCCTAAAGATGGCTCGATGCAGTATGGCACGTAACGCTCATTCGTTTGTGGATCAATATAGTTAAAGTCTTCGTTTGAATGTTCCATGTGACGTTTTAAGTCGAAGTCTGTACGAGATGCAACGCCCCAAAGTTCGCCCCAACCGAATGGGAATTTGAATTCAATGTCAGTTGTTGCATTACTGTAGTGAGATAACTCTTCTTCACCGTGGTCACGAAGACGCATGCTCTCTTCAGACATACCAAGTGAAAGTAACCAGTTTTTACAAGTTTCACGCCAGAATGCAAACCACTCTAAATCTTCACCAGGCTTACAGAAGAATTCAAGTTCCATTTGTTCGAATTCACGTGTACGGAATGTGAAGTTACCAGGCGTGATTTCGTTACGGAAACTCTTACCGATTTGGCCGATACCAAATGGAAGCTTTTTACGCATAGAGCGTTGAACGTTTTTGAAGTTTACGAAAATACCTTGTGCTGTTTCAGGACGAAGGAAGATTTCGTTTGTGCTAGACTCTGTAACACCTTGGAATGTTTTGAACATTAAGTTGAACTGACGGATTTCAGTGAATTCTTCACTACCGCAATCAGGACATTTTACTTCATGTTCTTTCATTAAGTCAGCCATTTGGTCGAAAGTAAGACCGTCAACAACCATTTCGATGCCTTTTGCATCTAAAGCATCCTCAATTAATTTGTCAGCACGGTGACGAGCTTTACATTTTTTACAGTCAATCATTGGATCGTTGAAGTTACCAACGTGACCAGAAGCTATCCAAGTTTTAGGGTTCATTAAAATAGCTGCGTCTAAACCAACGTTGTGTGGAGATTCTTGAATGAATTTTTTCCACCAAGCTTTTTTAACGTTATTTTTTAGTTCGATTCCAAGTGGACCGTAATCCCAAGTGTTTGCAAGACCACCGTAAATTTCAGAACCAGGGAAAACAAAACCGCGATGTTTCGCTAAGTTTACAACTTGTTCCATTGAATACATAAGAAAATCCTCCTTTTGAAAGTTAACGTATTGGCGATGACATACTCTGATACTTTGGAAACGAGCAGTATATGCTAAAAAGAACATAAAAAAACGCTCATCCCAAGGCTTATTTGCCTAGGGACGAGCGTTTGCCCGCGGTTCCACCCTAGTTGATACACAAAAGGTGCATCCACTTTATCATGTATTGCTCGGGACTGCCGTTTCCTTGCGGCTTCAGGCTTTCACTATCCCTGAATCGCTTTTTATGCAAGTACTTATAAGTCCGTCATCGCTACTTATATTAATAATAATGAACATATTCTAACACGTTCTTTTTTAAATCTCAATAGAGGAACGCGTCTATCTATGATAGAGTCTCGCCTATTTTTTCATTATTTATTCCGTAATTTTGCTTAATATGCTTAATTGCTTCACGCTTACTTAATGGAGCGAGCTCATTGTTTTGAACGTATTCCCAAACTACATCCGGGTTTGTTTTTGCATATTCACGAAGGACCCAGCCAATCGCTTTTTGAATGAAAAATTCTTTTGAAGAATGTAGTTGTCCAATAATCCAGAAAAGAAGTTCTTCATCCATCTTTTGTTTATATTTTAGTTGGAATAAAATAGCGGCACGTTGTAACCATATGTTATCTGATGCAATCCATTTTGGAATATAGGCAGAAATTAATTCTGGATGTTTTAAAAAGATATCGCCTAAAAATGTAGGGACGATGCTATCGACAGAGTCCCACCAAGATTTTGTGACAATCAGTTCTTCTAAGAAGGGGATATGAGTTTCGTTTATATGCTTTTTATATTTTTGCATAATATCAAGTGCGGCCGCTTGGAATTCACGTTCTGGTAAGTCCCAAAGCTCACGTATGATAATTTGGAAGTCTTTTTGATCTGGGAGAGTATGTATTTGAATGATGTCTTTTAATAATTGGCGTCTTTCCGGTGTTTGAATACCTAGAAATGGGAAGTGATTTTTCATATAACGAGCCATAGGTTCTGCTTTTTCAGGATTTTGATGAGCTGTGAAATGCTCTTGTAATGCTTTTACAAATGGATGCATAAGTGTTGCTCCTCTCTTATTCTCTTTCTTCTCTTATTATACAAAGAGTTTGGATAAATTTTAAAACATAACTTGCAATGTAATGAAATATGTTGAAAGTAGAGAGGAGAGGATAAGATGGAGGATCAAGGCGTATTAGCAGGTTTCTTTGCTCTTAGTTTTGCGTTTATTCTTGTTATATTGATTTGGGCAATTATTTCATATTTGTTAACGGCTTTTGCACTTTATTCGATGGCGAAAAATGATGGTGCAACGGACGGGGTGCTTGCGTTTATTCCGTTTTTGAATAGTAAGACATGGGGTGACTTAGCGAAAGATAAATTACCAGATTTTTTGAAAGAAGAAGCAGGGTGGAAAGTATTCGGTATATACGTTGCATGTTTTATTTTTAATTTCGTACCAATTATAAGTTTACTAGCAACAGCTGTATCGATTGTATTGTCCATTTATCTTATCTACGCTATTTTAGACAGATACGGAACGAACTCTATATTATTTACGATTATTCATGTAATCACATTTTCAGTGTTCTTACCGATTCATTTATTTATCATTCGAAATGAACCGGTGAGATATAAAGAGTAGATTTTTCTTTTTTGTTGATAAGTCGATATATTTTAGATATAAGTAAAAAAGCGCCCTGATTATCAGAGCGCTTTTTTTACTACATAAGGTAGCGTAAATAAATATAAATGTGAGAAATGATTAATGAAACGATCATAATTGGGAAACCGACTTTTAGGAAGTCCATGTAACTAAATTTATGTCCTTCGCGGCTCGCGATACCTGCAACGATTACGTTAGCAGAAGCTCCGATTAATGTTCCGTTTCCGCCCAGACAAGCACCTAGTGCTAATGCCCACCATAATACATCGATTTGTGCGTCAGATGGTGATAAGCCTAGCCCAACTGCCATATCGTTAATAAGTGGAATCATTGTTGCAACGAATGGGATGTTATCAATTGTTGCAGAGGCGATACCAGATACCCATAAAATAAGGATGGATGCGTAAGAAATATCTCCGCCTGTTATACCAATTACTTTTTGAGCTAACATTTTGATAAGACCGATATCGATAAGTCCTCCAACAAGTACGAATAGCCCTGCGAAGAAGAAGATTGTTACCCATTCTACACTTGCGAATACCTCTTCAATTTCATGTTCTTTCACACCAATTAACATAAGTACAGTAGCACCAGTTAAGGCGATAATAGCGGCATCAATATGGAAAATAGAATGAGTCATGAAACCTACAATTGTAAGTCCAAGTACCGTTAAAGATTTTTTCATTAATACTGGATCTTTAATGTATTGTTTTTCATCTAAGCTCATTAATTTTTTAACTTGTACAGGATCGGCAATTAATTGTTTACGGTACATAAAGTAAAGTATTGTTGCTGTAACTGCAATAATAATAATTACGATTGGTGCTAGATTCAATAGGAAAGCATTGAAGTCTAAATGCTTATTTGCAGAACCAATCATAATGTTAGGTGGATCACCAATTAATGTTGCTGTTCCTCCAATATTTGAAAAAATAATTTCAGAAAGTAAATAAGGAACAGGATTTACTTGCAGTATGCGCGTAATAGATAAAGTAACTGGAACAACAAGAAGTACAGTTGTAACGTTATCTAAAAATGCGGAGCCAAGCGCGGTAAGTAGGGAAAGGGAAATTAAAATTTTAATTGGATTTCCTTGTGCCCCTTTTGCTGCTTTAATGGCAACGTATTGGAAAACACCTGATTTACTCGTAATGTTCACCAAAATCATCATACCGATGAGTAGCGTAATCGTTCCCCATTCAATATGTTTCGTAAAGGCGTTATGTAAATCGACGACCCCCACAATTACCATGAATGCTGCACCGAGAAGTGCGATGACAGCGCGATTAATTTTTTCAGAAATAATAATGGCATATGTAATTAAAAAGACTGCGATAGCAAAATAATACTGCCAGTTAGCGAGTTCTTGCGTTGTTTCGTGCAAAAATCTCATCTCCTTTCATTCATTTTTCTTAGTGTGTCAAATATTAACTAGATGAAACACACATAACGTCATTATAAAGTAGAAAAACTGCGGATGTAAATGAAAGGAGAGATTTTGTCATATTTTCTGCATAGGTCATTTTTTCTTATTTTTTAAAATATTTGTGGGCATTTGACATATATATAAGATACATCCAATCTGAATATTTAAAATGGAATTAGCATTCGAGCTTGTTCGTGTAGGAGTGTCAAATAGAAAGGAATGACAAAAATGATAAGGAAGGGATCGTATGGATGAACAACGATTTTTATTTTTAGACTTTGAGTTTACGATGCCCCAGCATAGAAAGAAACCGAAAGGATTTTTTCCAGAGATTATTGAGGTAGGACTCGTTTCAGTTGCTGGCTGTAAGGTAGAAGATACGTATTCATCACATGTCAGGCCGAAAACATTTCCTTCTTTAACGGATCGATGTAAGAAGTTTTTAGGAATAAAACAAGAAGTCGTGGATAAAGGGATTTCATTTCCTGAACTCGTTAAGAAGCTTGCAGAATACGAAACGAAATGTAAACCGACAATTGTAACGTGGGGAAATATGGATATGAAAGTGCTGAAACATAATTGTGAAATGGCAGGGATAGCTTTTCCATTCTTCGGACAGTGTCGTGATTTATCGCTTGAGTATAAGAAGTTTTTTGGAGAAAGAAATCAAACAGGATTATGGAAAGCAATTGAGGCGTATGGAAAAGTAGGGACAGGGAAGCATCATTGTGCGCTTGATGATGCGATGACGACGTACAATATTTTTAAACTAGTAGAAAAAGATAAAGAGTATTTAGTAAAGCCAGCACCTCCAACATTAGGAGAACTTGTTGATTTTTCAAAAGTGTTAAAGAAAGTGAGCACACAGTAACGACCAAATTGCACATTATGTAATTTGGTCGTTTTGTTTTTTAGAGTTTGTAGTCTTTCTTTAACTGTTGTAATGTTTCTAGACTACGCTCTGCAAAAGGTGAATCATCTTCAGAAAATGAATTCATTTGAGTTTCTAATGCTAATTTTAGTGACTCGGTATAATCCGGAATTTCTCCTTCATATTTTTTCACCATTTGCTCTGGAATGTTCGTCTGTTCACGGAAAGCTAAAGCGCGTCTTTCATGGAAAAATGGTACGTCAGCTTGTTTTACGTTATGTAAGTCACCTTGCACCGGATGTTTTAAAACAGCTAATACTTTTACGACGTAACTGCCAGGGCGGCTATTTGTAACTTCGCCGATGTATTTTCCTGTTTTATAAATACCAGTAACGATTTCGCCAATTTCAAATGTTTCTCTCATATTTTTCACCTCAAGTTTATAGTAAGGAAAGTAGGAGAAGGAGTCAAAGAAATCATTTGCTTTCAGAACGCCCCTTGAGAATATGGATAGGTTCCACTATAATTTAAAATTATATAACAGAAAATTCTGATGTTTTATAAATCCTATAATAAGGAGTGTTCTATATGATGCCTTTATATTTTCCGGAAGATAAAACAGAATATATTATTCCAGGGATTGTTTGCGTTCTATTTATTATCGGTGCTATTGCCACGTGGCGCATGTTTATTCGTGTATCAAAAAGAGAAGCAGAGCGATTGCAGAAAGTTGAAGAAAAACTATTAGCTGAAAAGAAACAGTAATGCATTTTTGTATGTTTCCCTCTATGCTCGGACAATCTAAGGGCAGAATATATTTTGGAGGGAATAAAATGAAGAAACGGCTTTTTTTCAGTTGTTGTTTATTATTTCTGATGGCAGGTTGTGACCAAGGAAAGCCGAAAGAAATTGAAGTGAAATTACATAATGCTTCAGGAGATGAAGTAGGGACTGCGAAAGTAGTGCAGCAAACAAGTGGCGTGAAAATTACGATTAAAGGAGAAGGTTTCACGCCAGGACCACACGGACTACATGTACATGAAATCGGAGAGTGTAAGGCACCTCGTTTTGAATCATCCGGGAATCATTTTAATCCTGATGATAAAAAACATGGTCTTCTTAATCCGAAGGGTGCAGAAAACGGTGATTTACCGAACGTAGTTGCAGATGGTTCTGGAAAGATTAAAGCGGAAATCGATGCACCTCACATCACACTTGAAGAAGGAAAAACGACGATTCATAGAAAAGATGGAGCGTCTATTATTATTACAGAAAACCCTGATGATGGTATGACTCAACCGACAGGTAAATCAGGGGATCGAATTGCTTGTGGCGTAATTGTAAAAAAAGCATCGGATATGAAGAAAAAGTAAAAGCTACCGTGAATGGTAGCTTTCTTTGTGAAATGTAATTGAAAATATATCAGCGATTATTGGAATATATCGACTGTAACTCAAATTATATCGGCGATTATTGGAATATATCGACCGTAACTTGAAATATATCGACTTACCGACAAAATATTACAAAGGAGTCTGTCCAAGAATGATTAGGGGGACAGACTCCTTTCTTATTATGAAAACGTATGACGCAGTCTGTTTAAAATTTCTTCTAAAACAGATCGTGGACAGCCGATATTAATTCGAATATGTTCTTCGCCACCTAACCCGTATTTCTCACCAGGTTCAACAATGATTTTTCCTTTTTCCTCAAGTAATGCAGTACGCTCGTTTTGAGAAAGCTTTAGACGAGAACAATCAATCCATAATAAAAAGCTACCTTCTGGCTTCGTTACGGAAAGAGCAGGTATGTGAGTTTTAATATATTCACAAGCAAATTGAGCATTATCTTCTATATATAATCGAATTTCGTTTAGCCAATCATTACATTCTGTATAGGCACTTTGCATCGCTGTATAAGCGAAGATATTTAATCCGTGGAAGCCTTGTCTATATTGGATAGATGTAAAGGCTTGACGGAGTTTTTCATTTGGAATGATAATAATCGATGCTTGTAATCCAGCGATATTAAATGTTTTACTTGGAGCCATACAAGTAATCGTGCGAGCTGCTAATTCTTCAGATAAAGAAGCGAACGGTGTATGTGTATGATCTGCGTAAATAATATCGGAATGAATTTCATCCGCCACAACGATTACGTTATATTTAGTACATAACGATCCGAGCTGCAAAAGTTCCTCTTTCGTCCAAACGCGCCCGATTGGGTTATGAGGGCTACAAAGAAGCATGAGTTTGATGCCTTGCTGAAACTGCTTTTCTAAATGCTTGAAGTCTATCACATATGTATCATTTTGTTTCTGTAATGGACTCACGTATAACTGTCTGTTGTTTGTTGTGACCATTTCGAAAAATGGAGGATAAATAGGTGGTTGTACGAGAACGGATTCGTTTTCTTTTGTGAAAGCCTGTATGCTCGTACTAAGAGCTGGAACGATTCCGGCGCTAAAGACAATCCATTCTTTTTGAATATCCCAGTCGTATTGTTGTTTTGTCCAGTTACAAATAATATTCCCAATATTTTCGGGAGGAAGTGTATAGCCAAAAATCGGATGTTCGATTCGTTGTTTTAAGGCAGTTTGAATTGGTTTTGGTACTTCAAAATCCATATCAGCAATCCAAGCATGGATAAGTTCTTCGTTTTTATATGTATCCCATTTTATACTATGCGTTCCACGTCGATTGATTGCTTTATGAAATAGTTGCATAAGTTTGCTCCCTTCTTCTGTAAAACCAATAAGTTATGAAAGTTCTCTCTCTTCTTATAGAATAGCTGATGTGATAGGATAAAGAAAAGTATTAAAAAGTGAAAAGGCGGGAAGCGAATGGGTACATATGAAAAGATGATAGAGGTTGTGAAGAATTGGGATCCGTTTCAAATGGGACCGGAGTTTTATGAAACAGAAGCGAGCGATGTTGTGAACGTCATAAGTGTGTTTGACGATCCAAAATACATCGCAAAGAAGATTCAACATATATACTTTATGTCTTTTGAGGAAGTACCTGCGCTTGAAAAATGTGAGAAATTAGCTATGGAATTACTTGTAATAAAAGAAGGTGGAAGCTGTTCATTATAGGCTGTCGGAATTTCCGACAGCCTTTTTTATATTATCCCGCTATTTTCCGGGCAGTAAGACCCCGACCTCAAAATTCAGCGGAAGCAAAGAAGTTAGGTGGGGACTGATTAAAGTTTCATTTTATTGCGCGGAAAAAGCGATAATTTCTTCATAAACATGTTCAGGCTTTTCTTCAGGTAGTAAATGTCCTGTATTTTCATAAGAAATAAATTTTGAATTCGGTAAATCTTTGTGTAGACGATGACCTACATGTACAGGGACGACGCGGTCTTTTTCACCCCAAATGAGTAGGATAGGTGTTTCGATTTTTTGTAATTCAGTTGAAGATAAGTCACCTTCACGGTCTCGTATCATGCGAGTTAAAGCGGGAAATATACGGTTGTCATAAAAAGGAGCGGAGTAACCTTTTTTCATTTCATCGTCAATTAATGAGTGATCATGAACGACATTCATTAAGTTATGAACAATGCCGCGCCGTATAATCCAGTTCTTTACGTATAAATGAAAGAACGGTAAATAAGAAGAGTATAGTAAAGGTAAGGTTGCGCGCGCTAAATAGCTCGAGCTACATAGTAAAATCGTCTTTGAAATGAGTTCAGGACGTATACGGTTTACATAGAGAGAAATTTGCCCACCCATAGAATGCCCAACTAATACAATGTTTGAGAGAGATAAATGTTCAATTAAATCAATAATAATCGTTGCTAAATTGTGATAAGAATACTTAAACAGATGAGACTTATCACTTTTTCCGAACGGTGGTAAATCAAGAGCAATGACTGTTCCTTCCTTCGCTAGTAAAGGAATGAGACGGCGGTAACTGAATGAGGAAGATAAAAAGCCGTGAACGAGTACGAAAGTAGGGCGTTCTGTTTTATTATCATGTTCATACAATTCGTAATGAACAGTAGTGCCGCGAGTGGAAAAAGTGAAATAAGGACAAGTATATTTATGATTCATTTTTTGTCACTCCATTGATTTTTGTTCATATCATCTCCAAGGAAGAAGAAAATATGTTAACAAAAAAAGGCAAGATGACGATGTCATCTTGCCTTTCGTTTATTCAGTATTACCCGCGCACAATATTAGGCGGTGTTTTTCCTTGTAATCCTGCAACTAAATTTTCAGCGGCGGTCATGGCCATTTGCTGACGAGTTTTTAATGTTGCAGATCCGATGTGCGGTAAAGTCACAACATTTTGTAATGATAAGAGTGGATTATCTTTTTGGATTGGCTCTTGTGTAAAAGTATCGATGCCTGCTGCAAAGATTTTCTTTTCTGTTAAAGCATGGATTAACGCTTCTTCATCTACTGTTTTCCCCCGAGAAGCATTAATGAAGATTGCTGTTTCTTTCATTAATGAAAATTCCTTTTCTCCGATAAGGTGATATGTTTCATCTGTTAATGGAGTAAGAAGAACAATAAAGTCAGACTGCTTCAGTAGCGTCTGTAAATCACAATATGTAGCATCGAATTTTTGTTCAGCTTCTTCTTTACGACGGCGGTTATAGTAAAGAACATTCATATCAAATCCGAATTTTGCTCGTTTTGCAACGGCTTCTCCAATTCGGCCCATACCGATAATACCAATTGTGCTATGGTGTACATCTAGTCCGAAGTGTTCTTTTCCGATTTCAGCGTTCCATTCACCATTTTTTACGTAAGAATCGAGTTCGCAAACGCGGCGCCCAGCTGATAGCATAAGGGCGAAAACGAGATCAGCTACTGTATCATCTAATACGTATGGTGTATTCGTTCCGATAACCTTTCGATTTTTCATCGCTTGTAAATCAAAATTATCGTAACCAACAGAAATGTTGCTCACTACTTTTAAGTTAGGAGCCACTGTCAGTAATTCTTCATTAATAGCAGATCCGAAATTTAATAACCCATCTTTATCTTGTATTTTCTCTAATAGAACATCACGAGGTACTTTCTCATTTTGATCCCATTTTTCATAATCACAGTGTTCTGATAAATAGTTTTCTACAAATGTCGGAACTGGTTCAGCAATATAAATTTTTGGTTTCACGGTTCCATCCCCTTTCGCTTTATCACGCATTTTTCCGCTGATTAAAGTTTCACTTTATTTTGACATAATTCAATAGAAAAATCTTCTTTTCAAACTGGAAAGGGTATTTGTATAATTTAGACACAAACGAAAAGGAAGGATGATTTATATGGTGACAGAAAAAGAATTAGAATTATTAGCTTGTCTTGAAAAGAGTAGTCGATTATCTGTAGATACATTAGCGAAGCTGTTAAATATAGAAGTAGAAGAAGTAAAGAAGATGGTTGCGAGATTAGAAAATGAAAAGATTATTGTGGATTATGTAACACATATCGATTGGACGAAAGTGAAAGAACATACAGGTTTAACGGCAATGATCGATGTGAAAGTTACGCCAAAGCACGGCGTTGGGTTTGAGGCGGTTGCTGAGCAAATTTATCGTTATTCAGAAGTGAAATCCGTTTATTTAATGTCAGGGACATATGATCTTTCTATTACATTAGAAGGTAAAACGATGGGGGAAGTAGCGATGTTTGTTTCTGAGAAATTAGCAACAATTGAATCTGTCGTTTCTACAACTACTCATTTCATTTTGAAGAAGTATAAACATGAGGGCGTTATTTATGAAAAAGACGATGATGATAAGCGAATTGTGGTGACACCATGAAGCAATTTGAACTATCTAGATCAGCAGAATCTTTAAAACCATCTGGTATTCGAAAATTTTTTGATTTAGCAGCAAATATGAAAGGTGTTATTTCCCTCGGGGTAGGAGAGCCGGATTTTGTTACCCCTTGGAATGTAAGGCAAGCATGTATTCGTTCTTTGGAACAAGGGTATACGTCATATACAGCAAATGCAGGATTATTGGAGCTCCGTCAAGAAATAGCAAAGTATCTAAAAAAACAATTTGCAGTATCTTATGATCCAAGTGATGAAATCATTGTTACAGTTGGAGCGAGCCAGGCGTTAGATGTAGCGATGCGTGCCATTATAAATCCTGATGATGAAGTGCTCATTGTTGAACCAAGCTTCGTTTCTTATGCACCACTTGTGACATTAGCTGGAGGAGTTCCGGTTCCTGTGGAGACTAAGCTAGAAAACGAGTTTAAAGTACAAACAGAACAAATTGAAGCAGCTATTACAGCGAAAACAAAGGCAATCTTACTTTGTTCACCAAATAACCCAACAGGTGCAATGTTGAATAAGTCCGAGCTTGAAGAAATAGCAGTGATTGTTGAGAAGTACAATTTAATCGTATTATCTGATGAAATTTATGCAGAGCTTGTATACGACGAAGTATATACAAGTTTCGCGAGTATTAAAAATATGCGCGAGCATACGATTTTAATTTCAGGATTTTCAAAAGGATTTGCGATGACAGGATGGCGTCTTGGTATGATTGCAGCTCCTGTTCATTTTTCAGAATTAATGCTCAAAATTCACCAATATTCCATGATGTGTGCACCGACGATGTCTCAGTTCGCAGCACTTGAAGCGTTACGTGCGGGGAATGATGAAGTAATTCGGATGAGAGATAGTTATAAGAAGCGTCGTAATTTTATGACGACATCTTTCAATGAAATGGGCTTAACGTGTCATGTGCCGGGCGGAGCATTTTATATTTTCCCTTCTATATCTTCAACAGGATTATCTTCAGCGGAATTTGCAGAACAGTTATTACTGGAAGAAAAAGTAGCTGTTGTCCCTGGTAGCGTATTTGGCGAAAGTGGTGAAGGGTTTATTCGTTGTTCTTATGCGACGTCGCTTGAACAACTTATGGAAGCAATGAAGAGAATGGAACGGTTTGTTGAAAATAAAAAAAGGACAAAACGTAATACGTTTTGTCCATAAAAGGGGGGGAATACTAGAAAGCCATGTGTTAGTAGTCTATCCCAATATTGGAGAATTATACTTCTTTAAGGGAAATTTTTCATGAATTTTGAATGAGTTCTGTCATAGTGGTATAATTTACTAATATAAGGTATGCGCATTCTAGATATTGTTATCTAGAATGCGTACTAACCAATCGGATATTTAAAATAAATATATCTGCTTTGCTCTCTATAATTGTAGAGAGAATGGTAAACGTATGGGAGTGTTTCATATGTCAGAACAATATACAACAGGAGTGGTTGTAACAGGGAAAGTGACTGGAATTCAAGATTACGGTGCGTTTGTAGCGTTAGATGCAGAAACACAAGGACTTGTGCATATATCTGAAATTACAAATGGATATGTAAAGGATATTCATGACTTTTTAAAGGTCGGCGATACAGTAGAAGTAAAGGTACTTTCAATTGATGAAGAGCACAGAAAAATGAGTTTATCGTTAAAAGCGGCGAAAAGAAAACAAGGAAGGATTCTTATACCAAACCCATCTGAAAACGGATTTAATACGCTGCGAGAAAAGTTGGCAGAATGGATTGAAGAGTCCGAGTTAACAAAGTAAAAGAGGAACGCATATGAGCGTTCCTCTTTTACTTTATCTTATGATATATATTTGCAAATATGATTGCATGCAATCATATTCGTATGTCGGAGGTGAAAGGACATACTGATTATCGAATTTCGTTTGTTTCTGGGTGCGTACCAAGATTTTCAGATGGTTTAAACAGTAAACCAAGGTTGATAAGCCCAGATATACCAACGATGCCGTAAATAATACGTGCAAGAGCTGAATTTTGTCCGCCGAAAATGGCTGCTACTAAGTCAAACTGGAAAAATCCGATTAGTCCCCAGTTCACAGCGCCAATTACAGTAAAGACTAATGCGATACGTTGCAAAGTACTCATGAAAAAGCCCCCCTTAATTGTGAAGCATGAGCAAGCGATGAGTTAATTAACTCTTTTATAGAATGGGGTAGTTATGTTGTTTTTATACATAAAAAATGTTCGAAAGAGGATGTATATACATCTATACCGAAAAATGCGAATTTTTATGCAAAAAATGAACTTTTTCTAAAAAATATATATTGGTTACGTTTACAATTGCCTAATCGCTTGATTTACAACTTCAGTTTCGCTAAAGTGAATACAGAAATACATATCCATAATTGGAGGGAAAAAGATGAGTACACATGTAACGTTCGACTATTCTAAAGCGTTATCCTTCATCGGTGAACATGAAATCACTTATTTACGTGATGCAGTGAAAGTAACACATCACGCAATCCACGAAAAAACTGGAGCTGGGAACGATTTCCTTGGGTGGGTAGACCTTCCGCTTCAATATGACAAAGAAGAATTCGCTCGCATTCAAAAATGCGCAGAAAAAATTAAAAATGACTCTGACATTTTACTTGTTGTAGGTATTGGTGGTTCTTACCTAGGAGCACGCGCAGCAATCGAAATGTTAAACCATTCTTTCTACAACACGCTTTCTAAAGAACAACGTAAAACTCCACAAGTGCTATTTGTTGGACAAAACATTAGCTCCACTTACATGAAAGATTTAATGGACGTATTAGAAGGTAAAGACTTCTCTATTAACGTTATTTCCAAATCAGGTACAACAACAGAGCCAGCACTAGCATTCCGTATCTTCCGTAAGTTATTAGAAGAAAAGTATGGAAAAGAAGAAGCGCGCAAACGTATTTATGCAACTACAGATAAAGCGCGTGGTGCATTAAAAACATTAGCTGATAACGAAGGTTATGAAACATTTGTTATTCCAGATGATGTTGGAGGTCGTTTCTCTGTATTAACGCCAGTTGGTTTATTACCAATCGCAGTAAGTGGCTTAAATATTGAAGAGATGATGAAAGGTGCAGCTGCTGGTCATGATGACTTCGGAACATCAGAACTAGAAGAAAATCCAGCTTACCAATACGCAGTAGTTCGTAACGCTTTATACAATAAAGGAAAAACAATTGAAATGCTTGTTAACTATGAGCCAGCACTTCAATACTTCGCTGAGTGGTGGAAACAGTTATTTGGTGAAAGTGAAGGAAAAGATCAAAAAGGTATTTTCCCATCTTCAGCAAACTTCTCAACTGATTTACACTCATTAGGTCAATACGTTCAAGAAGGGCGTCGTGACTTATTTGAAACAGTTCTTAAAGTAGGAAAATCTACACATGAACTAACAATCGAATCAGAAGAAAACGATTTAGACGGATTAAACTACCTTGCTGGTGAAACTGTAGACTTCGTAAACACAAAAGCATACGAAGGTACATTACTTGCACATAGCGACGGGGGAGTACCAAACTTAATCGTAAATATTCCTGAATTAAATGAGTACACATTCGGTTACCTTGTATACTTCTTCGAAAAAGCATGTGCGATGAGCGGCTACTTATTAGGCGTGAATCCATTTGACCAACCTGGAGTAGAAGCATACAAGAAAAACATGTTTGCTTTACTTGGTAAACCAGGATTTGAAGAATTAAAAGCAGAATTAGAAGAGCGTTTAAAATAATAAAAAGCGACCGGATTCCGGTCGCTTTTTATTATTTTATCGAAAAGTCCATCAGTATATTCAAACTAAAGTGGGTATGCTAAAGGAAAAGTCTAGGAGGGATGGGCTTGATTCCGATTCAATCAAATTTAGAAGGACGTACATATGCGTTATATAAGTTAGAAGAGATTATGAAACCACTTGGATATAGCATTGGTGGTAATTGGGATTATGATAAAGGATGCTTCGATTACAAAATTGATGAAGAAGATGGGTATCAATTTTTACGAGTTCCATTTACAGCCATTGATGGAGAACTAGATGTACCAGGCGTAATAGTTCGTCTTGGAACGCCGTATATTCTTTCGCACGTATATCAAGACGAACTAGATGATAATGTGAATACTTTAACAGCTGGAACGAGTGGAATGGATCAATTTGCTGAGCCGAAAGATCCAGATGGAGATGTGAAAAGAAAATATATCAATATTGGGAAAGTGCTCATGCAAGAATTAGAGCGTCATTTTACTAATGGTGAATAACAATGAGTATGTCGCTTTCAATGAGAACAAAGGAATGAACTGGATTAATCATATATTGTTCGTCGCGCTTTATACCTAGTAAGAGAATGTTTTGCTTTAAAAGAGTATAGCTACAATTGGCAAAAGTTTGTCCGGTGCAGGACGATGGAAGCTCCATCAGTTGTAATTTATTATCAGAGATTTCGTCGTAAAGTGAAAATAGTACACCTGAAATGGAAGGGAATAAAAGAGAAGCGGTAAATACATAGCTCGTTAATTTATTTCCTTCTATAATTTCTGACACGCCAGCTCTCGTTGCATTTTGTATTTGTTCAGAAGTAAGAAGTTCAGCGATGCAGTGAATGTTTGGGTTGAGCCCTTTTGCAGTTAAAATATTTAAAATGGACTGTGTATCCGCTAAGCTTTCGTTTTTTTCTTTATCAGCTGTTATTAATATGGTGTGTGCCGTTGCAATATTGG